>CAVXXE010000106.1:0-62583 GCA_963765595.1 uncultured delta proteobacterium
TCGACGATTGGCCCGAGACAGGAAGTCCCTTGACCTAAGTTCGCTCAAGACGGCACCTCTAATTCTAAATACCGCATAGGTCATAAACTTGTTGTCTCTTTTCGGATCATATCGGTCTACGGCCTGAATCAGTCCAATAACGCCGACATTCATTAGATCTTCGATATCTATCGTTGAAGGCAGATGGACGGCAATGCGATGGACAATGCGCTTGACATATGGAAGATATTCGCTGATCAATTGATCCCGATAAGAGTCGTCTTTTTTGCTGTAATTTTTTGCGGTTATTTGTGCCGGTGCCATAGAATTTTAGCTCTCCGATCATTGAATATAAAAGTCAGAAAAAACTATTTTAAACTAAATGCCGCCAGAATAAATTACTACCACCTTTTAGGGAGATTCAATGGTGACATACTGGAGATCTTTCTGCCTATATCTGAAAAACATCTGCTGGCCGGTGTATCCGGATAGAATTCGCTCACAATTTTTTGGGTTTTTACTCCTTTGGTAACCTTCCCATCCAATAGAACGTATCCCAGGTATTCGATGGTGATATCCAAAAATCTGTCTGTGACTATTTGTAATTGCCTAAAAACTTCACGCCCTTCTTCGGGCCGCCGTACCATGTTTACGATCAATTTACAGGATTTTCCGGAATATTTTAGTGACAACACCTTCATAAGGGCATAGGCATCGGTAATGGATGTGGGTTCAGGAGAAACGACTACCACGACTTCCTGGGCGGTTGCATTAAAATCCATCACGTTAGAGGAGATTCCTGCAGCTGTATCAATAAATAAAACATCAACACTGTCGACCAAAAGATCCAGTTGCCTGAGGATCTGGATCTTTTGATCTTTGTTCAGATTGGTTAGCTCCTGAATACCGGAGGATGCCGGTAATATTTTCATTTTCCCCGGACCTTCGACGAGAATTTCATCAATTGTTCTTTCTCCCAGGATGACGTGCGATAAGTTGTATTTAGGGGCCAGTCCCAGCAAGACATCCAGGTTCCCCAAACCCAAGTCCGCATCCAAAATAAGCACTTTCTTGCCTGATTTCGCAAACACATAGCCGAGATTACCGACAATGCTGGTTTTGCCGACACCGCCTTTCCCGCTGGTAATAGCTATGACACGCGCATTAGCACCTCGCAATTGTCGGGTGCTCTGCGGTGATGAACCGTCTCTCTCTTCACGTTTGCGGGTTAAGCTGATTACCCTATTCGAGGGATCTTTCATGCTCATTATGGGGTGCTCTCCTCATTATTGAACCAGTTAGCGAAAACTTGATATACTTTTCTTTGCCGTCTTTGAGTTATAATGATTCACGTCGAAATTTTAGTTGGCAACCGAGTATGTCCTGACCGCTGGCAGCTCATCAAAATTGACCGCTTGAGAGTCAGGTGTATGATCAGAAATTACCGCGTGCCGGCTATTGCCGCTTTGTGATTTAAAAAGTAACTCTACCAATTTTTCGGTGGACCCAACTTCGATATCATCCGGCACCTTTCGGCCGCCACATAAAAAGGAAAGTGGAATATTTGTCCGTATCAGCAGATTTACGATGTTTCCATAAGTGCAGCTCTCATCAATTTTGGTAAACAGCAATCGATGAATATTCATTTCTTTAAACGCTTCGGTTGTAGCAATGAGATCTTTTTCTTTTGTCGTCGCACTTAACACAAGATGGGTTTGCAGGCCGGCTAGCTTTGCGAAATAACCCTTAAGGTCCTGGATCAACTTTTGATTATGCGGATTTATTCCGGGCGTGTCGATGATAATCAACTCTTTTTCTTTATGTTTCTTAATGCTACGCTTCAGCTCGCCTATATTGACGGGGGTTTCCAGCGGAATTCCAATTATTTGAGCGTAAGTCTTAAGATGCTTTATCGCTGCAATGCCGTAATTATCGAGGGTGATTAAGGCAACTCGCTTTTTGTGCCGTCTTGACTGCACTGCTGCCAATTTGGCAACCGTTGTTGTTTTACCCACGCCGCTGCAGCCCATAAATGCCGCAATCCGTTGGTTTCCAGCCGCAAAAACATCTTTATCTACCACCACTCCCATTTCCTCCAGGATAGAAGTGCAATAAGACTTAAAATCTTGCCCGTCAATTTGTCTTAGTATGGCTGGAAAGCGTTTGATCTTCGCCATAAATTCGGAGGCGATACTCCGATCGACATCCTGGGCTAATATAAGTTGGTATAAGGATGAAAGCGCTTTGTGGTTTACTCCGGAGTTGCTCGTTCTTTCGGCATGGTATTTTTGCCGATCGGCAGGGATTTGTCCGGTGTAACCTGTCGGCCGAAAAACTTCTTTTTTTTCAACCCGGTAAGCATCTTTCAATCGTGATCTTCCCCAATTTGGATCGCTACTTTTTCGAACCGAGGAATTGCGGTTTCCCATGGGTAACCGCGGGTTATCACTGGCAGCTGTAACCTCGACTCCGGCATATTTCATCGATCCGAAAAAGCCCTTGCCCTTCCTCAGACTTCTTGCGGATAAAATCACGGCATCCGAACCGAGCTCATTTTTGATCAAGCGCAACGCCGTTGTCATATTTTTAGCCTCAAATCGTTTAATCTGCATTGGAAAGCTCCAGTGTGCCTAATGATTGAATTTCAACATTACTTAGTATTTCGTCATATGACAGAACGGATATATTCGGTATAAACTGGTCAACAAGCTTTTTGAAATGGAATCTAATTTGAGCGGAACATACAATCACCGGCTGATAGTTTAATGATGAGTTCTTTTCAAGTGTTTGTGTCAGGTTGTTTATGACTTTTTGAGCGATATTCGGATCGAGGACAAATAGATTACCTCGATCTGTCTGCTGGACCGCAGCAGCGATAGCCGTCTCGATACTGTGACCAAGAGTGATCACCGGCATGAAGCCGTCAGGTGTTTGATGCAGTTTTGTTATCGTTCTGGCCATGCCATGCCGTACATACTCAGTCAAGAGATCTAAGTCCTTGGTCGCCACAGCCCAGTCGGCGATAATCTCCAGGATGGTCAATAAATCTCGAATGGGGACCTGTTCTTTTAAAAGATTTTGCAGAATTTTTACAATCCCTCCTAGTGGCAGGAGATTGGGAACTAATTCTTCCACGACTTTGGGATGAGATTCTTTGAGATTATCCAATAGCAGCTGAACTTCTTGTCGGCCGAGAAATTCGGGCCCGTGGCGTTTGACGATCTCAGATAAATGGGTTGTCATAATAGTGGCCAGGTCAACAACCGTATACCCTTTTGCCAGTGCGCTTTCTTTGGCATTTTCCTTAATCCAAATTGCGGGCAGTCCGTATGTCGGTTCTTTGGTTGAAATGCCGTCGATTCCTTCTTCAACGGTCCCCGGATTCATTGCCAGGTAGTAGTTTGTCATTAATTCCGCGCGGGCAATTTCATTGCCTTTGAGCAGAATCGAATATTCTCCGGGTTTCAATCGCATGTTATCCTGAATATGAACCGGCGGAACAATTATGCCCATTTCGTTAGCAACCTGGCGTCGGATGGACTTAATGCGCTCGAGAAGTTCACCGTCCTGATCGGCATCCACCAGCGGTATTAGACCATAGCCCACTTCAATTGATAGAGTATCCAGCAGAGGCAAGGATTCCAGGTGTTCAGTAGGAACGACTTGTTCTTCCCTCGCCCGTGCCTCCACTTCTGTGCTCTTGCGTTCCTGGGTTGCGCGATGAACCAGCAAGGTTAGTCCTCCGCTCAAAGCGGCTAAAACCCAGAATGGGATCAAGGGCAGCCCGGGAATTATGCCGAATCCCAGAAGCACAAAAGCCGTAATGCCAAGCGCGCGCGGCTGATAAAGAATTTGAGCGGTAATTTCCGCTCCCAGATTTGACTTGGCCCCCGCCCGACTGACAATAATGCCGGCAGAAGTCGAAATGATCAGCGCCGGAATCTGGGTGACTAAACCGTCGCCGATAGTCAGCAGTGTGTAGGTTTGAGCGGCACTGGCAAATGACATCTTATTCTGAAAAACACCGATGGCCAGTCCTCCGAATATATTGGCCAGGGTAATAATGATCCCGGCAATGGCATCCCCGCGAACAAATTTATTGGCACCGTCCATGGCACCGTAGTACTCGGCTTCGTGCGCTATCTCTTCCCGGCGTTCGCGGGCTTCCTGCTCGTTGATTAGACCGGCGTTCAAATCGGCATCGATGCTCATCTGCTTGCCGGGCATGGCATCCAGTGTGAACCTGGCGGCAACTTCGGCAATTCTTCCTGCACCCTTGGTAATCACCATGAAATTAATGACCACCAAAATAATAAAAACTATGATTCCCACCAGGTAATTGCCACCCACCACAAAGCTTCCGAAAGCATTGATCACTTTGCCGGCCGCCAGGGCACCTTCACCACCGTGGATCAAAATGATGCGCGTCGAAGCTACATTGAGTGACAGTCGAAACAGAGTTATTAGCAGCAGGATGGATGGAAATGAAGACAGCTCCAGTGGACTTACCGTGTACATGGAGGCCAGAAGGATGATAAGCGCAAAGGTGATATTAAAGGAGATCAGAAGATCCAGCAACATCGCCGGCAGCGGTATCACCATAAATATCAGAATGGCCACCACGGCCACGGCCGTGACCATATCGCTGTTTTTTGAAATACCCGGGATCAGCTCGAAATTGTCGGTTTGTTCTGCGATTGCCATAATATTTAAATCACCGGCGTGACCGGTTTCTTGACGGTGTTATATTCCTGTCTACTGTACGACGATATTCTTATCACCCAATTGGTATAAAACAAATATTATGTTCGGCCGTAGATCCCCTTAAGACGGTATACATATGCCAGCACTTCAGCTACGGCCCGGTAGAGCTCAGCCGGTATATAGTCACCGATCTCAACCATTTTATGCAAACCCCGGGCCAGAGGTTTATCTTCAACCATGGGAATTTTATTTTCTTCGGCGATTTCCCTGATACGCTGTGCGACAAATCCGGCGCCCTTAGCCAGAACACGGGGTGCCATCATTTCCTGCGCATCGAATTTTAGAGCAATGGCCAGATGGGTCGGGTTTGTAATCACCACATCAGCCTCGGGCACCGCTTCCATCATCCGGCGCCTGGCCATTTCCATTTGAACGCCACGGATTCTCGCCTTGACTTTTGGGTCACCATAGGCTTGTCTTTGTTCATCCTTAATTTCCTGTTTGGTCATTTTCAGGTCCTTTTCGTGTTGCCAGCGCTGATAAATATAATCCAGCACGGCCAAAACCAGCATGGCCAAGCAGACAAAAAGGCAAATTTTCAGTGATGCACGGGCTATAAAAATCAGTATCTGCCACACCTCTTGATGAATAAGGGCCGGAAATGCCTGCATATCGTTTTTTACAAGCAGATAGACAATGCTTCCGATAAAAATAATTTTCATGATGGACTTGCCGAGTTCCACCAGAGCTTTGATAGATACGAAACGTTTCATCCCCGAAACCGGATTGAGTTTGGAAAATTTCGGGGCCACTGCTTCGGAATTAATTTGAAAGCCCACCTGAAAAATATTTGCAACGAATCCCGCAATTGTAATCGGGATGAGAAAAGGAAGCAGCACCGACAACAATTTGTAAAGAATTTCCACTGAGAACGCACTGGCACCGGCGACATCGGTGAAGCGCAAGGTATCGATATTTTTATAGACGCCGGTAACAAATTCCGAAAGACTCCAGAACATCCATGAACCTGCAAAATAGAAAAATGCCGTGGCAACCATTAAAATCATCACAGAAGATATTTCTTTGCTTTGGGCGACCTGACCCTTTTTTCTGGCCTCCTGCTTTCTTTTGGGAGTAGCTTGCTCAGTTCTTTCCTGACCGGTATTTTCAGGCATCATTGGACCTTTCGAGGATTTTTAGGACATCGCTTTTAGCATCAGAATGATATTTTGGCCCAGATCACTGAATATGTTTTTGAGAAATGCTGAAAAATATGGTAAACCAAATCCGATAAAGAGAAGTCCAACGCCGATTTTTAATGGCATCGCCACAATAAACACATTCATCTGAGGAACCGTTCGCGCAACCAACCCAAAAGCAACGCTGGTAAGCAGCATGGCCGCAATTACCGGAGCTCCCACCTGAAGCGCGATAACGAACATATTTCCGGACAGCCGGGTAAATTGCTCCATAAGTGAGTTGCCGAAATTGACAGTCAATGGCGGCACCAAACGGAAACTTTCCGTGAGGGCTTTTATAAACCAGTAATGTGCATTGATGGAAAGGAACACCAACAGGCCGATCAAATTATTAAATTGTGCCAGCAGAGGAACCTGCTCGCTGGTCGCCGGATCCATAACATTTGCAATCGCCAACCCCATTTGGTAACCTGCCAGTTGCCCGGCCAGCTGAATTCCGGCAAAAATTAATTTCACGGAAAAACCGATTGCCAATCCGAGAAAAATTTCTCCCGCCGCACTGATGCCCAATGTGAACAAATCACTCGTCACCGGAACTACATCGAGTTTCAATAGCGGAAACAAGGCGATGGCGGTCGCAAATGCCAGGGCAATTTTAAATAAAAACGGGATACCCCTGCTATCAAAAATTGGGATACTCATCAAAATGGCACCCACCCTTAGAAAAACTAAAAAAAGCAGTTGAAGCTGCGGCAATGAGATATTCAGGGAAACCATAGGTATCAGCGAACATAAAACACTAAGTTTTCGAACAGATCCTGAGTAAAAACGACCATAGTCTGCATCATCCAAGGAAAGAAAAAAATCAGGGCCATCGCCACGGCAAGCATTTTTGGAATAAATGTCAAAGTCATCTCATTAATGGATGTGGCCGCCTGAAAAATGCTCACCAGCAACCCAACACCCAGGCCGGCCAGCAGCATCGGGGCCGCCAGAGCAATGGCCGTCTTGATGGCATCAAAAAAAAATCCTGTTATAAATTCAGGTGTCATAATTGCTCAACTTTTATTATAGCGGTGCCGGGTTCAGCGTCACCCGCAACCCGCAACTCGCAAGCCGTAACCCGCAACTTCGTTTTTTCTCAGCCAAATCCTTTTACCAGGGACCCTACCAGCAAATACCACCCGTCTGCCAGTACGAACAACATCAGTTTGAAAGGCAGTGAAACCATTATAGGCGGTAGCATCATCATCCCCATTGAAAGCAGAACGCTGGCCACCACCATGTCAATGATTAAAAATGGCACATACAACAACAGACCGATCTGAAAGGCCGTTTTCACCTCACTAATTATAAAAGAAGGAATCAGAACGGAGATAGGTATGTCGGCGACATTTTTCGGCTTTTCCAATTTGGCGATATTGACGAACAACCCCAGGTCTTTTTCCCTGGTTTGCTTAAACATGAAGTCTCTTAGAGGCGACGCCGCGTTTTGAAATGCCTGTTGATTGCTGATTTTTTTGTCCAGGTATGGCTGCAAAGCACTTTGGTTAATTTCCTGCCAGACCGGTGTCATGATAAAAAATGTCAAAAACAAAGCCAGCCCGATCATGACCTGATTGGGAGGCATCTGCATGGTACCCAATGCCCGGCGCAGCAAGGATAGAACAATAACGATACGAGTAAAGGATGTAACCATTATCAGTATGGCTGGCGCGATGGATAGTACCGTCATTAACAGGAAAATCTGCAGCGTAACGGTCGGAGCCATTGATTGTTCGGCATTATCCAGTCCGATGGTAAAGAAAGGAGCTGCGATATTGGGATCAGCACCCCAGCTGATTTTTGGCGGTAAAAGAATCAACCCAACACCGAGCAAGGTCGCCAGGTGCCAAAGCTTCAGACGTCTGACTGATGCACACGCCTGGATGATGTTCGGGCAGTCTCTTTTTTGATCAGACAAAAACCGCTCAATAAGCTTCATTAAATTCTGGATGAACAAATCCCGCCCTCAAAAAATGTGCTGCAAGGGTTCTCGAAGAAATAAATTCATAATTTTGGAAGTTGAGGCGCCCGGCCGGCAAGACGCGGAAGCACAGGAATATCAAGCATATTTCGAGCTTCCGCAACGCAGCCGGACGGGATGGATCGGCGTCCAAAATGTGAACTTATTTTTGAGTGAGCCCTTAACAGTAATATCTGTTTTCACTCGCTGTTCTTAGCCTGTTTGAATCTGCCGGTCAGACGCTGCAAATGATCTGAAAAAGATGGTGCAATCCGCGAATTCTCCTGGCGAAGGACGTCCAATATACCTTTATCTTCAATTTTTGTCAGCAAAGAGATGTTGTCATTTGAGACACCTACCACCAGGATAGACCCGGGAATCTCTACTAGGGAGATATTTTTTTTTATTCCGACATACTGACTGGCTATAACTTTTATCAACTGTTCTTTGGAGCCGCCGACATCTCTCTTTAAAAACCGTTTCATGAAATAAAAAACAATAAGTAATCCCCCCAATACGACGCCCAATGCCGTCAACATCTGCAAAGCGTTTGATAGGATATTCGGTGCCGTAATCATTTTAACCTCTCAATACGTTCCATTGGGCTGATTACTTCCGTCAGACGGACACCATATTTATCGTTGACGACCACGACTTCTCCTCTGGCAATCGGTTTTTGGTTCGCCAGGATATCCAGGCTCTCACCGGCAAACTTGGACAGTTCGATTACGGAACCCTGCCCAAGTTTGAGCATATCATTAATCAACATTTTGGTTCGTCCCAGTTCCACGGTTAAATCCAGAGAAATATCCAACAGGAATTCCATATTCACGGACGAACCAGTAGCCGCAGAGTTGCCGCCGGCTGAGGCTTCTCCAAGCTTTTGTGGACCACCTGCGGAGGATGCATGATCGCTTTCCTTAAGGTCGGTATTCCGAAAATCCTGTTGTTCAGTATTTCCATCGGTTGCTGCCATAACTATCCTTCGCCTCCATTTTTCTGAAGCAGTGTTGCGATTTCAACAGCGCGGTTTCCTTTAATGATCCCGGGGAAACCGAGAAATTTTGGAACATTACCGGCGGTCACTGTAATTAAATCTTCCGGACCCGAGTTAAGCTGCAGAACATCATCGATGCGAAGATCCAACAAATCCCTCACACTGCGCGTGGTTAATCCCAACTCCGCAATGAGGGTCACCGACATATCCTGTAATAATTTCTTAAGCTGCTCACACCAGGTATGCTCCTGATCTTCACTACGCACATATTTTGATGAAAGTTTGTCCTTTATGGGTTCCAGCATCAGGTATGGAATGCATATGTGAAGGTTTCCCGAAAATTTATCTCCTTTAAGGGCAAAGACGATGACCACCATTAAATCATTCGGTAAAGCCAGGTGAACAAACTCGGGTTTGATCTCGGCTTTCTTTATTAAAACATTTATGGGATTAATTATCATCCAGGCCTTTTGCAGGCTATTCAAAACCTCCCGGGCAAATTTTTGCATCATGCGCTGCTCAATGAGGGTAAATTCCCGCACCCGCAGAGTGGGTTTGCCATCGCCGCCGAACATGCAATCAATCAGCGAATATACCAATGTCGGTTCGATGGCCAGCATCGCCGAACCGATGAGAGGATCCATAGAAAAAATTGTAAAATTTGTTGGGTTTGAAAAAGTCCCGATACATTCGGAATATTTTACCATTTCGGTGGAAACAAATTGCGCTTCGATAGATCGCTGGAGTGATGCTGAAAGAGTAGTGTTTAATAAGGTGGCCAACTTGTCATAGACTTCTTCCAGAGCATAAAATTGATCTCGCAACATTATATTGCGGGATGTAAGATTATAGGCAACAGCTTCCGTTTCCGGTTTGGCCTCTTCCTCAAGATCGACCTCACCGCTATCCATCGCCGACAACAGCGCATCAATTTCTTCTTGAGATAGGATCTGATCGGACATACAGGCTGCCTTTATTGGATCACAAATTCTTTAAAATAGATGTTGGTTATTTGGCCCCGGGCTAACATACCGTTGATTCTTTCCAGCATTTGATCTCTCAACGCGGTTTTACCTTTCGCAGAGCTGATATCTTCAAAGCGCTTGGTGGGCAAAATCGTTAAAATACTGTCTCTCACCTGGGGCAGCCGTTTTGTGACTTCACTCTCCAGGTCCTTGCTGTCCAATTCCAAATCAATGGTAATTCTCAAGTACCGTTTGCCGCCCTTATCAGCCAGGTTCACAATGAAGGTATCCAGTGGGAAAATCGGGCCCAACAGATCTTCGACGGGAACCGAAATATCCTGATCGGGTTGCTCACCATCCTCGGTTGAGCCCTGGGTCTGGGTTTCCATTGCAGACAGTTTATTCCACATCATAAAAAGGCCGCCACCCAAACCAAGCATAAAAACCATCACAACACCAATGAGTATCATGAGTATCTTATTTGACATTTTTCTCCTCACCCTCCGTTATCAGAACGATTTTTACCCGTCGGTTGTTGTACCGTTAACCCGGAAAACAATGGCGTTCGGCGCAGTCACTCCCCGTAACCATCGGTGAAAAATCTCTCGGAATTGCGGTTGTTGATTTTTTTGATATCTTTAATAGCAAGTATTGTGCCATGGACTGGAACAATCTTGCTTCTGATATTCTGGTGGCATGCATCCGTTTGCAGAACTGACCTCTGTGAAATATAACGAAAGAACTGGGGGGGGGGATCAAGGTGCTATCAATGCCGGCACCGGATAGATTTTCGGGCAAGACGAAATTCAAATCGAGCCCGGGAATCGGTGTCAACTTTGGCAGTTGCGAGTCAAGTCTTTGACGATCGTATGCCACCAGAGGAGGATGAACCTTGCCCGCCGATCCTGCTTGGACTAACCGAATCGTGCTGGTGTTCATCCTCGTATGCAGCCGGTCTCAAATAATATTTCACATGACCGGATGTAATCGATCTGATCGGATTTAGGTGAGTTTTAATCCGATGCAACCGCAGCTGTCATTATCGTTTCAAATTAATCAATTCCTGTAAAACTTCATCACTGGTGGTGATTACCCGGGAATTTGCTTGAAACGCGCGCTGGGTTGTGATCATTTTAACAAACTCCTGGGCCAGATCGACATTGGACATTTCTATGGCACTGGGGCTGATGCTGCCCAAACTGCCGCTTAGCGCGACTCCCGGCATAGCTTGACCCGAAGCAGGAGATTCCGCATAAAGGTTGTGGCCCAGCTTACTTAAACCGTAATAGCTGGGAAAATCTGCCAGCACGACTTGATACAGCGGGGTAAGTTGTCCATTGGAGTACGCACCGAAAACGTACCCACTCTCATCCACGGACACCCCTCGAAGGTTACCGGCAGCATAACCATCTTGGATGTTGAAATTGTATGTGGAAGCAGCGGCATACTGGGTAAGGTCACCGTTAGTAGCTCCAGCGGAATCAAATAGATCCCAGTTGATCGCGTTACCTCCGCTAATATCAGCAGCGCCACTAACCAAATTGGTGAGCGTGATGCTGGGATCGGTGCCGGTGGTTAAATTTCCGTTGCCGTCAAAAGAAAGAGTGGCATTGCTGATGTTGATATCCCCAGGCAGTGTGGTAACTGTTCCGGTCGGAACGGAAACATCGGCCGTCCACTCGTTGGCAGCGGTCTTGGTGAAGGTCAAGGTTAACGGTATGGCATTGCCCAAGGAATCGTATACTGTTTGAGTGCTGGCAAAGGTGTCATTCACAGCCGCTCCGGCATCGAGGTTTATATCCAGCTTAAAGCTGGTTGTGGCTTGAGGCGGCGCCGTACTTTCGGCGGGGACATTTATATTTTCGATAGAGCCCAGGGTGATAGTGCCGTCGGCAGCTACCGATGAAACCCCATAGCCTTGCACATATAATCCATCCGGGTTTACGAGGTATCCCTCTCTGTCGAAGGTAAATTCTCCGGCCCGGGTATAAAAGGCCGAACCGGAGTTATCCTCAACCATGAAGAACCCTTTTCCGTTGATCGCCATATCCGTCGCGTTTGAGCTGTTCTCGATGGAGCCCTGGCTCCATGAAGGTGAGACCCCGTTAAATTGGACGCCTCTTCCGATACCATCAGTTGTGGATGTTCCCATAGATTGGCTTAAAACATTGGCAAACGAAAATTTGTCGGATTTAAATGCCGTGGTGTTCACATTGGCAATATTGTCTCCGATAACCGTCATGGCAGTGGAATTCGCACTTAATCCGGATATGCCGGCAAACAATGAACTGATCATTTCTATTTTCCTCCATTAGTTAAAGTGTAATTTTGTTCTTCCAATTGCGTACCTTCTTCTCCATTCTGGGGTGTTGCCACTTTGATCACATCGCTGACGGCAATTTTTTGGTCCCCTGAGATCAGAAAGGGGGTGTTATTTTCAAAAGTCACTTTGTCTACGGTACCGGTGAAAAATGTTTTGGCTTGAATGTCATTACCGTCGGCATCAGCAGCCAGAATTTCGAAGGTATAGCTTCCATCAACCGCCGGGTTGCCGTCGTTATCCGTGCCATCCCAGAACAGCGTATGCTGGCCGGCGACTAAATTCTGACTATCAAATGAGTTAACAAATCCGCCGGTGCTATCATAAACGGTCGCAACTACCGTAGCGGCGTCCCCACTCAGGCTTAAATCCAATCCAACCGGTTCGCCATCAGTTAATTGCAAAAAATTGCCATTGGTTGTGATTTCTTTTCCGAGCAGTGAAACTGCCTGAGAATTGTTGGCCGATACCTGAAAATTCTGCAATTGCTCCAAATTAGTGTTGACATTGTTCAATTGCTCCAGGGAGCTGAACTGGGCCAGCTGCGCCGTGAACTCAGTGCTGTCAGTGGGATTGAGCGGATCCTGGTTTTGCAGCTGGGTGATAAGAAGGTTTAAAAAATCATCCTTACCCAAAACCGGTGGCTGGGAGACAACCGGTTGTGCTGTCCCGGTTGTAACTGAATTTAATTCTGAAGTTATCATCTGCATATTACCCTTTAAATAGTTTTTGGTATCCGACTGAACATTGAATATTTATGGAATTTTTTAATAATAAATGAATTATCCTAAGATGACTGAGCGAAGCGAGTTCGACATATCTCCCATATCCCTTTTGAGTTTCATGCGAAATAATCCACGGTTGATCCACCGGCCGTCCTTAAACCGAAATTCCCGGCTTGTTCCGGGGTTTCTATCTTTGGATTTTCCGGATTTTTGGGGTCAGTGTTGCGCAGCCGGTCTTTTGCTCGATCGGCGTTTTGCCTGGTATCTCCATATTTGTCAGAATCATGGGAAACCGATACTTCCAGTTTGTCGACGTTCAGCCCTTGCTGCTGCAAATCGGCTTTTAGCTGGTGAATATTGTTTTCAATCATATCTTTGACGATGGATAATTCGGTCAATATTTTTACGGTCACCTGCTGATCTACGGTGGTTACCTGCATACGGACGTGACCGAGAAAATCCGGCTTGAGATCAATTTTGGCTTCATGCTGGCCGTTTTTCACATGGATGACGGCTCTTTTCACGATTTGATCCAATGTCTGAGTTCGAAGGTTATCGTGGCCGACTTCGGTTTGCTTAGAAAAAGAGGTTGCTTCAAAAGCCTTCTCTGTGGTTTGATTTTGTGAGTTCAGCAGACCATTGTCATTGGTCGCGGCATCCACTTTAGTAACTTTTTCGCCGAGTTCATCGATCATGGCGGCATTCATTTTCATGTGATTTTCTTTTGCCAATTGAGCATCATGTATCATTTTTGAAACTGGTGAGGATTCAGTATTCACCGTATTGTCCCGAACAGTGTCCCCGGCGGATTGTGGCTCCCGGCTTATCTCCTTGGTGTTGCTAGTGGTTTCAACGCCAAGCGGTCGTGCCGCCGCTGCCAATTTTATCGAGTCGGCCTCAGCCCCATTCTCCAATCGAGATGCACCTTCGAAATTTTCAGCAGGTTTATTCAAATCAACAGGCTCTGTCGATCCACTCTCGCTAAGTTGACCCAGAGAGTTCACCGCATTGTGCGATGCGGAGTTTCCCGTTTGAACGCTTGCAACATTATCGAAATCTTCTTCGGACTGTTTCGTTGCTTCGGATATTCCGATCTCCAGACCGGGTGCGGGATGGAAAATTGCATCGAATTTATCACCTGAATTGTATGCAGGAAATGTGGATGATGTTTCATCTCCGGCCCCCTCTATTTTTTTATTTGGCTTATGTTCTTTTGATATATGCTCAAAGGTATTCAGGAAGCTTTCAAGACTATCCCCAGATGAATCGTCATTGCTTTTAGACACTGCTGAGCCATTCTGCACAGAAACCTCCAGCATGCCACGCGCTATTTCGGGTTGCTTGGTCTGATAGAGAGCCTGGGAAAAAAGCAAATTTGCAGTCACTATATATTTTCCTTGAATTGTGCCTTCATAAAAGAAGTCTTCCCGCCAAATATGTTTGTCATAAAAGCATGGAGCGTGCCAAAAAGTTTCGATAGAATAATTAATAGGCCCAAAAAAATTGCAATCTTTTTAACCCCCTAAAATATCATCGCTATATGGATAGCTATATTTGCTGTTCACGAACAAAACTCAATTCACAAGCGATCCGGATCATCGCTCATTTACTCTTTTAGGAATCAGACCGGCAATTATTTCCCATCGATGGAAAACATTACCCAAATTATGGACACAAAACAAAAAACAGGTGATAGAAAAAGGACAAAAACCAGAAACGATTGAAGGGAGGGTTTGGAATTCAGAAATCTGAAAGTGGATGGTTAAACAAAAATAGCTGAAGATCGAAGTTCGCTGTTTATTTTTCAAAACAATGCTTTACGGCAAAATGGAATCTGTGAATATTTGCTACCCAACTCGGCGCTTATAGAACCTGCCCTTCTATGTGACCTGCCTTACCCTATGCCATACCCCCGGCTAGATCTTACGAGCATGGCGTAACGAAGCAAGTTCATCCATCGATTTACGTTCGTCTTGCATCAATTTTCGTTGATATGCCAGTCTTTCCTTGTATTTAATCTTTTCCAGGGTTTTGCGCTTTTGCATGATGGAGATCAACGCTTTGCGCTTCTGATCAACTAACTTTGCGGTATTATGCATATGCATGGCTTGGGCTTCTATATCCTTGGACAACTGGTGTATATAATTTATGGATAAAATAATATTGGAAACGGTCGTGCTTTCTTTTTTTTTGGTTTGCAGTTTTTCAAGGCTTTCTCGTTTTTCTCTTTTTTTTCGCTCAAATTTTTCACGCTCATCGGAAAGTCTTCTCCGGAACTGTGCCAGTTCCTTCTGACAGGCCTCTTCCTGATGACGGCGATGGCTGAGAAGTGCTTCCAGTTTGAATCGGTACATCGATAATTGCCTATTGTCGATCCATAATAAGCAAAAGACTGATGAGAGTTTATTAACCTGACAGAAATCAGCACATCATCAATTGCCGGTGTTTAGTGCCTTATTTGTGGCAAAATGATCTTTTCACGGAATCGAAAAAACACGAAATTGGCTATTTTGCGTTTCCATGATTTCGTTATCAAGTTATCATGTTGTTTTCGGCGGACTCGGGTGGGGTTTTCCATTACTATTTTGGAACAGGACCTCCAGTTGAGCGCAGCTGTCCTTAAAATTTACTGTTTCTTCAATCGTCTGTCTCAAATAATTAGTAATCTTCTCAAACATTTCAATGGCATAATCAATTTTCGGATTACTGCCGGCGACATACGCACCAATATTGATTAAATCTTCGGCCTTGCGATAGGTGGCCAGTATTTGCTTTAGCCGGTGGGCATTTTTTTTATGTTTATCGTCGACTATATCATCCATAACACGGCTTATACTGCTTAAAACATCGATTGCAGGGTAGTGACTTTCCATTGCAAGGTCTCTGGTAAGATTGATGTGGCCGTCCAATAGCGACCGCAGCGCATCTGCAATGGGTTCGTTGGCATCATCACCCTCCACCAGCACGGTATACATTCCGGTAATGGTACCACGATTGGCGGAGGTCCCGGCGCGTTCAAGTAATTTGGGCAATAGGTTAAAAACAGACGGTGTGTAGCCTTTGGTTGTTGGCGGTTCCCCCAGGGCCAAACCGATCTCCCGTTGCGCCATGGCAAAGCGGGTCACCGAATCCATCATTAAATTGACATGATTGCCCCGGTCTCGAAAGTACTCGGCAATAGCGGTCGCAATAAAGGCTCCTCGCATCCTGATCAGCGGCAAACGATCCGAGGTAGCAACGACAATTACGGATCTTTCCAATCCTTCTTTTCCTAGCTCTTTGGCGATAAAGTCATTGACCTCTCGGCCGCGCTCGCCGATGAGAGCAATCACATTCACATCGGCTCTGGTTTTGCGGGCTATCATCCCCAGCAGTACGCTTTTGCCGACACCCGAACCTGCAAAAATCCCAACTCTCTGTCCACACCCTATAGTTAATAGGCCGTTGATAACCCGAATACCTATATCCAGCGGTTGAAAAATTCTATTACGCATCATCGGATTGATCGAAGTTGCATAAATCGGGTATTCACCTTCACTCAGGATCGGTCCCTTGCCGTCAATTGGATTTCCAAGGCCATCAAGGACACGGCCCAGCATACCCGGGCCCACCGGCACAACTGCCTTCTGCTGCCGCGCGACAACCCGGCATCCCGGTCCGATACCGAGAATTTCTTCCAAAGGCATCAGCAAAACATTATTATTCTTGAAGCCGGAAACTTCAGCGGTAATCTTGTGTTTACTTTGCTTGGAATAGATATCACATACTGTTCCCAGGCAGGACACGGGACCATGAGCTTCGACAACCAGACCGATAACATCGGTTACGCGACCGGTGGCGCGAATGGGACAGGTTGCCTCCAGGCAGGTATGATATTTTGTTAAATCTACTTCGTCAGCCATTAGCGTTATAAAAAGTTATACCTGAATCTTGCATGAAAATTAATGAGAAGTCTGAATAATACTTAATAACAACTGCTTGTGATAATTTTGAAGTAAAGAAAAATAATTAATCGGTAAAAAGGATGACGGTCGATGATATCTCATTAATTTTCACCCTTCGGGCGAACCGGAGGCTTTCATATGCTGTGTTGCTAAGGGTTCGAAGTAAAACACTACGACTTCACCCTTAGACGCCTTGCCTATGAAAGCCTCCGACTCGTGCAAAATCCAGGTTATACCTGTCAATCGCCAATCAATATTCAAGTATACTCCATCGCGGTTCGAAATGACTCTTCGACCGCCTGCAGCTGCTTTTCAATCCGGGCGTCAATCTCACCTAAATCCGTTTCGATGATACACCCGCCACTTTGAATATTTTCGGCGGCTTCAAGGGTGACATTTTCAATATTTTCGATCAGATTAGACAGGTGAGACCGAGTCTCTTTGACAAATTGGAGGTCGGATGGGTTCATCTTGATTTTAACTTTGCCTGGATCTTCAACTTTAGCGAGCGCTTCTCTGGCCACACACACCACAATATCTCTATCGATGGTTATCTCCTGACAGATCACTTGTTTTGCGATGGCCAAAGCCAGTTCTACCACCTCTTTTTCGATTTTCTGGTAAGTCTCTTTGCGAATATTATTTAGCTGCAGCAACATTTCTTGAAGACTGATTAAAAGTGGCTCTATTTTTTTTTCTGCCAGCGTATGCCAGGTGTTTTCAGCGTCAATCATACCCTTTTCCCTACCGTCAGCCAATCCCCGCTGGTAGGCCTGCTCGTTCAACTGGGCGGTAGATATTGAACCTTTCCTAATATTACAGGTTCCGACCTCATCAAATCGTAAAGCCACATTGCTGCGGTTTGATCCGCTATTTTCATACTTAATCCGTTCAAAATTATCCTTCACCGGCAAACAACGCCGAACATTTTCCGGCTCATCAACTTGAATATCCGGGAAACAGTGCAACCCCGATCCGGCCGGCTCGCCTTGCAACGAGGGCTGTTTAGTTTTAGGCAATGATCTCTTCTCCTCGTCGTCCGCTAATAATGAGTTCTCCTTTGGCTTCCATCTCCTGGATAATACCGGTGATGGCCTGTTGCGCATCGGCGACTTCCGTCATTCGAACAGGACCGAGATCTTCAATCTCTTCCTGCAACATTGCCCCGGCCCGCTCAGACATATTTCTAAACACCTTGTCTTTGACTTCGTCGGACGCCGCCTTAAGCGCAGTTGCAAGTTCCACTGTTTCGATCTTGCGAAGCAGTTTCTGAAAGCCTCTGTCATCAACCAGCACCAGGTTTTCAAACACAAACATCTTCTGCTTGATTTTCTCTGCCATCTCTGCGTCTGTTTCTTCGATTTCGTTTAAAATCAGTTCACTCGAAATTTCATCCGTCTGATTCAAAATTTCAGCCAATCGCCCCACCCCGCCGCTGATATTGGCTACCGAACTTTTTTTATTTTTAAGGATTTCTTTGAAAACCTCATTAACCTCATCAACTATATCAGCATTCACTTTTTCCAGAGTCACCAATCTGACCGAAACATCCGTTTTTATATCATCCGGCAGGTTTGCTATAACATCACTGGCTACCGGTGTTTTCAGATGAAGTAATATTATGGCAATCGTCTGAGGATGCTCGTCTTTGATCAGATCAGATATTTCATCGGCGCTCAAAGATGCAATTGCTTCCAATCCTTCGGCCCCAGCGGAGGGGCTCCCGTTATTCCCCCCGGTTTTAAGTGAGCGACCGGATCTGCCCGGAAGGGCCAATTGCCCTTTTAGGGTGCGCCCGGCGGTAATGTCCGTAAACTCCTTGACCACATGTTCGGTGATCTCTGCCGTTACCATTCCCATCTGATCGAGTTGTTGATAGACCACCTGTCGCTCATCCTCAGTCAGACTGTTGAGCATTCGTTCTGATGCTTCTTTACCCAAGGAGCGTATTAAAATGGCTGCTTTTACCGGGCCTGTTAAATGGCTATAATCCATAGTAGCTGATGACGGCAACTGTGCTTAAATCGAAAATGATGAATTTGCCGGTAGCGGAACGTAATAAGAATTGACTGCCCCGACAGCGCTTCTCAAATGGCTGCAGGTTCAGGTTATCGGTAACCCGCAACCTGCTGGTTGATGTGTCAAGGAACTAACTATTCTTGATCCAGTCGCGCATGACTCCCAGAGATGCTTCCTTGTCGCTGGCAATCAATTGTGTTGCCTGATCTTTATACATAAGATTTTTAGCAGCCGGATCAAACTCGCTTTCAAGCTCACCCACAGTTTTGGGAAGTTGCTTGAACATCTGCATATCTCCAAACGAATATTCAGTTAGCCAGCGCACTAATGGTTTGACAAAAAACATGAAAGATAAAATTAAAAAAAGACTTAAAAAACCGTACTTCATATAAGGCTGGTACTTTTTCAGAACCTCTAGCAATCCAGGCTCAGGAAGGGGCGCTTCTTCCTCCTCCAGCTTGGTAGTCTCAAAGGGAATGTTAACAATGTCAACCTCATCTCCTCGGGATGTATCGAAATTCACAGCGCGTTTAACGATGTTTTCAAATTTTTCCATTTCTTCGGCTGTTCTGGGGACATATTCCCATTCAGGCTTTCCTCTCTTCTTTTCGATACGCTTGTAAGTGCCATCCACCAGAACCGCAATTGAAATCCGGGTCATCTCCCCCGCCGGATCATTTATACGGCTGATAACCTTACCGATTTCATAATTGACAGTATGATCTTTTTTTTCAAAACTTGAGTTACTTTCCAATGAACGGTCCTGTTGAGCAGCAGTACTGTCACCCGGCACATTTGAGCGGATGCCTGGTATGCCCTGGGGGGTTCTCCCCGGTTCGCTGTTTTTTTCATTTAGCACCTGTTCACTGCGGACCACTTTGTTATCCGGCAGATAGAGTTCTTCTGTTCTTTCCTGTTTTTTAAAGTCAAAAGAACATGACAATCTGACGATAGCCTTGTTTTCTCCCAGAGCCGATTCCAGCATGGTCCGGACCCTGTTTTCCAGATTTTTTTCAACTCTGCTCTGATAATCTAGCTGATCGGAACTGAGGCTCCCGAAAGACGATGTATCATTGGCACCGGCCAGCATTTTCCCGTTGCTGTCGACCACCGTCACATTTTCCGCATTTAACCGCGCTACACTGGACGACACCAGATGGACGATTCCCTTGACTTGACTCTGGTTTAACCATTTGCCCGGTCGCAGTTTCAAAACCACGGAAGCGGTCGCCGGTTCGTCTTCTTCAACAAAGAGAGATTTTTCGGTCATTACAATATGGACTCTGGCGCTTTCGATTTCCGCAATCCTGTTGATGGTGCGGGCCAATTCCCCTTGCAGTGCTCTCTGAAAGTTGACGTTTTGAGCAAAAGCGGTCATCCCCAGTTTTGTATTGTCAAAAATCTCAAACCCGATTTCGCCGCCTTGGGGAAGCCCTGCGGAGGCCAAACCCATCCGGGTTTCATAAATATGCTGCTCCGGAATCAGAATCGTCGTGCCATTGGAAGCAATTCGATACTCAATTTTCTGTTCCTTGAGTTTGCTCAATATGGCACTGGCATCTTCCGAATCTAGATTGGCATAAAGCGGCTGGAATTCACTTTTCCCCGACCAGTTCAGCAGAAAAATGAATCCGACAACAGACCCTAAAATCAATGTCGCCAGGGTTAATTTTTTACCCATGCTGAGATTGGAAAACGCTGAATTTAGTTGTGACAGTATTTGAGTATTGGCTCCCATAAAACTCCTGAATCAATGACGCCCGATACCTGCTTAGATCGGTATACGCATAATTTTATCATATGCTGAAATGACTTTGTTGCGGATCTGCATCAGCATCTCAAAAGAAATACTCGCTTTTTCCATGGCAATCATGGTTCGGTGAATATCGGGTTGCTTTCCGGTGGTCAGGTCGTTGATACTCGAATCTGCTTCCACTTGGAGCCGATTGACCTGTTTAATAGAATCCGTCAACATTTTACCGAAGGGACTCGAATTTGACGTCAGTTCCGGCCTCCTGCTGACGGCATTCCCGGCCGGGGGTTGGACAGAATTTTGTATCGTGATATCGTTCATCGTTATTTACCTATTTCCAGTGCAGTTGATGCCATATCCTTGGCCGCTTTAAGGGCGGTTACATTAGCCTCATAACCCCGGGTCGCCGAGATCATGTTCACCATTTCTTCCATTACATTAATGTTCGGCATGGCAACGTATCCTTTTTCATCGGCATCCGGATGTTGGGGATCATATTTCATCACCGGCAAATTCGAATCTTCAATGACCCGGTCGACTGCCACCATCGACAATTGTTCCCTTTGCCGGTCCGCCAATATTTTTCTAAAAGATTCTTCCAGCGGCCGAGCTGAAAAAATTGCCTCTTTCCTTCGGTAGGGCCCGCCCTCTCTGGTGCGGGTCGTGTTGACATTGGCAAGATTGCCCGAAATCAGATTCATCCGAAGCCGCTGAGCACTCAGCCCCGACGAACTGGCATGAATGGCATCAAAAAAGTCCATTAATTGCTACCTCCCTTGATTGCATTTTTTAATCCACTAAATTTCTGAGATATGATTTGTGCGGCGGTTTTAAATAACAAGGTGTTTTCAGCCAACCGGCCCATTGTTCGATCAAGATCAACGGTATTGCCGTCACCCCGCAGGCTGAATTCCGGCGGCTTGGCAACCTTAAGTTTCACATGTTCCGACGGATTATGCTTAAGCGGAAGATGGCCGCGCTGGGTCTGCACAAGTTGAATGCCGGAAGCAGAGTCCTGGTTTCCTGACATTTCTTCTGCAACAGCAAGTTCCACGGCTTTATAGTTCGGCGTGTCCATGTTGGCGATGTTCGACGCCAGCACTCGGTGTTGCAGTGATCTTAAATTCAGCGATCTTTCCAGCAAAGAAATCGTGTCGCGAAAAAGTCCGTTGGTCGGCACTGTTAAATCCCTCCTTTAAATTTGGAAAAGTTTCAAAGATTATTGGCAGCAATATCCGTACCAACTCTTTTCTCAGTACTCTTTGCGATAGGCGCACGGTCTGCCTCTCTATATTCCCTCAATTTGTTTCGCAGAGTCCGAATACTGATTCCTAAAAGCTCAGCCGCATTGGTGCGGTTGTCATTGACATCTTTTAAGGTTCTAAAAATAAGCTTTTTTTCCATCTCCCGGACAGTATAACCGGGATTAACGGAAAAGTTAGCTGGGGGCTCGGGATCATGTTCCGATAAATCCAGTAGCAGGTGCTCGGGTAAAATAATCCTGCCTACGCTTATTAGGACTGCACGCTCGATGGTATTTTCCAGCTCGCGGATATTGCCCTTCCAGCTGTAATTTATCAGCATTTTCAAGGCAATATCATCAATTTTGGTGATTGTTTTATGATTGGCCAGGCAATGCTTTTTCAGAAAGTGCCCGGCCAATAGCTCAATATCCTCTTTTCTTTCACGCAGAGGCGGCAGGGTTAAGGGAATCACATTGATTCGATAGTATAAATCCTCTCTAAACCTACCCTCGGTTACAGCATTTCTTAGAACCACATTGCTGATGGCGATCACCCGGGCATAGATGGGGACTGGATGGCAACCACCGATGCGGTCAATTTCTTTTTCCTGTAGGACACGCAGCAGCTTCGCCTGGAGCGGCAAAGGCATTTCACTGATCTCATCTAGGACAACGGTCCCCTGTTTTGCCAACTCAAATTTTCCAATCTTACGGCCTATTGCTCCGGTAAAAGAGCCCTTTTCATGCCCGAACAGTTCGCTTTCTGCCAGTGTGTCCGGCAGCGCCGCGCAGTTTACAGCAACATAGGGAGCTTGGGGATCACGGCTGTGGTGATGAATATAAGCGGCCAATAACTCTTTGCCGGTGCCACTTTCACCTTGAATGAGAACCGTGGCCGTACTGGGGGCGACTGACCTTGCTCGGCTCAGCATGTCCTGAAACTTTCGGTTCCGGGTAATGATTTCCCTGCCGATCGGTTGATAACCCGGTGATTTTCGGCTATATCGGGACAGCTCGTTCCCATTTGAAAGGCGGATGGCCTTTTTAACTGTTTTTTCCAGGGTCTCAGTTGAAAACGGTTTCAGGAGATAATCGCTGGCACCTGCATGCATGGCTGCAACGGCATTGTGTACGGTTCCATTGGCAGTGATGACAATCACCGGAATCTGTGGTGATATTTTTTTTACCGATTGTAGAACATCCCCTCCGTCCATTTTCGGTGTCTGCTCATTGGCAATCACCAGGCTGTATTTGGTCGACCGAACCTTGTCCAGTGCTTGTAATCCATCGCAGGCGCTTTCAACTGGAAAGCCGAAACGGTTTAAACTCTGAGTGAGTTCTTTTCGGTTGCCCAATTGATCATCAACAATTAAAATGGGTGACAGGTCCGTCAAAATTAACTCCGCTTTCCAATACTTCCGATTTAGCATAAACCGTCCTAATATCAGCAAGTATCATGCCACCGAAATATAACGCCGAATCAGTCTATTAATATTTAAATTTCATTTAAAATCAAATATATATATCATTAATCAAGCCGTAACCGCTCCATATGCATATCACAAAATTTGTCAAATATCAGCTAAAGAGAGTCACTGCGTTGACGCTGGGAGAATACCCTACACAATACGTCTGGAGTCGATGAAGAGGTGTGTCGCACGGGTGCTTTTGGGAGACGGTTGGGAAAGGTCGAGTTGGTGTTGGTGCAACCGTACCGGGTTCAGGATTGCTGTCACCTCTGGCGCGTTGATCAAGTTAACCCTGAACGGTGTACTGGCAAACTGTGAACGTTTGCGATTTTTGTTTGTCTGCTGGTAGCAACTGGTGTCCGGTGCTTGAGTCTTCACCTGTAGGATATATGTGGGCTTGATATTTCTTAATAACTCCGACCAAGCAAGCAAGGCTAGAATCCAGAAAAGACCGCCCCTTCAAATATTGCAGGGTTGCAACTGATGTCTTTTAATTTTCTCCACCAGCGTGGTTCGATTGAGATGAAGGAGTTTAGCAGCCTTGTTTTTGACCCATTTGGTTTTCTCGAGAGATTGCAAAATCAACGATTTTTCAAATTCGGTTACGGCGCTGTTGAGACAGATACCATCGTCCGAAATTTCAAGTGCTGCCGAAGGTTCGTATATTTGGGTGTTTCTCAGCTCAAGGGGTAAATCTCTATCCGTAATTTTCCCGTTACCTTTTAATACAACCAGTCGTTCGACCATGTTTTTCAGTTCCCGGACATTTCCAGGCCAAGAGTAACTCATCATCATAGCCATGGCCTCTTTAGTAACTTCTTCTACCTCGCGGTTGTTTTTGCGATTGGACTGTTCCATAAAATAGGAAGTCAGGTGAGGTATATCAGATATCCGTTCTCGTAGGGAAGGGAGCATCATTGGTATAACATAAAGTCGATAATACAGATCCTCACGAAAATTTCCTTTTTGAACCTCTTCGGACAAATCACGATGGGTAGCTGCGATGATTCTGACATCGACCTTAATCGTTTTAGATCCCCCAACCTGCTCAAACTCACCTTCTTCAAGTACCTTCAATACTTTAACCTGAAGGTCTGAGCTCATGTCACCGATTTCATCGAGTAAGATAGTACCACTGTCGGCCAGTTCGAACTTGCCCAGTTTTGAAGATGTGGCCCCGGTAAAGGCACCTCGAACATGTCCGAATAATTCACTTTCCAGCAAATTTTCAGGTATAGCGCCACAATTGATTGAAATGAAAGACTTGTTTGCTCGTTTTGATTTCTGATGGATGGCTTTGGCCACTAACCCTTTGCCGGTACCGGTTTCACCATTGAGGAGAATGGTGCTGTCACAATCCGCCACCTTGTCTACGAGAGCAAACATCTCCATCATTTTATTGCTTTGCCCAATGATATTCTGAAAGCCGTAATCCTGATTCAGTTGTGGTGCCTGAATATTGCGCGCATCACTGGAGGGCGGTGTGTCTTGTAAGGGTTTTTGTGGTGCTGCGTTCTGCACTCCTGCCTCCTCATATAACTAGATTAGAATTAGTTTGTAATCATAAAGTGCGATTCTTTTTTAGCCTAAAATATATAATTTTTAAATTGAAATCCAATCAGATTTTCGATGACGCTAACCGGGCCGTAAATCGAAGGAGCAATATCCATGCCGTAATAAAATCGAACAGACGATTGGAAAATTGAATTTAACAAGTCTCTTTGAGGAGCAAGAAAAATTTTACCATATGAGGTGTATTGGAGGTATGAGTCGATACAATATTTTGTGGGGATGCATTTTTATTCTCAAAAAAATAAAATCATAAAAAATTGTGTTCGGTAAAAAATGGGAAATAAAGCCGCATATGTGCCCTGCAAGGGAATCTTGACTTTTTGCAAATTGCAAAAAATAAAGCGGCCTTTACCACAAGGATCTGCCGCATGTTGAAATCCATCCGCAAAATCCGGCCACCGCTGCTGGTCGGCCGGAAATCCGCCTGACGTTTCAGGATTGGCATAATTTACAAAATCTATAATTTAATTCCGGTAGTTAGCCGATTTATTAATTATAGCTGATCATATAATCTCGCACTTCAAATATCCACAAGGAGGACCATATAAATTTATATGAAATTTTATGCAATTTGCAATTTTCCGGATTTAATTTTGCAAAAAGAGACAATTTCAAATTGCCTCCTGCTATCCACAGAAAGTACCGAGATGTTTCGGAACTTCTATTTTAGATAAATCGGCCTGCTTAAATTCGATGTACTTGCGAATAGCGCTCATATCATTCGATATTGATGACAGGTGTTTGTCCAGATTGCCCAGCAGCCGGTGAAGATCAACGGTAGCGGGATCTTGGTGATGATTTCCACCGTTCTCCCGGGATGGCGGCGCAGTCGTTGCTTCTTCGGCTCGCCGGATTACCGATTTTTTTTTCAGCGGTTGTGTTTGTATTTCTTTTGGTTTTACCCCGTTTAAAATCAAAGGGCCGTCCATCAGTTCCAGCCATCTTTCCCAAAACGTCTCGGCAGGTTCATTTACTCGGTCCCACAGTTGCTGCTGAGTCAGGTAGCGTGCGATGTTCTTTATACATTTTGACGCTTTGGCGTCAGGCCAGGTGGATATGAACGGTTTCTGCTCATTGACTGCATCCCGCACATGTGGGTCTTTTAAAACCGTACCGGCGGGTAAAATTTTTATGGGAAGATATTTTTGAACTACATCTCTAAACCTATTGAATAGCAGTTGCGATTTTTCCAAATTGTTGATCTGATTCACGATAACGCTAACAGACCCTTTAAAGCCATTAAGTGACAGTATTTTTAGCAGGGCGTAACCATCCGTCAGGGAGGTCGGTTCGGGTGTCACCACCAGCATCACTTCCGGTGAAGCCATACAGAAAGATATCACGTTTTTCGATATACCAGCGGACGTGTCAAAGATAACAAAATCATATTTATTGAGCGTTGTGAAAGCATCGATTAGTTTTTCAAGCTGTTCTTTCGGAACATTCGTCAGTTTTTCGACACCGGAGGCTCCCGGAACGATGTCAATGCCCTGGCAGTTTTGGACCAGGATTTCTTCAAACTGTTTTTGCCCTGCAATCACATCCTCAATGGTATGTTCCGGATATATTCCCAGCAAAATGTTAACGTTCGCGAGCCCCAGATCAGCATCAAACAGGCATACCCGGTACCCTAGACGTGCAATAAACAGCGCCAGGTTCACGCTGATATTTGTTTTGCCGACCCCCCCTTTCCCGCTGGTTATACAAATCATTCGAGCCATTTTTCTTGCCTTTTGCGGTTTTAAACCTGTCTGAAACAAGTTGTTAGGTTCGCATCATCGTTTCGTTTATCATATCATCCTTGATTCGCGCACTATCCAGAAGTATGGACATCATGGACTGCGGGATCGTCTTTTCAGATTTTCGACAGCCGCTTTCAATATTAATTACCGGCTTATCCCACGCAATGATGGTCGTTGCGGCATTTCGTGCTTTCAGGTCCCCGGTCTCTGCATCGATCAGTTCCCCTTTTTGAAGATACAGTTTTCCGGTTCGACCCTCGGATTGAACCGAGAGCGTACAGGTCTTTTCTTCAGCGAACATCAACTGCAGAAATGCCGCCGAACTGATACCCGAAATCTGGCCGGGTGCTCTGGCCTGAAGCGCTCTGGATATCATATCTACCAGTATTCCTACATCCAGCGGTTTTTCAAAATACGTAATCGTATCGAGCTTTTTTATTTTGGTCTCGATTTCCGCCGTTCCGTTTCCGGTCAACACGATCGCAGGAATTTCCGGATAATGTTTGCGCATATGGGACAGGAGCTTCAAACCGTTCATCACCGGCAGCTTCAATTCAGTGATAACAAAAGAAACCTCCTGTGAGTTCAGATACTCGATGGCTGCCTGGCCGTTGTCGGCGGTCAGCACGTTAAACTCCAGGTAGGAGCTAAGCCCGCTTCTGACGAAATCGCAAATATCCGGATCATTATCCACCACGAGAATGTTCCTAACCTGGGGCGCGGTTGTCTTAACGGCCGCTTTTTCTTTAATGGTATATTCCAGATATTGTTCTATCCCGCTTTTGATGGACTCCGCTAGGACATCCGACGGACAGGGCTTGGTCAATAGCCTGAAAATATTACCATCATTAATCGCCCCCATTGCAACATTTAAATCCGCATGGCCGGTCAGCATGATCCGCACCGTATCAGGTGCAATTTTCTTGATGCGGGTTAGAAACTGATCGCCGCCCATGCCGGGCATACGCAGGTCGGACACCACGACGGCATAGGGGCCGTTCTTTTCAACAATGCTGAGACCTTCGGCCGGAGATTGGGCCGTATCGATGCGGAATTGCTTCCGCAGTTGGCGTTTGAAGGCATGCAACACGTGGATATCGTCATCAACAAACAAGACTTTGTGTTTCATCAACTTCCTCTTTACGATTCTTTGGAGCCGAGATGTTTTCCCATATCGGCAATTTTTTATTAATACTTTAAGTAAAATAGCCGATTTTTTTTTCATCAAACCCGTAAATTTTAAATTATGTCGGACCGATAGACCCATCTGTTGTTAGGAAAAGTTTACCGAATTAAAAGGAAGAGAGGGTAGAATTCAGTCTCCTGCAATCGGATAGCAGCGGGGGGTCGGCACCGAGCAACCAAACATTGCCGTCCACTTAAGAAATGAACGATCTGATGTCGCCGTATTCGTCTTGCATCGTTTTCATGAGGCTTTCAATGGCGCTGGTTTGAATTTTCAGGCTTTGCCAGGCAAACCTGTCTAACGGCGGGATTTTATTATCTCCGCCGAACCCCATGTTCAGTGCCCGGCAAAAAATATCCGCCAGGTGGACAATAGCCGCTTCCATGGCAAAACTGCCGGCAACCTTGGGCTGGTGATGGTGAGCAATTATCTGTACCAGTTTTGCCGGTAAATTCCATTTTTCCGCCAGCAATTTGCCGATTTCGGCATGATTATATCCCATAATTTTATTTTCGGCCGCTATCATCAAAATATTCTCCCTGCTGATCACGGCAACGATTTTTGAGAATTCAGCTGGTTGAAACATCATCTCGACAATTTTACCGATATCATGCAAGAGACCCGCCACAAATAATTCCTCGATACTATCGTGGCGCAGATAATTGCCGATAACTTTTGCCCCCACGGCACACCCCAGCGAATGATCCCAGAATTTTTCCTGTTTCTGCTGATTCTTTCTGTTCCGGTCTGCAAATAAATCGAATACGGAAGTGGTCAAAAGCAAATTTCGAATGGCATCAAATCCAATCAATACGATGGCACCGGTAACGGTGGATATGCGCTGGGGTATTCCGTAAAACGATGAATTGACCAATTTCAGCAGCCTGGCCGTTAAAATCTGGTCATCGGTAATTACCCTGGCCAGGTCCTTGGCCGAGGATTTCGGATCATTGACCAGTTCCGTGATCTTTAAGACGGTACGCGGAAGTGTCGGCAGGTCGTCGATTCTATCGATAATTCTTTTTGGGTCGGGAATTCTCTTTTTCATGCTCGCTTTTCGGTAAATCTTTCGTCAGCTGTTTGCTGGCTGCATTAAAAATCTCAACCATCACGGGATCATCCATTACGTCGGAAAATTTTGCTTTCAACGCCATTTTAACAGCAGCTCTTATCTCTGCCGCTTGCGTTTCACCCGCAGCCTTTAATTTGTTTAACTCCCCTTCTACCGTGAATTCATTCACGCCCCAGGATTTAAAAATGCGGATATTTTTTTTGCTGATCTTAGCTCCGGCATCTAACAACAATACACCCTGTTGGTTCTGGACCGCTTGCGCCAACACCATGCCGGGTTTCAGATCTACAATGTTCACACGAATCATCAGCACCTCTCAGCACAGGCAAAGAAACATAGTGTATAAGTTATCAAGTATTTCAAAAACTTAAAAGAAAAAAACGAAAAAAAAACTAAAGTCCCCCCCGATTTTTCCCGATAAAGGGGGTGTCGGCAAAATACTGGCCCGGAAAGGAGGCACAAAAAAATGCGGGCCGAATTACTTGCCTGACAAATTTCAATTTAACGCCAATTAATGTCAATTTTAAACCATTAGCAAGAAAGCCAAAATAAAAAACCTAGAAAAGGGAGAAACATTATGTCGATCACATTAACTTCAGGTATGAGACAAAATCTATTTTCACTTCAGCAAACCTCAAAATTGATGGAATTGACCCAAAGCCGTCTGGCTACGGGCAAGCGGGTCCAGACTGCTTTGGACGATCCGATCAACTTTTTCTCGGCTGAAAATCACCAGCAACGCGCCAATGACCTGGCTTTCCGTAAAGACGCTATGGGTGAGGCGATTCAAACCATCAAATCCGGCAACAACGGCATCGAGGCCATCACCGACCTGATTGCGGCCGCCAAGGCTACCGCCCAATCTGCTCTTTCCACAACGGATGGATCAGAACGAGCAAACCTGGCCACTCAGTTTGGTGTATTGATGGGTCAGATTGATGACCTTTCTGAAGACTCAGGCTATAAGGGAATAAACTTCCTGGAAAACGATTCCTTGACTGTAACTTTTAACGCGGACGGGACCAACGCTATCGGACTGAGTGGATTCAACGGCAGCTCCGGCGGTCTCGGAATCGCAGCTGCACAAGGTAGTTGGGCTTCAGATACTGATGTCCAGGCTGCTATCACGGATCTTGACGAGGCCAAAGACATACTGAGGACCGAAGCAAAAGAATTGTCCAACAATCTGAGTGTCATCACAACCCGGCAGGATTTTTCCGAAAAAATGATTAACACGCTTGAAGACGGTGTTGCGAATCTGACCAATGCCGACATGAACGAGGAAGGTGCGAACATGCTGATGCTGCAGACTCGGCAGGCCTTGGGCACCACCTCTCTGAGCATGGCATCTCAAGCCGCCCAGTCAGTTCTAAGACTGTTCTAAGCAACCCGCAAGAAAGTTGGCTGGATTTACCGGTCATCATTTTGGTCGGGAAGGGAAACTCCCCTTCTCGACCAAATTCCTGGCTCCAACGATGAAATTATTTTGTGTTTTACGATCTATCGAGTTGAAATGGCTTTAAAAATAACACTGAAACCCAAGGAAAGAATGATCCTCGGCGGCACCGTAATTGTCAACGGCAGCTGCACCAGCAGTGATCTGATCATCGAATACAAAGTCCCCATTTTACGTCAAAAAGATATTCTAAGTGAAAAAGATGCCAATTCGCATAGCAAAAGGATATACTTCGCTATCCAACTCATGTACATTGATGAAAAAAACCGCAATATCCACCAAAATATCTATTGTGAGCTTACCAAAAAACTTGTGCAGGCCGCCCCAAGCACAACGGGGTTGATTGATAAAATCAGCGAACACATTCTTAGCGATAAATACTACCCGGCGCTCAAGCTGGCCAAAAAGCTAATTGCATACGAAGAGGAGGCGCTCAGCTGTGTACAGTAACTCATTGAAAGCTTATGAAAGTGTGGACAGGACAACCATGTCCGGACGTGAAACAGAGGCGAGAGTGCTCACCAAGGCGGCGTTGAAACTAAAAAGCTGCCAGGACAGCTGGCATGCCGAAAGCAGAGAAGTGAAACTGGAGGAGGCACTGAAATACACCCAGCGGATATGGAGTATCTTTCAGGCCGAACTCTCGAATAAAGAAAATCCCCTCCCGCGGCAGGTCAGACTGAATCTGCTCCGGCTGGCCTCATTCATCGACAAACGAATCTTCGAAACCATGGCCTTCCCAGCCCCCGAAAAGCTGACGGTCATCATCGACATTAACCGCAACATCGCGGCCGGGCTGAGAAACGCTCCGGCCGACGTGAAGTAACCTTGCTGATCTTTCCTCGGGTATAGAGCACTCTATTCATAGGTCCCTGTTTTTTTGTAAAAGTCTGTCCGTTTTAAACAATCAGTATAAAGGTCCAGAACGTCTTTATTCGCATTTTGACTGTCGATGGCGGCATCCAGAAGCGCCAGGGCGTAGGCCGATCTTTGAAGCGAAACAAACCGACGGGCCAGTTCGTGACAACGAATTGCAAGTCCGGGCCCAATGGCCGTCGCGGACAGCTCTTTGAGAAGTGCCATCCCTCTTTTTTTATCTTCCCGGCAGCAGCAGGCTGCTGCCAGGATAAAGCGGGCCGGCAAGTATTCGGGCAGTTCTTCGCATAACTTTTCAAGGATTTCAATGGCTTGATCGGGATGCCCCAGATGAAGCTTTGCCAGGGCACAGTTGTAATGTCCTTCTTTCGAATCCGGCGCATGCTTCAGGGCTTTTTCCGCGGTGACCAAAACTTTATCAAATTGCCCCAGATTGCAGTAGGAAATTCCCATGTTGATGAAAGCTTTAGGGTCATTGGGCACAATGGCGATAAATCTTTGCCACAGTTCCACCGCCTCTTGGTGCTTTTTAAGACCTTCGGCCTGGATAGCAAGCTCCCTTAAAGCAACCGGTGAATCCCCCATTTCTTCGAGTTTCTTGCATCCAATCTCATAATAGGCCTCTCCTTTTCTCTCGCTTTTATCCCTGTTCAATTTTCCATAATGGTGAACCTGGAATTTGCATGTTCTCATCGCAATCCCCAATTTTTGCAAAGAAGGTTCCACCATTTCATGCACCGGAAAATCGAATCGAATATGCGGATCATTGGGAAACAGCCGTATCTTCGCACTGGGGGTCCATCCCGAGCCGGCTTCTTCGATAGCGTAATGTCCCTCATTTGCGACCCATTCTACCAGGTTGTTGTCCATGGTGTAGTTTCTGGTATTAATTATGGAAGCACTGCGCTGACGGCTCGATTGTCTGGCGGTTCGCCTGAAGAGCTCATAATCGAGAGGTGATAGCACCTCATCGGCATCCATAATGAAAATCATTTTGCCGGTTGCTTTTGAAAGCGAATAGTTTCTGGCTTCGGCAAAATCTTCCGCCCACTTAAAATCAAAGACTTTGGCGCCGAATACCCGGGCGATGTCCCTGGATCGATCTTTCGAGCCGGTATCCACGATGATTATTTCGTCAACCACCGGTCCAACACTTTGCAGGCATCTTGCCAGATGATCTTCCTCATCCTTAACGATCATACAAAGGGAAACCGAGCTGTCAAAAGCTGTTATCTTGTCAAGTGTTAACGGACCGATCTTCTCTCTGATTTTGAGTGCCGAGGGCAAAATGCCGTCGTCAAGGCCGAAGTCGGCAATGGCCCTCTGGATCTCTTGCATGGCCATTTCTTCTTTGCGCTGATGGATGAGAAGATCGATGAGCATGTATCTGATCTTTTTATTGTGCGGATGGACCGCAGCAGCGTCACGCACGACGCTTTCGGCTCGCTGGTACTCAACGAGATCGGCCAAGGCACAATGATAATTTAAGGCGATATCAGGAACCGTGGGCGAAAGAATAAATCCGCGTTCGTATAGGTCCAACGCCTCATCTTTAAACCCTGCCGCCCACTTGAGGCCACCAAGATTGGTATAGGCTTCACCGAAGCCGGGATCGGTTTTCATGGCGCGGGCAAAATACGATTCTGCAGCATTCTTATCGTGACGCCTGAAAGCTATCATTCCCTTGGTGTTAAGTGCGGAGGTGGCGCATCGGCCGATCTCAAGAACCTGGTCGGCGTATCCTTGCGCCTCTTCCAAGAGTTCGAGTCCCTCCTTGCAGCAGGCCGCAAGCTCCAATTGCCTTGCATCAGGATCACCCTCCGGAAGCTCGTTGAGCACATCCAGGGCGTCCTTAAACCGTTTGGTGTTGACCAGCATTTCCGCCAGTTTATAATAGCTTTCCTTGTGCTCCGGCAGCAGACCGATGGCCTGTAGAAAAAGTTCCACCGCCAGGTCGATTTTACCTTCTTCACCGGCCCTGTTCGCTTTCTCGACAGCTCTCAATGCAAGATGTTTTTTGCCGGTGGCGCTTTGGAAGTCAGCCCCGCTCCATTTTAGGTAAAAATTCTTCTTACTGCGGACAGGTTCCTTGTGTTCAAAACGATGAAGGTAAACGTCGCCTGCAATCTGATTTACGTATCCCTCAAGGGCGGCCCTAATGCAGTAGTCTTCATCCTCAAAACCCAATACACTTGTCTGTTCGTCAAACAAACCGATTTTTTCTGTTAAATCGCGCCGAAAGAGCAGACAGAAGCCACCCAGAATGACACATTCGATGCGGCGGTAACGGTTCGTAACACGATATGATTCCGCAAATGCATTGATCTCGTTAAGAGATAAATTGACTGCCGCAGTAATTTTTTGGCGGCTTTTGGCGCGATTGGCCATGGTGCCGACCATGCCGGCATTCGGGATGCTGCTGAAACATTGGAGCATGGAAGAAAGCCAGCCTTCAGTAACGACCACATCATTTGACAGCAGGACAATATATTCGCCCCAGGCAGCCTTGATGCCCGTGTTATGGCAAACTGCCGTATTGGCCCCCTTGCCGCATTTTACCAGGCGCCTATTGTGGTTATGATCGATGCACCGCCGGACCCATTTTAAAACTCCTTTGGTGGCACCATTGTTGACAAATAAGATCTCATGGGATTCCGATGTGTGGTTTTTTAGGCTTTCCACACACCGGCGGATTTGTTTCAGGGGAGCAGACGTGGGTATGATGATCGAAAATTGCGGGATGTCCTTTTTAGGTGCTTCCATAACACCGATTGTTTCCTTAGCCGGGGAATATTTTTCCGACGTATTTTTTTGAAGAGATTCTGTTTCCGGCTGCTGATCAACCCGGAGATCCCCCTTTATTTTGCCGAGTATGCGAAGGTTGTTGCGGGCATCTTCGTTTTCAGGATCAATGATGAGCACTTGTTTGTAAAGCACTTTCGCCTTATTGATTTTATGCATGGCGACACAAATGTGAGCAGCAGTCAGATTCACCTCCAAATCATTCGGATGATCATTCAATAGGCTAAGGTAGATTTTCAGGGCCTCTTCCTTGCGGTCAAGCTCAACAAGATAGTAATCAGCCAGGTTCTTTTTAACCGTTATGTTTTCCGGCTGGATCTGCAGCGCCTTTTCATAATGATGCAGTGCTTGCTCTTTATTTCCGCAGTTAGAGTGCAGGACACCCAGGTCGCTATGGGCCAATGCAAAATCTGGAAAATTTTCAAGCAAGCGCTCCAATGCGTCAATAGCTCGGTGGGGGTCGCCATTGTCCAGCAATAGCTTAACCTCGTCATACCGCTCTTCCGGCGTTTTGGCTCCGGAATCGTCCGGTTTAATTGAGGTAAGTTTTTCCAGAAATTGCCGGGCATCTTGGTGTCCGGGTTCGATTTCCAAAACCCGGTTGTAAAATACCTCGGCGTCTTGAAACTTCTCCAAAGCAATACAAATATGGCCGGTGATCAGCAGCGTTTCAATATCCTCTGGGTTCGATTCTAAAATTTTTACGTAGATTCGCAAGGCATCTTCGACCCTACCCATTTCAACATAATAAAAATCAGCTATATTCTTCTGGAATGTAATGTTCTCAGGGTCAAGCTTTGCCGCCTTCAGGTAGTATTTAAGCGCTTTTTCCTTATCTCCTTGGTTATAGTACAATACACCAAGATCGTTATGCGTGGTTGCATTGGAGGGATCTTTCTCGAGTGCCTTTTTGAAAGCATCTAGTGTGCCTTCGAGATCGCCTTTTTCGATAAGATCTTCTCCTTGTCTATTTAGATAAGTTACCTTGCACAGGTTCTTTTGAAAAGTTGGGTTTGCAGGCTCGACTTGGACCGCCTTTTGATACGGAATATAATGATCCGACGGATCAAATGAGGTAACGCCCAAAAGAGAAAGGCTGTAGCCGGAATCATATGAAAGTTCAGCTGGTAGCTTCCATTTTTGCTTAAAAATTTCCCAGTTCTTTTGCAGGGATTCACGGTAATCAATTTGCTCGCCGATAAATGTCCGGCTGCCGAAATGGTGAACAAAGCAATCCTGCACCATCCAAGATTCAAACCCTGCCAGTGCCGCACGCAAGCTGAAGTCATCGTCTTCAAAGTTACCGAGACCGTACGCGCTGTCCATTCCACCGATTTTCTCTATGACAGCACGTTTAACGAGCATGCAAAACCCGACAACGCGGATAAGGCGTCGCTTCCGGCCGGAATTGGCCGCTGCAAAGCGTTTCGCAAATTCGTTGAGACCTGTCAGTGTCTGCGTATCATACGATACGTCTTTTACAAGCTGCGGCCCGGAAACATAATTGGAAAGTGGCCCAACGATGCCCATTGCCGGATCTTGCTCTGCACATCGAATCAGTCTGTCGAGCCAACCGGGGGTGACAACAATGTCATTGTTCATCAGAAGTATGTAATCTCCGACAGATGCGGCGATCCCTTGGTTGTTACCTGCTGCAAACCCAAGATTTTTCCTATTTTTTATAATTTTAATAGGAACTTTATTTCCTCGCTTCTTCGATACTGCTTCAAGATAGGGTATCGTCCCATCAGTTGAACCATTATCCACCACAATAAACTCGAACGGCTCGCTCGTGTGTTTGTAGATGCTGTCAATACACTTCTTGGTAAACGCCAGCTGGTTGCAGGTAAGTATAATGATCGATGTCAACTGTGCTTGATCCTGCCAGTCATTCGCCCAAATTTGTTGGAACTCTTCCATTATTGCCTGTAAATTCGGCACCCGGTTTATTTCGGATTGATATCTATCGTAAATCTTTTCTCTGTTTTTCTTAAACTCAGATGCACATGAAGAGGTCATGGTCGTTCCGTCAGTTCGCCAATTGACCTGCACAGTGGGCTGGGCAACATGTTTAAACGGGGTCAGGGCTGAAAGCCTTATCCAGAATTCCCAATCCTCTAACGTACTCAGTGTTTCATCAAAAAGCCCGGCCTTAACTGCAAGGTTCTTGTTGAAAACGAAGCAGTTGACCGGAGAAATGTTGCCAATCAGCAATTTGTTTCGATCAAAATCGATCGAATAGGGAACATTTTTCTTGAGCAGTTTATAAGTAGTTCCTCGCCTTTCATATGAGGCTCGAATAGCATCGGTATAGATAACCGGATATTTTTCACTTAAATTTTTTAATGCTATTTGTAGATGTTCAGGAAGAAAAGCGTCGTCATCGTCAAGCAGTGCAATGAATTGACCCGAAGCATTTTTTATTCCAGTATTTCTAGCAGCTGCAAGTCCTTTATTTTGAGCGTGGCGAAAATATTTAATGCGCTTATCTTGAAATTTGTCGATCAAATCAGAGACACCTTCACCACAATCATTAACAACCACAATTTCGAAGTTTTGATAGGTTTGGTTCAAGATACTTTTCAGTGCCTCTTTGAGCATTTCCGGACGATTAAAAGTGGGAACAATTACAGAAACAGGAGAACAGGCATCTGGTGCTATCTCGGAGTTTTGACCTAATAGCTTATTGGCATGATTTAAATCATCAACAGTATATACTTCTTGATTATTGAAAATGATTTCAGCAAATTTTTTATTATAATTTTTTAATATCTCTTGATTGAGACCCGTATGATGTCGGCGATACATGAATAAAGGCTCTGGAATACGTCGCCCGAAAAACCCTTTTGCTCCGGCAGCAACCCAAAAATCCCAATCTTCACAGACCTTAATATTTGTGCGATATCCACCAATCTTTTCCCAGACCACTTTTCGAAAAAGAGCACAATATGATATATGATTTGCATATTTCAGTTGTGAAAAATCATAATCCCTGGCCTGAACAATTTGATCAGCTCCGTCGAAATCCTGTCTGTCCGTATAAGCAATCGCGATGCTTTCGTCTTGATTTAAGGTGTTCAGGCATTTTTCAAGCATTGTCGGCAAAAGCATATCATCAGCATCAAGACACAAAATGTACTCACCATTCGCTTCCTGAATACCGCGATTCCTTGAAATTGCAGGTTGACCCGAATTTTCCTGATTGATTAGTCGAATTGAATAATTTGGATGTTTGGCAATAAGACTTTCTGCAACTTCTTTGGTGTTATCCGTGCTGCCGTCGTTAATAATTATTATTTCAAAATTATGGAATGTTTGATTGATAACACTTTCGACCGCTTCACAAAGGTATTTTCCATAGTTAAAACAGGGAACAATAACAGATATCAGCGGGCTTGATCCAGGCTGTCTAGTGTATCGTTCAAAGACAATTTTACACTCCGGTACAAACTTACTCCAGTCTTGATCTCCTCCTTTTGCAGCCTGATGAAAGCGATAATTGGCAACAGTGACATCTAAATGATGGAAATAATTCTTCTGAGCAAAGCGCATCCATAAGTCATAATCCATCGCATAATGCAAATTTTCATCGATATAGCCATGTTCGTCCAGTAGCTTTCGCCTAAAAAATACTGCCGGTTGGGTTGGAATTGATCGCCCGATCCAATACTTTTTAAGCTCCTCAAAACCCCTCTCCTCATTGATAACCTTATCAAAAATGATTCTATTTTCATCAACAAGATTACAATTACCCATAACAACATTTTTAGTTGGGTTAGCCTTAAAAAAAGAAGTGATGGCTTCGAAAGTGCCTGGTTCGTACCAATCATCTGAGTTAATCCAGCCGACAATCTCTCCTTTGGCTATCCGCAATCCTTTGTTTAATGCTTCGGATTGACCAGAATCCTTTTCTGATAACCATTTTAAGTGTGGATATCGTTTGAGAATTTCGATCGTTTCGTCAGTAGACCCGCCATCTATTATGATATGCTCAAAATTGGAATAATTTTGTTTTTGCACCATTTGAATATTTTGTTCAATATATTGTCCTTGATTAAAAGATGGTGTAATTATTGAAATAATTGGTTGTTCAGATTTTGCATCTGCAATTGTGATTTCTCTGGCCGAAGGTGCATTAACAGGGTTTTTTACTTTGAACGGCAAACCTCCTGTTGCACATTTACTATCGCTATTGACAGTAAAATCTCTTGCATGGGGAGTTAAGATATTTTTTTTCAGCCCGAAAGTTTCATTGATTTTATTCTTTCCCGTTAAGGACTGTCTGTCAGCACCGCCCAGCTGATACTCTCTAAGCTTCTCGAAAAATATCCGAGCATCTTCATTTTCGGGTTCAATTTTTAAAATGCGGCTGCAAAAATATTTGGCATCATCGAATTTTTCCAGAGCAATGCATATATGCGCCAAGACAAGAAGGGTCTCTATATCTTCCGGATCTAAATTTAAAACCTTGACATAAATCTGCATGGCCTCTTCCACCCGACCCTGTTCAACGCAATAAAAATCAGCTAAATTTTTCTGGAAGGTTATATTTTCTGGTTGAAGCTCTGCGGCCATCTTGTAGTGATCAAACGCTTTTTCTTTGTCCCCCTGGTTATAGTAAACTACACCAAGGTTGTTATGTGATTCTGCATTGCTGATGTCGATATCGAGCGCCTTTTTAAATGCTTCTACTGAACCTTTTAGATCGCCTTTGGCAAAAAGGCTTTCACCCAATTGATTCAAAACTTCTCCTTTTGCCTTTGGTTGAACCCTACCAACGGGGATAAAATCAACGACATCAATATCCAAAGGTTTGAACAGCTGCATCAATTCAGGGTAATTTTTTTTAGGAGGCCATGATGAATTAGTTTCCAGATAAATGCGCATTTTATCAGACCGTTTATTAAGGGCTTGACAAACGGCTTCTGAAATTACCCTCGGCATTACGTCTTGCACGCAGCGTGGATGGCTAAAGCGGCACTGCCAGTTGCATCCATAGCAATCAAGTGGCAGACACACGATGGAAGTAAGGGGTGAATATGGCATGAAACGTCCGAAATGCCCGCCACCCAATAAGACGACATTCGGAGTTCCGACTGCACAAGAGATATGTGCCAATCCGGTTTCCGCTCCAACGGAAAGCCGACACCTTTTTATAAGGCAGCTGCCTGCAAAATAGTTGTTTTACCGGCCAAATTAATAGCGGGTATACCAATAGAATCAATATTTTCTTGGTTGATTGAATATTCATTATAAGATCCTAATGCAATAACGGTGAAGCCACGTCCCTTGATTGCTTGGGATAACGCTATCCCATATTGATTATAGTGTCGGACCGTATACTGAGCCCCAGCATAAAGGACAATCGTTTTATCAGGATTCAAATTATTCTTTTCAAAAAACTCATCAGCAAAATCTTCATCTTCCTGGAAGACCAAATAGTCGGCTGCAACGACGATATATTGATACCAATAGATTTCAGAAAATCTGTATGCCGCCTTAGTTCTATTTTTTTGTTTTTCTTCTCCTAACAACAGTCGCGTATAAAATTGATTATGCTTATCTCGAGTTTCAGCAGAAATGTTGCAAAGATTCCCATTAAAAGCAACAGTAGTTTTAGCACCGCTTTCAATAGTAAAAACATCTGTTAATATCTCACGTGAATACACAGAATTTAGCGAGATTTCCGCATTTAGTTCCCTAAGATTTTGTATAATTTTATTCCTGTATGACTCCTCCCTCATAGCTCTTGACTTATTAAAGGGGATAATCTCGTTAACAAAGGGACATTTCTCATAAAGCGGCGCTACAATATCCTGGCAAATAACTGTAATGTGTGCATATAGGTGTTCACCACGAATGGCGGCTAAAGTAGATGCCGCAAGAACATTGTCCCCAATTGAATCAGTACGAACCCAAATAATTTTTTTTGGATTTAGTGACACAGAATTAGAGTTTTGGTAGTATCCTAACTCGTTCATGCATTTTGATGCAGAGTTGTTAAAACTTACTAAATCGTTCGCTGTAAATTGATCGCTCCAATCACCAACTATACCTTTTCGCGGATCAATACTTCTGTCCTTTAAGGTTGGTTCACAAATCGGCTCAGGTGCTTCGAATTTTAGCAGGTTAGCGATATCAGCAATCGTATCTTTAAACTTAAATTTTAAATCCTCGTATCTAACGATAAAGATTTTATCTTTGACCGAAAGCCAGCTTTGGACGTGGAAAAGCCATCTTTCTGTCATGTTTTTGGCATATCTCTGACTATACTCTTTATAGGTGACTGATTTTAGAAATCCTTCAACATCCTTTGAAGCCGGAAAGACATCAGGATGCTTATTAAAATAGTGAAAGCAGCTATTTAGAACATCCCGCCCATCACGGATGACATAAAAAACATGAAAGTTTTGGACGAGTTCTTCAATAAAATGAGAATAAAAATAGAATTGATGGTGGGATTTAAATATTCTCTTCTCTTCAATAGAATAATATGCTTCGAATATACTTTTTAATTCATGGGGATCGCCGATTACGCTTAGCTCATTATTGGAATAATATGGAAAGTTCAAAGCAATTGCGTTTATTAGAAAATGAGTTCCAGACCTTTCATGAGACACTACCAATATTTTCTTTCTGTTATTTTTTTTTTGATGAGATCTATCTTTCCCAAAGGTTATCATAGAGGCATCTAGAACATTTCCTATGGTCTGATCGCCCTCATTTGTTCGTGTATTTTTCGAATTATTCACTGTTTTTATATTTGATTTAACCTTCTGTGCTTTTTGATTGGATAATGATCTATGAAGTTTTGAATTTAGTGAAACAACTAAATCTACTTGAGTTTCATCTTTTACCCATGAGAAGTAATCTCTTAGATAAACAGGAAATTCCAGTGTTTGTTGCAATAATCTCCATTTCTCAACTGCGCCTTTATAACCAAAATATAATTCTTTAAATTTTACCTGCTGTTCAGTTGCATATGCAAAATGCTGGAAAATAAGGCTTTGAGCTTCGGTTTCGCTGTGCAGGAAAGGATTTATTTTGGCAATATCAACCCAGGTTCCATTTTTCTTTTTTACAAAGAATTGGTGGTTCATGCGCCTTCCAGTAAGCCCCTGGTTCAAATCGCCATGTGCGAAGCCATTCATAACTCGTGTTGTTGCCATAAGTGTTGCGGGTTGTTGTAACAAGGTTCTCTCCGACAAAATAGTTACAGAAATAATATGCCGCGGTCTTGCTAGGCTGATTTAGAAACATTTGACGGACAGCGCAAATTTGCTCCAATGTCCAAAGCTCATCAGCATCTATCTGCCATAACAGGCAACTTTCAGTGATATTTGCAAGCGGTGCATTTACCATCTCTAATTTGCCATCCCAGAACATGCCTGTGGATTTTCGATAGACAGTTATATTGTTAGGATACTGTTCGATCATGTCGTTAAGATAGTCTGTAGTTCCGTCGTTGCTTTGACCGTTTCGGTGTATTTCGTCTGTTATACGTCCACCATACTGCAGACTCCAGGAGGTATCATGTTTTAAATCTGCAACACCTTCTACAATGTGCCAATGCCAATTAAATGGTAATTTTTTTAACACATCAACGTGATAGCGGATATATGGTTCACCATTAAGTACTATAGTGAAAAAATGAATAGGAAGTATTTCGCTATTTCGCTTAAATATAGCATATCCATTCCTTAGGTTTTTGTTTTCTGTAACTAATAAGTAATCGGGATCATTAGAAAGACGCAGAAAATTATGATAATTTTTATAGCCATTTATATCGTCTAACATTATTATTTTAGCACCATAAACTAGATTTAATTCAGATTTTCCGGTGAATTCCGAACCATCGATAAGCACCATGTCAAAATTATCAATCTTATTTTCCTTTTTTATTCTTTGAATCCCGCAGTCATGAAAACCTGATTCTTTTACATAATCGATGTCCTGGTGCAGCCAGCCCAATACGCGATCAAGAGGATACTCATTTAATGCCGATGTGGTAGTGTTATAAAAATGGACAACCTCTTTCTTCGATGAAAACTCTTTTAAAGATACTGAAGAGACGTTATAACACTTCACAAATGAATGTTTCCCATACCGTTTTTGCAGTTCGGCAAAACGCGGCCTTGAAATCTCCATACAAAAAAGTACAGGGTTGTATGGATTTTTGCTTAAACCATTCACAAAGGCTTCTGTGCTTCCAGCACCCGCAGATGAACCAATTTCCAGAACAGTCTTAACATTTGCTTCTTGTGCAATTTGCTCTATTTTATAATAGAATTCGTCACTTTTAATTTCTGGGGGTATGATGTTATCAAGCTCGGAAGTGAGTCCATTTCCTGAAGATTTTGGATTGTTCTTAGGAGCCGTTGGTAGCTGATTAATATAAGTTTTTTCTAAATTGTTAGGGAATCTGGACATTGCTTAGTCCTTTCTAATAAAAGGCCGATAATAAACTAAAATTATACCGTGAATTTAATATTAGACTTTTCGTCACAAAGGGTGGGAATATTATTCCGGTTAAAATCCAATTAATAATTAGGAGGGGGACACAGTGGAAATTCTCAATACCTTTTTCGTGCAACCCAAAACACGAATTCATAGATCACTAAGTTTGAGATTCGAGAATTAGCAAATCAACAATCTTGCTTGCGTTTTAGCCTTATTCAAAGTGGTGCCAGCATTCGTATATACAATATGCTATCTTGGGAGCACCCTGAAGACGAAATCTTTGTCTCTTTATCCGTTTTCGCATCCCTTCGAAATTCGGCTTTTCGATGTCCGATATTCTTCGTTTCGCTTTTCAACATAGGCCCGCCAAGCGAAGCAAATTTGTTCCCATGCAGAGATCGACCTGCGAAATTTCATGCAAACCCATAGATTTTTGCAAGTGCCTAAACTTGGTTTTTCTATGGGTATCCCATGTTAATTAAAATGCAACTTGTGTGCCACAAAGCACAATCTTAAACAAATATAATAAAATCATAATGTTAAGTTGAATCCACATGAGGAGTATATTGTTAGCTGGATAGAATGGTCAAAATCTTGCCACTGAAATAAAAAAGTTTTCTTTCCATAACCTTTTTAAAACCTGAATATTTTTTCAGAGTATTATTGTGAAAATTACTAGTTGGTTCGTTTTTTTGGTGCAAAGTCAGGTCCAGCAGACATATTAGAATAAATTTGGACATTTAAACAATAATCCTCAAGTTATATTTCAAAATAGCCGAAAAATAGACAGGAGCCGGTTGCCTCCTGGAATTATAGACATTAACCTCACAAAATGAAATCAACCTGAAAATGGATTTACGAGGTATCAGCAGCACAGATATATTTGTACCCACCGGTCAGCAGTCCGACCTGGAAGGGCTGGCGAATAATGCCCTTAAAAGCGCGATCGATCTGTATATGAGTAAAAATTATAAGGCGGCCGTTAAAGAATTTAAGAGATCCATGGGCCTGGCTCAGAATTCGCCTTCTGCGATAGACGCCGCTAATTATATGGCCGATGCCTATTTGAAATTGGATGACACCGAAGGTGCCATTAAAGCCTACAAGGAAGCCATCCGGCTGAATCCATACCGGGACGATGTCCACATCAAACTGGGAAACTTATATTTTTCGGATGAGCGATATCAGGAGGCAAAGCTGGAATATCAGGAGGCCGTGAAAATCAATCCAATTTCAAATAACTATTTTTCTTTGGGTCAAGCATATCTCAAGACAGAGCGTTATGGTGATGCGGAAAGACAGTTCAGAAAAGTGCAAAGGCTGGAGCCGGAAAACCCCAATGGCAATTTCGGTCTGGGACTTGCTTTTAGCAAACAAGAGCGCCATGAAGATGCGATCCGGCAGTTTAAAACCGCCGTCGGCCTAAAGCACGACTTTTATGAAGCTCACGCAGAAATTGGGTATGCTTTTGCTGATATGGGCCTGATGGAGCGAGCCCGTGAAATGGTTGCCTTCCTTGAAATCCAAGCCCCGGAGCTGGCCGAAACGCTGAGTGGATACATGTACAAAGTTGATCCTCCTAAGTTTGAGTTTGCTTACGCTACCAGCACTTTTTCGTATTATATGCCCAGCAGGACACCGGTTTCAGCCCTCGACAGCTATCTGAAAAATGCCGATGCGAGCAAAACCCTTAACATGAAGTTTCAGTTTGACAAGGCAATGGATCGCGAGTCGGTTCAAAACATATTCAATTGGAAAATCGGAAGAGCTGCAGCCACCGGCCCCGGGCAGGCTTACAATTTTGGCCTGCCGCTGCCGGATACGGAGACTAAAGTTTCCCTGTATCCCGAACACATCTATTATGATGAGGAAGACCGCACCGCGACCGTCTATTTTACCATCCGGCAGAATTCCACCGCCGACGGAACCATCGATCCCTCTCATATCGAATTCAAATTTTCCGGCAAAGACATTTACGGAAACTCAATGGATGAAAATTGTGATCAGTTCATGGGATTTTCAGGGGTTGCTTGAGGAATTCAAAACATCACTTAGGTATCCCGTTTTCATAATAAAACGCCATTTTGATAGATCGCATCCTGCAAATTATCCTGCGCATCCTCTATTCTAACTAAATCCACTCTCGGCCGGATCAAGCTCCAATGGTTTGGCAACCGCATGCAAACAGTGTTTTTGGTCCAATCCCCCAAACTGTGATATTCAGATTTTTATTAGGAAATTTTCATGTTTTGCAGTGGTATTTTTTTGTTCAGTATCAGATTCATAAAACCTCAGCTCCCATCGGAATTGTCAGGTCTCCTTTTTAACTGGTTCTAATGGCACAATACATGCATTTGTTATCATACAATCCTTAAGGAACTGATCGATATTTTAATAAATGTTTTGTTGTTCATCGGGTCCGATCCGGTCAAAGATGTTTTGAACCTTGAATAAATATCGCGGTGGTTCTTCAATCCGGCCTAGTACTTATGCCCGTTCTACGGTTCGGGCGCCTCCTGTTGGATAAAGAGGTAAGTGTATATCTGAGGCGGTAGGGCTACTTGCAGTACCTGTCAATATATTGACTGAAATGAACAAAACGACCCTAACGATTTTAACGAACACAACCATCCAAAGGAGAGTCCCATAGTGAAAAAATGCACAACCATATCCTTTGCGATATTCTTGGGTGTTATTCTTCTATCTGCCAACGGTCTTGCGGCAGCGGTTACGAAATTAAATGACATCCGCGGGGGGCAACATAAGGGATATACGCGTCTGGTACTCGACGCTGTGGGCGCACGGCCGCTTAAGATAGGCCCGGCTACCGCTGAAGGCGTTACCATTGTCTACGAGCAACTGGATTTTATGCGGACGTGGTCAGCTCTTTTGCGTAACACGATCGGCGCCGTCGCCAACGTAAGGCACCACCGGCAGGCCGATCGTTCAGTAATTGCAATCACATTTAAGGACCCGAATACCGAGGCAAAAAGCTTTTACATGGGGGGCAAATCTGCAGCAAAAAGCTCTTACAGGCTAATAATAGATTTATACCCCCCAGGGAGTGCCGCAGCCGGTCCCGGTGCACTGATCCCGCTTGCATCCGCCAAAGCCCCAATTCCAGCGCCGACGCCCGTATCGGATCCAGCAGCAGCGCTCTCACCCCAGGCCGTCGCTAAGATAAGCGAGACGCCATTACCGGCAGCGGAAGCATCTCAACAGTCAGATGAAATTCTACCAAAAGCGATAGAGACAGAGTCTGGCTCGCAAACAGTGAGGGTTAAGATTGAATCAGTAGCACAAAAGCAAGGGGTATTTCCTGCAGAACCACCGCTCAAAGTCCGGACGGAAGGCGAGAAAAAAAATTTATTGAATACACCCCCTCCCCAAAAAACCTCTTGGGCCGTTGCTACGGAACAACCATCGATTCGCAATGAATTTCGGGGCGGGAAAGAACGATCGATTTCCGTTTCAAATCAGGCTGTTGCCATGATCGGGAAACCGGCTCATATTCTTAATATTCAACCGTCACAATTCGGTATCAAGGATAACGCTTCTCTTTCTGCTGCAGTCGAAAAAAATGGAATGCAAAGACAAGCCGTATTTCATGAGGAAAAAGCGCCGATATACAAGCAGGGATCCATAGGGCTGGTTGAACTTACACTAAAATTGCTGTTAATCGCACTGTCCTGCCTTGTCATCCTGTTTCTCCATCGAGCCAATAAAATAGCAACAGATCGCTATGATGCTGCTTTAAGACAATTCCAGTAGAGATTGACCAGCAGGGCCTGATCATCTCTCATGCCGATAAATTCTTGTTTTCGAGCAACGAACCAACGCTCATTCGACCTCCGGCATACCGGGTTTCTATTCATCCATAATTAAAGCTAAGGCTTTTTGAAACCTGTCATTAACTGCCAAAGACATCTCAGCGGCCTCTTCAAGAAGCACCCCGGCCTCTTCCTGGCCATTTGCCTTTGCTTTTTCAGCCCAATTCCTGTAATTTAATGCATGATCCTCATTGTGTTTGATCCAGTGATTGAGCATTTTAAAAAATTTTTCATCAAATGGCATCTCGCCGTGGGAATCATGATCGTGATGATGGTGATGGTCGTTAGACATGCGCATTCTCCATTTTCAATTTATTGTGGACACAGAATAAAGCAGGTTTTCTATGCGTCCGGCTATTTACAATTGTCGATGGATATAGTCAAGTGTGAAACCGATATCTCAATGATTCGATTCACCGCTACTGGCAAGACCGCTATAACATATAGAAGACCCGCAAGACGTCTTTTCCTTTACAAATTTAAAAATCTTTATGCCATTTTTTATAAATAAAAAGATCATCGTCTTCAGCGTTCTGCTGGCCGGCATGGCAGCCGGCGGGTTAATCGGTGCGTTTTTCGCCTTCACTCGGGACCTGCCTCAGATTCGAACCCTGGAGGCCTTCAGGCCCCAGGCGGTTACCCGCATTTATTCAGCCGATAAGCAGTTGCTGGCAGAATTGTATCTGGAAAAAAGAGACCCGGTTCCCCTCGACAGTATCCCCTCTTATATCATTGCAGCCCTGATTGCCACGGAAGACCGAAAATTTTACACCCACAGTGGTCTCGATCTCAAGGGAATTGCACGGGCCTTGATTAAAGATATCATCGCCGGTGAGTTCGTAGAGGGTGCCAGCACCATCACCCAGCAACTTGCCAAGACATTGTTTCTGACTTCCCGCAAAACCATGGTTCGCAAAATCAAAGAGGCCATACTGGCATTTCAGCTGGAGCGCCGTTATACCAAAGATGAAATTCTGGAGTTGTATTTAAATCAGGTATATTTCGGCAGTGGTGCTTACGGTGTAAAATCGGCGGCCAGGATGTTTTTCAACAAACCTGTCGGGAATCTAAGTCTTGCCGAATGCGCCTTGATTGCAGGCATGCCGAAGTCCCCCTCACGCTTCTCGCCCCTGATAAATGCGGACCTTGCCTTGAAGCGCAGAAATATTGTGCTGAGGCAGATGCTGGCTACCGGTAACATCGGTGTAGAAGACTATAATCAAGCGGTAGCGGAAGAGATTAGAATTGGGGGGAAAAGCAAAAATTTAGCCCGAACGCCTTATTTTGTGGAATATGTCAAAAAATATCTGGAAGATATTTTGGGAGCATCAAGGCTTTATAAAGGCGGGCTCTCGATATACACCACCCTTGATTTAAAGCTTCAAAGCGCTGCGCAAAGAGCCGTGGCAGACGGTCTTCTTGCTCTGGATAAACGAATGGAAAAACAGAATATCCGGCAAGCCGTCCCCCAGGCGGCGTTGGTGGCGCAGGATGTGAAGTCCGGCGCCATTCTTGCCATGGTGGGAGGCCGAGATTTTGATAAAAGTCCTTTCAACCGGGCAACGGCAGCCAGGAGACAGCCTGGCTCCGCTTTCAAGCCTATCGTTTATGCCTATGCCGTAGAGCAGGGATTCGCTCAGAACAAATTGATCCTGGATGCCCCGGTTGCCTTTAAAGGTACCGGTGAAAACAATGACTGGCACCCGCAAAACTTCTCGAAAGCGTTTCTGGGAGAAATAACCTTAAGAAAGGCGCTGGCCATATCACAAAACATCCCGGCGGTACGATTAATAGAAATGCTGGGCCCGAACTCGGTCGCACGTTTTGCCCATCGTCTCGGTATTGAGTCGAATCTGGCGCCTTATTTATCCCTGTCACTGGGCTCATCGGAAGTCACCTTGCTCGATCTAACCACCGCTTATACCGTCTTTGCCCGGGGAGGTAAATGGATCGAACCCTTTGGCACCATGGAAGTTACCGACCACCGCAACCGGATAATCTGGCGTGCCAAACCTCAAAAAAAGCTGGTAATGTCACGGGAGGGAGCTGCCATCGTAACCAATATGCTTGAAGGCGTCGTCCAGGAAGGAACCGGCAGAAAAGCACTCACGCTCCGGGGTCCAGTGGCCGGAAAGACAGGAACAACCAATAATTACCAGGATGCCCTTTTTATCGGGTTTTCACCGGCTATTGCAGCCGGAGTCTGGGTCGGCCTGGATCCGGGCGGAACATTGGGGGATCGCGAAACCGGCGCCAAAGCAGCTCTGCCCATTTGGATCCAATTTATGAAAAACGCACCGGTAACCGGATCCCCTCCGTATTTCGATCTCCCGGATAATGTAATTAAAGTGCATATGAACCCGCAAACCGGCATGCTCGCGGCCGATGGATCTGAGAGTTCAGTTGAGGCGCTTTTTATAAAAGGCACCGAACCGAAAAAATAAGGATCACCGTCCGCTGTTTAAACAATGACTATATTGGGTAGGCCTGGGTGTGACAAATATAAACGAATTGAGACCAACGAGGTTGCCAAGAAGGCTCAATCGCCGACGCAGCATCTATTCCTCGGAAATGAATCAACATCTGTTCAATTCGATTATGTGTAAATAATATTGATAGGCAACGGCGGATATTTCCAGACACCCGGTTTGGGCAGAATATGCTGGCCGCCGACGGCCAGCCAGTTCAAGTCCGGTTTGATGTCGCGCAATTTTCCGTCTTCCGGGGGCCGAGAATGGTAGGTTTGGGCGTAGGTTGCCTGGAAGATACAAACAGCATCCTTTTTATCCCGGGCAACAATATAATATTTCTTAAATATGTGAGGTGAGAGGTTTTTGCCCTCAAGTATTTGTTCCAGATCATTATGTGAAAATTTCATTAAAACCGCTTTTGAAACCCCCCGTTCGGAAATACGAAGTAAAGATCTCGATTCACTGCTGCCGGCATATACCGTGGTAATGCCCGGGATCCTTTTCATATACTGGCAGGCCACTATGGCCGCAGTCCTTCTGCCACCCGCCATCACGGGCAAGCCATAATATTCAAAAAATTTCTTTTGAATATCTTCAGCATATTTGTCGCCTTTTTCATAAAGATCCTTGGATATGTATCGCAAACTCTGGGCCATGTCTTCGGCCGCATCGGCGATGGGCCAGTCAATGCGCACATGAAAATGGGACAAACCGTAACGATTTTTAGATAAACCGGCCGTGTCTCTCTGGATCAAAAGGGCATAATCCACCGGTAACAGCGGTTTGATAAAATTTTTAAACTGAATGGATTCTAAATATTTCCAGCTGCGATCGAATTCTTGCGAAAGCTCCAAAGTTTTGAACCTTGAAAGGTTGGTTTTGGTTATTTTGTTGTCGTCAAAAATCCGAATATACTTTTTATGTTCGTCCGGCACATGGTCTTCAACAAACACGACGAGAAAAGCATTCTGGCTTTCATACTCCATATCCGGAATTCGCGCACGGGGCTTCAGTTCACGCTTTTCAACGAAAGGAAACGGCAACTGCTGGGAAGCAAAATTCTGGTAGGAGTCAATCAATGCATACTGCAGCAAAAATTGATCCAGCTCATCCCTGAGGAGTTCATAATAGGATCGCCTGATTCGATCGGCCTGGCTCAGTTCTTCTCTGTATCTCCAGAATGCCAATTGCGTCTCCAGTTTCAGTATTAATTTTCAAGATTCTTCAAGAATTATAACATGAATTTCTGAAGATAGAAAGTAAGATTTAGCTGAAATACCGATATTTTAGAAGAAATTTATTTTTGGGGAAGATAGAGCCCGCCAGCATGGAATCTTCTGCTGCAACCTTGCTCAGGAGCGCACAATCAGTTTTTTTTTTTGGCGATCAATCGCTTTTTTTTTGACCATCTTTCGAAAAAACCGATCATACCGGAGTTGTATGCTCTGTCGATCTGTTCTTCTCGAACTTTAAATCCGTCACGTCCCTGGATTGCCATTCTCAGGCATTCTGTTTTATGGGGACAGGTAAGGCATGTTTCCGGTGTATTTCGCAAACCATTCTTTCCCATGGGAAATACGGTTTCAAGCTGCGCAAAGCAGTCAGGCAGTCGTTTTTTTTTCTCGGCCATTGGTTTATTAATTCTATTTTCTCATATTATTTGCGTATCAAATTCCCGGCCCATCCGGACGATGTGACCCTGATCTGCAAAACTATAATAGCAGTTGTCGCCAATGATAATATGTTCATGGACGGTGATGCCCATCACCTTACCTGAAAATACAAGCTGCCTGGTAATGGCAATATCTTCGGGGGATGGCTTGGGATCTCCCGAGGGATGGTTATGGGCAAAAATTAGCGCCGCGGCCTTGTGTCTGAGCGCCGAGTCCACCACCTCTCTCGGATAGACACTGCTGGCAGTTAAAGTTCCCTTTGAATGGGTTTCGGTGGAGATTACCCGGTTTTTGGAGTCCAGAAAAATAATCTTGAAATGTTCGCGGGTTTTATCCCTGATGCTGTGGTAAAGATAATCAAAAAGTTCCTTTGAATTGTTAAGCGCACTTTTATTGATCAACTTCTTTTCAAGGTATCGGTCTGATACTGCTTTTATCAGTTTGAGACCAAAGGAATTATTGGGCCCGATGCCGTCCACCTGACAGAGCTCGTGGCTGGATGCTTCCATGACCCCCTGTAACGTTTTGAACCTGTGCAAGGCAGCCTTGGCCATTACCTTGCAGTCTTTTCGTGGCGTACCGAGTGTCAGCAACAGCTCGATCACTTCGTAATCCTGGAATCCATCCAAACCGGCGTTTAGAAACCGTTCCCGCAGGCGTTGTCGGTGGCCATCTCCTTTATGCCGTTTTTTCTTTTCCATTCAAATAATAGATCTCTGAAATTGGAACAACATAAATTACTTTGATATTAGAACAAAGCAGCAAGGTCTACTCTTCTTTTTCAGCCAGCCGTGCGGCACCCACTACCCGTTCATCCACATCCATCCCCATGACTTTCACCCCTTGAGTGTTTCGGCTGATAACCGAAATGCCCTTAAAGGGCATTCGGATAATTTTGCCGTTGTTTGTCATCAGCATCAAATCGTTATCTTCTTCAACGAGTAAAATGGACACGACCGGTCCGTTTCGCTGGGTGGTTTTAATTGAGATCACCCCTTTGCCACCACGTTTCTGGACAGGGTATTCATCGATGGACGTTCTCTTACCGTAACCGTTCTGGGTAACGGCAAACAGGGTCTGGCCGTGGCTCAACACCTCCATGCCCACAATTCGATCACCGCTATCAAGCCTCATGCCCCGCACACCCATGGACGTACGTCCCGATGGCCGAATGTCCGCTTCGTGAAACCGTATAGATTTGCCCATGAGTGATCCCAAAAACACATTCAGGGTACCATCGGTAATCCTGGCGGATATCAATTCATCATCGGGTATAAGACTCAGTGCAATGATACCGCCGGCCCTGGGCCGACTGAAGGCCATTAAATCCGTTTTTTTGACCAGCCCGCTTTTGGTGGCCATGAGCACATGGTAGCCAGGCTCAAATACCGGGACCGCAAGCACTGCCGTCAGGCTTTCTCCAGTCTCGAAATTTAGCAGGTTGACAATCGCCTTGCCGAGACTCATGCGGCCGGCCTGGGGAATATCATAAACCTTGCACCAATAGACTTTGCCTTTATTGGTAAAGAACAAGAAGGTGTGATGAGTCGAGGCGACAAACAGATGCTCGACAAAATCATCCTCTTTTATCCCCATACCCGTTTTGCCTTTGCCTCCGCGGCGCTGGTTGCGGTAAAGGGTGATGGGATTTCGCTTGATATATCCCCGCTTGGAAATGCTGACAACCATATCTTCTTCGACAATCATGTCTTCGATGGTAATTTCTCTAGTTTTTTTAACAATTTCCGTATACCTGTGATCGCCGTATTCCGTTTTAATCTCACCAAGCTCCTCTTTGATAATATTGAGAACCAGTCGCTCATTGGCGAGAATTTCTTTAAATCGGGCAATATCTTTGAGCAAATCCTTATATTCTTCGACTATCTTTTCACGTTCAAGACCCGTGAGTCGCTGCAGCCGCATATCAAGAATGGCCTGGGCCTGGATGTCAGTCAGATCGTACGCTTCAATCAGTCGTTCTTTGGCCTCCGGGGGTGATTTGGATTGCCGAATCAGGACCACAACATCATCCAGATGATCGAGGGCGATTTTCAACCCCTCCAGGATGTGGGCCCGAGCTTCGGCTTTTTTCAAATCATAACGGGTTCGACGGATGACAATATCTTTGCGATGCAGGATAAAGTATTCCAGGATTTCCTTTAAGGCCAACATTTCCGGCCGGTTGTTGACAATGGTTAGGAATATGATGCCAAAGGTGTTTTCCATCCGCGTCATTTTATAAAGTTGGTTGATGGTCACACCGGCGATCTGGTCCTTTTTGAGACCGACTGCCATACGCATGCCTTCCCGGTCCGATTCATCGCGCACATAACTTACACCTTCGATATGCTTATCTCTGACAAGTTCGGCGATCTTTTCGACCAGCTTGGCTTTATTAACCTGGTAGGGCAATTCCGTTACGACAATGGTTTCACGCTCGGTCCGCTTATCCTTTTCGACGATCACCCGGGCCCGAACCTTGATGATGCCCCGCCCGTTGCGATAGGCTTCTTTAATGCCGTCTGTTCCGTAAATAATGCCGCCGGTTGGAAAATCGGGGCCCGGAATATATTGCATAAGCTCCTGCCAGGTGATTAGTGGATTATCGATCAGCGCGATAGAAGCGTCGATCACCTCGGAAAGATTGTGTGGTGGTATGTTAGTGGCCATTCCAACGGCGATCCCGGCCGAACCGTTTATCAAGAGATAGGGAATTTTTGAAGGAAAGACTGCGGGTTCGGTGAGCGATTCGTCATAATTCGGCACAAACTCGACTGTTTCTTTGTCCAGGTCTTCCAGCATCTGGTGTGCCAGGCGCTGCATGCGAATTTCAGTATACCGCATGGCAGCCGGCGGGTCTCCGTCAATGGAACCGAAATTCCCCTGCCCGTCCACCATCGGATATCGCATGGAAAAATCCTGGGCCAGTCGCACAATTGTATCATATACGGCCGTATCTCCATGGGGATGATATTTACCAATTACATCACCAACGATACGGGCTGATTTTTTATATGGTTTGTTGTAATCGTTTTTAAGTTCACGCATGGCAAACAGCACCCGCCGGTGGACAGGTTTGAGGCCATCGCGCACATCCGGTAAAGCCCGGCCGATGATGACACTCATGGCGTAATCGAGATATGATTTTTTCATCTCTTTTTCGATGCTGATTTCACCCATTGCCTCGTTTTCGATCATTTCAACTCCTATCTTTTATCATTTGTCGTATGCTTGATTGCGGGGTCTGATGTTCAGAGGTTGCAGACAAGCAATTTTTTTTGGTCCAAAAATACCATGGCGGGCTTTAGCCACTTTCTTGATTCCCTGAAGGTTCAACAATCCGTCGATAACTGGATTCATAAATATCGGTCAAGGTTAAGAAGGCTGTCACCACAAGGGGGCCGTAGATGATGCCCAATATCCCAAAAAGTTTCAACCCGCCGATAATTGAGAGAAATACCAACAGTGTGTGCATCTGAACACGCTTCCCCACCAATTTGGGTTTAAAAAAATATTCGATTCCACCGGATAGTAATATATAAAAAACGATAAAAAAGATACCGGCGGCCAATCGCCCATACAAAAATAAGTAAATTGACGCCGGAATGAATACGATGCCGATCCCCACAATCGGCAAAAACGCCATCAATGCCATGATCACGCCCCAAAGAAAGGGGGAATTAAAACCGAACAGCGCAAAAACGGCACCCCCCAGTGTTCCCTGAATGATTCCGCCCAATCCATTGCCGATGAGGATGGCACCGGCCATGTCCTTAAATTTCTGGATCAGTTTTTCATCCTGCTCATCCGGCAGGGGTGAGAGCTCGACGATAAATGACGCCAGGCGCGGGCTGTCGATCAGGAGATAAAAAATGATCAAAATCATAAAAAAGAAGTTCACCACAAGATTAAGGACATTTGTCGTCATGGACCTTGCCTGCTCGTAAAGGAACAATCCGACCACCCTGCCAAGCTCGGCAATCCCCCTATTGATTTCATCACCGGTAATCGTCAGGCCAAAATTAGACAGAACCGGGTTTATTTTTTCAACAATTTTGCTGTTTGCCAACAGTTCCTTATACGGGTTGCTTAACACCGCCTCCCTGGCCGACAGATACATATCATAGGCTTCATTTGCCAATATGCCTATGAAAACAGATACCGGAATAAAAAGAACGAGGAATATCAGCAAACAGGTCAGCAACGAGGAAAATATAGGGCTGAGTTTTCGATTCAAATACCGGTAAACCGGATTGAAAATTCCAGTGACAACTGCGGCCAGAATAATTACAGAAAAAAAGGGCCAAAGAAGCCAACCCAATAAAAAGCAGGAGACCAGAAATAAGGCCAGAAAAAACCACAAAATAATGTCACGCGGTGTCGAATCGCTCAAATTATCTCCCGAATAGATGGGATTTTTGGAGATTTTATTCCAACACCCCCGGCGTATCCGTAGCTGAGTCTATTTTCCCCAAGCCGACCGAAAACCGGACGTTTCGCAATTGAATAACAAAAACCACGGCACAACAAACCGAAGGCACAGGGTTTGGGCCGTGGTGATATTCAAAAACGTGTCGTTCAGTATATGAGGATAAGAATATTATTTGCTTAAATAGGCACCGGCAATCGACAAAAGAAGTGTTTCATAGATGAAAACCGGCACATAGTTTCCGTCGAAAAGATGGTAGGTAATGCCGCCGCCAATAATAGCCGGAACGCCAAAAAATACTAAAATGCCCAATTTACGACTAATACTCATCCTCGTTTACCTCCCCGGACGCTTTTCTATGTTCCAATCTCAGCCCCCCAGAACTGTCAGATATTAATCCGAATAACTATTAGCAATAATTGCAGATTATGTAAAGAAAAAAATAGACGGATTGGGGGGCATGCCCGTGTCAAAACTCATTAGTTTCTCTCCACAATCATTGCCATCCCCATTCCACCGCCGATGCACATGGTAATGATCCCGGTATTGTAATCATTGCGTTTCATGTGATTCATGGCGGTAACCATTTGGCGCGCGCCGGTACAGCCGATTGGATGTCCAAGGGAAATTCCGCTGCCGAGTTCGTTGGGCCGATCCGTTTCGATGCCGAGTTCCCGCATGCAGCCGATGGCCTGGGAAGCAAAGGCTTCATTGAGCTCGATCATGTCGATGTCGTTTAGGGTCATTCCGGCAGCTTTCAAAACTTTTCTAACGGCGGGAACGGGTCCCAATCCCATGTAGGCCGGGTCGACACCACCGGCAGCGAAAGCCTTGATTTTAACGATCGGCTCAAGTCCCAGTTCGTTGGCTTTATCGGCGCTCATCATCAAAACCGCGGCGGCGGCATCATTAATTCCCGAAGCATTGCCGGCCGTGACTGTGCCGTCTTTTTTAAAGGCCGGTCTTAATCTGGCCATTTTTTCCAGATCGGTATCCATGGGTCGCTCATCCGTATCAAAGACAATTTCCCCTTTTCGCGTTCTGATGACCACCGGTACGATCTCCTGGGCAAAAATTCCTTCATTAATCGCCTTTTTTGCCCGGCTATGACTCAGAACCCCCAGTTCATCCTGCTCCTGTCTGCTGATCCCATACATGGCAGCAATGTTCTCAGCCGTCACGCCCATATGATACCCGTAAAAAATTTCATAAAGGCCGTCGAATACCATCAGGTCATAAATATCCCCTACCCCGCTCAGCTCCATTCTGTGACCCCAGCGGGCCTTGGGTAAGGCCATGGGAACCTGGCTCATATTTTCCTGTCCCCCGGCAAGGATGACATCCGCAGACCCGGTCATAATTGCCGATGCACCCAGGGCGATGGCTTTGAGCCCCGATCCGCAAACCTTGTTGATAGTACAGGCTGGGGTTTCCTTGGGTATACCGCCGGCGATCATGGCCTGCCGCGCGGGATTTTGCCCCTGGGCTGCCTGGAGGACATTGCCCATGATCACTTCGTCAATGGTGATCTCGGCCGCAGCATCCCAATCATAAGATTTCTTTTCGAGATCGGTAATTCCTTGATCTTTCAGCTTATCCGGTGCGTATTGCATGGCAGCGACACCGGCAACCGGTTTTAAACCGGCCCTTTTCAAAACATCCTTCATAACAATGCCGCCAAGTTCCACCACCGAGACATCTTTAAGACCACTGCCGAATGTTCCGATCGCGGTCCGCGATCCGCTGACAATAACCACCTCTCTCATATTCGATACCTCCTCTAATACCTCAAAAGTTATTTTTTAGCAGTTGGTGTTAAAAAATCAGAAAAGAAGTTTTAATATCATATTTATCAAGACAAGGTCAATGGCGAGAAAAAGGTGTCGCGTTATGAGCCACCCTCGATGGGTCTGCAAAATCAAAAAATTTCGTCAAACAACATATTTTAAAATTATCGGAATACGATACAGAACAGCTTGTCGGAAACATATGCCAGCCCGTGTCCATGGCATGAATAGCAAACGTTCGGATCAATCGGTCTTTAGAATGGCACCTTCTGCTGCGGAAGCAGCCAGTTTGGCATAAATCCCCAAATAGCCTTTGGTGAACTTTGCGGGAGGTCTATGCCACTTGGACAACCGTTCCTGAAGATCTTCATCCTGAATCTCCAGACGAATGCTCCGATTGGGAATGTCGATCGTCACGATATCACCGTCACATACTGCCGCGATAGGCCCACCCTCAGCAGCCTCCGGGGATATGTGACCCAGGCACGTTGGCAGCTGCTGCTGGATTCATTTTGGCAATATACGGCGTGGATCGACAAAGCTCGTCGAAAAGTGTCATCGGAACTGAGACACCGGCCTCATATCCGATAGCCGGCAGATGCAACGCAACGTTGGTCGAACCACCGATAGCGGCGGTCAGCCGGATGGCGTTTTCGATCCCCGTTCGATTGATAATCCGCCGTGCCGAAATTCCTTTCAGCACCAGGTCGACAATCCGTTGTCCAGAATGTTGGGCGGCACGAAGGCGATCGGCATGGGATGCCGGAATGGTGGCAGTCCCGGTAAGACTCATACCCAAAGCCTCGGCAACACAGCCCATGGAATTGGCCGTGCCCAGAAAAGAACAGGAGCCGCAGGTCGGCATCACCCCGTTTTCAAGCTGGTTGTAGGTAGCCTCATCGATTCGCTCGGCCCTAAGCATGCCCAGTCCCTCGGCAATTGAGGTGATATCAGCCGCACGACCGTCGAAGCGGCAAATTTACCCAATTGATTTTTAAATCAATGAATACATCAACCAGACGTCGTCTGAAATCAAAATTAGGTGCTGGGTTTTGGGGAAATCTCTGTCTTGACACACCATTATCTTTCTGGCATAATCGAATCCTCAGCAAATAAAATATATATTTATTTCAGCATATTATAGACTTCATTCCACAAGATGACAGGAGGCTGGCAATGACAGCACATTCCAGTATCGCAGATACAAGTGGACCGAATGCAGGCCGCATTTATGATTATCTTTTGGGGGGGCATCATAACTTTGAGGTCGATCGGCAAATTGCTGAAAATTTGCTGCAAATAGCGCCCTTTATGCCCCAGGTTTTAAGACTGATACGCTGGTTTTTAGGAGAAGCCACTCGCCGTCTGCTGGCTGATGGATATAATAAATTTATCGACTTTGCATCGGGTCTTCCCACAGTTGATCACATTCATCATTTGGCGGGTCCGGGAGCAAATGTAATCTACTCCGACATCGATCCCGTAACAGTTGAGTATGGGCGTAAAATCTTGAAAGATAATGATGCAGTTCGATTTGTAGGGTGCGATGCCGCAAAGCCGGAGGAGCTTTTGAACTCCAGCGTTGTAAAAGAACTCTTTGCCGAAAGCCGCAAATTGGCCATCGGTTTCAATGGTATTGCTTACTTTCTGCCGGATGAAAAATTAAAATCCGCGCTCCAGACATTGTACAACTGGGCCGGCAAAGGTTCAAAACTATTCTTTTGCGATGCCGACGCCGATGCTTCGGAAGTGACCGCTAAATTAAAACCTGTTTTTGAGCTATACGCCAAAATCGGGCAGCCGATTTATATTCGTTCAAAAGATAAGCTGCTTGAGATGGCAAAACCCTGGAATGTTGATGAGCCCGGATTTCAAACATTAGATGAATGGATTGGCATGGGAGAAACCGTAACTCAGCAAGAAAAGACCGAATGGGGCGGTAAGGGATTTTACGGCGTAATTTTCAGTAAATGAATTCTAATCATCTACTATGGCCATGCTTATAGGAAAAAGACATCACCTAAGCCAAAATCAATTAATCCCCGTTTATCATCACCTGAGTAATTACCAATCCGAACTCAATGAGCAGTTAAGTATTCTATTTAAAGAATTTGCCCTCGATAATCGCTACACTTTGCATCCTCGCATGCTTGATGAATTAGCCCACGAGGAGGCAAGGAGTTTCTTAACGTTTCTGTCTCTGGGTGATACTCAAAAAGTATTCAAACACGGTGGACAGATTCTTAATATCGGGTTGGGAACGCGAACCATTTTGGCACTGGTGTCTCATTTGCGAAAATTCTGCTGGGACCAACTGAATGAGAAAGATTTGCAGCTACTTGACGTTGCACTTTGTGGGGTTGACCAGTATTTCACTAGTTATTTTGAAGGTTACATGACTGAGTTTGAGACCCAGATCCTGAGTGATCAGGAGCAGATGCGACGGGCGCTTTCTGCTGCCCTGCAAAGACAGAGTCAGGAACTCATTGCAAAGGACCATGCCATCGAAACAGCGATCGATGGTATCATGTTTACCGACTTGGAAGGCCGTGTGACGTATACCAACCCCGCATTTATGAAGATGTGGGGGTATGATCACTTCAACGAAGTACTAGAAGCGGAGATTTCACAATTTTTTGGCACGAAAAATTTTGATGAATTATTAATGGCACTGCGCGAATCGGTGGGCGGGCAAAGGGAGTTAACGGGGGTTTGTAAAAACGGTTCAACTTTTGATGCCGTCGTCTCAGCGTCTTTCATACAGGATGAAAGGTTTGCGCCGATAGGTATTATGGCCTTCTTTATTGATGTTACTGAACGTAATCAATTGGAAGCGCAACTTCAACGGGCACAAAAAATGGAGGCCCTCGGCACCCTTGCCGGAGGAGTGGCCCACGACCTCAACAACATTCTGTCCAGCCTTGTGAGCTATCCCGAGCTGCTGTTGTTGGATTTACCCGAAGACAGCCACTCAAGAAAACATGTTCTTGCCATGCAGAAATCAGGACAGAAGGCGGCAGCCATTGCGCAGGACTTGTTGACCCTTGCACGCCGAGGCGTAATCGTTAAGGACGTGTTGAACCTCAATGAAATTATCTTAAGTTATCTGTCGTCCCCGGAATTCAAGAAACTAAAAGATTTATATCCGGGTTTTCAGCTCCAAACACAGCTAGATCCAAATTTGTTAAATACCCTTGGATCATTTGTTCATTTATCAAAGACTGTAATGAATTTAGTCTACAATGCGGCCGAATCGATGCCTGACGGAGGTGAAATTTCTATTGTCACAGAAAACCGTTACCTTGACAAGCCCATCAGCGGCTACGACCACGTGAAAGAGGGTGATTATGTCATCCTGAGCCTTTCGGATGGGGGCGTGGGGATCTCATCCAAGGATACAAAAAGGATATTTGAACCCTTTTATACAAAAAAGATCATGGGCAGGAGAAGCGGGACCGGGCTCGGTATGGCAGTCGTATGGGGTACCATAAAAGACCACAATGGCTATATAGATGTCAAAAGCCGGGAAGGAAAGGGGACCACCTTTAGGCTCTATTTCCCCGTTACCAGAAAGGATTTGGCAGAAGAAAAGACCCCGATTGCGATTGAAGATTATATGTCCGGCGGCGAGTCCATTCTTGTCGTGGATGACGTTGAAAACCAACGAATTATTGCCACCAGCCTATTAAGTCGACTGGGTTATCATGTGACAGCCGTTTCGAGTGGAGAAGAAGCAGTCGAATATATGAAGAATGCTAAAGCGGATTTGCTGGTGTTGGATATGATCATGGATCCCGGAATCGACGGACTTGAAACGTACAAAAGGATTCTTAAATTACATCCTGCCCAGAAAGCCGTTATCGTGAGCGGATTTTCAGAAACAATACGTGTTAAAGAGGCCCAAAAACTGGGCGCAGGTGCCTATGTAAGAAAACCCTATTTATTGGAAAAAATCGGCCTGGCTATTAGGATAGAATTAGATCGTTGACTATCTTAACTTTATTTCACAACTCCGTTCTTTAAATTTAAGCGCCCTGCCGCACAATGGTCATCAATGCATTGATAAAGATGCCCGCAACATTTGTGGATGGAAAAAGAAATCAAGAGCGTCGCCAACGTTGCCCGCCGGGATATTGCCGAGTTTCTGCAACTGGCCGCCCGGATACCTTTTATTCCCGAGGTTCAGCAATTTGCCTTGGAAGAGGCCAACATTGCGCTGCTTGAGCTTAAAGAACGAAAGATCCGAGGCGCCAAGGTCTTGATGATCCAATGACTTGACAAACGATTGTTGATGATCTAGGTCAAACTTTCCAGGTTTCAGGTGTCAGTGTTCAGCACCACCGCTGGCTTGAAAAATGGCCAGTTTAATTAAACCATGCCATTTTGGTGAAGTAGCATACAAGATGTCGGGTTTCAGCTCTTACCCTTCATACTCCTGAAACCAGACATCTGAAACCTAATCTTTGAATTCTGATGATAAGGAGTAACTGCCGTTAACCAACAAGCGTGAATTGCACCCCTGCCGGGTTAAAGGACCGAGCTGATTTGGCTTGCTTTGGGAAATAAGCCGAAGATGCCGCCCGTGTGCACGAATATGATCCGCTCTCCAAGGCATTTGGGATCGCGTTTCAATTCCTGAATCATGCCGAAAAATGCCTTGCCGGTGTAAACCGGATCCAGAAAAATTCCTTCGGTTCGGGCGACTTCACATATAAGCTCGAGTTCTTCAGGCTGTGACAACGCATAGCCCAAACCGACGTATCCATCGATGATTTCAACGTCCCGCCGCCGGTTAAAATCGACATCAAGATGATAGTCCGCGATCGCCTGTTCGCAAATATCGCCAATGGCTCTTACGAAATACTCCCGATCGTCACAAACATTGACGCCGGCAATCCGGGCATTCACATCGAATATTTTGGCGCCCAGGATTAAGCCGGCGCTGGTTCCACCGGAACCGGCGGCATTTATGATCGTGCAGGGTCGATTACCGCCGCCCAGCGTGGTGCTGATATCATTGACCAGCTCTTCCATGGCCCGGACATACCCCAGAGCACCGAGCGCATTGGAGGCCCCCTCAGGTATGGCATAAGCTCTTCTCCCAGACGCTTTAAGCGATGCTGCTTCACTATCCATCAATTCATCCCGCTGCTTGTATTCATCCGGGGTAACCCATATAATATCGGCCCCGGCCATACGATCCAGCAAAATATTGCCTTCCAGCGGCGGTGGATTTGATGGGTCAGGGGTGCGCAGAAGCAGCCGGCAGTTAAGGCCCAAAATTGCAGCCGCTATGGCGGTTGCGCGGCAATGGTTTGATTGGGCACCGCCGCAGGTAATCACCGTATCGGCTTTTTGGGCCAGTGCATCGGCCAGTACAAATTCCAGTTTGCGGATTTTGTTGCCCGACAGGGCGATTCCGCTTTGATCGTCGCGCTTGACGTATAATTCAACGCCGTACTTTTCACTTAAACGCCGCAGCGGCTGAATCGGTGTCGGCAATTTTGCAAGGTTAATCTGGGGTGGAAATGATAAACTGCAGGTTGTCATTTTTTTATCCTTAGGAATTAATATTATAGCCAGGCCATCCCTCTGATTAGAAGGTCGATCAACTGAGTTTTTTTTATGGCTGGTTGTTTACCCTAAAAATAAATGTGAGTAAAGGAAAGAATTCGCCGGGGACAACTTACTTAAACTCGATTTTCCGCAGGATATGTAGTCGAAGGCAGGCGAATCATGAAGAGATCCGGAGGCTGGTCCGGGAGAAGATAGAGAAAAGGAGGTAAAATCCCTCTTTTTAAATTAAATCAAGGGGTCCGGCGAGATGAAACTCATTGAAGATGATAGATCTAATGAGAAAACCCGGAATCAGAATCTGATTCCGGGCTAAAAAAAATTCGGCGAC
>CAVXXE010000107.1:0-22151 GCA_963765595.1 uncultured delta proteobacterium
GGAGCACAGTTAAGGATTTAGTAAAAGCCTGTTTCGCTCATAATGTATTACCCGAAGGACTGGTACTTCACTCGGACAATGGCGGACCGATGAAGGGCGCTACCATGCTGGCGACCCTGGACAAGCTGGGCGTCACCGCATCGTTCTCACGCCCGAGCGTCAGTAACGACAATCCCTATTCCGAGTCGCTTTTCAGAACCATGAAATATCGTCCTGAGTATCCGTCAAAGCCTTTTGAAAGCATCGAACAGGCACAATCCTGGGTCGATGAATTTGTCATTTGGTACAACACCGAGCACCTTCACAGTGCGATTCGTTTTATTACGCCTGATGATCGCCATTACGGGCACGAGAAACAAATCCTGGCCAACCGCCACCAAGTGTATGAAAACGCCCGGCGCCGACATCCGAGCCGGTGGTCTGGTGCAACACGAAATTGGAATCCGGTGTCCCAGGTCTGGCTGAATCCTGAAAAAAAGGATGATGCCGCCCTGATGCACCTGGCAAAGAAAGCGGCTTAATTATTTATAGTTTAGGTGACATCTATCTTGACACCCGTCGGCCGGGAAAATCACTGGTTGTTTACGATCCGATATTAGGGATTCCAGTGGATGTATTTCCATGTGAAGATGGTCACGCACAGGAGCGCTCACTGCTGAATAAAGTTTTGCTGACAGTAAAAAAGGGGGATCTGTGGGTAGCTGATCGTAACTTTTGTGTAGTTGAATTTACATGCGGAATCGATGATAAACAGGCACTTTTAATTTTTCGCCAACACGGTAATTTTCCCTATACCGTGCTTGGTAAGGAGAAATACGTAGGTAAAATTGAGACCGGCAAAGTGTTTGAACAGCCCATCATGGTAGTTGATAATAGCGGCAAAGAGCATCGATTCAGGCGGATACGGGTATTGCTGAAAAAAGCAACCCGTGATGGTGACATGGAAATTTTTATTATTACAAATTTGCCTAAACAAGCTGCCGGTGCAAAAAAGATCGCAGAAATATACCGGAGCCGATGGACAATAGAGACATCATTTCAGGAAGTGGAAAAGTGGTTTAATTCGGAAATAAATACGTTAGGATATCCGCCTGCGGCGCTGTTTGGTTTCTGCGTAGCGTTGGTCTCTTATATGATAGTGTCGGTGATCAAGGCTTCCTTATCCAGCATTTATGGCATGAAAATTATTGAAGAGCAGGTGTCGGGCTATTATCTTGCAGATGAAATTTCAGGAACATATCGCGGAATGATGATCGCAATTGAAGACGATCAATGGGAAATCTTTCGTGAATTAACGCAGGCAGAGCTAATACGAGTTCTAAAAAAACTCGCTAAAAAAGTGAAGCTTTCTGCGTTTCGCAAACATCCGCGTGGGCCTAAGAAACCGGTGGCAAAGCGCAAAAGTGATCCTAAAACTCCTCATGTCTCAACGGCTAAACTCATCGCGAGTAGGAAAAAGTAAATGTGCTACCTTCAAAGGGCTGCAGATTACACCTATCCGCTTTACGTTTACGACATATCCAGAGCGGATATCGGCCATGACCACGGCAGAGCAAGAACACTGCATAGACAATACATAGACGGGTGAAAACGAAGGTTATCGGCTAAGCGCCACCCAGGTGAAACTCCGGTCGCCCTCTGGGTTCCCTCCGTTTCACCTGGCATAGAAGACGAGCAAGGATTTGCAAAAGACGTACACAGAGACTCAGGAAACAATTTAGCCCACAGGCGGTATCAAAATTCGTGGTGAAATTCGGAAATTTTAATTGTCGTTGATCAGTGGACTGGATTTTACGAGCAATAAAAAAAATTGTATCATTTTATTTGGGGGCCAGCCCCCAAACCCCCGGGGTTTAGTGCATTATGGACCAAAGTATGAGATCATTAAAAGTAAAAGGCCGCACCTTTAAGTACGGCCCTCATACTTCGGTCATCCCACCGGCGCTCGGGTCGCTCCCCAGCGTTGCCCTATCCTCCGGAAGGATAAACGCAGATTATATGAAAAAATATGCTTTGCAAGTGTTTTTTAATGATGTTGATAGCTTAGGAGGCAGGAAAAACGGGAATTTTAATTGTCGTTGAGGGGAATTAATAATTGTCGTTGATCATGTTTCTCATATAATTCGAGCAACTTGTCCCATAAGTCTGGATTTATTGCTAGTTTTTTATCAGATTTGACCCAACCATTTGATCTCCAGTTTTTAGCCCAGCCCTTAGTAATGCCATAAACCACATATTGGGAATCACTGTACAAAATGGCCGACGATCGTTTTTTAAGCTCACCCGGTGGGCTTATTGCCTGCTCAAGGTCAAACTCATCCAGTTTACCCTCAACATAATCTCTGATGATGTTGTTGATCTGTTTCTTGGTCATGGTCATTATGTGGATTTCTCCTAACTTTTAGAAAACATTGTGTAATCTCGGTGTCAGCTCCTGAGCCTTCTTTTTGGCTGCCCTACGGTCGCCGGTCCTTAAGGTGAAATGAAGTTCCTTCTTAAATAAAAAAGGCTGGAGGCCAACAGGCACCCCAACCCTTAGATGATAAACACTCTTTCTCTTAATCAGATGCAACATTGCAGACACCATCACGTAGCAAAATACGTAGCAAATTGATATTAGCTGGTGTCTGTCTGTATAAGTTACTGAAATTATTACTTAATGGTGGCGATGCAGGGAGTTGAACCCCGGACACTACGGATATGAGCCGTATGCTCTAACCAACTGAGCTACATCGCCACAATTCTTACCTGTTGCAACCTTCGGTAAAGTGGCTTTTTACCAATTAGGCAGCACTTAGTCAAGTTGAAAAAAAGCTTTTACGCCTGTTTGAGGCTTATTTCAGAAAAAAAAACCCCGCTGAAACCAGGTATCATTTCAGCGGGGCAATTCAAGTGGCAGCTTTTAGCTGTCTCAAACCGCTTCAGGCGGCTTGGCCATTGTTTTTGCCATCTATTGGAAAGTTATCATATTGAGGATCCATCCACCTCTATGGTGTATTCATCGAGGTTTTGCGGTAATTTATCAAATACAATCATAAAGGGGATTGCTTTCCCGGTTTTAACCTTTAAGTTGGATTTCTTGTCACCGAATCGGTTGTGCAATCGTTTATTGATAGCCGCAATTTTCATGCCCGTGAGTTCCGAATCAGAGAGCACATTGCCACAAAAAACGGTTTCAGTTTTTGCAAGTTTTCCGCCTTCTTGGTAAATCTTTCCCGTTATCTTGATAAAACTGCGCGGATGATCATAATCATTCTTGATCTTGCCATGGATGACAAAGCGCGGGTTGCCCTGTGAATCATTAACAAACCTGGCGGCAATAGTCTCCCCCAGCGGTATTATTTTTAGGTTTCCGGCCACATCCTTCTCTTTTGGATTTAGCTTATCACTTAAGTAGGGGATCTTCATGTCGAGGTCACTGAGATAAGGAATTTTAATATCACTGATATAGGGAATCTTTATGCCCAGCATGTTGGGAACAATCAAAAGGCCGCCTGTTAAAAAGAGAAGCAGCACTGCGACAAGCACAGGCTTTTTCGACCGTGACTTCGGCATCATCGCTGCCGGTGTCGATGGTGGTTCGTCGATCGTCCGTGGGACATCGGTGCGGTCATAGGCATCACTTGTTTCCAAAAGTTCATCAGTGGCGAATTCATCTGTGGTCACAGCTCCCTGGAGCTCTTCCTCATCAAATTCTACGTCTTCAATACGGGCTTCATCCGAAGTACCCGTTTCATCGGATGTCAGCAGGTTGGATTCCAGCTGTTCATCGGCGGTAGCACTGCCGTCAAAAAGATCTTCTTTTTCCTGAAGCTCGCTTTCCAAATCAAAATCGAGCTCAAAGTCGCCTTCTTCATCAGAAGCATCATCAAGGGCGGCATCCATTTCCAACGGCGATTCCAAATCCTCGTCTAGGGTATCGTCGTTCTCTTCCAGCATTTTGTCTATATCTAAAAGCTCATCTACCTGATCCGCGTCACCTGCATCACCGGAAACCGGAGTATCGACGATGCCGGCAGCTGGTTCATCGATATCAAATTGAAGATCAAGTTCATCGGCAGTATCGCCCTCGGCTGAGGTCTCCGGTGATTCATCTGATTCGAGCATTTTTTCCAGGTCGGAAAAATCCAGATCATCGCCATCTTCTGCAGCAGCAGTGGTGTCGGCTGAGTTCGTTTCATGATCATCTTTAAGGTCAAGATCCTGCTCAAGCGCGTTGGGTGTATTTCCAGCAGGTTCATCGGATTCGGAATCTATTATTTCTTCCAGATCGGACAAATCGAGCTCATCTGCCACGTTTTCTGCATCGCCTGCAATGGTTTCGGGCTCCAAATCCAGGTCGAAATCTAAATCTTCAGCATCTTCCCCGGAAGCAGTCACCGCTGCCGACGGATCGTCACTTTCAAGCGCCAAATCCGATAAATCGAGTTCATCGGTCTCCTCCATCGCTAAACCGGCGTCGGCAATTTCATCGCCTTCCTGGTTTTCAGCATCCGGATCCAACAGCAGATCGAGGTCCAGATCTTCAGAGTCTTCCCCGGAAGCAGTCTCCGTCGCCGGTGGATCGTCACTTTCAAGCGCCAAATCCGATAAATCGAGTTCATCGGTCTCCTCCATCGCTAAACCGGCGTCGGCGATTTCATCGCCTTCCTGGTTTTCAGCATCCGGATCCAACAGCAGATCGAGGTCCAGATCTTCAGAGTCTTCCCCGGAAGCAGTCTCCGTCGCCGGTGGATCGTCACTTTCAAGCGCCAAATCCGATAAATCGAGTTCATCGGTCTCCTCCATCGCTAAACCGGCGTCGGCAATTTCATCGCCTTCCTGGTTTTCAGCATCCGGATCCAACAGCAGATCGAGGTTCAGATCCTCGGAATCCTCGCTGGAAGGTGCTTTCAATTCCGTTGTACTTTCCTCTTTTCCGAGATTTAGATCTGCCGGATCAAGCTCATTGTCGATGTCAAATTCTGTATCCGTTCTTTCCTGGTTTGCATCGGCTTCCAGGTCAAGATCGAGATCTTCAAGCAGGGCATCGACGTCATCCGTAGCCAGCGGTTCATCATCCAAAGCGGATAACGCGTCCAGATCCGGCAGTTCATCGCCGATCATCGACGCTTCTAGCGCATCCGGACCGGCGTCATCATCAAGATTTACATCCAGTTCAAGTTCACCGACAGTGTCTTCCGGCATAACTTCTGTTGTCGGCCCTGGTTTCATGTCCAATTTGTCTTCCAAATCGCTCAAAGCGAGTTCCGGTTCCTCCGTTTCAAGTGCCGGCGCAGGACTGGCTTCATTACCGCCAACCTGAGGATCCAAACCCAGTCCGAGCCCAAGATCATCGTCAGCATCCTTTTGCGACATAGTTGTTTCAGAGGATTCGTCCTCACTAAAAAAACCATCCAGTGAGGACTCGAGGTCATCCAATTCCGAGCTTTCGTCTGAATCCAGCAATTGCTCGTCAGAGTCTAATAATAAATCATCTTCAGGCGGGTGTGGATATGCTAGAAATATATTCTCGCATTTCGAGCACCTGACTTTGGATCCCGTTTCCTTTATTAGACTGTCCTCGACATTGAAGCTTGAGTTGCATTCTTTGCAGGTAATAATCATAGGTTGCTCCACTGCTTAAAAAATTAATGTGTCGTTTTCCGAATAAATACTTTCACTACGTTATCGGCCAAAATTTCGGTAACTTAATATCGGATAGACCCCGATATGGTTTTCCCGCGAGCCCCGCACCAGGCAAAGTGAAATTAAATATTTGGAAATATACAGAATTTTGGTTCTTTGGATAGCCCGTATCTTTTTTAGCATTTCGGCCATATATTTCGCAATTACTTCATTTTTCAGCAAAACGATCACGATAACGACTCGGAATATGTACCGTCATTTTAAAGTACGGAGTTTCTGGAGCGCTTCCGAATTCTCCTGAGGATGGAATACTGGAATAGTGGTCTCCGGTTCGGAGACCTCGCTGGAATTCTGGATTTTTCTATTAGGATGTTGTCCAATTCAAAAATTTGGTGTAAAGACAATTGTTGAAGATATAGTCATACCTAACCTTGAAATCCATTAGCCCAACATGCCGGCTGGTGCGAACCTCCCAAAGTCCAAAATAATTGACGAGCTTTGAAACCTAGATTATCGCGAAATAGCGATCTTGTCAATTTTTTTGAATCTTTACAAGCCGACGGCCACCAATTGGTCTACGACTTTCTTTTGTTCTTCGTTGAGACCCTGTGGGATTTTGAGTTGTATGCGGACATAAAGATCGCCCTTCTTATTGTCCTTCATGTCAGGCAGACCGTGGCCCGTCAACCTCAGCTTGGTGCCGGGTTTGGTACCGGGTGGAATTTTCAGGCTCAATTGCTTGTCGTCGATGGTCGGAACAGAGACAGTTGTCCCCAAAAGTGCTTCGCTTAGTTTCAGCTCCCGATTTATGTAAAGATCATATTTCTCTGAGCTGAATACCTGATCATTGAGTACCTTGGATTTTATGTAAAGATTACCGGCAGGACCGCCGTATGGACTCGGATTGCCCTTGCCGGACAACCGCAGTTTTTTGCCGGCTATCAGTCCTTTGGGAATTTTCACCGTCAAATTTTCAGATCTCCCTTGATGCTGAAAAGTTATAACCTTGCTGGTTCCGGTGGCGACTTCGTGCAATGTCAGGGGGAGTTCGTAAATCAGATCCGAGCCTTTTGCCTGGCCGGGTTGTTGTGCACCGCTAAAGTTGAATGGTGAGCCGGTCCCGAAGGAAAATCTTCTGCCACCGCCACCACCATGGGAAAAATCACCGCCCCCAAATCCGAATTCCCTGAAAATATCCCCGAAATCAAACCCGCGAAATATATCCTCCTGGGAAAACCGTTGGCGAAAGCCTTCGGAGCCGAAGGTATCATATTCTTTGCGCTTTTCTTTGTCGCTCAACACGGCATAGGCTTCGCTTATTTTCTTGAATTTTTCTTCAGCGCCCTTGTCCCCTTTAGTATGGTCGGGATGGTACTTCATCGCCAATTTGCGATAAGCTTTTTTAATCTCTTCATCACTGGCGTTTTTTTGCACGCCAAGAATTTTATAATAATCTTCGGACATACCGGCAAAACCCCTTCATCACAATTAGGTCTGATTTTATGTTAACAATTTAAATAGATAGCGGACAACCAGGTATTTTTTATCGTCACTTAAGATAAGATTTAAGACATAACGTGTCAAGAATACAGCAATTCATTATTCAACTGCCTGTGACCTTGCGCCAGTTTTGAGTGCCACCATCAGCACCGATATCGCTGCGGGCGTGATACCATCGATGCGGGAAACCTGCCCGAGAGACACGGGTTTTATGTTCGAAAGCTTTTCCTTTAATTCGTTGGACAAGCCGTGGATATTGTAGAAGTCGAAATCCGGCGGTATCCTTATCCTTTCCAAATTCTGAAAGCGCTCGATTTCCCGGAGCTGTTTTTGAATATAACCTTCGTATTTAGTTTCTATCTCAACTTGGCGGGCAACGGCATTGTTGATGGTGTCGGGACTTTTGGCAAGGATTTCAACCATGCGATAGTCCAATTCGGTTCTTTTCAGCAATTGATCGAGATGGATACCCTGGCGTATTGGTTTTGTGTTTCGGCTCTTTAGATATTCGTTGACTCTTGTCGTCGGTTTCACAATGGTCTGTTTGACCCGTTGAATTTCTTTGTCAATCTGTTCTTTGCGAGCCCTCAAATCCTTCAGGGTGTTGTCATCAATCAAACCAAGTTCATGACCGATGCCCATCAACCGCAAATCGGCATTGTCTTCTCGCAGCATAAGGCGATACTCCGCCCGACTGGTAAACATCCGATAGGGCTCTTTGGTACCCAGCGTAACAAGATCATCGATCATAACCCCCATATACGCCTGGGACCTGTCCAGAATAAATGCCGATTTAGCCTGCACTTTGCAGGCGGCATTAATGCCGGCCCACATTCCTTGAGCGGCGGCTTCTTCATATCCCGAAGTGCCGTTGATTTGCCCTGCAAAAAAGAGTCCGCTCACAAGTTTGGCTTCCAGGGTTGGTTTCAGCCCGATGGGGTTGACGTAATCATATTCGATGGCATAGGCGGGCCGCATGATTTCAGCAGATTCCAGGCCTTCTATTGATCGCACCAGCTCGATTTGGATTTCCAGCGGAAGACTGTTGCCTAATCCGCTGGCATAAATTTCTTCGGTGTCCAGCCCTTCCGGTTCCAGGATAATCTGGTGGCGGTCCCGATCGGGAAATTTTACGATCTTATCCTCAAAAGATGGGCAGTAACGGGCCGAAGTTCCTTTTATAATTCCGCCATAGAGGGCCGAGTGCTGGAGATTTTTGCGCACAATTTCATGGCTCTTCTGGCTGGTGTGCCCAATGTGGCTGGGCAATTGGGGCATGGTTATCTTTTCGGTAAAAAAAGAAAATGGCGTCGGCTGGGAGTCCGCATCATGGACGGTGAATTTACTGAAATCGATACCTGATTTTTTTAGGCGGGGCGGTGTACCGGTTTTAAGACGACCGAGACTGAAACCCAAATCTCTGAGGCTGGCGGCAAGGCCATAGGAGGCAAATTCACCGGCCCGGCCGGCTTTTATGGAACTAAATCCAATATGAATCAGACCGCTTAAAAAGGTGCCGGTCGCCAAAATCACGATCGGGGCCTGGTATCCGAAGCCGGTCTGATCCCGGACACCCGCTAGGAGATTGTCTTCCACTATCAGCTGTTCCACCATTGCCTGTTTAAGATCGAGATTGGGCTGGGCTTCGATAACCGCTTTCATGGCTATATGATAGCGCATTTTATCGTTTTGGGTCCGGGATGAGTGAACGGCAGGGCCTTTTTTGGTATTAAGGGTTCGGTATTGTATTGCGGTTTTATCGGTAATTTTGGCCATTTCTCCGCCCAGTGCGTCAATCTCTTTTACCAGCTGTCCTTTGGCCATGCCGCCAATTGAGGGGCTGCAGGGCATGGCAGCCAACTTGTCGAGATCAATGGCCATCAGCAACACGTTGCAGCCCATACGGGCAGCCGCCAGTGCCGCTTCACACCCGGCGTGGCCGGCACCGATTACGATGATGTCGTATTTTTTTGAGTAAGAAGGCATATGATTGGATATACCCTGCATCCTGTAACAGATTGATGACGGTTAAAGCCCGCAGGGTATTGCATTATACTTCCACCCAATGGTATGGTCAAGCTTAAGCGAGTTCTCATGCGAAAAAGGTATAATGACCTCAATACATACTTCCAATCTCTCTTTGGTTGTCGGGTACAGAAAATAACCATTGATGCCGGGCTTACTTGCCCCAATCGAGATGGTACCATTTCTACCGGAGGATGTATTTACTGCAACGCCCGTGGCTCCGGTACCGGTTCCTTCGAGCGAGGGCTGTCGGTAACCGACCAGCTTTTGCAGGGCAAATCCTTCCTTTCCCGGCGGTATAAAGCAAAAAAATTCATTGCCTATTTTCAATCTTTTTCCAACACCTATGCACCGCCGGAAATCCTAAAAATTCTTTATGACGAAGCCCTGGCAGTGGAAGACATCGTGGGCCTCGCCATCGGCACGCGCCCGGATTGTGTCGATGAGCCGGTATTGGATCTTCTGCAGGCTTATACGCCAAATTACCTGATCTGGATCGAATACGGGTTGCAGTCTGCCAGTGACAAGACCCTTGCGTTCATCAATCGGGGACACGATGTTCAGTGCTTTAAAAATGCGATCAAAAAAACCTCAAACCGAGGGATCAGGATATGTGTCCATGTAATTTTAGGGCTACCCCATGAAAGCAGAGACGATATGTTGGAAACCGCTCAAACACTTGCGGATCTGGGAATAGACGGAATCAAAATCCACCTGCTCTATGTGGTCAAAGGGACTCTTTTGGAAACATACTACCGACAAGGGAAATACAAATGTCTGGAGCAGAGGGAATATGTCGATCTTGTCTGCGATTTTATCGAACGACTCCCATCCGATGTGATCATTCAGCGGCTGACGGGCGATCCTCATCCGCAGGAGCTAGTAGCGCCGCGATGGGCGCTTGAAAAATCCGAGACCCTGGCGAAAATTAGAAATACCCTTGAAAAAAGGGATTCGCGGCAGGGCATTAAAATTCCAAGCACCAAATCCCAAATCCCAAACAAATCCCAATGATCCAAATTCAAAATTCCAAACTAAAAAATCCTTTATGAATAAAATTGACGGAAATAAGTCACGGGGTGTGATTTTACCGTAAATTATCCCCCGGGCGATGGTAAATGATCGCGGACGAAAGGCTTTTAAACTGAACAGGGGGCAGCGCCCTTGTTGGGAAGCAATCCGACCTAATTTTTAAGGGCGATATGTCCAAAAAACAAAATCGCCCCCAGAGGAAGTGCAGGGGACGATTGATGATCATTCGAAAATCAATGGGCCTTGTCGTTTGAACTGATTGCGTCGGTATAGACAGGTTGCTCCTAATGAGTTGTAGCGACCGTATTCAGGTAATTTTGGGCGTCCTCATCATCCAGTTCAGCAGATTTTTTAAAATCCGCCATGGCCTTTTCTCTTTCACCAGACAGCAGATAGACTCTGGCGCGGCCATAGTAATACAACCCGTTGTGGGGATTTATCTCGATGGCCTGGTTAATTAAAGCAATGGCTTTGAAAAAATTTTCCAATTGGCCGTAGGAAACGCCCTGTTCAAAATAGGCATCGCTTCTTTGCGGGTCGAGGGCGATGGCTTTTTGGAAATATTTAATGGCGGCTGGATCATTTCCGTAGGTGGCGCAAAGGGCACCTTTGTCAAACCAATAGTCGGCATCATTTTTTTGGCTGACACTCTCCCCGGTGGAATTGGTTATTAAATCTGCCGATATGGGTTGCGCAGTCCCCGCGGCTGGTGCGCCGACCAAAACGATAATTGTCAACAGGCCAATGAAAAAAGCGAATATAACGGACTTATGTTTCATAGGTTCACCTCTGTGCATTTAATTCGATTAAAAAGGGATTTTTAAAATTATAAGATTATATCGGCCAAATTCTCAAAAAATTAAGAATTTTTTTCTCTCCTTGCGTAGCGATTGTTTGACCAAATGTGTCGACCTGCGCGGTTAGTTGAGTCAGAATTGTTTCTTCAGCCAGATTTGATATCTCACGGCAAGCGCATAGGTATGAACGGCACGCTCGGCGGAATCAAAGAAAGGAATCCCGCCCCGGCATAACAGTTGAGCGTATTTGAGATCAAAACCGGGGATTTTTACTGCTATGATGGGTTTTTTGCAATCGCGGTAGGCGCGAATTAAACCTTCTGCGTATAATTTGTTGGTTTCGGGCGACAGACCGCATCCAATGACAATGATCGCATCAACTCCCGGATCGGCCGCTACTGTTCGAACGGATTGAAAAAAAATGTCGAGATCGAAATGCGCCGAAAGACTGACATCGATCGGATTAAGCAGACTGGTGCCGGAATCGGATATCAAACGTGCAAGCCCGATTCGGGTTTCGGGCAAAAGATCGGCCAGCCTGATCCTTTCCCGGCCGCAGGCTTCAGCCGCCGATACTGCCAGACCACCCGGGCCGGAAATGATAGCCATGCGATTTCCCGGATTCGACGGCAGCATGGAAAAGCCCATTAGGGCATCCACCAGAGCCTCGAATCCCACCACCGGAATGGCGCCTGTCTGCTGCAATACCCCTTGCCAGATATTCGGCGCGCTTGCCATGGCCCCCGTGTGAGATGCAGATGCCCTTGCACCTTCGGCGGTCAACCCCACCTTCCACATGATAACCGGTTTTTTCAAGGCAGCATGTCGCAGGGCATCGAGGAAATATGGTGCGTTTTTGACCCCCTCGATATATGCACCGATCAGGCCGGTATCGGTGTCGTTGCACAGGTATGTTAAAAAATCCGCTGCCGTCAGGTCGCACTCATTCCCGGAGCTGATCACCTTGCTGAAACAAATGCCTTTCTGACCGGCAATCATACCTAAAATATTGGCCAACGAACCGCTGTGAGAAATAATTCCTACCGGTCCGGGATCTCTTGACACCTGGGGAAAGAAAGAGAGGCCGGTTTTCGGGCAATAAAGTCCCATACCATTCGGACCGATCAGGCGCATACCGCCGGAACGTGCCACTCGAACCAGCGACTCCTCTAAGGCCTGCCCTTCTTTGGTTCCGGTTTCTCTGAACCCGGCTGTAAACAGCACCGCCCCTTTCACACCTTTAGCAACGCATTGCCGAATCACATCAAGGGTTTTTTGATGCGGCACCAATACAATCGCCAGATCCACCGGATCCGGAATGTCTGATAGCCGCTTATAAGTTTTGAGGCCGTCGATTTCTTTAGCCAGGGGGTTTATCGGATAAATTTTACCACTATAACCCTGATCCAGCAGAGCGGTTAAAAAGACCCGGCCGGTTTTCATCCCCCGGGGCACGCCGACAACCGCCACCGACCGGGAATGGAAAAGCCCATCAATTTGTGCGATAAGATCCTGGAAAGATTGCATTCAGACTCACATATCGAATTTTTTTCCTATCCAATTTCAGGGCTCCTGACCCCAATCGTGAATATTTCTCGGGAGGCCTTGATATCGAAACAATCTACAAAATTTGTAGTAAAAATAAGCGTAAATTCAAGGTGCAAAAGGTTTTATCAAAAATAAATAATAAAATTCAGAACTATACGCCCAACTTCAGTATTGTTGACGCGATCACTGACATTTCTGTTGCATCCGATTTTACGACACATCAGTAGTTCTGAATTTTAACCGATAAACCGTCCATCCAGCCAACGATATCATTACTAAAAGGTTTTTATTGATTAAAATTAAAAAATTCAATATCTTTTTGAATTAACCGTCCACGGGTCAGATGTTCGGAATTTAGGGTTTCCCGATAAAATAGGGTTTCGCATCGATTATAGCTGTTCAGTTTCGTATCAATGCGCTTTACACCTGCTCCCCGGACCGTGCCCTCTGCTCTACGCCCAACACAGGAGGCTGAAATGCAGGCATACACAATCCATCCGCTGGTGGTGGGAATCAATGAAACCGATCAAGGTGTGATGACCTATTTGCGTGACTACGGCAAACGGATCTATCTTCCTATCTATGTGTTCTACTTAAAAGGCGGCGATAAGAACATCCTGGTGGACACCGGACTGGAACAATTTGTCGTGCCGGATGGTGCTGAGGAAGAATGCGGGTTTAAGATCCTCGAATTCGAAGACGCCCTGTCAACACTAAATCTGAGACCTGAAGATATTGATATTATAATTCATACCCACCTGCACAACGACCATTGCGAAAACGACTACCTATGTACCAATGCCCAGGTGTACGTTCAAAAGAGAGAATACGAGTTCATGCAAAATCCTCATCCGGTTGATCATCGGTATTACCCGGATGTCCTGGATGAAAATAATGTTATCAAAATCGATGGTGACGCCAAGATCCTCGACGGCATTGATGTCATTCTTTCACCCGGACACTCGGTCGGTGGACAGTCCGTAGCCGTCCATACCAGCGGTGGGCGGGCGATTATCACGGGATTTTGCTGCAATGATCGGAATTTTCCCAAAACCGGACCGGCCATCGCTCCCGGGGTGCATATCGATCTCACCGAAGCTTATGATTCCATCCAGAAAATCAAACAGATGGCAGACATCCTCATTCCGCTGCATGATTTGTCGGTAGGGAGGATGGAGAGGATACCATCTTAAAACTCCTAATGTTCTAAGCGAACTTAAAGATTATAAAAAATAGAATTCATTATGAATAAACATATCCCCACAGAAAATGATCTTGTACTCATTTACTTTGAAGACAATCCTCTTAGCTTTGCCAGGATTGAAAGCATTTTACCGGATTCCAAACCCGACTGGTATCACGTCAAGCTGCTCCTGCTGCAAATCCCTCCCCAGCTTGTTACCTGGATATTGCGGGATGTTTATATTGACGGAAACGAATTTACCATGAATGGCAAGCGCATGCGATTGGAAAAAGTGGTGGTCCCGGATGAGCCGGAGTCTGCGGAATTGATTGACAAACAGGATGAGATGGATGGCCCCGGCGAAGAGGCCGGCACGGCGAAGGTAATATCACTGAAGGATATTAAGAAAAACCTGTGAGCGCTTACAGGCCCTACAAGATTATTATTTCCGCTTCCAGACGGACCGATATCCCGGCGTTTTACATGCCCTGGTTCATGGCGCAGATTAGCAGGGAATTTTTTGAGGTCACAAACCCCTTTAACCAGCGCGTTTCCATTGTCCCGGCAACGCCGGATAAGGTCCACACGATCGTATTCTGGTCAAAAAATTTTGGGCCGTTTCTTGACCAAAGTTACGGGGAACAACTACTTAAACAAGGGCATCATCTATTTTTCAATTTTACCATCAACTCGGCTTGCACCAGTCTTGAGCCTGGTGTGCCGCCGCTAAAGCAGCGTCTCGACCAGCTTGAACACCTGTGTCGACGATTTGGGCCCGACACGATAAACTGGCGATTTGATCCGCTTTGTTTTTTTAAAACGGGGGTGGGCCTGTTGCAGGATAATCTGCACGACTTTTCCGGCATCGCCGAAAAGGCCGCTGAATGTAAAATTGTGCGGTGCATTACCAGTTTCATGGATCATTACCCCAAAATTCGCAGGCGGCTCTCTACCCGGCCCGGGTTTGCATTCATTGATCCGCCGCTTGAAAAAAAAGTTGAAATTGTAAATGGAATGAAAAAGAAACTTGCCGGCACAAACATCCATCTATCCGTTTGCTGCGAAAAAGAGCTGTTGGAGGCGATTCCCCGGAGTTCGTCGATAACCGCAAGTTCCTGCATTCCCGGTGACCTTATTCAGAAATTATTCGGTGGCGGGCCCTCTCTCAAAAAAGATGCCGGCCAACGGGTCAAAGCCGGCTGTGGATGTACCTTATCGACTGATATTGGATCATACGGTCTGCAACCGTGCTATCACAACTGTCTGTTTTGTTACGCGAATCCGGCTTCCGGGCCTGGTGGAAGATGAGGTGTATACGGCCGAACGAAAATATGTGATGGCTTCAACCCAGGGGTTCTTAATCCGGAAGCGTTCGTTGCCGGTTGTCAGTTGTCCGTTGCTATGGTAGAAAGGCTGCTGATCTCCTTATATAAAACATAAAAAATTACATCAAACAATAGACAACAAACGGCGAAAGCCCATGCAAATCGGCAACCTCACCTTAGATAATAACGTCATTCTTGCTCCTTTAGCAGGCATTACCAACTTACCCTTTCGCCTTTTAGCCAAAGCGGCCGGCTGCGGCCTGGTCTGTTCGGAGATGATCAGTGCCAATGGGCTGGTTCACCAATCCGGCAAAACTGAACAGATGCTGAACAGTGCCCCGGAAGAAAAGCCGCTTTCCGTTCAGATATTCGGATCGGACCCCGGCATCATGGCTGAGGCGGCCGCTATCGTCGAATCCAAAGGCGCCGATATTGTCGATATCAACTTCGGTTGTTCGGTTCGCAAGGTGATCAAAACCGGCTCCGGTGCGGCCCTCATGAAAACCCCGGATCAGGCCAAAGATTTGCTTGCAGCGGTACGCAAAGCCATTCGCATACCGCTGACCATCAAAATCAGAAGCGGTTGGGATGCATCCGGCCGGGAGGCCCTCAACATCGCCGGCATTGCACAAGACTGCGGCGTGGATGCCATTGCGGTCCATCCTCGAACAGCCGGTCAACTGTTCAGGGGACAGGCTGATCGGTCCATTATTGCAGCTGTTAAGAAAAGCGTCGGCATACCCGTCATCGGCAACGGTGACATCGTTTCAGCACGTGATGCACTGAAAATGCTTGAAGAAACCGGATGTGATGCCGTCATGATCGGCCGAAAGGCTATCGGGCACCCCGCAATTTTCTCCCGGGTGCTGGCACGCATCAATGGTGAAGAGCCTGCTCGGGAGGGTCTCAGCCAGCGGTTCGATATAATGACCCATTATTTTAAAGCGTCCGTGGATTATATCGGTGAAGAGGCGGCTTGCAGAATGATGCGGAGTCGCCTGGGCTGGTTTGCCCGGGGAATGCGCAACAGCAGTAAATTCCGTGACGCGCTCAAACAGCTGTCGTCTGAACGGGAGGGCCTTGATCTTATAAAAGCGTATCAAGATACATTCACCTAACCCGGGTAATCAGGAAATTACAAATTAGAAGCACCAAATTACAAATAAATTCCAAACTACAATATCCAATTTTGATGGTCTCGTAAAAAGTCCGAATATTGTCAATTTTCTCATTTCGGGCCTAATAATTTCAATAAGTTATGGGATCGTAATTTGAGAATTTAGACTTTTTACGGAATAGTCAATTTTAAACAAGATCAGGAACCGCTGTTTTGGAATTTTGAATTTTAGCCATTGTGATTTGTTTGTTATTTGTCTTTTGTTTATTGTGATTTGATTGTATTTTGTTATTTTGACATAAAAACGTAAAGCATCAGATATAAGGACCCAAATTTTCCAGGTGTCACAATCTATTTCCGCCGCACCGTACTTCCTTTCTGGATGTCCTCTCCCGAAACCAGTTTAGCTTCCAGCCTGTCCTCGGTGATGGCGACGATCTCAATTTCACCGATTTTCAGACCCGGTATGAAAAAGTGCTGACCGCCGACCCCTTCCATAATTCGGCTGCCGTCGAATACTTCAAGGATATCTCCGGGTTCAAGACCCACTTCGGTTCCCGATGGGATGACATACCTGTCGCTATCAATTTCGGTAATGAATCCATCCCAGGGCTGATCCCTGATGGCGTCGCAAATACTCTCGCCGACATCGGTCAGCAGTCGGTTCAAGGTCTCATTGAGTTCTGGTAATTTGATTTGTTCACTTTCCTGAATCATCCGATATTCAAGATCGTCGATTTCGATCTGGCGATCAAATGTATCATCAAGAATTTTCGTAGCCGTCCGGGTGTCAAAAACTTCCACCCGAATAAACACCTGCAACAGGTGTTGGGTGTCCTTGGCCCACAGCACCCCCTGCAATTCATCGATGATGCGGATGTCTTCCAGGCTGCCGGTAACGACAGCGTTTAGCCCGAGCTGCCGACCGAGAATTGTCAAGGCATAACCATCGATAAGACCGGATTTTAATTTGGGCGGTTCCTTCAAGGCCTTCAGAAGTCCACCGGCCGCCGGGTTTAACAGAAGAATGCCCGGACATTGGTCGATCAAATATTCAGGCAGGCCTTTGTGAAAAATTTCCTGAAAATTTTGGGTTTTCTGCAAGGTGTTGTTTTCAAAGTTGAACATGCCCACCTTCCTTTTTAAATCCTCATCGGACAGGACTATTTTGCGGCTAATATCCCGGGTGGCCCGAGTGACCGTTTTGGTTGTTTTTTGCACCACTGTCTGGGTGGTAGCGCAACCGATGAAGATTATAAAACCAGTGAACAGTATCAATGTTCCGGCAAATAAGCGAATATAAACTGGGCGTTGGTTTGAATTGAATGGAATCATTTTAATCTTTTTTAGGGTCTAATTCCCCGCAGCTTGCTGCGGTAAAATCGACAAAATCAGTTGAATGATACTCCGCGGCTTGCCGCGGGGCAGTTCATTCTAATAAGAAATTTTGATCGGGATGTCAAATCGCTTCCATCTGAATCAGTTGGGGTTGAGGTAGACGGTTCCCGTTAATCGGGCCGAATGCCTTGACACCCGTTCATATTTTTAGTAACAGTCCAGATTCATTATAGAAATATACTTAAGCCCTAAATCTTATATCGTCAATCCCGGTTTGTCCGGATTAGGGGAGCGGTGAAATGGCGACCATCGACGAACAAATATTGCGAACTACCAAAGAAATCGTTGTTAAATTTATTGAAAGCGGCAGGATTTCTCCCAGCAGCTTCCACGAAACCTTCAAAGATATTTATCGCACCGTGGAAAAAATGACGAAGGGCTCGATGAAGATTATCGAGCAGCCGGATAAAGCAGAATAGCGGGCTGCGGCTGGAACCAGTGAAGACGTAGATACCCGGGTCCAGCTTCCGGCCCGTAGGGAGGGCCCGGCACTGGTTTCTCCCTGAAAGAGGGTGTTTGCTTTATAACATCTAAGTGTCTAAAGTGAACTTTAGCTCACTTAAAACTTTGAGTTATTTTCAAGGCTGAGCCTTTTGTCTCTGACCCCCGACGACGGGATCTTCGACTGGCCCTGAGGACCAGGTTTTCAAAATTGGAATAAATGTTAAATTATTTTATAAACAACCGCACGTTGAATTTATGCCGTGCGATGTCGAACGTTCGTTGTTCTTTTTTTAGTGCGCTTCGTCCCAGTTGTTTCCATGGGCGATGTTGATTTTAAGCGGTACTTTAAGTTCCCAGACGCCTTCCATAATGTCTTTGACCAGCCGGGTGACTGTCTGCAGCTCATCGGGCGGCACCTCAAAAACCAGTTCATCATGTACTGTCAGCAGCATGGCGGATTTTAATTTTTTTTCGTTCAAAGCCTGGTTTACCTGAATCATGGCGACTTTAATTAGATCGGCGGCACTGCCCTGGATCGGGGTGTTGATGGCGGTCCTTTCGGCAGCCTGGCGAATGATGTGGTTGCTGCTGTTAATGTCCGTCAAAATACGAATGCGGCCGAGAAGGGTGCTCGTTTGCTGTGTATCGCGGGCCTCGGCAATGGTCTGCTCCAGAAATCGCTTCACCCCGCTGTATCTGGCAAAGTACTGATCGATAAAGGTTTGAGCCATCTTCCGGCTGATTTCAAGTTGTTTAGAAAGACCGAAAGCACTCATGCCGTAAATGATACCGAAGTTGATGGCCTTCGCCTGCCGCCTGAGTTCGGCGCTCAATACTTCCGGTGTAACTTGAAACACTTCACAGGCGGTGCGGGTATGGATGTCCTCATCTTCCATAAATGCTTTTATCAGAATGTCATCTTCGGAATAGTGGGCCAGGATGCGTAATTCGACCTGGGAATAATCGGCGGAAACGAGCTGCCAGTCCCGGCGAGGTATGAAAGCTTTGCGAATTTTGCGACCTTCTGCGGTGCGAATTGGAATATTTTGCAGGTTCGGGTCCGAACTGCTCAAGCGCCCGGTGGCGGTCACGGTCTGATTGTATGAAGTGTGAATACGTCCGGTGCGGGGGTTAACCAGGTCAATCAACGCGTCGGTATAGGTTGATTTCAGCTTAGCCAGGGTGCGGTGTTTTAGAATAAAGGCAGGCAATTCATGATATTCGGCCAGGGTTGTCAGGACGTTCACATCGGTGGAGAAACCGGTTTTCTTTTTGGTCTTTTTTTGAATGGGCAGCTTGAGCTTTTCAAACAATATGCGGCCCAGCTGCTGGGATGAATTGATATTGAATGATTCCCCCGCAAGACCGTATATGCTGCCTTCCAGTGCATCGAGTTGCTGTTTAAACGCTCCGGACAATTCATGCAGACGGCTCACATCCAGGCCGGTCCCCCGCATTTCCATTTGCATTAAAACCGGTACCAGAGGCATTTCCACTGAGGCCATCAGTTCATCCAAGCCAAGTTCCTTGAGTTTGGAATTTAGCACATCATAGGCCATCAGGGTGATATCGGCATCCTCGCAGGCGTACGGTGTGGCTTTGTCCAGGGCGACCTGGGAAAACAGCACGGCATTTTTTCCTTTGCCGGCGACCTGTTCAAAGGTAATGGTTTTGTGGTCCAGGAAATCCAGCGCGATCTGATCCAAATTGTGGGCCCGCTTGGACGGGTCCAGCAGATAGGAGGCCAGCATGGTATCAAAGGCGACACCCGCAAGGTTGATGCCGTGGCGCGCCAGCACCATCCAGTCATATTTTATGTTCTGGCCGACTTTTTTGATTTCCGGATTTTCCAGCACCGGCCTGAGCCGATCCAGCACGGTTTTGCGGTCGAGTTGTTCGGGGGCACCGAGATAATTGTGCGCGCATGGAATATAGAAAGCTTGATGGGCGCACACCGCAAAGGACAAACCCACCAGATTGGCCTGCATCGGATTGGTTGAAGTGGTTTCCGTATCCAATGCAAACCGTTCGGCGCTTTCAAGACGTGCGATCAACTTTTGCAGGCCTGCAATATCCATGATCGCATGATAGTCTTTACGGCTAAGATCGGTCTGCTCCGGAAATGCCCGCTGCAATTGTCTGAATTCAAGGTTTTTGAAAAGCGCGCTAAGCTTTTTGCGCTCGGGGGCGGTGACTTTGAACTTGGCCGTATCCAAGGATACCGGCGCTCTGGTGTTGATGGTAACGAGCTCACGGCTTAAAAAAGCCTGATCTTTAAAATCTGCAAGATTTTCACGCTGTTTTTTTTTGGTGATGGTGTCAAGTTTTTGGTATACTTGCTGCATGCTGTGGTAGGTTTTAATCAAGGAAAGGGCCGTCTTCTGACCAATGCCCGGCACTCCCGGAATGTTATCGGCCGTATCACCCGAAAGTCCCTGAACATCGATCATCTGGTGGGGTTCAATCCCGAATTTTTCCTTGAATGATTGAATATCAATGGTACTATCCTTCATGGGGTCCCAAATAGCGGTTTTATCAGTTACCAGCTGCATAAAATCCTTGTCGCCGGTGACGATAACAACCGAATACCCTTCCTTTTCGGCCAGCCGCGCTACGGTCCCGATGAGATCATCAGCTTCAAATCCCGACATCTCTATCGTCGGCAGATTGAATGCTGCGGTAACCTCTTTGATATAAGGCAGCTGAACCACCATGTCTTCCGGCATGGGAGGCCGGTTGGCTTTGTAATCTTTATACATTTCATGGCGAAAAGTGGGCCCCTTGGCATCAAAAAACATGGCGACATATTGCGGGGAACGATCTTCCATGAGCTTCATGAGCATGCGGGTAAACCCGAAAATCGCATTGGTCGGAAGTCCTCTGGAATTGGAGAGCCCCCGGATGGCATGATAGGCGCGATAAATATAGGCAGTACCGTCGATGAGATAGATGGTCTTTTCTTTTTCCATTTGGGACCTTATCGGGTTTTATCTGGCAATATGCTTTAAGAAAATAAAGGTTTCAGGTGTCAGTGTTCAGGTTTCAGAAATTAAAAAAATTTCAAATAACAAATCACAATGACCAAAATTCGAAATCCCAAATAATTGGCGTTTGATCTTATTTGAGAATTGGATATTGTAATTTAGAATTTATTTGTAATTTGGTGCTTTTAATTTGTTATTTCAGGCTCATCCGGGTTAGGTTCCCAAGGCCAAACACCCGCCTGCCCTCATTGACATGGTCAGCAGGCTGCATTAAAATTTTCAGTGTGTATATCAGCTAAGCAATGAAACGACAACCATGAAAGATACGGAAATACGATCTGCCTATCGACGAAAATATCGTAGACAGCGCCATTATGTTTGCCACTGTTGCGGCAGGGAATTCCCCTTTTGCTGGCAGTGCCGGTGCGGATTCAGTATTTGCCAGGACTGTATGGAAGCTAATATATGGGGCATGTCCTGCAATGCTATCACCTGGCAATGCCCGGACTGTGGAGGGCAGAATGGATTTGGCAACCAGTGAGGTTCCAACGTGTTGTGGGGTGCAGAATACAAAAGGATTCATTCAAATATTCGGCTTCAGCGAATTGTGTAGTTTTGATGCCGCTAAATCGGGATGTCGGCCCGAAAGGGGAAAATAGTCGATGCCAACTTATTGTAAGCGGTTACTCATTTTCCAGTTCCTGATAGCAGTGTTCTTAAAACGTCTTCTTTTCCAACGATCCCCACCAGATTGCCACCATCGACAACCGGCAACGTGTGATAATTTTTTTCCACCATGAGGGAGGCAACTTTTTCAATGTCGGTGTCCAAGTCGACGGTAATCGGGTCGGGGGTCATGGCGTTCTCCACTTTTGTGGCCGCTATTTTCTCAACCTCTTTGTCCAGTCGGTTTAAAAGGGTCAGCGGGATATAACCGTCCAGGAGAGTAAAAAGTGAAGGAATCGGGATACTTTTTTGTTGGGCGATGAGATCACTCTGACAGAGAATTCCCACCAGTTCGCCGGTTTGATTGATAACGGGAACCCCGTTGATCCGCTCTGACAGGAGCAGTTTCGCCGCTTGGGTGATCTCCGTTTCAGGGGAAACGGTCATGACGTCCCTGGTCATGATATCCTTGGCTTTTAGCATGATAGCACCTTTATCTCAAAT
>CAVXXE010000108.1:0-121853 GCA_963765595.1 uncultured delta proteobacterium
CTTTTTTATTGACGAATCACGCCCATACCGATAACTTGAATTCTCCGGATAAAAGGAGGCTTCAGCGGATGATTGATCGGAAAAGACCGCCGCAGATCTACGTTATAGTTGCATTAGCGCTTTTTTTAGCACTTGTCGTGTCGGCGAAAGGGTTGGCTGCCGAAGCGCATAATGTCCGGCTCGTTGGTTACTACGACCTTCAACAACGGCCCGCCTTGCAGATCGTGCTCAAAGGTGATTTTGCCTACGTCGGCCACCATTCCGGAACGGTAACCAATCCGCTCAGCGGGAAAAGGGAACCCAACGGAACCTCCATCGTCGATGTCTCAGACCCTACGCAACCGAAACTTGTCCATCATATCCCGGGCTACGCGGGCGCCGAAAGCCGCGCCGTGCAGGTAGTAGAAAATTTTTATGAAGGCCGCGATTTCCTTTTACGGAACCAGGAGTCTGGCGAATTTACCGGTTTCGAAGTATGGGACATTACGGATAGATCCCATCCCACACTTATTTCGACCATCGCCCCTCTTGAGGTAGCCCATAAGGGCTGGTGGGAACCAAAAACCGGATTGGCCTACCTTTCAGGCACCTGGCCGGGCTGGCACGGTCGTCATTTGATCATCTTTGATCTGAGCGATCCATACCAGCCGAAGTTTATTGCCAACTGGGGCTTATCCGGTCAGGAAGCCGGAGCCGAAGCCCCGGGTGGACTGGGCTTGCACCATCCGGTGGTCCTGGGGAAACGGGCTTACCTCTCTTATCTCTTTGGCGGAGACGTGGTCATTTTGGACATCACGCGTCCGCGTCAACCACGGATAATCGCCCATATGGACTTCTCGCCGCCTTTTTCTGGCACCCATACAACGGTGCCTTTCCTGAAGATGAAAGTTCCCAACTTCAGCCCGGGACAAGGCGATATTCGTGATTTCCTCGTCATTTCCGAAGAAGCGTTTGCTTCCAACTGCCGGGAACTTCGTCGGCAGATCTATATTATTGACGCAACCATGGAAACAAAACCCGTTCCCGTCGCGACCTTCAAGGTCCCAGACAATGATTTCTGTTCGCGAGGCGGTCGTTTCGGACCTCATCAATTCGCAGAAACCCGCGATGGGAAAATTATCGGTGGAACCCTCCTCTATATCGCCTATTTCAATGCAGGGCTGCGGGTGGTCGACATTTCGGACCCGTTTCATCCCCGGGAAGCGGGGTATTATGTTCCGGATCCACCCACCAGGGGCGGCATTGTTCAGACCAACGATGTCGACCTGGATTACCGAGGGTATGTCTACATAACGGACCGCACCGGCGCAGGTCTGCATGTTTTAGAATATACCGGAAATAAATAATTCGCTATTTTTTTAATAATCAAATTCGTAGATAGCAGCAAGCAGTCCAATGATAAGCATGAGGCTTTGCTACTTAGCTGAAATTCTGCTTCCAAAACAATCTTAAGCACTATTTACAATGGCTATCATAAATAAGTTTCAATTGAATCACGTCTGAATATACGATCTCATAAGTGGATTCGCACGAAAATCAAGTCGTTCAAACACACCATCGAGTTGGGAAATTAATATGAAAGATACAATAAAAACATGACTTGTTAATGATTTGCCCTCGAAAGGGAGGTTTTTATGAAAAAAATCTATTTGAATATACTCCTCTTTACTCTAGCCACCTTTTCGGCAACTGTCCACGCGGAACAAGGAGCGGAAAAATTCTTGGATGCTATTGTTGAGGTTCGAATCACGGTGCCTGAAAATGCCCGCACAGCAGAAAGATTTGGAACAAATCGGGTGGCAAGTGGCGTTGTCATTGATACAACCGGACATATCCTGACCATCGGTTTCCAGACGATCGAGGCTGAGACAGTTAAAATAGTCGGAAAAGATCAGAAAACAGTCAATGCGACGGTTGTCGCTTATGAACGCAATACCGGCTTTGGTCTGCTGCGGGCAACTTCGCCGCTACAAGTGACACCCATGCCACTGGGCAATTCATTAGACGTTAAGGAGGGAGATCCGGTTTTAGCTGCGAGCTATGGGTACGAGGGTGCAGTCCAGGGGGTCAGAGTGGTCGCCCGGAAAGAATTTGCCGGTCCATGGGAGTATCTTCTGGAGAATGCTATATTTACAGCTCCTCCGATTGACCGATTCAGCGGTGCCGCACTTATTGATCGCAATGGCCATCTCGTTGGCATCGGGTATTTGTTTTCTCAGCTTACGATTAGGGATATTGGATTAATGCCAACAAATATGTTCGTGCCCATCGATCTGTTGAAACCGATTCTCAGAGATCTGAAGCTTTCAGGAAGGTCCAAATTACCGTCACGACCTTGGCTCGGTGTCAGGACGGAAGAATTTTACGGGCGCTTAATTGTAGAGCGCGTTGTATCAGGCAGTCCCTCTGAAAAGGCCGGAATTAAATCCGGGGATATCATTCTTGCGGTTAATAAACAGGATGTGCATGGGATGGCGGATTTTTACCGAAAGGTCTGGGCTCTTGGCAAAGGGGGCGTTGATGTGCCTTTACGAATTCTCCAAGGTATTCAGATTCGGGATATTGTCGTTCATTCCACTGCTCGCAGTCAATACGAGCAGCCTGTGCAAAAGGAAAAGCAAACCGACGTTGAATTGTTATAAACGCTGGGATGTGGCGTGGTATTCATTGCTTATTTTTTCTTATTGACTTGTGAAATGAATTTCCGTACCCTGGCTACACGAACCAATTTTCTTATTCAATTCATCATTTCATCGCGTCAATCCTATCACATATTTCAACCTACTGCCGGAGGCACTTCATGAAAAACGATCATGACCATGACGAAACAAAAACCGGATTTGGTCGAGAGATCACCCGCCGTAAATTTCTCAAAACCATAGGCAGCGGTGCAGCGATAGCGGCCGCCTCGGACGCGCTGACGGACCGTGGCACCGCGGAGGCCGACGTCATCAAGCCTGAGGGGATCGTTAGGGTCAATCTTATCATCAATGGGCTTCGCCGCAGCCTCGTCGTAGAACCACGTTGGTCGCTTCTTTATGTTTTGCGTGAGAAACTCGGCTTAACCGGAACCAAGACGGGCTGTGAAAGGGGTGAATGTGGCGCCTGCACAGTATTAATTGATGAGGTACCCCGCTATGCCTGCCTGACCCTGGCGGTAGAAGCCCAGGGAACTCAGATTGTGACCCTCGAAGGCCTCATGCACGGAGAAAAGCTCGGTGCAGTTCAGCAAGCCTTTGTGGAGCACGATGCCTTTCAGTGCGGCTACTGCACGCCAGGGCAGATCATGTCGGCCGAGGGACTGCTGAACGAAAATGCGGCGCCGACGCCGGATGAGATTCGCAGGGCCATGAGCGGAAACCTCTGCCGATGCGGTGCCTATGCCCATATCTATAAAGCGGTCGGGCGTGCGGCAGAGCTCAAAGGCGCAAAAGGAGGTGTATCGTGACGGACCAGGACAAAGATCTTTATTACGTGGAGGGGCTTCCGATCCCGGAAACCCCCCAGCCGGGCGAACGCCCGACACCCTGGAAGGACACTCGGGTCATCGGTACGGCCGTTCCCCGGGTAGACGCCTATGAGCGGGTGAGCGGTTCGGCGGTCTATCCTTCGGATGTGTCGCTTCCCAACATGCTTTACGGGGCCATCCTGCGTTGCCCGCATCCCCACGCGCGGGTTAAAAAAATAGATGTCAGCAAGGCCCAAAGCATGCCTGGCGTGCATGCCGTCATCAGCGATCAGACCCCTGCGGCGGACCTTCCTTGGACCTATTCGAGTTGGGGAATCAAACGAAAATCAAAACTTTTCGACCCTCACTGCCGTTTCGAGGGAGAGACCGTGGCCACCGTCGCCGCGAAAACCCCTTATTTGGCCTGGGATGCAGTCAGGACCATAGAGGTTGCCTATGAGGTACTCCCGGTCGTATCCGATGAGCGAGCAGCCCTGGCTCAAGAGGCTGCAGCCGTCCATCCGGAGGGCAACAGGGTCAAGCCGCCAGCTACCTACGAGCGGGGTGATGTCGCCAAGGGATTTGCCGAGGCCGATGTTGTGCTCGAGGAGAACTACCGGACGGAGTGCGAAATTCATACCCCCATGGAACTTCACGGGTGCGTTGCCAACTGGGACGGAGACCGCCTGACGATCTGGGAATCCACCCAGGGGGTTTATCGGGTCCAGAAAAACGTGGCCGACATCTTAAATCTGCCGCTTTCCAAGGTCCGTGTTATCGGGCACTACATGGGCGGGGGATTCGGCAGCAAGCTCCAGGCCGGAAAGTACACCGTTATCGCAGCCCTTCTGGCAAGAATCAGCGGTCGGCCGGTGAAGATGATCCTCAGCCGGGAGGAGACTTATCTTGCGGTCGGAAATCGCCCCCCCAGTAACATGACCCTCAAGGCGGGTATCAAAAGGGATGGAACGTTGACCGCACTGGATTTTGAATGTACCGGTACGGGCGGGGCCTACCCTGCTGGCGGCACGTCGCTGGTCGACTGGCAGATTCGAGACCTTTACAAATGCCCCAACGTGCACACCACCTGCACGGATGTATACATCAATGCCGGTCCGGCAAGACCCTTCCGCGCACCCGGCCACCCTCAGGGTTCCTGGGCCCTCGAGCAGATGCTGGATGCGCTAGCCGAGGCGATCGACATGGATCCGGTGGATTTGCGCCTGAAAAACATATCCCTTTACAGCCAGGCCAGAGACGGACAGCCTGCCTATACCAGTACCGGACTTAAGGCTTGCATCGAAGAAGGCGCCCGGATCTTCGATTGGAAACAAGCGAAAGAGCGAATTGCCGCAGCCGGCAGCCAGGGGGAGATCCGCAGGGGAGTGGGCATGGCGGGTGCACTTTGGTTCGTGGGCGGTGGTCGGCCGCCTTCCACTATTATCCTCAAGCTCTTTGCCGACGGAAGTGTAAATCTGAACATGGGTGCCAGCGATCTGGGAACCGGCACCAAAACCGTCATGGCCCTGGTGGTGGCCGAGGAGCTGGGCGTCAAACCGGATGCTATCCAGATTGAACATGCCGATACAGGTACCACCCAATACGCGACACCAAGCGGTGGCAGCAAAACCGTTCCCACCGAGGCACCGGCCGTGCGAGCTGCCGCCATCAGTCTCAAACAGCAGCTGCTGGAGATCGCCGCCGGAGATCTCGCAGTGGATCCTGCCAACCTTTATTTTAGAGCCGGCAGTATTGTTTCGAGAAATGATCCGTCAAAGAAAATCCGCTTCACGGAACTTTCTGGTCTCAAGAAGCGGGGAGTGGTGGTCGGCATCGGTTACCGCGGTCCCAATCCTGAAAACAAGGTCACCAATCCCTTTGCCGCCCAGTTTTGCGAAGTAGAGGTGAACATGGTGACGGGCGAGGTCCGGATTACCCGCTTTCTCGGCGCCCAGGACAGCGGCCGTGTCATGAGCAGACTGACCTATGACAACCAGGTATTCGGGGGTATCACCATGGGAATCGGTCTGGCCATGACCGAGGCCCGGATTCTCGACAAAAATCATACCGGCAAAATGGTCAACCGCAACTGGCACGATTACAAACTTCCGACGATCCTGGATGTGCCCGAAGATATGGTTTCACTTCCCATCGAACCCGATGATACGGAAGCCAACACCACGGGAGCAAAGGGCTTGGGCGAGCCAGTCACGATTCCCACCGCGGCCGCCGTTGCCAATGCCGTTTACCACGCCACGGGCGTGCGTGTCCGTCAAACACCCATTAACCCGGTTCAGCTCTGCCGGCTGCTTGCAGATCATAGAAAGGAGGCATAGGCCATGATACCCAGTTTTTCTTATATCCGGGCCAGAACAGTCGATGAAGCCGTCCGTTACCTTTCACTGGACGGCACCACGGGCCATGCCGGCGGAACCGACCTGCTTGGATGCCTTCGCGAACACATTTTCGACGTCACCACTGTGGTCAGCATCTCCGGGCTCAAAGAGCTGAGGGGCATCGAGGAAACACCGGCAGGAGGGCTTCGGATTGGATCCCTGACAACCATTGCAGACGTCGCTCGTAATCCGGTCATCAGATCGAAGTACCGGGCGCTGTCAATGGCGGCCGCCGAGGTGGCGAGCCCCCAGCTGCGCAACCAGGGTACCATCGGAGGCAACCTCTGCCAGAAGCCCCGCTGCTGGTACTACCGGGGAGAATTCCATTGCTTGCGAAAAGGTGGCGATCAGTGCTTCGCCGTCGAGGGCGAAAACGCCTACCACTGCATCTTCGGCGGTGAGAACTGCTTCATCGTGCATCCTTCTGATACAGCACCAGCCCTGGTCGCCTTGGGTGCAAGTGTTACAATTGCTGGTCCCACTGGGCGGCGAAGCGTGGCCGTGGAAAACTTCCATATGCCGCCGTCTGAGGATTACATGAGAGAGACCGTCCTCGAACCCGCAGAAATCATAACGGAAATTGTCCTGCCGCCGCCTGCGAAGGGTCTGCGCAGTTCATACCGCAAGGTTCGGGCACGACGTGCCTGGGATTTTGCTCTGGCCGGAGTGGCTCTGGCGATCGTGTTCAGCGGGGATCAGGCGGTTGATTGCCGGATGGTACTTAGCGGCGCAGCGCCGGTACCCTGGCGTGCGGCTGAGGCGGAAAAAGTCATCATGGGAATGCGGCTGGACCGGGATCGCGCGGCAAAGGCTGGCGTGGCCGAAATGAAAAATGCAGATCCCATGGAACAAAATGAATACAAGATTCCTCTTTTTCGCGGGCTTATGGAACAACAATTGATGGCTATTGCCAAACCAGAATCACGTTGACCCGCGAAAATACAACACGAAATAGCAGCAGTCACTTTGAAGAAGACTTTATGGAGAGGCTTATTTTATAATTCTCCTCTTCATTACATCCTCAGGACGTTAAAATCTGTGCATTCACATGAAAAAAATTTAGGCTTGGCTGATCTAATCTATATTTAATTCAAACTGCCTTTAGGAATCGATTGGGGCATCCATTAAAAGACCTTTGTCAAAAAAAACTTACCGAATGTAAAATTTATCCAGAGTGCTAAAAAAAGCCGCATATCAATTTTTGGGTGCGGCTTTTTTATTTGATTAGCTGAACTAATATGAAATAAAACCTTATTGTTGAAAGGATTTGACTTAGGCACGAAATGTAAACTTTCACCAGAATGTGGATTAGCCAGGGGAAACCCACAATGGCCGGGTGTTTAAGGTTTGTTCAGCAAATCTTAGCATTTTAATACTGTCGTTTTTAAATTAGTTTATGTATTACGCAGCGAAATCCTTCGGCGAGTTAGGGTGCACCAATGATGCTCGAGCAAACCAAAAATTAAATGCCGATTGATTCCATAGTGTGATTGATGTATCCAAATACTATCCGGAATATTCTCGGGTAAATTTGATATCTGCCGGTTCTTAATCTATTACAACTCTGGCTGGAGCTGAGATAAAGGAATCGCTATCATCACTGTTTAATGGCAGGATTTTTTTGTGGATACGAAAGGGTATCGTAACGCCATCATCACAGGTGGCCACAAACAAAGAGAGCAGAGCGAACGCAGATTTTAGACATTCTGCATTGTCTCACAAAGCGTTTGGTTTCTTTTTAATCAATAAACAATGTCACTATATTTTTTCACGTTTCAGAAAATTTAAGTACACGGTACTTAGTTCGGCCTACCAATCAAATGCTTGGCAAGGGCATGGTAAGCGGGCAACGACGTCGGATCATTGGCCGCGTTGCTGGCTACTGGATGAGACGCGTATCGCGCGATCACCATTTCAGCCTCAGGATCAATATAGACCGCTTGGCCATGTACCCCTCGCGCTGCGAACGCGCCGTGCTCATTGTTTGTAACCCACCACATGTTGCGATAGTTCCACCCCGGTAAAAGTTTGTAACCAGCCTTAGCAAAGACAGCGCGGTCGCCCCCCCTGCGGATGTCTTTAATCGCAGCCTCCGGCACGATTTGTCTCCCATTGAACCTGCCGTTGTTGCGAACCATTTCACCAAAGCGTGCCAGATCACGCAGGCCCGTGTTGAGTCCACCCCCAGCGAAAGGGGTGCCGATTGAGTCGACGGAAAAGTAAGCATCCTGCTCTGCACCCAAGTGCCGCCAGATGCGCTCAGACAGCAATACGGCAACCGAGCGGCCCGTAACACGTGCGATGATCCAGCCCAGGGCATCTGTATTCGCCGTCTTGTAGCCGAAAGCCTCACCATGCTCACCTTGTTTTTTCACGGTCTGCAGGAACTCAAAATAGCTGCGCGGTCCTCTGTAGTTTTTGGGTTTAGGAAGCGGGTTGCCGGCCCGCGCATGGGCCCAGACCTCAGCAGTTGGATCGGCGTAGTCCTCACTGAATTTGAGCGCAGTTGTCATATCCAATAGCTGCCGCAAAGTGGCATTACCGAAAGCGGAATTGGCCAATTCGGGAACGTATTCGACCACCCGTTTGCTTGGGTTGAGGGCGCCTTCGGCAACCAACATGGCACCGAGGGTACCGATAAGCGACTTGGTTACCGACATAGCACCATGCTGTCCGTTTTCTTTGAATACACCAAAGTATCGCTCATAGACGATGCGGCCTTTGTGAAGCACGACGATACCGTCCGTGTAATTGGCGGCGAGCGACTCGGTCCAGGTCATTGAATCCGCACTGCCAAGCGGTGTAAACCTCAACTGGTCAATGTCTTCTCTCATCGCCCGCGCCAGTGGAACGGGAGCCCCTAAGCCGCGGGAAACATTGACGGTGGGCATGAGTTGGCGGAAATTTGAGACGCTCCAGCGCATGGCCGGGAAGCGAAAGTAGCTCCCGTCAGAGAAGCGCAAGATACGGTCTTCAGGTGGCGGAGATCCCATCATCCAGCCCAAAATGGCTGGATCGCTCTGCGTGGCATCAGGCACTTCGGATGATTTATCGTCTGCGATTGAAGCATTCAGCGTTATAAAGTAAGTGAGAACAATGATGCCTAAATGAATTACTCGTTTGATGGCTAATGTCTTCATAATTTCATTTCCTCCCCAAAAAGTTGGCATGCCATAGAGCGATAAACGGCCAATCATTTAGACAGACTAATCGCAAGGGACGACCTGAGCGGCCAACTTAAAAGCATCCGATACGGCTGTCATCTCTATTCTCCTTGAATGTGTTTATCTTAAATTAATTGTTTACTAATGACTGAATGTCATAGCTCTTCGTTTCTTATTTGGGGGAAGTAGAAAGGGGCATGGTCACCGGCGGGTCCACGCTCCGAAGGTGGAGATCGCGCTGGGGGAAAGGAATTTCAATGCCTCGTTCACGAAATTTGCGATCGATCCCTTGGTTCAGCTCGCTGCGAACCACGTTTATGTAATCGATGTCGTCGATCCAGACTCGCAGCTGAAAGTCCAACGAGCTGTCGCCAAAACCCATGAAAATGATGAATGGAGCAGGATCTTTGAGTATGTGCGAATTTTCCCGGGTGCATTCTTCTAAAGTTTGCAGCACCATCGGCACGTCTGAGCCGTAGGCTACCCCGACAGACAGGCTCAGGCGCATGTTGCGGTCGGCCAGGGTCCAGTTGGTGACTTGGTTGGTAACCAGGTCGCTGTTGGGCACGACGATGTCGGATCGGTCGAAGGTCTGAATCGTAGTCGCCCGCAGGCCGATGTTACGAATTGTGGCCCATTGTTCCCCTAACTGGATAATGTCACCCACCTTAACGGGTCGTTCGAAGAGCAGAATTAGCCCGCACACGAAGTTGTTCACAATGGTCTGCAAGCCGAAGCCGATACCCACGCTAAGAGCCGAGGCGATGATGGTCAGATTGGTTAGCTCGAATCCCAGAGTGACCAGTGCCAGCAGAACCCCCAACAAAACAACGGCGTAATGCACCAAGCGGGTGATGGACAGGCCTATGCCCGGATCGACCCGGCGCCGCGTGAATACATCGCGCATCATGAAGAACTGCAGGATCCGGGACGCAATCAGGGCACCGTAGAGGCAGGCTGCCGCCGCCAAGACCAGGACCAGCGTTATTCGGGTTTCCCCTATGGTGACGCCGAAGGTTAAAACCCGGTAAATCAGATCCCAGGAGGTCGTAAACACCCGCCAGGTCTGCAGCACTGCACCGCAAAACAACAGTAGGACGATCAGGTTAAGCAATTTGGCAGTGCGGTCGATAATCGTGGTAGCCTGGGTCCGCAGAAACGGAACTTTTTGGGCATACGGGTTCCGCAATGCGGATTCCAGCAAACCGCGGACTAGAAGCATTAACAACCATGCCAGTATGACGATAAATACCGTTGTCAGTGTGGATAGGAAAATATGCAGGGCCAGGGCGCTGTAGCCGGATATTTCAATGATGGCAACCGTCGCACCGGCTACGGTCATACCGATTAATATTGAACTAGCAACGCGAGATCTTCCGGGCTTGGGAGGTCGCAGCAGAAAACGCATAGACAGAATGCCAAGGCTGAAAGCTATCGAGACTAAATAAATGCGGAACAGGGGCGAAGGAAGTTGGATGCTGATCAGCAAACGGGTTGCCAGTATGCTTGCCACGAGAAAATAGACCACCATGAGCCGGCGTCGATTATCGACTATCCTGCCCACCAACCGAGCCGTGGTCGTCAAGATGATTGCCTCCAGCAGCAGCTGCCATATCGTCGGCATGGGTTCGTAGAGGTTCCAGCACAAGGCGGTAGAGATCAGCCACCCCACTGCATGTGGACTGCGCCGCATAAACCGCAGCGAATCGATACCTTCCAGTATATTTTCCGATTTGCGTATTCCGTAAGCAAGGGATAGAGACAGGGCAATCTGAAGCGCGATCACCCAAACGTAGCGAATAAAAAAGTCACGATCAGGTATCGATACTCCGGCTACACCGGAAATTAGATCGTAGGTTAACCAACTATCGAATAGTGCAAAGAAGGTCGGACTGTACATGGGAGGAGAAAAATCGCGAAGGAATTCGCCGCGCGCAGCGGTAATCAGTGATTCCAGTTCGATTAGCATTTCATTGATGCGCACCTGTATATCAAATGCCCGCTTCTGGGCGGCCATCATGGGCGCAATCTGTCGGAGAATGCGCTCCCGGGCAGTTGTAATGGATCGCACTGCGCTGTCAAAGGTGGTCTGTACCATGACCAGATCCGGTTCCTCACTGACGCTCGACTTCCAATTGTGCCAGTACTTCAACTCAGCCAGCCAATCACTGCGCCACTGATCGATTTTGCGAAGCCCCGCAGTTAGCGGATCGTTGAGAACCACCAGATTATCATTGACAGCCTCAATGGCACGACGAAATTCTACCAACCGTTCGTATTGCCAGCGTTCTTGCTGTTTTAACGCCTCCAATTCTGCAGTCAGCCTTTCCACCTCGGTTTCCATTCTTTTTAACCGTGGTTCGATACGGTCACCTTTCGGCATGGCCGCAAGCTGATGGGTCAAGCGGGCCAACCGCTCGTTTAGGGCGGCGGCCTTGGGAATCAATTCCGCCAGACCTGTCGGCAGGGCTGCCTGCGCTTCCGAGGATTCCGGCTTCTCAACCGAAGCTGGGTCAGTGGCCACTGCGGTTCCGGTCGACATGATCGTGGCGATTATCAAAACAATCGGCACATACATCCAGCACCGGAGCTTATCCGGACCAGAAAGATTTTCAGGTAAAACTGTCTGGCAAACAGTTTTGGGATTGGTGTAAAGATTGATTGTCATCGAGTTGAATTCCTCATGGAACTAATATGTTGGATTACGGTGAGACCAAAATTTAACAAAAATCGCTCCTGCATGGAAGGGAAACTTTGCTGCAAACCGCCGTAAAAGTCAAGTCATCAAGAAGATCATTTGATTCTATCTGAACATACTTCTATATTCAGCAAGATTATCTAAACTGCAGCGCCAATTTAAAATGGGATGATTTTCAATTGCCGAAAGACGGGCGGACCGATTAAAGGTTAGCTGAGCAAATACATAATAGAATCAAAATATTGGCAAGTTTCGATTTAGGCACGAAATCTCCAATAGGCGCCTCTTGTCGAATAGGCAGGGGAAATCCACAATGACCGGGGGTTTTAGATTTGTCCAGCCAATCCTAACATTGTGATCCTATTGTTTTTGTGTATTAGTTGATGGACTACGCAGCCACGCTCCTTGGCGAGTTTGGGTGGACCGATAATGAGTGAGCTGACCCACATTTTAAATACGATTGATTTCATATCGTGTTTAATGTATCCAAAAACTATCGTAAATAATTTCAGCTAAATTTATAGTCGCTAGTTTCTCCGATTATCTGCGATATGACATATAGTGTTTAAAGGAAGATCATGAAATTTTTTCTTATTAGGAAATTCATATTTACGTTTTGTTTTGCCATCTTTTTATTTTTTAATCCCTCCCAAATATACCCTTCCGAATCGAACACAACCTATCCTACCAACAGTTGGCGGGTGTCTTCCCCTGAAGCACAGGGAATGCAATCAAAAACCCTTCTGAAAATGATGGAAGATATAAAGGATAAGAAGTACAACATTCATAGCATCACCATCGTTCGCAATGGGGACCTTGTTTTAGATGCATACCTGTATCCATTCAAATATGGAGACAAGCATGAACTGCATTCGGTTACGAAAAGTGTCATATCTGCACTAATTGGTATAGCAATAGACAAAGGCTATATTAAAGATGTCCATCATCCGATAACCCATTTTTTCCCCAATACGAACATCTCCCATCTTGATGATCTGAAAAGATCGATGACTCTAAAAGACCTGTTGATCATGGCATCTGGTTTGGACTGTAAAGATGGCTCAGCAAACGAATGGGCGGCTACTCTAGAGATGCAAAAGACGGATGACTGGACTCAATATGCGCTAAACCTGCCCATGGCTCACAAGCCAGGTGAATATTACCAATATTGCAATGCTGTATCCCACTTGCTGTCAGCCATCATTAATGAATCAACAGGCATGCCCACCCTTGTTTTCGCTAAAAAATATCTTTTTGATCCACTTGGGATTAAAGACATCGAGTGGGAAAAAAGTCCGGAGGGTATCGTTTCCGGTTCTCTCGGACTTAGGCTACGACCGAAAGACATGGCTAAAATTGGCTTACTCTATCTCAACAATGGAAAATGGGAAAATCAGCAAATTTTATCAGCAGAATGGGTAACGGAGTCACGTCAACCATATATTGATGGAAAGTGGAATAACGAACATTATGGGTATCAATGGTGGATCAATCAAGCAGGATATTATTCTGCTGTAGGGATGTTTGGACAGGCCATCTATGTAGTTCCAAAAAAGAATTTAGTCGTTGTGTTTACGAGCCACATTGAAGGGCAGGATATGTACATTTCAGGCACACTTCTTCAGGAATATATTTTACCTGCCGTTGTATCTTCGGAACCGCTGTCGCCATCCCCAAATGATAAGGAACGTCTGGATGATAAGTTATCCAGCATTTCCAAAGCGCCGGTACAAAGTATTGTCTGGTCAACGAAAAATGAAGGTATTGCTCAGGATGGTATTTTTAGGCGATCGGCACCCCCAAGCTTCCAGTTCGAATATCCGTCAGGTTGTTTAAAAACACCGGTTCGACAGCCAGATCAAATCATGCGGATGAAGACCTCTACTGATGGAATTATTACCGCATCAATTAACAAGATACCTCGGAATTGGAAAAGCTTTTTTCTACCGATGAAGTTGGAAGATTTTGGTCCTAAACAGTATGCATCATGGATGAAAAAATTTGGTTCAAATATCACGGTTATTTCCAACGGGGAAATCGCACTTAAAGATGGCACGAGGGCATATAGAACTGATATTGAATGGATAATGAAAAACAACCGATCAGTGACAACCAATCTGGTTTCGACTTATAAAGACGGTAAGTGTATATATATAGTTGTCCACGAATTTCGGAGTAATAAAACAGTAAATTCAATTCTTCAAAGTCTGACGTTTGAATAGCAGATGCCTCCAACCAGTTTGCACAGCCGACCTAATTTTTATATCTGAGATATCAATTAGAAATCTGGTTAAAATAGCATCTTTTTATCTACGATCTGCGCCTCTTCCTGCGCGATTTTATTCAGCGTATAAATTGAGGATTGGCTGAACAAATATGCAATAGAATCAGAATATTGACGGGATTTGACTTAGGCACGAAATGTAAACATTTGGCAGAATGTGGATTGGATAGGGGAAACCTACAACCGCCAGGAACTGTAGGTTTGTTCAGCGAATCTAACATATAATGGTTCAATTTTTTGGTGGGTTGAAAGTGCAATATGCAAAATACATGGGTTATAATCGCGGCGTCAATTCATAAATAAAGATACACATTTTGCCTATTGACTGGATTCAACGCCAGTGTTATCAAAAACATGGCGCAAGGATCGGTGTTTCAAGGGCATTATTCAAACCAGTTTGATAGTAATGATCCCCAACTACTGGCCCTTGCGCTTTTTATATTTCACCTCGCCAACCTTTTGAAACCGTTATATCTCAAACGTTTGACCTCCTTTTAATAGCTATCATAAATGCCAGCATTTGACAGCCCGTAAAACCGTGTGATATTTGAACGCTACATGTAAATTTGCTAAATTTTATGGACTGGCAATCTATAGCCGGAACTCTTTCAAATTTAGGGCTTATTTTAGAGTATATCATAACTTTGATCGAAGTCCGGGTAACAGGTCCAAAACCACCAACAAAGGAGATGTATTATGCCCCAAATATTTTTCCTAATTCCGGTATTTGTCGGTCTGATGGCTTTTGACGCGGCAGCACAGGGGAACTTTCAAACGGATATTCTCAAAACTTCCCAGGGCGATTTAGAGATCACTTTCATCGGCCACGGTTCTTTAATGTTTACTTTTAACGGAAAGGTGATTCATGTCGATCCCTTCTCCAAATTGGCCGAATATCCCAAATTACCCAAAGCCGATATGTTGCTGATCACCCATGAGCATCGTGACCACCTCGACTTAAAAGCAATGGAGGCTGTTCGTACTGATAAAACCGTTCTGGTATTAACCAAAACTTGTGCCGCCAAATTGAAAGGCGGTTTCATCATGGAAAATGGTGATACCGAAACTGTGGGTGGTTTGAAAATTGAGGCTGTGCCGGCTTACAACCTCGTCCATATGCGAAGCGAGGGGATTCCCTTCCACCCCAAGGGAATCGGAAACGGTTATGTGATTACTTTCGGTGATAAAAGAGTTTATGTGGCCGGTGATACGGAAAACATTCCAGAAATGAAAAAACTGGAAAGAATTGACTGCGCCTTCTTACCGATGAATCTGCCCTATACAATGAACCCGGAAATGGTGGCCGACGCCGCTAAGGCTTTCAAACCCAAAATCCTTTATCCTTATCATTACGGCGACACGGACACATCAAATTTAGAGCAACTGATGAAGAATATACAGGATGTTGAGATACGTATCCGTATGATGAAGTAGCGTTGTGCACCGAGCCGGATATTGCCCTGCGGAAAGAATACCTAAAAGATGTCAACAGAACACCCATAGCAACGCAGAACCAAGGGATGGACCAACTGAAATGGTTTTTCGCAAACGCTGGATAAATCTCCTTTACAGTGCAGCGACAGGCACAAAAAAAACCCGGACACTTCTAACGCCGGTCGGAGTTTCAATCTTTGGTGTGTTCACGGCGCTATTCGTATTTGGCGCAATATTTGTTGACAAGCTGCTAAACCTACCCCGTATTCTGCCGGAAGGCGCAAGACTTCCAGTATCCATTTCGATGATAGCATTAGGGCTCGCCGTTACGGCCTGGTCAGCGTTTCATTTTCTGAAAGTTAAAGGAACTCCTGTCCCCTTTAATCCGCCGCCGAAAGTGGTCATCACTGGACCCTACCGGTATGCGCGGAATCCAATGCTAACAGGAGTCTTCCTGTTCCTGTTCGGTATAGGATTCATTTTCAACTCAGCTTCACTCGTGTTCTTTTTCACGCCACTTTACATGTTAATTAATGTGTGGGAACTAAAAAAGATTGAGGAGCCTGAACTAATAAAGCGTTTGGGCGATGAGTATATCGAATATCAAAGGCATACTCCGATGTTTATTCCGGGATGCAAAACAAGATCAAAGTAGAATGCTTAGCAATTTGGTAAAATGGTGCCAAATTTGGGGTGAGTGTGTTTCTGCATTCGCTTGATATTTGGTTTTTTGGTAAAAAATCAAAGCATTTTGGGTGCAGGAATAGGAGGTACATATGGAAGCCCTTCTTTTAGAGCACATGCGTAAAGGTCTATTGCAGAAACAAGATAACCTCACCGAATGGCTCCACGCAACGCCTTTGGGTAAGAAAAAAGTCTTGTTGGGTCCCTCAACCGAACAATCAGTTCATGCCCGCCTGGATGTGATTGATGACGCCATATCAAAAGCTGATTCAAAAACTTTAGGCAAGTGTGAAGTTTGTCATGAAGATATTGAAACAGAACTCCTGGAAGTCGATTATACCGCTTGTGTATGCCTTGAGCATCTTTCAAAAGAAGAACGTCATCATCTGCAAAGTGAGCTAGAATTGGCCCAGGATGTGCAGAAAATGCTATTGCCGCAAGAAGTACCAAATATACCCGGGCTTGAAATTGCTGCGTTTAGTCGACCTGCTCAAATTGTGGGGGGAGACTACTTTGATTTCGTTGATTTTAGCAACGGACTTCATGGTTTGGCCATAGCAGACGTAGCGGGTCATGGGGTATCGGCAAGCCTTCATATGGCCAGTATACAGGCTTTGCTGCAGACTTTAGTACCGGTTAACAAATCTCCTGCCGAGGTAATGCGCCAATTGCACAAGCTGTTCATACACAATATTCGCTTTGAAACGTTTGTAACGTTTTTCATTGGAGCCTTCGACTCATCAACAAAGACACTCACATTTAGTAATGCGGGCCACCAACCACCACTGGTTTTGCGCAAAGAACAAGAGCAAAAAAGAATCCGTAGAGATGTTATGGCCAACGGGGGCTGCGATCGGTTTGGTTGAAGAAGCTGAGTTCGCAGAGAAAACAATTGAACTACAAAAAGAAGATCTTCTTGTGTTGTACACGGATGGAATCACCGAAGCTGTGAACCTTCAAAATCAGGAATTTGGTCGGGAGCGTCTGGAAACATTGATTCGAGCAAGTAAATACTGTCTGCCAGTGAAGGAAGTGGTCCAGGAAATTAGACAGGGCTTAGAGGAATTTAGTGAGGGCAAACCGTTAGCCGATGATACCACGATTGTAATCTGTAAAATCAAATAGTAAATTTAAAGGCTTAACTCCAAACCACCTATCTGAGTCAGGAAATGAAAAATGAATACAGAAGACTTAGGAAATTCAAAGATTCTGAATTTGCTTTTCAAACCAGCTGGAATGCTTATGGGAAGCAGGGCTCGACGCTGGCTCATGAACCCTATGAAAACCCTGAAAGGTGCCGGCATTCAGCCTGGGCAGACCGTTTTAGAGGTGGGGTGCGGCACTGGTTTTTTCACTATACCGGCAGTCTGCTTTAAAATTGGGCATCGAAGGTACTGCCGTCCGCCATAAGGACCAGGCCCAGATAGCAGAAAAGCAGGCCAAGCAAGAAAAGACAAGCAGCGAACAGGAGGCTGCCAAAGATAGGCCTGTCGACGATAAGCAGTTGGTAATGCTTGCACTGACGCGTGCAAATGAAGAAAAAAAATATCTGATCCAAAAGGGCAAGATCGCTGAAACGCGAATTCAACTAAAACCCCTTAAAATTAAAGCCATTACCGCTGAAGAGTATGGCCGTGTGGAATTGCACCTGTCTGCGCAATAGGAAACACAATAACCCCAAAATCAGTAAAGGAGGACAGAATGAAAAGAACCAATTGTAAATTCATACTTATTACCTTCATCATCATTGTGGCCGTGGTTGGTATTGCTTCATCATCATCGGCACAGAACAAACCCAACATACTGGTTATCTGGGGCGACGACGTCGGTCAGAGCAACATCAGCGCTTACACCCGCGGCCTCGTCGGCTACAAGACGCCCAACATCGACCGCATCGCCAAGGAGGGCATCATCTTCACCGACTACTACGGCGAGCAGTCCTGCACCGCGGGTCGTGCGTCCTTCATGCTGGGCCAGAGCGTGTTCCGCACCGGGCTTTCGAAGGTCGGGCTGCCCGGTGCCAAAGAAGGCATCAACGTCTTGGACCCCACGATCGCCGTGCTCATGAAAGACCAGGGTTACGCCACCGGCCAGTTCGGCAAGAACCACTTCGGTGACCGCGACGAGCACCTGCCCACCAATAACGGTTTCGACGAATTTTTCGGCAACCTTTACCACCTCAATGCCGAAGAAGAGCCCGAGAACGAGGATTACCCGGGCGATTTGGTGCTGGCCGACGGTAAAACCTTCCGTCAGAAGTTCGGCCCGCGGGGCGTGATTCATTCCTGGGCCCAGGCGGACGGCAGCCAGAAAATCGAGGATACCGGACCGCTGACCAAAAAACGCATGGAAACCGTTGATGACGAGACCTCGGACCGTGCGATTGCCTTCATCAAAGAGCAACATGCCGCCGGCAAGCCCTGGTTTGTGTGGTGGAACGGCACCCGCATGCACTTTCGCACCCACGTCAAGCCGGAACTGCGGGGCATCTCGGGACAGGACGAATACGCCGACGGCATGGTTGAACACGACATGCATATCGGCAAGTTCCTCGAGCTGCTCGATGAGCTGGGTATTGCCGACAACACCCTTGTCCATTATTCGACCGACAACGGCCCGCATTATAACACCTGGCCCGATGCCGCGGCCACTCCCTTCCGCGGCGAGAAGAACACCAACTGGGAAGGCGGCTGGCGCGTGCCCTGTGCTGTACGCTGGCCCGGTGTGATCAAGCCGGGTTCGGTCAGCAACGGCGTCGTGCATCACATGGACTGGATGCCCACCTTTTTGGCCGCCGCCGGCAAGCAGGACCTCAAAGAGGATCTCCTCGACGGTTACAGCTCCGAGGCGCTCGGTCGTGAATACAAGATCCACCTCGACGGTTACGACCTCACCGACCATCTCAAGGACCCGGACAAAGTGCCCAGCCCGCGCAAGGAAATCTTCTACTTCTCCGACGACGGCGACCTGACCGCCCTGCGCTACGAGGACTGGAAGCTGATTTTCATGGAGCAGAAGGCCACGGGCACCTTCCGTGTCTGGATGGAACCCTTCGTGCCGCTGCGGGTGCCGTTGATCGAAAATTTGCGTCGCGACCCTTACGAGCGCGCCGAGATCACATCCAACACCTACTATGACTGGCTCCTCGATCGCGCCTTCCTGCTTGTTCCGGCCCAGGCCTTTGTGGGGAATTTCCTGGCAACCTTTAAGGAATACCCGCCGCGCATGAAGGCCGCAAGTTTCAGCCTGGACCAGGTGATGGAAAAGATGATGAGTCCTTCGGGAGCCCAATAATCATTGCCACATACCCGCGCGGGGCCGGTCTTCCCGGGCTGCGCCCCGCGCCCGAATTTTTGATAATAGATAATGACGAAACCAGCGAAAGGAAAAAGACATGAGACGGTATCTGTTGATGGCCATAACGCTGGCTGCCGCACTGGCGCTAGCGTCGCTGGCGGCAACACCATGGTGTCGGGGCCGTCTAACAGCACATTAGCGTCATGGCTTCAAGGTCAGGCTCCGGCTGTCATGACAATCTCTGGAAGCTATCTCGCCGGGTTTTTCATCGGTTGGGGTGCACGGCGCACGATTAAACTGACATCGATTATCACCGGTATCGCCCTGGCGATAATCGGGCTATTAGTTTCGTGGGGCTGGGACGGCACGGCAGTTCAATCATGGGTAAACTCAGCCAACGCGTGGGTTGGGGAAAGCGTCGAGGGCGCCGGACGCTATCTCGTTTCAATGCTGCCGTCGGCAACCGCGGCAGGGGCCGGAGGGGTTCTCGGCTTTCGCAGGAAATAGCCGATCGGTAGACAACCTATTCTGTGATCGATTTCAATCGAACTCATCATTCCTTAGCCGGACAAAAACCCGTTAAATACTGATACAATGCTGCTGCTTTTACTTAAGACATCCATTGCAACCCTCATCCTTGCCATTGGCATGACTGCCACGGCCGACGATATCGTCTACCTCTAGCGTCGACCTGTTTTGCTGGTGAAATCCATCATCGCGATGTACGTGGTGATGCCGGCTGTGGCGGTTTTGATGGCATATGTGCTTGACCTGCCCGAACGGACCGAGTTGGCGCTAGTGATTTTGGCGATTTGTGCCGGGGCACCGCTGCTGCCCAAAAAACTCATCAAATTCGGCGGTGATCCGTCCCACGTCTTTAGCCTGATCGTAAACACCTCGCTGCTTGCAATTGTCACCGTACCCGCCTCTCTTCACCTCTTAGCCGGCACCATCTCCTTGGACACCCTTAGTGTGGCGCCTACACACGTCGCTGGTGTCATCCTGAAGACATTCCTACTGCCCCTTGGAATAGGCATGCTGTTACGATGGGTAGCCCCGACCTTGGCTGAAAGGATCGGTGAACCGCTGCTGAAGATTGCCAGTATTGTCATGGGCATATGCGCCATCGTGGCGTTGATGGCAAGTTTTCGCTTGGTCTTCGGGGTCGGTTTGCCCTCTCTGCTTGCGTTTGCCGCTTTCACGTTTGCCGCGATCCTGACCGGCAATTTTTTCGGTGGCCCCGATCCGTCTGACCGTACCTCACTTGTGATCGCCTGTGCATCGAGACACATCGGCCTGGCCCTGCTGATCGCGGCCAACGCTCGCGACCAGCATGCGCTTGAACTGGTTGTCGCCTACCTTCTGGCTTCGGCGGTGGTCTCGATACCATACGTGATGTGGATAAAGAAACGCCCCGTATAATCTAGAATTAATGAGGTCAATTATGTTAAGCGTAAGCTCGTAATTTGAAGGGTTGCTTTACCTGCTTGAGAACATTCCGGATGATGGACCAGCACGGATATTTAGGAACACACCCTTATATCGGAATATAAAATTGAGCTTGACAAAAGTTTCCTAAGGCATCTATATCATGGCAAAGTTGCGATAATTTTGCCCCACGCTGACCAATGCACTGATCGTTGATAAACAAATTCCTATGATTCTAATCGGTTATTCTTCATACACTATGAGGATACTAATGAGCACCTGTTTCTGATCAAGAATTGGAGTTTAGGATGAATTGGTCAAAATCAAAAACACTTTGTAAATTATGGATTTTACCTCTGACAGTGCTCGTTTTTTTCGTGCAGGGATGCGCAACAACCAAGCCAGCCCCAGTGGATCCTTTGGCCTACAAAAATCGGACGAAAACCATTGTCATCGAAGATGTGACCGTCACGGTGGCCGTACCGACTATCGCGGAAGCCCAAGAGATCTACGGTGTCGAGCTGGCATCGAAACACATTCAGCCGGTATGGCTGGAGGTCAAGAACGACAGCGTTGACACATACTGGTTTTTGCCTTCGGGGCTGGATCCCGACTATTTTTCGCCATCGGAGGCGGCCTTCGCTTTTTATACGGATAAGGATGAAACCAACCGGCAACTCGATGAAATATTTCAGAAACTGCAATTCCAGAACCCGGTTAGACCGCGATCAACCCAAGTCGGCTTCGTGCTGGCCAACCTGGACGAAGGCTTCAAGGCTGTCGATATCGATCTTATTTCTCGAGAAGCAGCCAGGAGCTTTTCGTTTATCATCGCCGACCCTGAATTCAAGGCCGATCACAAGGAAGTCGATTTCGAAACCTTATATGCTGCCGAAGATATCATCAACATCGAAGACGAAGAAGCGCTGCGTCGGGTCCTTGAAGAGCTGCCCTGCTGCACCACCAATGCTGATGGAGACGAATACGGCGATCCCCTCAATCTGGTCCTCATCGGGGAGCCAAATGATTTGGTACCGGCCCTTGTTCGTCGCAACTGGCACACCACGGAGATCATCTGGTCCCGGGCTATATTACGCACGATCAAGTCGTTTATACAGGGCGAACGCTACCGTTACTCGCCCATCAGCCCGCTGTACGTGTACGGGAGACCCCAGGATATTGGCTGGCAAAAAGCGCGCGGCACCATCCATGAGCGCAACCACATGCGGTTTTGGCTGAGTCCGATCCGCTTTCGCGGCCAGAAGGTATGGCTCGGGCAAATCAGCCGGGACATCGGGGTGAAATTGACGTTTAAATCGCCGACCTTCACGACCCATGTCATCGACCCGGACGTTGATGAAGCGCGGCGCTATTTTGTCGAAGACCTGGCCTATTCACAGGCGCTGGCCAGAATCGGTTATGCCAAGGGGGTCGGGGTTGTCAGCAGGGAGGCGCCCCGGATGAATCTGGTGGGAGATCCCTTCTACACCGATGGGTTTCGGGCGGTGCTTTTCTTCGAGCAGCGGCCCTATACCCTCTCTGACATCGAACACCTTGAATGGGAAACCCCATCGGGTTATTTTAAAAATACTAAACAGGAATAGCGTCTCGGATGTGATTTCAATAAATAGGGCCTAAAGTTAGATAAACCCCATACAGGAAATTCACGACGTGAAGAAATTACATTCCATAATAAAAAAGCGATCAATCATCGTTGGCTCAACGATTTTTCTTGCGCTGTATATGAATGCCTGCGCGACCTTTAAGAAACCGGCCACAATTAACGAGGACCCGATACATGAACGGGCGCTGACAAAGGAAGGCAGCGACATCCGAGTGTCGGCCGCTGTCCTTGGCGACCAGGAGGCCCGACAAATCTTCGGAATCGATCTTGCCCGCAAGAAAATTCAGGCTGTGTGGCTCGAGGTCGAAAACAACGCCGATCGTCCGCTTGTTTTGCTGCCGACAGCCATCGATCCCAACTATTTTGCCCCGCTGGAAGTTGCCTTCGCCTATCACAAAGCCTTTGCCGCCGATGCGAACGCGGCACTTGACGCCTATCTTCTGAACCTGAATTTTCCCATTCGAAGCCCCATCCAGCCGGGGTCGCGTGCATCCGGTTATATCTTTACGAACTGGGTAAAGGGGATGAAAGTCATCGATGTCGACCTGCTGGGCGACGATTTCAGCCAGAACTTTACGGTTTTTGCCTCCAATCCGGATTCGTCGTTAGGGCCAGATATTATGGGCCGTTTGGAAGCAATGTTTTCGGCTTCCGAGCTGCAAAACGTGGAAAGCGAAACCGCGCTTCGTCAAGCTTTGGAGCAGTTGCCTTGCTGCGTATCAAACGAGAACGGCGGGCCTCCAGCCGAGCCCCTTAATTTAGTGATCATCGGCGCACTTGACGACTGGACGACCGCCTTTACGCGCAGGGGTTACCGGTACCAGGTGCTGAATCCGCGTTATGCCTTCAGACGCGTCCAGGACCTTTCGGGGCAGAAGCTGAGTCGGGGGTATCGCAAAGGCCAGGAACTTACCATCCGAATCTGGCAGACACCGATACGGTACCAAGGCAAGCCGGTCTGGGTTGCTCAGACCAGCGGCCGCAGGGGGGGACGTTTTGCAGAAAAGGCGCCTTTAGAGGTCACGCTTCCCTTGAATCGATACGTGGACGAGGCACGCTATGATCTCGCCCAGGATATGGCGTACTCCCAGGCTTTATTAAAGGTCGGCTTTATCAAAAGCTCAGGACGACCCCAATCAACCGCGGCAGAAAAAGCATCTGAGGACATTCATTATACGACCGATGGTCTGCGCGCGGTATTGGTTTTCGGGGATCGTCCGTCCTCTTTAGAAGGGATCGATTTTTTTAACTGGGAGCGGCTCTCCGATTATCGATAAGGGAAGCAATATATGGCAAAGTGTATCTTTCAATAGAAAGGTACACAATTCTGATTGATCGTATATCGGCTTCGTAATCCCAGATTTGGATAGCCGAATTTTTTCAGATTAGCATCCATAATTTTGCGATCGAACTAATTTAGATTACCCGATCTAATCCACAACATCACGGAATTTTTCCCAAGGTTTGATGCAGGCACGATATGAGGCCAGATTCACCAGATTGTAGATTGGCCAGGGGATACCTACAATTACCGGGAACTGTAGGTTTGTCCGTCAAATCCAAAATATCGCAATTCAAATTTCTGGTGGATTTGAAAGTGCCATTCACTGTTGTCTTTGATAAAAAATCAGAAGTCGAAATCAAAAACCGGGAGCAGTACGTCCCGGTTTTGGATGTTTGGGTCCATGATGACCTGAATGTTACAACTTTTCAGAGGCGATATTGCAGTCGAATTTGAAAATTTTCAGGATGAAATCCCGTTTTCAGATAGAAACATCTTAGCTCGTTTCAGCTGCTCCCTATCTGTTTTTATGGATTCTGTTATCTCGACAATTTTTTTGTAATACAAAACCGCTTCACTTTTATTGCCTCCTAACTCAGCAGCCAGTCCAGCACCATAAAGACTGTTGAAGCGATTAGGGCTTCGCTTTAAAGCGGTCTCATATTCAGTCTGGGCCTCCCTGTAACGCCCAATATCAAGGAGCATGTCAGCAAACAACTCACGGGCTGGCAATATTTCGCCTGGTGTCACCGGATGCTTTTCAGTCGAAGACTCCAGCTCCGCGGCATTTTTCATCACACTGAAGGCCTCATTTATCCTGCCTTCATAATACATAATCCACGCTATTACCGATTGGCGCTGAATCTCGATTTGTTTGGCCCAGTAGGCAGAAGTTATTTCAGCCTTTTCGTGCAATACTGTAAGCTTTTCAAGTGCCTGATTAGCCAATTTCAAATTGGCGCTTCGCGCAGCACCAAGTGCCCTGGCAAAATAGGTGATCGCCTGCATTGCCGGAAAGTTCTCAATTGGATAATTATTCGGCAACCAGGGCTCAAAGGCAGCGGCTTCGGACCACTGCTGTCTTTCCAACGCAAAACGTGCGGGAATCGCGGTGAAGGTGTAAGAGGCAGCAATGTGGGTCTGAAAGGAACCATCCATCTTGGAGAGCTCCTGCATAACTTGTCTGGCTTTATAGTCATCTGCCAGCTGCAGATGAGCATACATGAGATAATCAAGCGCATGTGGGTAGTGTAAGGAGACCTCGCTACCAGCCGGGTGTTTCAAAGCGGCAGCAGCGGATCTCTTGTTCATTATGATTGACTCCTGCCACAAACCAACCCGCGTAAAAATATGGGTCGGCATGTGAAGGGCATGGGGGATATCAGGCGCGATCTTTCCATAGCTGTGCGCAGCATTCAGAGCCTTTGGGGCTAATGGCGGATAATCATACGCGTGAATCAAATAATGATGCGCTCCAGGATGATCAGAAACCTGAGCCAATACCTTTTCTGCAATGGCTCCTGACTGTTTCTGTTTGGAGTAAGCCTTATCTGAAGGGCTGGCGGTAGCCATATGAGCAAGTGCGTAAAAACAGGCCGCCTCAATGTCTTCCGGAAACCAACGATAGACATTTTCCCATCCTGCTTCGAAACTTTGAAGATTGGCAGTTTCAACTTTATTCCATCCCTGCTCATAGTAAGCCCCAACAGCTGCTATGTAAGCGTTTTCCCGATCCGTCTTTTGTCCGCGTACCTTCGCCTCACGAACCAACTCCTGACCCCTTTCGAAGTCTTGCTTGCTGGGCGCATCGGACCAAAGCGGATGAATATAGGTCATGGCCTGGCCCCAATAACCCATAGCGCAATCGGGATCTGATCGAGTTGCAGCCGCGAAAGCATCTTTTGCACCGTCATAGGTCATATGATGCAGCAAGGCGACGCCTCTTTCTACTAATGGTTTAGCAGCATCGCTGCAAGACATTGGGGAAAAGATACGGGTCACATCTTAAATATTAAATATTCACAGCCAATATTTAAGATTTAAGATGTGACCCATATCCTTATACTATTTATTCGCCAAGGGATGCTTGCCTGGATAGAGCTCTGCCGCCAATACATACCAACAAACTCAACCAGGAAAAAGCGAGCGAAGATACCCGTCTTTGCGTATGAAACCACATCGGAAATGATAAAGGTCATGGCGAACATTACCTTATTCAACTTAGAGGAGGTTTTGGCATGAATATGTCACCGCGGGCCAATCAGAAAGTGAGTGCAAGTCATCTAAAAAGGCAGGCGTACTGCTGCGTCAGACAATCCACACTGAAGCAGATTTTTGAGAACACCGAAAGCACCAAACGCCAATATGCCCTTCGTGATCGGGCGATCGCTTTAGGATGGCCTGTTGTTCAGATCGTGACGGTAGATTCGGATTTGGGCGAACCGAGAAGGGTTGTGACCTTTAGGTGTTCTAATCAGTTGAGGGATAAGATTAACAGTTAGCTGCCTTGGGCCAGCGGCATGATTTACCCGTGCACCCTTTTTGCACCATTTAGGTCAATGGGGATGCTGTCAAAAAAGATAACCAGGATGCCGATCAAGTCTGTGCACAGAAAAGAATTGTCCGAGAGGCATAAATGCTCTAACCCGCCCACTTAATCTTTCACGATCTTCAATTTATGGCTTCCCTTCAATCGGTTCCACAAATATTTGATAATCAACCTCGGAGCTTGATCCCAGTGTAAGTACTTATCCATGGCTTCCTGACGACAGGATTCAAGAAGTTTATCATTTCTTGGATAAATCAGCCGATTCCTGATATACAGCCCAAGTGAAAACTGAAGATTGTTTAGGTCGTCCGCTGACATTTTGGCAATCGTTGATTTATCCTTGAGACTCAGATTAGCGATCAAGAAATCAACGGCTTCATCGACTGTTTTTGGTAGATCCGCGATTTCTGAATTGTCAGGTCTAAAGTTAAGAACATCGTGGCAGGGTTCCGATTGAATAATTTTAGGAGTTTTTAAAGTGCAAACCAGTTCAAGTATGACCGTCACAAGCCCATAGATAATAGGGTCTTTTGAATGACGAGGTCCGGCCACATTTAATATTTCAATACCATTTATTGAAATCCAATCTTCAATGATCATTGCAGCCTGAAATGTTGGCAGCTTATTGAGATTGGCATGATACCACGGTTTGCCATGCTTCATGGCCATTTTGCGTGTATAGGCTGAACCACCGGTTAATTCTCCATGGGAGATGATCACGGTGCCATCGGAATCAATTACGTTTTGTTCAGTTCTTGCTTCATAACTGTCTGTGGGCATTTCTTTGAGCTGGTATTTGTCAGAAATTGGGCCGTCTTCAGCAAGCCGACCTTTTGGAACCCAACCACCATGTGGAATCCCCAGTTCAATAGCAGCATCCAATGCTGCACGGTCTGTACCAGTTTGGCCCCCTGATATTATCTTTTTTAACATTGTCGGGTAATCCGTTATTGGGCCTGTATCTGCTCATTGGCGATGATTGGGTAACCCCCTATAGTGTGACTACGAAATATTGCCGGCGGTGTCAAAAAGATTATCAACGGTATGCGGGTTGCTGGAAAGGGTGTGATGGTTATTATGGAGAAAAATGGTTGACATCTAAAATTATTCTATTATTATCGCCGTACGGTGCTGCGGAATTTGACCTGTTATAAGCTGATTTGATACTTTGCACCATCCGGGGTGGTCCTTCTGGGGCCACCCTTTTTTCTTCCTGCGGCATCCCTTTTTTGGAACTGATTCGATTCACCGTTACAGATCTAAGGGTATTTTATTATTGCATGCCGAGAAAGGTTCATTATACATTTATTTTGGCACTCTATCGGGAACGGAAGGGGAAAATGGCGCGATGAAAGATTTGATATCCGATATTGTAAAAGCCTTGGTTGATCAACCGGATCAGGTTTCGGTTGCTGAAGTTGAGGGTGGCCATACCGTCGTTTTGGAACTCAGTGTTGCTAAAAGTGATATGGGAAAGATCATTTGAAAACAGGGCTGAAATGCTCAGGCAATCAGGACTATCTTAAGTGCAGCATCCGGGAAAATTCGGAAGAGGTATGTTCTTGAGATTGTTGAATGAAGAAAGGTTTGGCAAGACCGAATCCACCTGGGGGTTGTTGTTACTTGGATTTAATACGCATTCGATGTTTTGCTAACAGTCCCCGCAAACAATTCCGGAACCCTGTGTGCTTATCAATCTTACGGTCACAAAAGGGTCATGCTTATCAGTTTATGGGGCAGTGAATTTGGCTGGGGCACCTTGGGTATGGGAAAGAGAGCAGGGACATCAGGTGATGGATCAAGAAGGTTTGTTCAATCTTTAAAATAGTGCCGTCGTTCCGGGCCTTTTATCCGTCTCTTATTTAGAATCTTTCTGCGATCATCACCCCTTCTGCGGTCTTTTTTTGACCTTCTCCTGTCTGGAACAATAAATAAACTCGAGCGGGTTCGCCTCCTGATATACGAGCGTCGGCCTCCATTATCTATAAATGGGATTAGTTCATCAGTGGCGCTCACTAAAGATGTCTCCATGTGGTTTGGGAAAATTTCAAAGAACCGCTACTTTCTATTTCTTAAGGCTTTGTCCCGTGTGATCTAATTACGTCGGCCATATACATTATGTCGTTAGCAATATAGCCGGCCTCATCATTGCCAATATGGCCGAGAGCTTCCACCGATGTTACCCGCAATTTTACCGAATCATAAAAAATCTGTATCTCCTCTGGTAAACTGTCCTTGCTGATATCGCTTAAATGATCAACATAGGCACGACTGACACATTCCCACATGTTGGTTTTGCTGGATGATACTGCCTTAGCCGCTTCAGAGAATTTATTGAGCAGATCGGTCATAGCTTAACTGATCCTTTCCCAGATCCGGTGGTAAGCCAAAAAAAACCAAATATCTTCTAAATACGAACTCTTAGGTTAATTTAACCTGTTAGTCCAGTTAAGTCAAAGAATTTTATAGTGTTGGCTATGCGCTGGGTAAACTGGAGCGTGATGGCCAGCAGGGCGGGACAAAAAACCGCGTAAACAGTTCAAACGCTATTCTTTTATCATCAATCATACCTCATTTAGATTGTCTGAACTAATCCACAATAACCATGGGATCAAAATATTCAGATTTGTTCGGAAAATCTATCATTTTGCGTATCATGTGATGATCTCAAATCATTGCGAAATTAACTTTCCAAATATAGCATTTGCATCGCCAGCGATTTTCAACTATGTTCGAGAACTTTTATGAGGTGATCTCTGGCAATCGTGGGTTCATTGCCGCTGATTCTTAGCTGATGAAAGCCTTTTTGCAGAGCTATATGGGTTAGCTTACCTGCTACTTGGGCAGGAGAATAGAATTTGCCGTACCGACCGGGCGCAATTACCTTAGGCCATGACCAGCAAAATAGGCACCGTAAACAGCACCCCAGGCAATCGGCTGTTGCGATACCTCCATAAAATTTGGCCGGTCGGAATCGATAGTATTTTCTGTGATCGCCCCTGCAAACCACCTGAGCTGCCAACTTCGCTTTTTCTAATGGATCGAATCCGACAGTTTTGGGTTCAATCTTGTCCATAATTGGAATCCTCGATTTTTTTCAACCGCCCGGTCACCCAATCTTGTTCAAAAATGAACCCGACGTCACTGTAAAATTGTTGAAGGCGGTGATACCGCGTCGCTACATCAAATCCGATGCTGGATTGAAGTTTGCACAAACATACTGGACAAAGCGACAGTGGCCGCGAATCACTTTCCTGCAAGTGATTGGAGCCGTTCATCACACATTTAAAATAGATACAATGTGCCAGCGAAAACATGTGAGCGGTTTCATGGACCAGCACCTTAGCGCTGCGCCGCAGCAGCAATTTCTGGTATCGGCTGCCGCGTGATTCGCCGTAAAAGACCGGGTCATAGCGCGCGAAGGAGAATACGCCGACGCGATCTCGCATTGATGCCTGCCCGAACACAAAATTCCAGCGGGGATCAGGATAGAGGTCCTCCATGGTGATGGCCAGCACACAAAAGGCATTGGCTGGGAGATTTCTCTTTAAATTACGTAATATGTCACCGGTTAATAACTGCCGATTTTGCGAATAAGGATTTGAGCGGGTTGTGAGATCGAGTTTACGTATATCTATGGTCGGTACTATGTCTACGCCCATCGAAAAATAAGCAGCCGCATATTCCCTCAGCAAATCTAAGGGCGGACTTTGGTCTTGCCTGAATTGCCCGATGGGCCGGAGGTAAATGACGTTGCGAATTTCGTCGGGGCTGTTGTGATCGGACTGAATGAATTCATCGGTAGTTTGACCGTTTTTATGATGCTCAGCCAGCCAATCATTCGGTCCGGGCAACGGTATCGGTTCATAGTCATCAATTGATAAAGCCCGCTGCAATGAGTCTGGTAACTCATTTGTGCTTCCAATGGCCGAGAGAATTTCTATATTGGTGGGTGGATCAAAAGCCATAATCAAAGATACCGAAAAAATAATCAAGCCGACTACAAAAATCAAAGATTTCATAAGACCCGACATGATTATTTGTTTATTATACTGGTATTCGGCATTATCGGTTCCAGATTCTTGGCAAAACGCATGTCTGCACTGCCTACGTCCCGAAAAGGCATTCTAAAGATTGATCTGTCAACCAAAATTTTGAAGGTTGGAACCGCATCATATTTCGTCAGAAGGGCTGTTCAAAGCGAAGCCTCTGAGATAAGATTAATGGTCACATTTTCCAACCGTTTCTGAAAAGGCTTATCTCTATAGGCCATCGTGTTGTGGGCGAACCTAACGAGCCCTTCTTGTGTTGACTCTGAAAGCCAACCGTAGGCCTCCTGCCACTGATTTTTTATGATTTCAGCCCTTTCAACTCTGAGTGAGACTAAGGCCTCAAGGGGAAGAAGCGTTTTCAAAAAAAAAGCCAAGCCTAACTTGCGCGTAGCGGCATTGGAGCAAACTGCCTCCCAAATTCGGCGCTCGTCTTCTGTGTCAGTGATCATAAAGTCAAGAAGATGCAGTTGACCAAAACCGAGTCCTATATCAGTCAGCCACGTCACTACATCATAGTCTTTAATGGCTACAGAAAGCATGTAAACACATTGCTGCAGAAGTGCTAAGTCCAAGCCACAATTTCGTCCGGCTTCCTGTAATTTGGTTGAGTATCGAAATGTGTAGAATTCCGGTGTTCCGTGATGAAGAGCATGGCTAATCTCATGATGAAGGACGCCTTGGAGGACAACATCGGGTATGTCTTTTACCCTTTCTTGGCAGATGTGGATTCGCGGATCGCCTCTCCATGCTTCATGAGTGGCCAGAAAATCCGTCTCTTCTCCAGTTACTATGCCAAGTTCCTGTTTTTCTTGTTGATAAAAGGATTGTAGTTCCTCCATGCGTCTCCAGATGTTTATGGAAATAAAGGTTGGAGCAGCTAAAGGTCCTTTTTTTTCCAAAACTTCGGTTGCCCACGATTGAACCTTGGCCACAAATTCCTTTTGGGTCCCTTCAGAAGGCTGAATGACAATTCGGTTGGTCATATCTTTTGATCTTTGGTGGCGGGGCAGTCGAGATTTTATAAGACCTTAGAAAAGGGCAGAGAGCTGAGTCTTTTGATGAATTGCAACATCAAGCATAGAAACCTGCCAAAGAAGCTTCAAAAGGCGATAATCGAATTTGCGGGATAACCTCAGGTGCTTTTTCGAATACCGTTCTCCGGATAATTACCCTATGTGGATAAAATTTAACTTTTCTTAGAGGTCACTGTCTGAAAAGACGAGATTTGCTGCTTTACTTTTTTGCTTTTACACTTTGGGCAATTGTATTTCTTCTTGTCATAGTCAGAAATTGAAATTACCACACTAAAAGTTTTTTTACATTTTTCACAGTAGAATTCATAAGTAGGCATTTTTAACCTCCTTTTTCATTTTTTACCATGAACCTACGGGGTGTGAGAGAAGGATTACGCATGGCGATTTTTAGAAAAAAATAAAAAGGGCTCTTTATCTTGCCGTACCTTACAATTAACAATTATTATTTAGACTAAAACGCTAAAATACGCAAATTGTATTCACCGCGCAGAACAACTACTTTTCTGACACTTAGATGATTTGGACCACCATGGTCTAAAAATTCTATGTCTGAATTTGCGGAACATAGCGTTTAACCGGACACGCTTGATGAGAAGAGCAGGCTGTGCAAGCATAGGCGCCGGCCATTTGGTTTTCATGCAATCCGCCACCATGTTGCATCAATATTAGCTGATTCGGGAAAGGCAAGTTTAAGTCAGATTCAAAAGATGCTCCGGCATCGCTGAATGACCACCACCGATGGATATATAAAAACACTCGATCCTCAGTTAAGACAGGTTGCCAATGTGTTGGATGAATGCGGGAAAGTGGATAAAAAATTGAAAGTGGTACGATAGGCAGTACGATTTTATGTTATTCTCAAAAAAATGAGCCGATTTCCGATATGCGAAAACCGGCTCATTCCTTTAAAATGGCGGAGAGACAGGGATTCGAACCCTGGATGGAAGTTTCCCCCCATACTCGCTTAGCAGGCGAGCTAACTTTTTCCTGAAATCTATCGTAAATCCTATAATATCGTTTATTCAAGCGGTTATAGAGAGCACAACTTTCAGCAAGTTTCAAAATCAGGTCTGTTTTTATACTTCATTGTAACGATTTTTGTAACGATTTCGAATGTATTCTGAGACGATTCCTATTGTTCAGCTTGCCTGTGAAACAGGTTCAGCCCCGACGGGAAACAGCTCCTGCAGGACAGATATGAATTTTCCAATCTGTAATTCGGGCCGGTAATAGGGGCTTTCTCTCAATCGGATCATGCCCAAACGCTCAGGGGCGGAAAAGTACTCAGAAACCAATTGCCCAGCTTCTATAGTAAAGGGTTCATTCTTATTCTGATCACGCAGTTGGAGGGCATATTCCCACTCCTCCTCCGTCGTTGTCGCCAAAATGGTGTACAAATCCAGGGCATGGTAGCGGCCGAACTCCTTGTCAGGATCGTCGAGCCGGTCCCTGAATGCGAAAAGCTTCATCATCGAAAACGTATAGGGATGCGGCAGGAAGATTTCAGATTCCAAAGTATCACCTGAACTGAGTGTTCCCGCCAGTAATATTGACAGCAAGCCCTCCTCCAAAGTCAGAGCTTCATCTACGGGGTGGGCATGCATGCCGACAGAAGGTTTAGGGCGAGCACGGCGAGCGTCTACCTTTACCCGGGTGCCTTGAAAACAACTTTGTGCACCGGTTAGGATATCTATTTTAACGCTGCCCGCATGAGTGCCTCCCGGCCCGGGTTTGACAAACTGATAATTTTCCGCTCCGGGGACTACCTGATAGCCCAGGTCGGTAATGGCGCTTACCAACGGTTTTAATCTTGATGATTCGATTAGCAGCTCAGGACGGAGAAACAAGTCGAGGTCGTTGGTGGATCGCGGTTCAGGCCATTGATCCAAAAGTGTCCTCATATCCAGACGTTTAACGTGGTTTGTCTTTAGATAGATACCGAAGCCACCACCTATGATGAGTCTGATTTCTGAATCTCGTACTTTCTGAAGTAGGTCGAGCAACGCCGTTTGAAGATCTGTTATCATGATCATTGTTGCACCGGTCCAACATCATTCAAAATTACCGCATTTATTTGTTCGGCAGTTTCCTGGTCCCTCTTGTCGCCGGCCATCAGTTCCAGATAAACCTGCACCGGGGAGGCCCACCAGAAGTTTCCCTCCTGCCGGGCATCAAAATAGACCGTTTCATCCTCTGTCGCCAAAAGCTCAAGGTTTGGGAAACGATCCGATGAACTTCCAGGCAAGCGTTCAAGCAGCCTTTCCACTTTCGGGCAATAAACAGACAACAAATCTCCGCGCTGCATCACGGCGTATTGTGCAACTGATGACGTTCCTGAAGCCATAAGGGGTAAATCCAATGTCTGTGATAGTTTTGACAGCAATTTCAAAACCTTCCCATTCTCTTCCGATATCTTGAGACGGACCCGCTCTTTTACTGCAGGGGAATCATAATTTTCGCGCAACTTTTCCAATAGCTTGTCGGGCTGTAGCAGGCGAATGGTTCCTTCACGCGTGACAATCAGGTCATCTTCCAGCGTTTTCAAGGCTTTCGACACGGTTGATAAACTCATGGGTTTTTTATCCCAACGGTTCACCAGGAGATTTCGTTGGTTGATCTTGGTACGGATCTCTTGAACGGTTTCGTAGCCGGCGCAGAGGAGAAAGGCCCTCCCCACCATAGAACTGTTTTTCCGGTAAATGTTTTTAATAAGGGCCGAAGAGGGGAAACGGTTCTTTCCGCCACTACGAAACACGGCAAATGTACCCGGTACAACCACCACACCGTTGCCGCACAGATCGATGCCGCTAAGCCCTTCCCTCTCCAACCTCTGAAGCTTCCGTTCACTTAAGAAAGGCATAAAAAGCATTGGCAGGTAATCATTGGAAAGAGAAAATGATTTCAGCAAATTGACACCGTCCTGAAAGGCCTTCGGCGTTGAAAGGGCTTTACATTCAACAGCGAATATTGCTTTACTTTTTTTCCAAAATACCTCGATAAATACATCGAAACCCCCGTTTACGCCAATATCCTGCCGGTCGTCCAAAAAACGAAAAGACAGCGGTGGAAGTTGGATCCTATCTTCCTGAAGTTGGTCGAGCATTTCTTTTTCTGTGGGTGTTTTCCTGTTTTTATCCATTTTCTTGATTAAGAAAATATACAATTTTAGGAAAATTTACAAGTGAAATTTTCCTGTTTAACCGAAAAATTTTTTAACAAAGCCCTTTTTCCCTATGTAACTTCGGGCGTATAGGCCGCCTCAGTAGCATTACGGGGGCATTTTTTTGGCTGTAATCAAGAACTGCATCCCATTCAGATTTTCATACCGTACATCATACCTATAATCAATCGAAAGCTGCCCCATCAATAATTCCACACATGACCTTTACTTGCAAAAAATTGCCCAACCACAGGGCAATTTTGTTAACCAACCTCAATTAAACATCCCCAGAATATTGCCACCAATCCGCTGCAACGAATATGAATTCTCAGCAGACAGATCTTTAGCGGCGGAGTGGGAAGAAAACGAACGATACCGGATAAAACACCCGGAGCAATCGACACCAACGATGATCCCTTTGACCTTTGCGGGGGTATCAAATAAATATCTGGCAACGTATTCCAGTGATTTTCATCAGAAAAATACATACAGACAAAAAACATTTGTTTTCCGCACCTTTATAACATTTCTTCAAGAAGACCCTGCCATCGAGGATCTAACGCCTCCTGACTTTACAAAATACCTCAAGGCCCGGAAAGATGCCAATAACCTGGCCAGGCTTGGTGAGGAAAAATTGACAAAGAGGCAAAAAGAATTTCTGGAAGAATATTCCTTTCTCGTCCGGCGGCAAGGATCAGACGGCAACAAGGCTGCTAACCGGGATCTGAAAGAATTCAAGGCGCTCTTCACCTGGGCAAACCGCCAAACTATCATCCAGCATAATCCAGTTGTAAATCTTGAGCCTTACCCAGAGAAAGAAACGCCACGCTACATCCCTCCAGCTGAAGACATAGACCGGGTTATCCTTGCTGCGACAGATTGGGAGCTTGATTTCATTCAAACTGTTTATCATACGTTGGGGCGGCTGTCTGAAATCCTGCGTTTAGCCTGGGACGATATTAACCTCGAAAAGCGAACTGTAACGCTTCGAACCCGGAAACGTAAAGGAGGACAAATTCAGTCGGACCTTGTTCCAATGTCTGAAACTTTATATAGCTGTCTAAAGAAAAGGTGGAATGAGCGCGACAAGTCCAGCCCTTACGTTTTTACAAAACCAGGCGGAGGAATTTATACGAAAAATGATAAACCCATTAAAGAAATGATGGATAAGTTGTGTAAAAAGGCAGGTGTTAAAAAGTTTGGTTTCCATGCAATCCGCCATCATGTCGCCATGATTTTGGAAGATTCAGGCAAGGCGACCCTGAGAGAAATTCAAAAAATGCTCCGGCATAAGCGCCCTACCACGACCGACAATTACCTCAAAGGTCTTTCCCCGGCCATGAAACAGGTTGCCAGTATATTGGACAACCCCAAAAAATCTCACCTTAAAGTTGTCGAAAAAACCGATTCCTAATCTTAAAAACTATCCATTATATTACGGTTTAATTTTCATTTTTCAGATCGCATTGTAACGATTATTGTAACGATTTTATAAATTAGACAAGAAAAAAGGCCAATTTAAGAAAACTCAAATTGGCCTAATTCCTTTATAATGGCGGAGAGACAGGGATTCGAACCCTGGATGGAAGTTTCCCCCCATACTCGCTTAGCAGGCGAGCGCCTTCAGCCAGCTCGGCCATCTCTCCATGGTTGGTCGAATGGTTAATTGGTTGATTAGTTGAATTGTTAAAACAAGAGTTGCAATCATTTTACTGATCAACGATTTAACCAATCAACAAATCAACCAAAATTGGCGGAGGGAGTAGGATTCGAACCCACGGAGGTGTGACCCTCAACGGTTTTCAAGACCGCCGCTTTCGACCACTCAGCCATCCCTCCTTGTCGTAACCTACTTATTTAGCATTTCATCCAAAACAGGTCAATTAAAATTCCGATATACAGGTTAAAAAAATGCAAATTTTTTCACCTGTATATCGGAATTTTAGTATTTGTTTTTGACAGTTGACAGGATTGTGTTTATATGGTTTCAAAAAACGCTAACTTACATATAAATACAGGAGAAATGCACCCATGAAACAGAAATATTTAATCATAAATGACAAAGAAAATAAGCAGTTCAAAATTCAGGAATTTGCTGAGCTTAACAAAGAGAAACTGTCGCTGCTCTGTGAAGAAGCCTATGATTACAAAACAATTAAATCTGCTGTCGCAACTGGAAAAGATGCGCTGATTTCTACTTTGAGGACCAACAATTTATATCCCCCGGGAATCTATGCGGAAAAAATTGCCCATGCCTTAGTTCAGCTGCATAAGTCAAAAGGCGAAGAATCGGTGGAGCTTTTTTTCGACGATATTAATTTGTTGGCCGGAAAACGCCAATCTTCCGTAATCACCGAACAGCTCGAAGACGACTCAACCGACCTTGATGAATTGTTGGAAGACGATTTTGATGAAAATTATCCTGAAAAAAATGGGCTAAAAAAAATTGAGTCATCCCTGAAAATTGAAGATGACGATTACGGTGACGTCCATGATAACGACTAGACTTCGGTTTCCACGGTTTTCCCGCTTAAATTCGATGTTCTCCTAAAAAGTCAAAACTACCAAAACAGCAAGTGCCTGATAAGGATTTGCATTTCAGGGAATAAATGCCTTATCCATCCGACCAGGACATAATTCAGACTAAAATTTAAGCTTGACCTATCGGAAATTTTAATATATAGAGACTGAATTCCATTTAGTTATTTTGGCGTGTCCATAGCACTGGGGCTGACTTTATTTAATTAATTTTAATTATCAAGCTTATATTCATAATATTTACAAAAGCTTATAAATTTGTCCATAAATCATACGATAGCGATATTTTAATTTATTTTTCTAGTTTTGTGAATATCTACTTAGCTTAAAGGGGGAATTTGGTGCCAACGCTAATTCATACCAAGGAGGTGCAAATGGAAAACGAAAAGGCTTTTTATGAAAGACTGGAAGGCAAGGGGGTCACCAGGCGGGAATTCATGAAGTTTTGTACCTACCTCACCGCTACCCTGGGGCTGTCATCGTCCTTTGTCCCGAAAGTGGCGGAGGTGTTTGCCGCTCCGGCCCAGCGGCCCCCGGTCATCTGGCTCCACTTCGGTGAATGCACGGGTTGCTCAGAAGCAACTCTGAGAACCCAGTATCCTTACGCGGATGATCTGGTTCTTGAGATTCTTTCAGTGGAGTATCATGAAACCATTATGGCGGCGGCCGGGCAGCAGGCTGAAGATCAACTTCACGCAGCTGTAAAAAAATACGACGGTAAGTTTATCTGCGTTGTGGAAGGCGCCATAGCCACCAAATATGACGGGGGCTATGGAAAAATCGGTGGCCGCACGTTTTTGGAAATCGGCAAAGAAGTCTGCTCCAAGGCAGCCGGTGTGATTTGCATCGGTTCCTGTTCCTCATTCGGCAACATCCAGGCCGCGGCGCCGAATCCCGGCGGCTACAAGGGCGTCGGAGAAGCTTTGGGCATCAAGACGGTGAATGTCGCCGGATGTCCACCGAACCCGGTGAATTTTGTAGGCACCGTCCTTAACTATCTTCTCCTGGGAAAACTTCCGGCCCTTGATGATCTTGGTCGACCGATATTTGCTTACGGTAAAACCATCCATGACCAGTGTCCGCGGCGGTCTCATTTTGAAAACGATGAGTTTGTCGAAGAGTTTGGCTCCGCAGAAGCGGCGGCCGGTTATTGCCTTTACAAAATGGGTTGCCGGGGACCTGAAACCTACAACAATTGTCCGATTGTTAAATACAACGACGGCACCAGCTGGCCGATTGAAGCGGGGGCGCCCTGTATCGGCTGCAGTGAACCGAAATTTTGGGACAAATTCACGCCGTTTTATGAGCAACTTTAATGGGCTTTGCATAGATTGAACAACAGTCCTTTTTCAGTAAAAAGGAGGAGATTATATGGCTGAAAGAATTACGATAGATCCGATCACCAGAATAGAAGGCCACCTCAGGATTGAGGTCGAAGTGGCCGACGGCAAAGTTGTCAACGCCTGGAGTTCAGGCCAGATGTTCCGGGGAATCGAGCTGATCCTGCAGGGACGCGATCCGCGGGATGCCCATCATTTTGTGCAGCGCTCTTGCGGGGTCTGAACTTACACCCATGCTCTGTCCTCGGTGAGGGCAGTCGATGATGCCGTGGGCGTCAAAATCCCTAAAAATGCGAGAATCGTACGCAACCTTCTCATGGGCGCCCAGTTCCAGCACGATCACATCGTTCATTTTTATCATTTGCATGCTTTGGACTGGGTAGACATTGTCAGTGCACTCAAAGCGGATCCAAAAAAGACCGCCGCCTTGTCGGACAATGTCAGCAACGCTCCTGAGGGGGGCAGCGCCTATTTTAAAAGTGTTCAGCAACGGCTTCAAACCTTTGTCGACAGCGGCCAGTTAGGCCCTTTTGCCAATGCCTATTGGGGGCATTCCGCCTACAAACTACCGCCCGAAGCAAATCTGATGGCGGCCGCCCATTATATTGAAGCATTGCGTCTGCAGGCCAGGGCCGCGCGGATGCATGCCATATTCGGCGGTAAAAACCCGCACCCCCAATCCCTGGTTGTCGGCGGTGTAACCTGTGTCAGGGATCTGACCCCCGACCGGATTGCCGAATTTTTGTACATCGCCAAAGAAACGCATAATTTTGTTAAAAACGTATATGTTCCCGATCTGTTGGCGGTGGCTTCCTTTTACAAGGACTGGGGAGCCATCGGCGGCACCACCAATTTTCTGGCCTGGGGTGAATTTCCGGAATCCGATAAGGAGCCTGAAAGCCTCTTTATGCCCAGAGGCGTGATCATGAACCGCAATCTTGGCGGTGTCAAGATGGCGGATCAGGCCAATGTGACCGAAAATGTGGCGCGCGCCTGGTACGAAGATGGTGCCGACCTGCATCCTTACAAAGGCGAGACCAAACCACTGCAGGAGAATCCGAAATATAGGCCGGGTGACGGAAAGTACTCCTGGTTCAAAGCCCCGCGCTATGAGGGTGAACCCTGCGAGGTAGGCCCGCTGGCCAGGGTTCTGGTGGCATATGCCAAAGGTCACAAAGAAATCAAACCCATCGTGGACAGTGTCCTGAAAACCCTCGGTGTTCCAGCTGCGGCCCTGTTTTCAACTCTGGGCCGAACTGCTGCCCGAGGCATCGAAGCCCTTGCCATCGGCGAGCGTAATCAAGTCTGGGTTGGAGAGCTGATTGAAAATCTCAAAAACGGGGACACCAAAACCTATCAAGCCTATGAAATGCCGGACAGTGCCATGGGCGTAGGGCTAAATGATGTTCCCAGGGGCTCTCTTGGCCACTGGATCCAGATCGAAAATAAGAAGATTAAAAACTACCAGTACGTGGTACCTTCAACATGGAATCTGGGTCCGCGGGATGCCAATAGCAAACTGGGACCCGTTGAGGAGGCTTTAATCGGCACACCGGTGGCCGATCCCAAAAAGCCGCTTGAAGTCCTGCGAACGGTTCATTCTTTTGATCCGTGCGTCGCTTGCGGCGTTCACGTTATTGATCCGGATTCCAATCAGGTATATAAGATCAAGGCACTGTAATTCTGTTTATATCTCACAGCCTCCCGATTTTAAGGGAGGCTGTGGCCTCTGCCAGGGCTGCGTCATTTTATTCAGGTAATGGACTCAATCGCTTAGAGTCTGATTTGACGTTGCTGCCTTGTCATTCCACGAAGTCTTGACATCTACTACCACATAGTGTAGGTACGCTACCCGTGTTCATTTTTCCGGAAAACCAATTCAATGAGCGGTTTGTTATATATGAGCTCGACTTACAATAATCCTTTTGACGATATCTATGCCGCTGCCGTTATGGTTTTGGGCATCGGTTGTATCCTTTATTCCGATGAAGGTTTCGGTGTGCGGGTGGTTGAAAAAATGGAGGCGCTTTACGAATTTTCAGACAATGCCCTGCTCGTCGATGGTGGTGTGCTCGGTATCAATTTGCTCGGGGTAATTTCAAAACCGGACCATTTAATCGTGGTGGATGCCATCCGCAACAAGGGAAAACCCGGTGATTTGTACCGCTTGGCAGGCGATCAAATTCCACAAAGGATCCGGGCCAAAAATTCCCTGCACCAAGTAGATTTCCTCGAAGCCTTGACCTTGTGTCAGGCGCTGGACAAGGTCCCGGAAACAGTGATTATCGGGGTCGAACCGGAGGACATCGATACCCAGAGTCTTGAATTGACGCCCATCATCCAAACGAAAATCGTCCCGGTAATTGGAATGGTTCTGGCCGAGCTGGATCGTTTGGGTGTGTCCTGGAATGGCGCAAATCACCCGGAAGGCAGGTCTTAACTGATTGGCGCATTTCTATTGCGTTTCTCGGGCGGCGGACCGGTACGGGTGTTGGGTTTCAGGAAGGATGATGTCATAATCAATATGTTGGCTTCTTGACGGGGGGATCGTCATCACCCGAAACATTCCAAGAAAAATGGTAACCCTGAACCTGTGAATCTTTACAAAAAAGGAAGATCGTACAATGTGTCTTGCAATACCTTCAAAAATCACACAAATAAAAAATAACATGGCCACGATTGATGTCGACGGTGTCCAAAGAGAAGCCAGCCTTTTACTGCTTGAAGATGCCGGAATTGGCGATTTTGTCATTGTACATGCCGGCTTTGCCATTCAGAAAATAGATGAAGCGGCGGCTCTCGAAACGTTGAAATTCTTGAAAGAAGCCGCGGCTTTGGTGGAAGGAGACGGTATAGGAATGACGAATGACGAATGACGGATGGCGAATGTCTAAGGGCGGAGGATATCGAGGGTAGGCTGTTTTTACCATGACAAAAATTTGTGTCGCCAAACGGTTGAAAGTCAACGGTATTGTTCAAGGGGTCGGCTTTCGTCCTTTTATTTTTCAGCTGGCCGAGCAATATGGTTTGAAAGGAGAGGTGGGCAACACTTCTTCAGGTGTATCCATCCACATTGAAGGCCTTGCCGAGCAGGTTGCTTCTTTTGAAGCGGATATTTGCGCGAAGAGCCCCCCTCTTTCCTACATTGTTGAGATTAGCGGCCAATCGGACACCGTCAGAAATTACGCTGGTTTTAGCATTGCAAAAAGTAAAGGGGGGGCGAAAATTTCCACCCTGATTTCGCCGGACGTTTCGGTTTGCGGCGATTGCCTGGCCGAATTGCTTGACCCTGATGACCGGCGCTATCACTACCCCTTTATCAACTGCACCAACTGCGGACCCCGCTATACCATCATCGACGATATCCCTTACGATCGACCGAAAACTTCCATGCGGCATTTTAAAATGTGTGCTGCCTGCCAGTCCGAATACGATGATCCGAACAACAGGCGGTTTCATGCTCAGCCGAATGCCTGCGCAGATTGCGGACCCCATGTATCCCTATATGACAAGCGACAAAACCGGATAGCACCCAAAGACCCCATCGGTAAAGCGACAGAGCTGTTGAAACAGGGCTATATCCTGGCGATTAAGGGCCTTGGCGGTTTTCACCTGGCGGTAGATGCGGCCGACACTGATGCCGTGCGGCGTCTGCGGAATCGTAAACTTCGCGAAGAAAAGCCCTTTGCCGTCATGGCCTATGACCTTGAGAGCATCCGCCGCTATGCCCTGGTGGAAGCAGCGGAAGAAAAACTGTTGACCTCCATTCAGCGCCCCATCGTATTGCTGAGAAAAAAGAATCCAAACCGTATTTCAAAGGAGGTTGCGCCCAACAATAAGTACTTCGCAGTGATGCTGCCTTACACACCGTTGCATTATTTGATTTTGAAACAGGGATTTGCCGCCCTGGTGATGACGAGCGGCAATCTGAGTGAAGAGCCCATTGCCATCGACAACGACGATGCGTTTAACCGGCTGTCCAGCATTGCCGACTATTTCCTCATCCACAATCGCGATATTTATCTGCGCAGTGATGACTCTATTGTACGAAACACGGCCGGAGCCGGACGATTCCTGCGACGTTCAAGGGGCTTTGTGCCCATTCCCATTTTTTTAAAGAACGAAATGCCTTCGATCCTGGCCTGTGGAGCGGAGCTTAAAAATACGATTTGCGTCACCAAGCAGGATAAGGCCTTTTTAAGTCAGCATATCGGGGATCTTGAAAACCTGGCAACCTATGAGTTTTTGAAATTGACGGCGGCCCATCTAAAACGTATCCTCGACATCGATCCGGAAATCATTGCCTTTGATATGCATCCTGATTACTTGAGTACCCGGTTCGCCCAGGAGCAACAGGCTATCCATAAAATTCAGATTCAGCATCATCACGCCCACATCGTCAGCTGCATGGCCGAGCACAAGCTGGAAGGGCCGGTTATCGGACTGGCCTTTGACGGCACAGGGTACGGCACCGACGGTGCTATCTGGGGCGGTGAAATATTGATTGCCGCGGAAGACAATTTTGAGCGCTGCGGTCACCTTGCCTATGTCCCCATGCCGGGTGGCACTGCAGCTATCCAGGCGCCCTGGCGGATGGCGGTAAGTTATCTTCGGAATGCTTACGGGAAGGGCTTTCAGGAACTGGGGCTACCCGTATTGAAAGAAATTGAGATTGATAAGTTGACGATTATCAGTGAGATGATAACGAAAGGAGTCAATACGCCCCTGACATCGAGCCTGGGACGCCTCTTTGATGGTGTCGCGGCCATTTGCGGAATTCGCAGTCAGGTCAACTTTGAAGGACAGGCCGCCATGGAGTTGGAAATGCTGGCGGCGGACACGGCGGGATCGACCTATGATTATGAGTGGCTTTCGGATGATACCTATCAAATCCTGCCGGCACCGATTATCCTTGGCGTTGTCAAAGATCTTCAGGACGGCAAGTCCGTCGCCGACATTAGCGCGAAGTTTCATTGGACGCTTATTTGCCTGTTTGTGGATCTTTGCACGGTCATTCGAAAAGATCGGGATTTGAACCGGGTAGTCTTGAGTGGTGGCGTTTTCCAGAACTCGATCCTTTTGACCGGATTGATCAACGCGTTGGAAAAAAGGAAGTTTTCGGTTTTCAGCCATCAGCAGGTTCCCACCAACGATGGCGGAATTGCATTGGGGCAGGCAGTGGTGGCCGCGGCCGTCAGTAGGCGCTAGGCGGATAAGGTGGTATTTGGTATTGGTATTTATTTGTAATTTGATGCTTGCAATTTGGTATTTCCGGTCTATCTGGGTTAGGGGTTTATCCCGCATTTTCAAGACAGGGGGCGGCTAAAGATTAAAATGCCGCAACCGCCGCCAAACTGCGGCAACGGACGCTAATATGACACTCAAACATCTGGAAGAATACAGAGACTCAACGATAGCCAAAAAGCTATTGGAAAACATCAGAAATACCAGCAACCGCGATGTGCGTCTGATGGAAGTTTGCGGGACACATACGGTTTCCATTTTTCGTAGCGGCATCCGATCGCTTTTGCCTCAAAGTATTTCACTGCTGTCGGGGCCGGGTTGTCCGGTTTGCGTCACCGATCAAAAAGAAATCGACGCGTTTATCGAACTATCTCGGATAGATAACGTTATCGTAACCACCTTCGGCGATCTGATGCGGGTACCCGGCACGAAATCCTCCTTACTTAAGCAACGGGCCGCGGGCAGGGATATTCGAATTGTTTATTCAACTTTTGATGCCCTTGAGATCGCCAGGAAAAACCCGGCCCAAAAAGTGGTGTTCCTCGGTGTCGGATTCGAGACCACGGCACCCACCATTGCCGCCGCTATTTTTTCCGCTGCACAGACGAATGTGACCAACTTTTCCGTGATATCCGCTCATAAGTTGGTACCTCCGGCCCTGGAGGCGTTAATGGCATTCGAGAATGTGCAAATTGACGGCTTTATTTTGCCCGGTCACGTCTCCGTAATTATCGGCGTAAAAGCCTATCAGCCATTCTACCAACGACATCGAATTCCTAGTGTCATCGCCGGGTTTGAGCCGGCTGATATTCTGCAGGCTATCGGCCTGCTGGTCGAACAGATTGAAAGCGGGAGGGCGACCCTGGACAATGTTTATCAACGGGCGGTAACATCCGAAGGCAATACGAAGGCCCAAAAATTATTGGAGGATGTTTTTAAACCCGCCGATGTCTCCTGGCGCGCCATTGGCGTGATTCCGCAAAGTGGTTTGAAAATACGCGAAAAGTATGAACGCTACGATGCGGAAACCATATTTGATATCCAGGTGACCGATTCAATGGATCCCAAGGGGTGTGCCTGCGGTGAGATTCTGATCGGCACAAAAACACCGCCGGAATGTCCTCTTTACAAAACGGTTTGCACCCCCACCGATCCGGTGGGACCCTGTATGGTATCGACGGAAGGAACCTGCGCGGCTTATTTTAAATATCACATGTGAAGGGCGGAGGGCAGAGGGCATGGGGCAAAGGACCGGTAGCTCCATCCGAAAACCATCTAAACGATCTTAACGTTCCAAACGATACTTTATGATTAAAACTGACAAAATACTTCTCGACCACGGCAGCGGGGGAAGGATTTCCCACCGCTTAACCACGGACATGCTGCTGCCTGTTTTTGACAATCCGATTCTAGCGCAGCTGAATGACGGTGCCATACTTGACTTAGAAGGGATAAGGCTCGCTTTTTCAACGGACTCCTATACGGTGGATCCCATTTTTTTCCCAGGCGGGAATATTGGTGATCTGGCCATCAATGGGACCGTCAATGACGTTGCGATGTGCGGCGGTGATCCGGTGTACTTGAGTGTCGGTCTGATTATCGAAGAAGGTTTTTCCATAACGGATCTTGAAAAAATAGTCAGCGAAATGGGCAAAGCCGCAAAAACCGCCGGTGTAACCGTCGTCACGGGAGATACCAAGGTTGTGCCCAAAGGCGCAGTTGATAAGATTTTTATCAACACATCCGGGATCGGTTTGATACCGCCAAATGTCAATATTGCCAGTCACCATGCCAAGCCCGGTGATCAAATTATTCTGAGCGGTACCATCGCGGATCACGGCATAACCATATTGACCCGGCGAGAGGGGCTGTCCTTTAAAACCAGTCTCACCAGCGATACGGCACCGCTAAACCACATGGTCAAACAAATGCTGACTGCCGGCCCGGGAATCCGCGTGCTGCGAGATCCCACCCGGGGCGGGGTGGGCACAGCATTAAATGAAATCGCTGAAAAATCAAAAATAGGCATAAAAATATACGAACAAAACATCCCTCTGAAAAAAGAGGTTGCCGCAGCCTGTGAGCTGTTAGGGTTTGATCCACTGTACCTGGCCAACGAAGGGAAATTGCTTGCCTTTGTTTCCGCGGGAGATACTACTGCGGTCCTGGCAGCTATGCAGGCGAACGCCTACGGAAAAGATGCGGCCGTGATTGGCGAGGTGGTCGAAGATCGCATCGGTAAAGTAATTTTGGAGACCCGCATTGGTGGGATGCGGATTGTGGATATGTTGGCGGGCGAGCAGTTGCCGAGGATCTGCTAACGCGATGAACAGGACCGTCAAAGCTTTCATTATCGCTATTGCGTTATGCGTCCTATCTTCGGAATGTGAAGGAAAGCGGGAGCACCTGATCCAGGGCCGCACTATGGGGACGGCTTATAACATCAAGGTTGTCACCGGATCCTTCCAAAGCGTCTCAGGGTTGAAAGAAAAAATAGAAAAGCGGCTGGTTGAAATCAACACCGCCATGTCCACTTATCAAAAGGACAGTGAGATCAGCCGGTTTAATGAATTTAATCAGACCAACAGGAAATTTAGAATTTCTGAAGATTTTTACCGGGTGATGAAAATTGCACAAGCCATCTACCGGCTTTCCGATGGTGCCTGGGATGGCACAGTCAACCCGTTGGTGGATCTCTGGGGCTTTGGGAGAAGCGGTGCAAAGAAGAAGATTCCGCTGGAAAATGAAATTTCTGCGCTTCTATCAAATATCGGTTTCGAGAATATCGAAGTCCTGGAACCCGGATATCTGCTAAAAAAGCGCGCCGCTGTGACTCTGGATCTTTCTTCAATTGCCAAGGGTTATGGGGTGGATCAGGTTGCCGATACCATTCGAAAGGAAGGATTTCAAAATTATCTGGTTGAAATTGGCGGGGAAGTATTTGCATCCGGATACCGTCAGGATGGCAACCTCTGGCGCATCGGTATTAATCGACCTCAAACAGACGCGGCCTTTGACGAAGTCTACAAAATCGTCAATTTACGTAACAGGGCCTTCGCCACCAGTGGCGACTACCGCAACTTTTTTTTGGTCGATGGAATCCGTTACGCCCACATCATTGACCCCCGAACCGGATATCCGATTGCCAATTACGTGGTGAGCGTTACCATTATTGCCGACACCTGCACCTTCGCAGACGGTCTGGCAACCGCGATAATGGTTATGGGACCCGAGAAGGGACTTGAGCTGATCAACCGTCTCGATGCAGTTGAAGGCTTGATTATAGTTGAACAGATGGATGGTAGCCTGACTGATTTGTATTCCAAAGGATTTCGTGTTTCAAACTAAACCGAGCAATTTTTGGGTTGAGCTACATCAATTTCTTTCGTATCCCACCTCCACTTCAAGATTGTTTTCAATGCGTTCAAACCTTGGAACGGCAACTTCCCTCATTGACATTGCAGACCACCCACCTTATTTTTTTCAATGATATTAAAACCTAACTTCAAATCTTAACCGGACGAGATGAACATGTCTGATTTTGTCCTAGAAATACTGCCATGAAACTTTATTTGGAAAGCCTGGGTTGCGCCAGAAATCAGGTTGACAGCGAAATCATGATCGGACGGCTGAAAAAGGCCGGCTGGAACCTTACGGATGACCCCGCCGAGGCCGAAACCATCGTGGTGAATACCTGCAGCTTCATCGAAGATGCTGCCCAGGAGTCCATCGACGTCATTTTAGAGCTGGCGGAATTCAAGAAGGAAGGGGTCTGCAACCGGCTGGTGGTGGCCGGTTGTCTCCCCGAGCGTTACCGTGAGGAGATTTTAACATTATTGCCGGAAGTGGACGTCTTTTTAGGAACCGGGGCCTTTGATCAAATTGTCAAAGCTGCGAGGGAGCCCCAGTTTTCCCATCAGTGTCTGCTGCCGGATCCGGATCTGATAGCGGCTGGGGAAAAAGATTCTCCACGGGATTTAATTTTGCCCCATTTAGCCTACCTCAAGATTGCGGAAGGCTGCAGCAAGACATGCACCTATTGCATCATCCCCAGGTTGCGCGGACGGCAAAAAAGTCGCCCGCCGGAAGATATCCTAGCCGAAGCCCGGCGGCTTATGGCGGCCGGTGTCAAGGAACTGGTCCTGGTGGCACAGGATACGACTGCCTACGGAAAGGATTTGACACCGCCGGCTAATCTGAGCAGGCTCGTGGACGATCTATCCGTTTGCGGTGCGGATGATCAATGGGGCCTCGCAAAGCCCTGGTTCAGGGTGCTTTACGGGCATCCGGAAAGCATCGACGACTCTTTTATTGATACCGTTGCCTCCCATCCAAATCTGTGTCCCTATTTTGATATCCCCATTCAACATGTGAGCCCCGGCATTTTAAAGCGTATGGGCCGCCGGTACAACCGGGATGAACTCTGCCGTCTATTTGATCGAATCCGTACCCAGGTCCCGGCGGCCGTATTGCGGACTACCATCATTGTGGGCTTCCCGGGAGAAAGCGATAAGGATTTTGATCAGCTTTTGAAATTTACCGAGGATGTGAAGTTTGATCATCTGGGGGTTTTTATTTATTCGGATTCCGATGATCTTGCCTCCCATCAATTATCCGATCACATTCCGGGTGCCGTGGCAACCGACCGGTACCACCAACTCATGTCTGCGCAGTCTGAAATTTCATCCGAAAATAATCAGAAATATGTCGGTAAAATGCTAAAAGTCCTGGTGGAGGAGTTTCTGGATAACCATCTTTTTGCCGGCCGCACGAACTTTCAGGCACCGGAGGTAGATGGTATATCCTATATTAGCACCGAACAATCACCTTTTAAATTGAAAATCGGCCGTTTTGCTGATATGCGAGTGACGGATGCTATGGAATACGATCTTATGGGAGTGGCGGTATGAATGACCTGAGGCACAGGATCCTCGCAACAGTTAAAGATGATCTGGCTGATATCGAAAAAGCTCTTATTGATAATTTAAATCCCTATCTGGATCTGGTTTCCGAAGTGGCCGGTCACATTCTGTTCAGCGGAGGAAAGCGCTTACGACCGTTGTTAATGATTCTCTCAGCCCGGATTTGCGGCTATAACGGCGACTATGAGAAGACCTTTTCGACCGCATTGGAATATCTGCATGCCGCAACCCTGCTGCATGATGATCTGGTGGACGGGGCCACACTGCGGCGGGGAAAACCGGTGGCACATTCAAAATGGGGTAGTTCCATTACCGTATTGGTAGGTGACTATCTGTTGGCCCGGGCCTTGTCAATTTCGGCCGGGACGGGTCGACTCCGCATCGTTCAAATCCTGGCAGGACTTACCGAGAACATGTCCCAGGGTGAGGTTCACCAGCTGATGCGAAAAGGTGACATCAGCCTGACGGAAGATGAGTACAAGGAGGTCATCCGCCGCAAAACCGCCATGCTGTTCGAAGCCGCCTGTCGTGTTAGTGCCATTATAGCGGATGCCAGTGAGGAGCAGGAAAAGGCCCTGGCCGAATACGGCAATAATCTGGGGATCGCTTTTCAGATGGCGGATGACCTGTTTGATTATACCCTGCAGACTTCCGATTTCGGCAAGGAAGTCGGGGCCGATCTCAGGGAAGGAAAATTAACCCTGCCGGTTATTTACGCATTGCAGCAGGCTCGGTCCGGCGACCGGGATTTGATGATAAAGATAATCCGGGACCAGGACTTTTCTGAAGCGGATTTTAAAATCCTGACTGATTTGCTGGATAAATACGGTGGCCTGACGTATACCCAAAATACGGCGGCGTCCTATATTGACACGGCTAAAAAGGCGCTGACTGTATTTGATCCCTCCCCGACCAAAGATACGATGCTGGATATTGCGGAATATGCACTGGCTCGCAGTGCGTAGGGGCAGGGGGCATAGCCGTCAGGCTAAGAAAATTTGTGACCGATCATCGCGTGTTTAAATTATGTAATAATGAACCTTGAATGGCTGTAAATCCCAAAATACAAATCCCAAATAACAAATAAACTCCAATGACTCAAATTCAAAAAATCAAGCGATATTTAAGCCCCGGAATTTGGAAGCCCATCGTTTGAGATTTGTTTGGAATTTGGTGCTTGTAATTTGTAATTTGCCTCTACTTATAAGCTATTCTAATTGGTTAAATATTTTTTAGGCAATGTCGAAACTTCTTGTCACCTTAGCCTGACGGCAATGGGGCATGGGGTAGAGGGCAAGGGGCATGGGGCGAAGCACGGAGAGCCCTTAGAGACTTGGGTTCGGGGTCAATGTATGAGAATCATCGTTCAGGGTTTATGGTTTCAGCTATCCCCAATCTGGAAAACCTTTTTTGGGCACAAGCGGCATTGTCTCCCGATCAAAGCCAAGCAGAAGTTTTCGTGTCTACCATTCTAAATCTTACCGATTTAATTTAGATAGTAGCTGGCCTTGCCTTTTGATTTCATGTGTCGCAGTGGGATGAAATCAGATGCAAGCCGCCGATAAGAGGAAAAAAATGAAGTTTAATTCCGCTTTTTTCCGCTATGCTGCATGCTCCATGCCCTCTGCTCCATGCCCCATGCTTTATTTTTTTATCCTTGATTCCAGGAGATTTTTCCTTTAATGGGTATTAGCGTTTAAACATTTTTCCCAGACACGGGGGGGGGGTAGACAGTATGCGGATAATTTTTCCCAAAATTAACAAGTTGATACTTGTGCTATTTTGCCTGGCCGCGGCATTGACGCAATTTGACATCGCTTATGGCCAGGAGCCGGCCGAGACTAAAACATATGTTGTGATCGGGGCGGCAACGGTCTATGGCGGGAATGTTTCCGCCGCCCGCGATAGAGCCATCTCGAACAGTCTCGTTACGGCGGTGGCCCTGATGATCGGCGAGATTTTGCAGGTAGATTCTCTGGTGGATAATTTCCCGCAAGTCAACCAGCTGCTGTTCGATCGCAAAAATGCCTTTGTCCGGGATTACAAGGTGCTGACAGAGGCAGCCCGTGGTAAATCATATCGTGTGGTTGTAAAAGTCACTGTGTCGGGAGAAAAAATCTCGCAAAAATTATCCGACGCCGGTATTTTGCGGACCCGGACAACACTGCCCCGGGTTTTGTTCCTGGTCGCCGAAAAGAATGTCAGGGAGCCGCTGCCGATTTTTTGGTGGAGCGCAGAGGATGCAAATTTCGTATCTGTTTCCGAAACAGCTATGACCGAACGTTTAAAGGAGGCCGGATTTGAAATAATAGACCACAGGGGCGCGCGGGAAAAACCCCTGGTAAACTGGAGCAATTTTGATAAGCCGGCCTTGACGGATAAGGAAGCGGCGACGCTGGGTGCCGGCCTCAAGGCAGATGTGGTCGTGCTGGTAACGTCGGCTGCAAACCTCTCTACGAACGTCATGGGCTCGGCCATGAGATCGTTTAGCGGGACGGTCGAAGCACGCGCAATCCGGACAGATTCCGCAGAACTAATGCTCAACTTTACCCGCACAGCAGTGGCTGCCAATGAAGATGACATCATCGGTGGCAAAGAAGCGCTTGCGAATGTCGGTGACTTGGCGGGTCGGGAACTTGCCGAACAGCTGGTTGTCGTTTGGCAGAGACAGGCCGGCAGACCGGCTGTGGTCGAATTGAGTATATTAGGTACGGGGCATCTTGCCAGTTATGTTAAGTTGCGCAAAGCCCTGAACACGATATCCGGGGTAGAGGGAATCCGGGTAAAAGAAATTAAACCCAATGAAGCAATCTTGTTGGTTGAATATAAAGGAAAAGCAAAAGATCTGGCAGCCGCCTTGATGCTTCAAAATTTTAAAGCATTCGGGATAAATATTTCCGAGGTGACAAATAATTCATTGCGGATCGAGCTTGTTCAGAATTAGGCAGAGGGGTTAGGAAGGGCGAGGGACGAGAGACGAAGGACGAATAACAAGAGACGAGGGACGAAAGATTGAATCGCTCGTGCAGCCCAGGCGCTTGCGCCGCGTGTCGCGCTACTTTCTTATGTGAATTAAAACGGCAGAATACCTTACTTCGACATTCATTATTCAATATTCTAGTTTCGATGGATTTTCCTTGACATGAAAAGTGGCCGATGCTACCTAGTTTCGATAATTAAAGGCACGTAGCTCAGGGGGAGAGCGCTACCCTGACACGGTAGAAGTCGGGAGTTCAAATCTCCCCGTGCCTACCAGTAATTTCAAGAGGTTACAGCTACGGCGGTACCCTCTTTTTTGTTTTCTGCTACCGTTTTGCCACCACTTGTTTCAATTTTCATTCAAAATGATGACATCTCAGCAATATTTGCAATTACAATTTGATACCCTACTTGAGCATTCCACCCATGGGATCTGGATAATGGACGGGGACGGTATCGTTCTTAAGGTGAACCCGGCCGGCGAAAGACTCATTGGAATTAGGGCGCAAGACGTCATCGGGAAAAACATTGCGCACCTTGCAGAAAAAGATGTTATCGATCAGGCCTTAACCCCGCATGTGCTCAAAGCCAGGCATCCGGTAACCAAACTGCTTTATGTATTGAAAACAGATAAGTATATTATGTCATCCGGTATCCCTGTATTTGATGAGGATGGCAACATCATCCTGGTGGTCGTGACCGAGTACGATATGACCACCCTGAATTCATTACAGGTGCAACTCGAAGAATTGCGGGATGTGGCAGATAAATATAAGGACGAACTGGCCCATATAAAATTGATGGATTTCAAAAAGCATGGAATTATCTCCGAAAGCCAGGAAATGAAACAGGTACTTAATGTTTCGCTTAAACTGGCGCGCCTCGATGTGTCAAATATTCTGCTTTTAGGCGAGTCCGGCACCGGCAAAGGACTGATTGCCCAGTTCATCCACAAAAACAGCAAACGCGCTAATAATCCGTTTATACAGGTTAATTGTGCTGCACTGCCCGAGAGCCTGCTCGAAGCGGAGCTGTTCGGGTTTGAAAAGGGTGCTTTTACCGGTGCGGGAACCAAAGGGAAAATAGGGCTTTTAGAATTGGCCCAAAACGGAACCATTCTTTTGGATGAAATTGGTGAGCTCCCGCTGTCAGTCCAGGCTAAACTGCTGAAATGTCTGGATGAACATGAAATTATGCACCTCGGCGGGCTTAAGCCGATTAAAATTAATTGTACCATTCTAGCGGCGACGAACAGGAATTTGACCTCTCGAGTTAAGGCGAAGAAATTTCGCGAAGACCTTTACCACAGGTTAAACGCTTTCAATATCCAAATGCCGCCGCTTCGCGAACGGCCGGAAGATATTGTTGAACTGGCCAATTATTATCTGAATAAATACAATCAGGAATTCGGGATGGCCAAGCGGTTGTCGCTAAACGCCATAAACAGACTGCAGCAATATTCGTTTCCTGGAAATGTTCGCGAGCTCAAAAATATTTTAAAGCATGCCGTGGTGCTGAGCGAAAATAATCTGCTCGATGAGATCATTCCGGAAATGGTTAATAATGAGGGGGGGCAAACGCCTGAAGTGTCTCCATTGAGTGCAGGCCAGGCGCCTGGCTTGGCCGAGCAGTTGAACACATTTGAAAAATCGATTTTGGAACACGCAATCAGACAATATAAGACGACCAGAAAAATGGCGGAGTTTTTAAAAACAAGTCAATCCAGAATTGCCAGAATGTTAAAAAAACATCAATTGTCTACGGGGTCATAAGCCTACCCGGCGAAGCCGGAACCAAAATGATGATTGACGAATGAAGATTGACGAATTGTGGATGTCGCTCTCCGAGGCGTAGGCGCTAAATCCCCTACGAGCCGGAGGCTTCGCTCTGCTCTTTTTAAAAAATAAAATAGAAAGAATTCCTTAATTCGACATTCGTCGATCGACATTCGACATTTGTCATGCTCCGGCCGCCTGATTCAACATCATTCCGGCCCCATTTTTTTTGAGTCGATATCGAGTCAATCCGATAATTCTTAAGATCACAGCAAGTTATAGCAGGAACAGTTGCAGTTGCGATGATATTTGAGTCAATATCGACTCTAATTGGAATTGTTAAAAAATACATATCTATATAACATTTTGAAATAATAGACATAAAGCACACGGGTAAATCAAGGCATGAATATTGCTTTTGGGGAGGGCACTAAAATCAGGAATACAAGATTTGAAAGGAGAGCGTTATGTCTGAAAAACTACCAACCCAAGCGCAAGTCGTCATTATCGGAGGCGGTATTGTCGGCTGCAGTGTGGCATATCACCTGTGTCAAATCGGCTGGAAAGACGTTGTTGTGCTCGAGCGCAAAACGATCGCATCGGGAACTTCCTGGGCGGCGGCGGGTTTGTTGGGCCAGCTCTGGTCTAACGCGGCCCTGACCAAACTGGCCGTCTACGGGGCCGATCTGTATTCGCGTCTGGAGGAAGAGACCGGGCAGCCGACCGGTTACATGCGGCCGGGGTCGCTGCGGGTGGCTCAAACAAAAGCACGTAAAGAAGAATATGACCGCTCGATGCAGATGGCCAGATCTTTTGGGATCGAGATGGAAGAAATCAGTTTCGATGAAGCCCGCAAACTCATGCCGCTGTTAAATACGGATGATCTCGAGGCGGTCTGGTTTCAACCGAACGACGGACACACCAATCCGGAAGACACCACCCAGGCGCTGGCCAAAGGTGCCCGCATGGGCGGTGCCAGGATTCTTGAAAATGTGAAAGTGACCGGTATCCGGATACAGCAGGCGGCCACTTCGGGATTAAAGGCGATCACCGGCGTGACTACCGACCAGGGCGATATTGCCTGTGAATATCTGGTGAACTGTGCCGGCATGTGGGCGCGCGAGGTCGGGAAGATGGTCGGCGTCAGCATCCCCTTGTATGCGGCTGAACATATGCACATGACCACCAACCCGGTTGAGGGTACCTATAAAGGAATGCCCTATCTGCGAGATATGGACGGATATATTTACGTCAAAGAGGAAATGGGCGGTTTGCTTTTGGGCGGATTCGAGCCGGTTGCCAAGCCCTGGGGCGCCAAGGGCATTCCGGAAGATTTTAAGTATACGCAACTGCAGGAAGACTGGGATCAATTTGAAATTTTCATGATGAATGCCATCAAACGCATGCCGGTCTTTAACGATGCCGAAGTCAACAGCCTGACCACGGTTCCCGAAAGCTTTACACCGGATACGGCCTATATGCTGGGCGAGATTCCGGGGGTGAAAAATTTCTTCATTGCCGCCGGAATGAACTCGGTGGGTATTACCAGCGCCGGTGGGGCCGGTCGGGCCTTGGCGCAATGGATGGCGCAGGGATATCCGGAAGAGGATCTGTGGGCGGTTGATGTCCGGCGGTTTTACGGATGGCAGCAAAACCATAATTATCTGCATGATCGGATCATCGAAGCCGTCGGCAATCTTTATGATGATCACTGGCCGTTTAAACAACCGCGGACAGCGCGTAATGCCCGACGCACACCATTTCATGACCGCCTGGCGGATCGGGGGGCCTGCTTTGGCGTGGTTGCCGGATGGGAACGGGCCAACTGGTTTGCTCCTGAAGGCGTAAAGGCCGAATATGAATACAGCTGGGGCAGACAGAACTGGTTTGATTTTTCTGCGGCTGAGCACATGAGTGTCCGCGAAAAAGTAGGTGCTTACGATCTGTCTTCGATGGCCAAATATTTGCTGCAGGGTCGCGATGCCGTCAACGTGCTGCAAAACATCTGCTGCAACAACGTCGATGTCGCGCGGGGAAAGGTCGTTTATAGCCAGATGCTGAATGAGAGAGGCGGCATCGAAGCGGACATTACGGTAACACGCCTGGCAGAGGATAAATTCTTTATCGTCTCCCCCGGAGCCACCGGTATCCGTGACTTCGACTGGATTCAACGGCACATCCCGGATGGTGCCTTTGCGGTCCTCACCGATGTGACCTCGGCTTACACCATGCTGGCGGTTATGGGCCCCAAGTCCAGAGATCTTCTCGCGGGCTTGACCGACGCCGATCTTTCCAATGCGGCCTTTCCGTTTGCAACCGCGCAGGAAATCGATCTGGCCTATGCCCGCCCGCTGGCGATCCGGATGTCATTTGTGGGAGAGCTTGGCTGGGAACTCTATATCCCCACCGAGTTTTCGACCAATGTCTTCGATGCTCTGGTGACGGAAGGTAAAAAATACGATCTCAAACTGGTCGGTCTGCATGCCCTGGATTCGTTGCGTCTGGAGAAGGGTTACAAGCACTGGGGCGCCGACATAACGCCGAACGACACACCGTTCGAGGCCGGACTGGGGTTTTGCGTCAAATTGGAAAAGGACACTTTCATCGGCAAAGACGCCCTTGCCAGGCAAAAAGAGAGCGGGTTGACGAAGAGGTTGGTGATGTTCTCAATAGACGATTCGGAACCACTTGTCTATCACGACGAGCCGATTTATCGCGACGGTGAGCTGGTCAGTGAAAACACCCACGGGGCTTATTCTCACGTACTGGGGTGCTCGATCGGGATGTGCTACCTGAAAAATCCCGCGGGCATCGAAGAAGGCTGGATACGGTCGGGGAAATACGAAATCAACGTTGCCGGAAAATTGTTTCCGATTAAAATCCATCTGGAACCGGTCTATGATCCCAAAAGCAAAAATGTTAGGATCTAGCCGCTGGTTGAAACGACGATATCTGCCTGAGAGCGATTTTTGACCGACCGTGATAAATTGCACGGGGTTGGCTGCAAAACGAATCCATAAAGCAGGTCGAATAACAGGAGGCGCAAAAATGAAACGAAGAATAAAAGCCGGAAAACGGCGTAATTCAGGACTCAGTCTCAACGTGCTGACCGATGACGAAGCCCGCGAAATTCATCTGTCTACCCTGGAAGTGATGAAGGACGTCGGTGTTTTTGTTGAGAATGATAAGGCAATGGATGTGTATGACGGCGGTGGTTGTCATGTCGATCGCAAAAATAAAGTTGTAAAATTTCCGCACTGGGTTGTTGAAGACGCCATTCAAGCGGCGCCTTCAACATTTTGTGCCTGTGGACGCAGACCGCAAGACGATGTTCTGCTTGAAGACAACCGGGTTACCTTCACCAACTTTGGTGAGGGAATTATGTTTGTAGACCCCTATTCGGGAGAACGCAGAGATACCACCAAAGCAGACATTGAAAAAGCGGCCCGGATCATTGATTCGCTCGAGCATATCGAGACTTATGAACGGGCGATGTGTTCGCACGACAAACCGCCCGAGGTCCAGGCGCTTCACAATGCCGAAGCATCATTGACGAATACCTCAAAGCATCATTGGCTGGGACCGGTCGACGCATTTCAGGCCCGGAAAATCATCGATATTTGCGCTGCCATCGTCGGCGGCAAGGAACGCTTGCGAGAACGGCCGCTGCTGTCCTTTGTGACCTGCCCGATCAGCCCATTGAAGCTGCCCGAACATCACTGCGATATCATTATGGAGGCCGCTGAAAACGGCCTGGGCGTCAACATTATCGGGATGGCCATGGCCGCGGCATCCGGCCCGGTCCACCTGGCGGGCACGCTGGTCATTCAAAACTCTGAAGTCTTGTCGAGCCTCGTCCTGAGCCAGTTGACCTGTAAGGGGACTCCTTTTGTCTACGGCAGCTCTACCTGCCCCTTGGATTTGCGAATGGCGACAGCCTCGGTGGGCTCTCCGGAAACCGGGGTTATCAGTGCTGCGGTTGCACGTTTAGCACGCTATTACAGTTTGCCGTGTTTTGTCGCCGGAGGGTAGGGCGACAGCAAAGTGGTCGACTACCAGTCGGGTTTCGAAAAGACCATTACCGGCATCTTACCCGCGTTGGCAGGTGCCAACGTCATTTACGGGTTGGGAATGCTGGAGATGGGAATCACCTTCGACCTGACGCAGCTGGTACTGGATCACGAGACCGCCGGCATGATCCTGCATTCACTGCAAGGTGTTCCGGTTAACGATGAAACCCTGGCCGTGGATGTAATTAAAGAACTGGGGATCGGCAAAGACTACCTTTCGCATGAAACAACGCTTCAGAATATGAGATGCCAGTCCCAGGCTTACCTGATGGACCGGCGGATGCGGGAGGACTGGGAAGCAGCCGGCAGCAAAGACGCCTATCAGCGTGCGCATGATAAAATGCTGGAGATCCTGGAATCTCACGAGCCGCCGGCTTTACCGGAAGACGTCCTGGATAGGATTCGAGCCATCGTCGTCGAATCAGAGAAAGAACGCGGTGTGTATAAGAAGTAGAAACCAGAAAATTGAGGTGTCAGGTTTCAGGTGTCAGTGTTCAGCCCCGCTGCCGGCCAAAAAAACGGCCGGTCAAATCGAAACTGAAACTGAAGTTTCATAAAAGGTTTTAGAACTTTGCGACTGGCCTTTCCGACACCCCTGGCCCAGACCTAAACTTGTATGAATCTTGAAGAAAGGAAAATATTGGGATCTCTTGCAGCGAACAGTGAGAATCCGTCATATCGCACTCTCCGAGGCGTAGGATCTACGAGCCGGAGGCCAGGGCGGGCCGAAACCTGACACCTGAAACCTACATTTTTATAAGAGGATGACGCAATGCAGATTTATGTTTGTGTAAAACATGTCCCGGATACGGCGGCAAACATCAAAGTAACCGGGGATGCCGCGTTCGATGAGTCGGTAAAATTTGTGATGAATCCCTATGATGAATATGGCGTCGAGGAGGCCATCCGGATTGTAAATAAGAACGGCGGCGAAGTCGTTGTCGTCACCGTCGGCAAGGAAACGGCAGTCAATACCATACGTTCGGCGCTGGCGATGGGAGCGGCGCGTGGAATTCTGGTCAAAACCGAAACCCAGTTTCTGGACAGCTCACTAACTGGCCTGGCCCTGCAAAGGGCAATCAGAGAGGATGGTGCGCCGGATTTGATCTTTACCGGCAAACAGTCGGTGGACAGCGAGGGTTCACAGACACATTACCGCCTGGCCCAGGCGTTCGATATGCCGGTTGCCACCGAAGTGGTGGCCCTGGAACTCAAAGACGACCGGGCGGTGGTCGAGCGTGAGATCGGGGGCGGGGTCAAGGAAGTGATTGAAATGCAGACACCCTGTGTCATCGGGGCCACAAAAGGGCTTAACGAACCCAGATATCCGAAACTGCCGGATATATTGAAGGCCAAGAAGAAGGAGATCAAGCTGATCGATATGGCGGATCTCGGCATCGATTTGTCTGCCGGCCACACTGAAATTCTGGAACTTGAATCCGTCCCCGAAAGGGGTGAGGCTAAAATGCTGAGCGGCAGTCCGCGCGAAATTGCGGCCCAGCTTGTAACGGTAATGAAAGAAGAAACGGTGATCTAGCGCCAATGAATTAAGGGAAAGCCAAACGACCAGAAGGAAATTCAACATGGGTAGGACAGGTATACTGCTTGAAACAGATAATGGTGAAATCAAAGAATCGAATTACGGCATGATAACAGCCGCCCGGGGAGCCGGGGACACAGAGATGTATGGTTTTCTGATCGGTGGAGAGGCTGCATCCTGTAAAGAGGCCGTTCAAAAATACGGTATCTGCAGGGTGGTTGAAATTACATCAGATGCAGGTGATTTAGCAACGCGACCGGAGAAGCAGACAGACGCCCTGATAGCCGCAATGAAGAATTATGACATTCGGTTTCTGGTGGGTCTGAGTAGCTCCAGGGGAAGAGATTTGATGGCACGGGTGGCAGCCAAACTCGATGCGCCCCTGGCCGTGGACTGTATCGATCTAAATCTTGAGGACCAAATCGTAACCAAGTCTCATTTTTCAGGTAAAACCCTTGCCAGGTTAAAACTTTGCGGCGATATGCTCATCTGCGGCGTAAGACCCAATGCCGTTGAACCGCAGGAAGCACCGTGCGAGGCCGACGCTGAAGTTTTTGCGGCCCAGGTCAAGGATGACGGTCGCATGGTGGTAACGGAAGCCAAAGGATCCGCAGCGGGACAGGTAGAGCTGACCGAAGCGAACATTATCATCACCGGTGGCCGTCCGATCGGCTCGGCCGAAAATTTCAGCCTTCTCAATGAATGCGCAAACCTACTTGGCGCAGCCGTGGGTGCGTCCAGGGCGGCGGTCGATGCGGGCTATGCGCCGCACAGCATGCAGGTGGGCCAGACCGGGAAAACGGTCAGCCCCAAGCTTTACATCGCCTGCGGACTTTCCGGCTCGGTCCAGCATTTCGCCGGCATGAAAACAGCAAAGATCATTGTTGCGATCAACACCGATAAACATGCTCCTATTTTCGGCAAGAGTGATTACGGGATTCTGGGAGATCTCTTTGAAATTGTGCCGGCCTTGACTGAAGCGCTTAAAGACCAAACTTCCCAATAAGAACTAAAGTACGATGCATATCTATATACTCCTAAAATCCATCCTGGTGACGGCCTTATTGATTGCGGGCTTTGGCATTTTTACAATACGGGTACGGCGACTGTTCAGAATAATGAAATCGGTTAAAGGCCAGGCTGATAGTAAGGTAGATCGTCCGGCCGAAAGGATAAAGGTTCTTTTAACCGATGTGCTCGGCCAGTCCAATGTGCGCCGGAAGCGCATGCCGGGCCTGGCGCACACGCTTATTTTTTTTGGATTTCTGGCAGTCCAGCCGCATTCGGTGGAACTGATGATCAACGGTGTATGTCCGGCATTTCACGTTGCGAATATTGTGCCCGGATTTTACGGTGTCTATCTTTTTGTCGCCGATATTCTGGCTTTTCCGGTTCTGGTCGGTTTAGGCTATGCCATCTATCGCCGGGTAATTGTCCAACCCGCATACCTGACCGACGGGCTCGATGCCAGGCTGATCATCCTGTTTACCTCGGTGATCATCATTACCTTCTATTTTATTAACGCATTTCTGACAATTCCCTCCATCGGCGGCGGATTCGATTATGCCCGCTACTTCACCATTTCGAACCTGGTGAAGAATATATTTAACCTTGGAAGCTTATCCCCGGCCGGCAGCCGGGCCGGTTATGAAATTGCCTACTGGCTTCATTTATTGACGATTCTGGGCTTCCTGGTGTATATCCCGGGCTCGAAACACCTGCATCTGCTTGCGGCGGTACCGAACGTATTTCTGAAACCGCTGGATCGACCCAAGGCGATGATCAAAACCGATATTGAAGATGAAGATGCCGAAACGTTCGGCCTGGGCAACGTGGCTGATTTGAACTGGAAAAACGTTTTGGACCTTTACGCCTGCACGGAGTGCGGCCGATGCGAGGAGCAATGTCCGGCCGACATGACCGGCAAACCCCTGAGCCCCAAACGGTTGGTCCACGATCTCAAACTCGATTTATTTGACCAATCCGCCAAGCTGCTGAAGGGTGAGTTCGCGTCTGTGGAGCCGCTGCTGAGGGATGGATCGCCGCTCAGCGATGATGTCCTGTGGTCGTGTACCACCTGCCGGGCCTGTGAGGAGATATGTCCGGTCAATATCCAGCATCTGGATATCGTCCTTGAAGCCCGCAAACACCAGGTGCTCATGGAATCGAATTTTCCGCCCGAGATGCAGGAAACGTTCAACAACCTTGAAAACCAGTCGAATCCATGGGGTTTCAGCAGCGATACCCGGGGGGACTGGTGCAAGGGTCTGGATGTTCCCTTGATAACGGATCATCCGGATGCCGATATCCTTTATTACGTGGGTTGTGCCGGATCTTTTGACGACCGGGGCATCCGGATATCCAGGGCGATCGTAAACGTTTTGAAAAAAGCGGATGTTGATTTTGCCGTTTTAGGGCCGGAGGAAAGGTGCAATGGCGACATGGCGCGACGGGCCGGCAACGAATATCTGGCTCAAATGATGATCCAGGAGAAGGTCGAAATATTAAACCAGTATAAACCGCAAAAAATTCTCACCGGCTGTCCCCATTGCTTTAACACATTTAAAAATGAATACAGCGAATTTGGCGCCGGTTACGACGTCGTTCACCATTCAGAATTTTTGCTGGAGCTCACCAAACAGAAGCGGTTAAAACACAAGGAATCCAAATTCGAAAAGGTGACGTTTCACGATTCATGCTATCTGGGACGCTGGAACGGACTGATTGAAGCTCCCAGAGAGCTTCTGCGGCTATCAGGTCTGTCCCGCAATCTAATTGAGTTGAATCGTACGAAAACAAAAGGGCTTTGCTGCGGCGCCGGTGGCGGAAGAATGTTCATGGAAGAGAATATCGGCAAGCGAATAAATATAGAACGTGCCGAAGAAATTGTCGCAGCGAAGGTACCGACCATTGCAGCGGCATGCCCGTACTGCACCATCATGCTTAGAGACGGCATCGCGGATCTAAACGGAACCAATGTCGTCTACGATATCGCCGAGATAATCGATATGGTTACGGTCTAAGTAAAATACGCCATCGGGGGAGGTGCCAAACGGTCCCCCAAAATCTATGTTTCTGAAAAGAGGTTATGACCTTGAGCCCTAGCCTCTTTTTTGTTATGTATACCGTATCGCCGCCAATGGTATAACAGGTCGGGGCGGAGCAGAGCTTCTTTAGGGCAGACGAGGCACTGCGCGCTTCAAGTGCACCATGATGGGGCACACCGTTACACTTTTTCAGGGTCAGGTATGTGTGCAAAATCCCTCATAATTTTGTTGACGATCCCCGTTTTTGGCCTCATTCATTTCGAACTTGAAGCCATGGATTCAAATTCAGTGGGCAGCAGCCTGGCCTCTACAGCCACTGAGTTGAGCGGGAATCCGCAGAAAAAGAACCCTTTGATAGGACCGGGAAATGGCTTCGCCAAGGGAACCCGAAAATGGCAGACCTATGCCTCCGCTGCCGCAGGTGATAACGGCAAGGGAGAGATGTACGCCCTTCACTTTGGATACGGTTATTTTTTGATGGATTACCTGTCGATTAACATTGATGTGCTGGGGGCCTATATTCGTTCCGGAATTGACGATAACGGTGTTGCCGGCGGTTTTGACGTCATATTTCGCCGGCATTTTTCCCGGGTCGAAGATGATCTGTGGTCTGTCTATTTTGACCTCGGCGGCGGCCTTCAGCAGCAATCCACCAATTTTGCAGGCAACCGGCACTTTAACTTCCGAGTAATGGGCGGCGGGGGGGCTACGCTTCGAGTTAGCGATCATGCACGGATGATGGGCGGGATACGGTATTTGCATATTTCCGACGCCGGTATCGATGGCGGTGGCGGCGGTTTCGACGGGTTCATGTTTTACGGAGGCGTTATGTTCCCGTTTTAAAGATGCGTTCAATCTGCCTAGAAAGAGGAATAAAAATTCAGGGCCCCGATATGAGAATTTTCACCACCCTGAATTAGAGCCCATGGAACCGACTGAAAACTACCTGGATACCCCGTACGGCAGGATACATTATCTGGACTGGGGTGGATCCGGGCCCCAGGCCCATCTTCTGCATGCCAATGGATTTTGCGCCGGAACCTACTCCCCTTTTGTCAGGTACCTGCATAAGGATCTGCATATCATCGCCAGCGATGCCCGCGGCCATGGCGCCTCGGATCTGGCGAGCATCAAACGCCTAAGCCACTGGAATATTTTTGCAGATGATCTTAACACCCTGATCGAAAAAGCCATGACGCCGCCGATTATCGGCCTGGGCCATTCCCTCGGGGCGGTGACGACCTATATCGCAGCAGCGACCTATCCGCGGCTTTTTTCCTGCATTATATTGTTCGACCCCCCTATTTTCCCCCGGTGGATGCTTTGGTCGATCGCTGTTATGAAATGGCTGGGATTTGCCGGGAGCATCCCGCTGGCTAAAAAAGCACGCCGCCGGAGAAAAGCCTTTCAGGGTAAAAAAGAAGCCCTGGATCGCTTTACGTCCGGTCGCGGCATTTTTAAAACCTGGTCCCAGGAATTTGTCGAGGCTTACCTGGAGTGCGGGCTTCTTGAAAAGGATGCCGAAACGGCCGTCCTCAGATGCGATCCGGAGTTGGAAGCACAGATTTTCGAATCTATACCTCTGGATGTGTGGAAATATGCAAAAAAAATATCATGCCCCGTGCTGGCGATCCGGGGTGAGCAGTCGGATACCTTCAGGGTGGCTGCGGCCGAGCGTCTGAAGCGCAAAATTGCCGACTTTGAATTAGCGACCATCGCCGATGCCGGCCATTTCGTCCCCATGGGAAAACCGCAAGAATGTGCCCGGGTTATCAGGGATTTCATTGTTCGTAAGCTTGCCGGTCCGGCTAACTGAAGGTTTCAGCCCGCCCTGGCCTCCGCCTCGTAGCCTACGCCTCGGAGAGTGCGACATGATGGATTTCTACTGTTCAATGCAGTAGATCTCAATAATGTCTTATCTTCCAGATTTATTCAAAGTTAGGTCTGGGCCAGGGGTGTCAGTGTTCGGGTTTCAGAGGACAGAGGCCAGACGCAGACGACAGAAGACAGATGGTGAAAACTGGAGGATGAAGCACATTTACTGTTCTCCGTCATCTTTGCTATTTTTTGGTTCCAAATTTTCGACTGATTTTGCAGGTAATATTATGGGGAAAAAGATTTTCGGGATTGTTGGCCTGGTTTTTTTGCTGGTTTATTTTCTAACCCTGGTACTGCATATTTCCGCAAACGTTGATCAGTATCAATGGGATTTCCGAACCCACCGTAAGGCCGGTGAAATTTTTGCATCCAACCTTGATCCTTATGACGCCAGTATCTTGTTCCCGCAAGCCCAGACTAGATTTTTATATAATTATCCACCGGTTACATTGTATTTCTATAAATTTTTTGCGCAATTTAGTTATAAAACGGCTTTCCATATATTCCTGATTGCCAAATGTATCCTGCTGATTGGATTGATTTATTTTTGGAAAAGAGAATTTTTTAAGACAAACACGTACGCTCTTTTTTGTCTTTTCTGTTTACTTGCATTTAACAGCGCTGTTTATCGGGATTTGATCGCCGGTAATATTAATTTAGTTGAGCAGGTTTTTCTGTGGCTTTCCTTCTTTTTTTATATAAAACAAAGACTTATTCTATTCTGTACCTTTTGCCTATTGGCAGCCAGCTTTAAGATGACACCAACCTTTTTCCTGGTTCTGCTGTTGCTTGCAGATGATAAAAAAAAGTATCAATATTTTGTGTGCTCGGGTTTCGTTTTTTTCGCCTATTTGCTGGTTCAGTACCTTATTGTGCCCGATATGTTCACCAGCGCGATTAAAAATGCATTTACGGTCGTCAGCGAACGCGGAACCATTGTCCCTTCCACCTTTACCTTAATCAGTGATGTGTTCAAATGGTTATCCAATAATGCAGGTCTGGCGACACCGCAAGCAATTCAATTTGCCATTCTTGCGGTCGTTGCAGCGGCCGTGATTGTGCTTACCTTCAGGGCCCATGCCCGGCTGAAAAGTGCGAAGGTGGAAAACAGACAAATGCTCGAGGTATTTTTAGTTTGCCTGGTCTATGCCCTAATCCACCCGCGCTTTAAAGACTATGCCTACATTTTGCTGATCGTCCCCGCCTATTACATCATACTGAACAACCGCTTCACCAAGGCCAATCCGTTCGTCATTTTTTTTGCTATTCTCGTTTATCCGCCGTTTATAGTTCCCGGAACCGAGATCATTTTCATGTTTTTCTGGAAATATTATGCCCTCATGGTTGCCTATGTCATCTGGGGAATGTATCTATATGAAATATTTTCCACCGGCAAAGCGCCGTCCCGCGCACCGCTTTCCGATGAAAAACGATAGCAGCACGGTGATACTGCAATATTCGCAACTACAGTGACATATAATGTTTGACATGTATATGATAAAAATATGACATTACAGGTCATGGAAAATGAGTTTGAGAAGATCATCGGTTTTCAATGGGATCAAGTCAATATCAACATCGTAAAGGCTGTGCAGGGTTAAACTTTATTGGCATACATGCCATTTTTGGGCGTGAGGGAGATAAACGGCGATGGAGAAACGTACAAGAATTACTTTATACTCCCGTAAGATAGTTATCTTTTTGAGCACTATCACAATTCTGCTATTGGTGGCTCATTTAATCACTATAGCGATGCCGTATATCTTTGAAGGATTTGAGCATGGACTCGTACGTTTGCTTTTCAGTCTTTTTTTTCTTGATGGTGAAGGGAATCTACCGGCTATTTTTTCGACATGGCTGTTTCTGCTAAATGCTGTCATTTTTCTGATCGTATGGAAAGCAGCCTGCCTAGCAGGTGATTCCCAAAAGATTTGGCTGTTTCTCTCAAGTGTATTCGTTTTTCTGGCTCTTGATGAGTCCATTTCGATCCACGAGAGGTTAATTAATCCCCTTAGACAGGCACTGGACGCTACGGGAATCTTCTATTATACTTGGATTATTCCTTACGGCATCGGTGTCGTGCTGTTATCGATATTTGCGATTCCCATCTTTTGGCGAATGCAGAAAAGAATCAGATTTTGGTTTGGTCTATCGGCCGCTACCTATCTCGTTGCAACGATCGGACTTGAGATGATCAGTGGAAAGTACCTGGTGATGATGAATGAGCAAAAAGATATTGTGTGGATATTTATGGTAACATTGGAAGAATCATTGGAAATGGTGGGTTTGATTATTCTTGTATATGCTCAATTGTTGTTACTCCGGAATAAGTACAATGGATTTTTAATTTTTATGCCCGGCAGCGGCGACGCGTCTCCGCAATCTGCCGATCAATGAACCTGAGTTTACGCCAACGTTGCAAAAGCCGGAGGGCTTCAGAGTCAAGGCGTAAAGGGTGAAGTTGTAGTCACTTTACCGCGATCCCTTTACAACGCAGGATCTGAAGTCTTCCGGCTTTCCCGACGTGTTGGGTCGTAGCTCGAAGAGCGAAGCCCAAAGGGTAAACAATATGCCAAAATCAACCCATCCTTCGAATTCACTTTATGCGATATCCAGAAAATAGTACATTATTAAAATTTCAACTATAGTATGGTCTGAGCGCCAATTTTGCTATTTCACGAAGGCCCATCCGTTCGTCATTTTTCTTTTCAATTAAACGAGTTACCGGGGTAAAGCTGCTTGACTTGGCCAAAAAAAGCCTTTATGGTTTAGGGTTAAGGCATAAAAAGAGATCGTTTGATGAAAAAAAATAAAAAAGTACCTTTGCCAGAAAAGCCGGCTTTAGTTTTAAGCCGCAGAGCCATGGCCGGCTGGGCCTGCTTTATTTTCTTTGGTTGTGCCTGGATGTTTGTCATCGGAGTTCTGGTCGGCAGAGGCACGGCACCCCTTTCTTTCGATATCGCCGGGATTCAAAAAAAACTGGAGGCTTCCAGGGAAGATCTCAAGAATAAGGAACAGCTGCAAACCCAGGGGAAATCAGGGCTTGTAAAAGATAAGACCAAGCTTGATTTTTATGAAGCCCTGAGAGACAATCGTGAAGATACTCGGATCGGTAAAAAGAAGCCTTTGCCGCCAATCAAAAAAAAATTAGAATCTTTGCCCGCAAAGAAGCCGCTTGCGAAAAAGACGCGCGAAGCCGAGGAGAGGGTCAGCCAAAAAGCCCAAACTCCGGGAAAAGGGACGGCTAAGCCGTCTCAAAAGCCGCCGATTGCATCCCTAAGCAAATCTCGGCCGTCCGTTGAAGCCTTTACCATTCAGGTGGCCTCGGTAAAAAATGCCCGGGATGCCGATCGGCTGGTGGCCGAGCTCAAGAAAAAAGGATTTCAGTCCTATCGGGCAATCGGCAAGGTACCGGGCAAAGGCATCTGGTACCGGGTCAGGGTCGGGGAATACAAAAGCAAGGCCTCAGCCCGATCCACCCTGAACAAGTTGAAAAAGGCGGGGCTGAAACCGATAGTGGTGGAGAAATAATACAAAGGTGAAAGGTAAAAGGAAAAAGGTGAAAGGTGAAAGGTAAAAGGTGAAAGGTAAAAGGTGAAAGGATAAAGGCTAAACGCACGAGGCAGAGGGCGTAAGGGAAAGGGCAGAGCGCAAAGTGCCAAGAGCAGAGAGCGGAGTGCATAGGGCAGGGGGGTGAAAGGCGAGGGGTGGAGGAAGGCGAGGCGCAAAATCCTGAAACCTGTCGAAGATCCCGTCTGAAGCGAAACGTAAGCGGGGAAACCTTCAGTTTCTGACAACATCTTGTCAGAAAAACGCGATAAGGGCCTAAAGCCATCGGCATGGGTATTTTTCGTTTGCTCAATAAACGATGACGACAAACAACATACAACATACAACGGACATAGCACTATGAAAATTACCAAAGACGAAGTTTTGTATGTAGCTGATCTGGCCCGGCTGGATCTGGACGATGCATCTATCGATAAGTTTGCCGGGCAGATTGGGGATGTGCTGGAATATGTCGCTAAACTCAATGAGGTCGACACGGAAGGTCTGCAGCCAACATCCCATGCGATTTCCTTAACCAACGCATTTCGCGAAGACGAACAAAAACAGCCGCTGGATCGGGAGCAGGCCTTGGCAAATGCGCCCGAAAAGGAGGATGGAAATTTTATCGTTCCAAAAGTGGTTGGGTGAAATTTTCGAAATCCCAAATTTATTTGTGATTTGGTGTTTGGTCGTTGGAATTTAATTGCAATTTGACTTTTATCAAAGGTACCGGTTTATTAAGGAGAAATAATCAGTGCAATTACACGAGCTGGCCATTCATGAAGCCCATCAGCTTTTAAAAAACAAAAAAATATCTTCCCGGGAATTGACCCGGGCGGTTTTGGATAGAATCGATGCGGTTGAGAGCAAAATAGACGCCTATATTGCCATTTCAGAAGCGCTGGCCATGCAGCAGGCCGGACAGGCGGATGAGGCGATTGCCAGGGGCAACTGCTTGGCGCTCACCGGAATTCCGCTTGGCATTAAAGATCTCATCTGCACCCAAGCCTTTGCGACAACCTGTGGCTCACGAATCCTTGAAAATTTTGTACCCCCTTATGATGCAACCGTTATCCGGAAGTTAAAAGACGCCGGTGCGGTGATTGTCGGCAAACTCAACATGGATGAATTCGCCATGGGGTCATCCACGGAAAACTCCGGATTCAAAATAACGCGCAATCCCTGGGACTCAACCCGAATTCCCGGCGGATCCAGCGGCGGATCTGCGGCGGCGGTCGCTGCCGATATGTGTTTGGGAGCGTTGGGATCGGATACGGGGGGGTCCATCCGGCAACCGGCTTCCCATTGCAGTGTTGTGGGCATGAAGCCTACCTACGGACGGGTCTCCCGCTTTGGTCTGGTCGCCTTTGCATCTTCATTGGATCAGATCGGCCCGCTGGCAAAAAACGTGACCGATTGTGCCTTATTACTGAACGCTATATCCGGATATGACAACTCCGACTCCACTTCGGTGCCCAGGGATGTGCCCGATTTTACAGCAGCCCTCGACGGCGATCTGCGCGGCATCACCGTCGGGATTCCCGAGGAATACAGCGCCACCGAAGGGTTGGACCCTGATGTGCTGTCGGCGGTGGGCGATGCCGTTGGGGTCCTTGAAGAACTGGGCGCCAAGCGGGTGAAGATATCTTTACCCCATACCCAATATGCGGTGGCCGTCTATTATGTCATTGCGCCGTCGGAAGCCAGCTCCAATCTGGCCAGATATGACGGCGTTAAGTACGGCTTGCGCAACAAAGACAACCCGGGCCTGATGAATATGTACCGCAGCACGCGATCCCAGGGATTTGGTCCGGAGGTTCAACGGCGCATTATTATCGGTACCTACTGTCTTTCAGCCGGGTATTACGATGCCTATTTCGGCAAGGCGTCCCAGGTTCGCACCCTTATCACCGCGGATTTTAAAAAAGCCTTTGAGAGCTGTGATGTCATCGCCTGTCCGGTGGCGCCTACGGCGGCCTTCAAAATAGGAGAAAAAATCGACGACCCCCTGACCATGTATTTGTCGGACATCTTCACCCTTTCGGCCAACCTTGCCGGTATACCCGGAATGTCGGTGCCCTGCGGATTTTCAGCGGGCGGTCTTCCCATCGGGCTGCAGATCCTGGGAAATCACTTTAATGAAGAGATGCTTTTCAAAGTGGCCCATGGGTTTGAAGGGGCAACACAGTTTCATAAGAAAAAGCCGCCGCTGTAAGGCAGGGCGCAGAGGGCCAAGCCCATGGGACAAGGCGTGAGAAGCCGGTGGTTTTGAAAGTTGATAGACGTACCGTGTCCGTCTTGAATAAATAAAAAAGGAAAAAACCATGACCACCATTCAGCCGAAAGGCGAAAATTTGAGAAAGGCCGTCAAGTGGATTTCCGAAGAGCATCAATATAATCCCGCTCGAACCCATCGAAGCATCATTGAGGAAGCCTGTTTGAAATTTAATCTGTCACCGATGGATGCGGAGTATCTGAATAAATTATCCGAGAAGGACAGCGAATGAAACCTCGAAAGGATCCGAATTGCTGCGTGTTTAAAACTGATTTCAATCTATTTTAATCGCGGCTGCCCCGCTTGAGATACAGCGGGATGCAAGCAAAAGCCGCTCCCACGAGCCATGCTGACAGTTGGTGTTGCGGTAAATGGTGTTCGCTGATATTTAAGCCAGATTAAATGAGTTCGACAGTATAAAATTATAAACACTATACAAAATTTGCTTTCTAATTGTGGGAGCGGCTTCCAGCCGCGATTTATAAAAGCCAACATCCTCAGTTAACAATTATGTCCAATAATAAAAATTCTACCTGAAATCCTCTCCAATAAAATCGCTGCCGGCGAGGTGGTGGAGCGCCCGGCGTCGGTGGTCAAGGAGTTGGTGGAAAATGCCCTGGATGCGGCCGGCACCCGGATTATGGTTGATATTGAAAAAGGCGGGCGATCCTTGATCCGGGTAGCCGACAACGGCAGCGGCATGGGCCGTGATGATGCCCTGCTGGCCTTGGAGCGATACGCCACCAGCAAAATTTATAAGGACCAGGATCTATTTCGTATTCAGACCCTTGGTTTCAGGGGCGAGGCGCTGCCCAGCATCGCGGCGGTTTCACGGTTTTCTCTGGTCAGCCGAGACCAATCCGCGGATGCCGGCACCGAGATACGTGTTGAAGGGGGTAAGATTAAAGATGTTTCCGAAGTCGGTGCCCCCGAAGGCACCATGGTAACCATCCGGCAGCTTTTCTTCAATACCCCGGCCAGGCGCAAATTTTTAAAGACCATCGGCACGGAGATGGGCCACATTGGCGACAAAGTCAGCAGCATTGCCCTGGGGCATCCCGGGGTTCAGTTTCGTCTGACCCACAACGATAAAATCGTGAAAGACTGGCCCTCAACTTCCACACCGTTGGACCGGGTGGTTGATGTGCTCGGCGGCGATTTGAAAAATGCCCTCCATCCGATTGAATTTCAAAGCAGCGCCGTTTCAATTTCCGGCTGGATATCATCGCCCCGGACCACCCGCCGCACCTCCCGGGGCGTGTTCATTTATGTCAACGGCCGATTTGTGCGTGACAGGATCATCCAGCATGCCTTGTTTGAAGGCTATTCCCAGAGGCTGGTCAAGGGTCAGTTTCCGATAGCCGCCCTTTTTATCACTGTGCCCTTTGAAGAAGTGGATGTCAACGTTCATCCCACCAAAAACGAGGTTCGCTTCGCCCGGCAAAGAGACGTTCATGAAGCCGTGCGGCAAGCGGTGGCCCGGACGCTGTTCGGCGCGGACAAATCCGGCTGGGACACCCGCAAGAATTTTCAGGATGAGGCCTTTGGGAATCAGGGTCGGGTATCGGAAACAGGCCAAAAAGATTTCGGATTTCGGATACCGGATTTCGGATTTAAAAGATCGGACGTCAAATCTCCATCTTATTCTTCGAATGGCGGCACCCATCATGAGTTTTTAGACGAACCCGCAACCCACAACCCGCAGCCCGCAACCCACAACGCGCAACCCGCAACCCGCAACCCACAACCCACTACCCGGGACGCCCATCCCGCAACCCGCAGCACCCAGGCAACTATCTGGCAAAAGAAACGATTCGGCGATATGCGCATCATCGGCCAGCTTCACAATACCTATATTGTGTGTGAAGCAGATGCGGGGCTGATCATGATCGACCAGCATGCCGCCCATGAACGTATCCTGTTTGAACGGTTCAGTGACCGTGCAACCCACGTCCCCAAAGCCGCCCAAAGGCTTTTGGTGCCGGAATCCGTCGAACTGGGATACAGAGAAGCCGGAGTTCTCGAAAAATTAATTCCTGATTTAGCAGATCTTGGGCTGGAGATCGAACCTTTCGGCGGCAACACTTTTTTGGTTAAATCCGTACCGCCGCTGCTGGCAGAGCGCGAGGTCAAACCGCTGTTAGTTGAAATCGTGGAAAAAATAGTCGAGGTCGGGTCTTCATCGGGCCTGGCGGAAAAGCTGGAAGAATGTCGCATGGTGATGGCCTGTCACGGTGCCATCCGGGCCAACCAGGCCCTTTCCGAGGCCCAGATCAACGGTCTGCTGGACCAACTCGATGGATGCAAAAACCCCTCCCACTGTCCCCATGGCCGGCCCACCTGGATTCGCTGGGACATCCGGACCCTTGAGAAATCGTTTAAGCGGATTGTTTGATCTAGGTTTGGATGGTTTGGATCGTTGAGATGGTTGGGTTTGTTATGACAGCTATCCGTTTTATTGGAAAAATATTTCGGGATTTGACAGCCGCTTGCTTAATCCGAAAGTGTATGCCATAATGCATTCCGATGCATTTTGAAATCATCGGTAAAATTATCGAAACCGAAACAATTGCCGCGGGCAATGGCATTCGCATACTTCCCCTCTTGCGGAAACGGTTCGGTTCAGGCCGTTGGAGAAAAATAAAAGGAATTGCTACTGTTCGCCTGCTTGATCGTTCATTACGGCGAGCCGAGGTACATTGGTTTGAGGCGCATGGTATCGGTAAAAAGGAAATGAGAATCAAGCGTTTCTTGGACTAAAGAATATGAAAGAGAATCAAAAATTAAAGCCACAATTCGCAATTTGCATAAACACGGATGATCCGGATTTGTTGACACCACGCATGGTATATGAAGTTTTACCTGATGAGAGCGCAGCAAAATCTAATTACATTCGTGTAATAGATAATGAGGGAGAAGATTATTTGTATCCGGCTGATTATTTTGTTTTCGTTAAGTTTCCGCAGACTATAGAACAAACCTTGTTACGCATTTCACTCCCGATCCCAATACACCTGCCTTCTTGATACTACCGAATAGAGAATAAATTTCGCAAAAGCTAAAATGCGTTTTTCAGAGCATAAATCGAATCTCCATTTGCGTACCCGCCTTAATCCACCATTTCCTTAGCCTTACGTATGTTTTCCGCCGCGCTTTTATTTTGGGGGTCCATCTCCAGGACTTTTTCCCATTGGACGATGGCTTGGTCCAATTTCCCCTGCCGGGCGTAGGCGACGCCGAGATTATTGCGGGCTTCGTAATCTGCGGGGTCCAATTCCGTTAGTTTGCGATAATGATGGATCGCCTCTTCCAGTAAGCCCTGGTTGTGATAGATATTGCCAAGATTGAAATACGCATTGATGAAGGCCGGATTTATGGCAATCGCGCGTTTATAATTTGCCACCGCCTTTTTTAAGGCGCCCTGGCGCTCATAAATGAGACCCAGGTTGTAGTAGGCTTTGTAGTTGCCGGGGAATATCTCGATGGCCATTTTATATTCGTGGATGGCTTCCGCCAATTGCTCCAGATCCTGATAGGCCCGCCCGAGACTCCCATGGGCAACACTGCTGTTTGGCGAAGTGATTACCGTTTTTGACCACAGGGTGAGACTGTCTTTCCAATCCCGGTTGCGTGAAATTGTCGCCGTTGCGTAAAAGCCGAGCAGGGCGATGACGGCAACCGACGACAATACCTTGACCGGCATTGTTTCAGATAATCGTTGATTTATCAGGGTATTGAAGGCCATCGCAACCAGCAGGCAAAACCCGATCAACGGGATATACAGGAAGCGTTCGGCCAAGGGGTTATAAATGGGGATGATGTTGAAGACCGGAAAGAGGGTGATGAAAAACCACCAGATTGCGAAAAAAATTCCCCTTGAATACTTAAAGATAAAAACACTGCCAACCGCCAGCCCGGTGACGAAGAAAAACCCGCTGAGATTGGAAGTTGCAAAAAAATGGGGCGGATAGGAGAACACATAGTCGGCAGTTAAAGGGACCGGCAAAACTGCCAGTTTAATAAAGCTGAAAATATGGCCGGGCAGAAAAATGATCCTTTCAAACAAATTGCCGTAGAAGGGTTTTATGGCTTCCTGGGGATGGTATAAAACAAAAAAGCGGATGAATACATATAGCAGGCTGACTGCCAAATACCCGCCATAAAAAAGCCCGCGCGCCTTGATGGTGGTCAGGATCAATCGCAAAGAAAAAGGTTTTCCCTCGGCGTCATTTCTTAGACTCACATCGTAGAGCAATATAATGGCGGGCAGCGTAATCGCCATTTCCTTGGCCAGCAAGCCCAGCAAGAAACAAAACAGGGACCATCCATAATTGATAGTGTTTGATTTTAACCCATTGGTGCTTGATTTGAGATAAAATAAAAAGGCCAGAAGGAGGAAGGCCGCAGCCAACAGATCTTCGTTGTAGGCAATACAATCAACCGCTTCCGTCAGGGCCGGATGGCAGGCAAATAAAAGCCCCGCTGTCAGGGCGGTGAAGCGCTGTCTCAGGAGCCAATGGACAAGCCGGTAGATCAACACAACATTTACCAGATGCAACAGCACGCTGAGCAAATGATAAAAAAAAGGATTCAATCCGGCGATGGCATAGATTAAATAATAGGACAAGGTCGCTAGGGGCCGATAACTGGCCTCGCCGCCGGCAATCTTAAAATAGGAATGATTGAAAAATGAGGCAACGTTTATCCCTGGAAGTTTAAGGTACTTGTTTTCAAGGATGACGGCATAATCATCAAAGACAAACCCGTTGGACAGAGAATTGGAGTAAACAACAATGGGAACAAGTACCAGCAATGCGATTGGGAACCAACGGGTTGCCGTCATCATGGAAAAGGCTTGCCCCGCTTTTTTACCGGTTGTGGTTGTTTGGGGCTGACTTTTGTGATTCATCTTCCTGCCGAATGCATATGGTTTTTCGCACCACATTGGGTTGATAATTAGAGCCGTAATATTGGCTGAGTTTAAGTTCCGATGGGCAACTATGGCAAAAAAGTTGGTGGTGTGTCAAGGTAGCAGAATTGGGTCCTTAACTTCTTTTAGGGTTTAATTTCCCGCAGCTTGCTGCGAGAATTGAGTGATGGTGCGTATCAGATGATGATGTTATGGGAGGCGATTGGTGAAACTGAGAAAATTATTGTCATTGACATTCATCGGTTTTAGGTCATCATGACCACAAGGTTTTAGTCGAGGAGAAAGGCCATGATCGAAGTGACGGTCAATATTGCAAAAGCGAAAAAGCATTTTTCAAAGCTGCTGTGCCAGGAGGCTTTTGGCGAAAACATATTTATAGAAAAATAACCGACAAAATAACGATTTGCCGATGAAAATTCAGATTGAGCCGCACACTCTGGAAAGGGCGATAGAACCTGGAACAAACGAGAAAGAGATAGCAGAAGTCATCGAGACTGGTTTTGAAATACCTGCTAAGCGCGAGAGAATCGGGAAAGCAAAGATCTACGAGTTTAATCAAGAAAGACACGGCAAGTTTTATGAACAAAAACGGGTTGAACTATTCTATGTAATCGAGGAAAAAATGATTGCCACCGTGACGGTTTATGTATTCTATGGAAAGTGGGAGATATAAAATGCACGTTTTTTATAACGATAAAACGGATCTTTTATACATCCGGTTTGACAACCGAAAGCAGGATGTCATCAATAGGCGCGTATCAGATGATGTTGTGTTAGATATTGGTGAAGCCGAAAAGATTATCGGCATTGAAATTCTTGACGCCTCAAAGCATATAAATTTAGAGCGGCTTTTGCCTGTAGAATATAGGGTTTCTAACGTAGCCTGATAATTGAAATCTACAGGGTTTAGACAATACAACAGCTAAAACCAGAATTTTCAATCTGCATAAATACTGACGATTCGGATTTGTTAACGCCGCGCATGTTTAGAAAATATACAGAAATCGAGCAAAAATCTAATCAAAACGGCGGGCCCCCGTAAAATTGAGGAAGCCCCTTTTTTTCGCGGCTGCCCCGTAAAAAGCAGCGGGATGCAAGCAGAAGCCGCTCCCACGAGAAATTGATCTTAACGGGAATGACAATTTCAAATAATGTTTTGAAATGAGCATTTTTTTTATTTATGACTTGGGGTCTTAGCGGCCAAACATTGATCTAATCCTTTAAAAAATTGAATAATTTGCAAAAAAAGCTTGACTTAACAAGTTATCCATTCTAAAATCCCTTTAAATACTGACATCAGCTAAAAAAGATGAGAAATATTAGGCTCTTAGGCTGGGGTGGCTCCCCAACGGGCTGATGTGGGTATATTTCTGCCTGGAAAGGAGGTGAAGGTTAGCAAGTTATCGGGCAAATGAGAAATTGTTAGGCAAACAGAAATTATTAGGCAAATTTTTAAAAAACTTTCCACGTTGAGGAGGAAAAATTAGATGAAGAAATTTACGATATTGATGGCGGCAATCGCGCTGGTATGCTTTAGCGTACCGGCCATGGCGGTGGACTGGAGCTTTTACGGCAATGCCCGTATGGCCACCTTCTACACTTCAGAAGATGAAAAGGATGTCGGGGATAAAAGCTACTGACTTTCGGTGGGATTTTCAGGGCAACAGCCGGTTGGGCGCCAATGTTAAGGCGGACCACATTAAAGGGCAGGTCGAACTGGCCCTCAGCGGCGGCGACGGTAATGGCGACGGCAGTGACGGTAGTGTCAACACCCGGCGCGCCTATGGGGTCTGGAATTTCGGCGCCGGCAGCCTCAAAGTCGGTAAAGACTACTCCCCGGTTTCGCAGTTTGTTTCCGCTCAGGTGTTTGACGGAGATGCCGGTCTGATCGGCTTCGGCGCACCCTATGCCGGCCGTCCCGGTCAAGCTTGCGCTGACAGTTCGGCGGGTTTGATTTGGCCTTGATTACCCAAAAATCGACCAAAGTCTCGAAGATCTGTTACCGGTGCTGAGCCAATGGTACTGGGGATGCGAAAAGAATCCTTCCCAAAATCGAAGCCTCCTGGGGCATGGGCTTTGATGCCTGGAACTTCAAACTTTTCGGTGGTTACCAGTACTATTCAATTAAGAATGTAGAGTCTTTGGCAAACCCCGGCAGTACAGACGACATCGCCGTAACTTCCTATATCGTGGGTGGATCCGGCATGTTCAACTTCGGGCCGGCCTTCGTCGGTGCTCAATTTATGTACGGCCAAAACATGGGCGATGCCCGCTGGTCCGGCGGCGCCTTCGACAATGCCGCCTGGGACGGCGATGACTCCACCAACGATGTCGATGACCATACGGCGGGATCCTGGTGGCCGGCATGAAAGTCAGCGACATGCTGAGTTTTGAAGGCGGTTTCGGCTACATCCGGATGACCCCAAGGATGCGCGCCAACGGTTTCGACGAGAAGACCAAAGCATAGAATGTCTATGTTAATGAGCACCATCTCCCTGGCGCCGGGTGTTTTTCTCATCCCCGAAGTCGGTTACCGAGAATTCGGTAATAATCCGGAAGATGAGGATCAGGGAAAACAAATGTACCTGGGCGCCAAATGGCAGATTAACTTCTAAGCTGTTTGATGTCGTTTAATTAGTACTGTAACAATAAAAAAACCCGGGGGTGTTTGCCCCGGGTTTTTTTTCGCAATAATTCAGCCATTAAGGCACTAAGATTTTCCCGATACTCCGCTCGGCAAAAGTGGCTCTTTCGTGGGAGCGGCTTCTAGCCGCGATAAACGATGGCAGCACGGTGCTACTGCAATATTCGCGGCTGGACTGTCACATTTTTACAGTATGTGTCATACCCGCAAAGCATGCCCTTGGGGAGGCGGGGAGTGGGTATCCAGGCGCTAAAATGACCTTTTACCCATTCGTCAATCATCATTCGAAATTCGTCATTCCTAACCTCCGGTTTTTCCGGAGTGCCCAGCTGCAGTGCAATAATCGTGCTTTTCGGTTCGGATAACAAAACAGACCCCTCCCGCTTTGATAACCAGGGCGGCAACAAGTTCATCCTGACCGTCGTTGTCGAAATCGCCGACAGCAAAATCCGGTATGTAGCCCGACATCTGGCGGGATTTCCAGCGGGGCGCCAGGTCGATGCCGTTCCAGCTGAAGGCCTCGATATGCGTTTTGGTAAATTTTCGGTATTCCAGTTTGCGGCCGCTAAAATCGTGGTTTTTAACGGCAAGGACCTCGCTATCTTTATTGGCCGGGTTTTGCCAGACCACCAGCCGCATGGGAAAATACTGCTTATTTACAACCTGGCCCCGATCTTCCAGGGGGGCGTCGTAATATATCATGCTGCCGCCGTAACGATCCGGGCTGTCCCAGATAATGTTTCCCGCTGAATCGATGACCTGAATATGATCGTTGGGCTTGTAACCCACGGCGGTTTCTTGGCCGTCATTTAACACATCGCCGATGGTCAATCCCAGCAGACTGGTGTGCCTGGGGGTTTTGATCTCATCGGTGGGGACGTATTGGCCGCCCTGCCAGGTCATTTCAAAAATGGTGCCCGACAGTGATTTTGTCGCCCTGGGCCGCTGGCCGAGCAAAATTTTGCCGCGCGCAGGTGTGTCCGCCACCCGGTAAATCCAATAACTGTCATCAATTGATTTGGTAAATTTTTCTCCATCGTACTCCAGGACGAATGAATTCACGATCGTTCTTTTGGCGTTAAAGCTGGTGACAAAAATTTCGGCAACCCCGTTTTCATTAATATCGGCAATGTCCACGCCGGTCAAATATTTGTTGTTGGATTGACCGATCTCGGCAATTTTGCCAAAACGCCCGCTTTCGGATCGATAAATGATCACCGCGTGGGGGGTGATGGTCACCGTTTCGTTCTTACCGTCGCCATCTACATCCCCGATCGCAACCCCGTTGATAAGATGCTTGAAATTCGCGCTTTTCCAGAACTTTTGCTGGGATTCGCGGGCTTCTTCGGGAATGAAAATCCCCGAACCCGAATCTCCGGTGTCTGATTGTTGTTGGCTGATGAACCCGTCGCCCTCGAGAACGCTTTCCGGGTGGGCATGAATATCTGCTTTTTGGGCCGTCTGGGGCTGGGCAGCGACCGCCGGTGTTTTGGCTGCGGTTTGGGTGCCGGCGGCCGAACATCTTGTCATTGATATCGGCGGCCATCCGGTTGATTTTGGTAATGACGGCACCCAAGTCCTGGCTCTGATCGAAAAACGTCATGGTGGGTTGGCTGCCGGAAATATCCACCATTTTGGAATCGATGCTCACATTTTCGCCCAGGACCGTCAGGCTGCCGAAAAGAACGAAATCCGCATTCAGACGGGTGCCGATGCTGCGGGCGGCGGCCTCATTGACCGTGCCGGATGCCGCCGCGGACTGCAGGGCCGCATCCACTTGACCGCGGCTGATCACCTCCACCTGGCCTTCTTTGGCAAGGCGCGTGGAGAGCATGTCGAATATGCCGTCCTGCAAAAACGACAGGTCCTTTTCAGAATTTATTTTAAACGGCAGCAAAGCGATGCGCTTGACATCGGCGGCTAAAGCGCAGTGGACGCCGCCGAGGGCAGCTATCATTAGGCCTGACAGCACCAGGCTTATTATTATTTTTATCTTTTTCAATCGAAGGTCCTCCGAGTATGATTCACTTTTATCGTAGGTTGGGTAGAGTTTACGAAACCCAACATCTAATTGACGGGTCTCACCCAACAGACATTTTTTTCCTTTATTTTGCCACAGACAATTAACAACCTACTACCGACCACTTACAACCTACAAATTTTAACCAAGCGCTCGTTTCAATATCTCATTCACCAACTTGGGGTTGGCTTTGCCCTTCGTCTCTTGCATGACCCGGCCGACGAAGAACCCTAATAATTTGGTTTTGCCGTTTTTATAGGCGTCGACTTCCTTGGAATGTTCGGAGATTATATCTGAAACCACATCTGCCAGCGCATCCGTATCGGTGATTTGAACCAGGCCTTTTTCCTCAACGATCTGTTTGGCCGGCTTGCCCGTTTGGCCCATCTCGTCAAAAACGGTTTTGGCGATCTTGCCGCTGATCACCCCGTCTTCAACCAGTGCAAGCAGCCGGGCCAAATTTTCAGGGCTAACCGGTGACGCGTCGATAGGTTTGCCCAGGGTGTTTAAAAGCCCTAGCAGGGCGCCCATTACCCAGTTGCTGACCTGCTTGGGATGGGAAAATAGGCCCACACAGTTTTCAAAGTAATCCGCCAGCTCACGATCGGACGTCAACAGTTCGGCATCGTATGAAGGCAGCCCGTATTGCGCCATGAAGCGCTTCTTTTTGTCATCCGGCAGCTCAGGCAGGCTCTCTTTAATGCGCTGGATCCATCCGTCGTCGATCACCAGGGGAAGCAGGTCGGGATCCGGAAAATAGCGGTAATCATGGGCTTCTTCTTTGCCGCGCATGGAAGCGGTTTTTTCTTTGTGCGGGTCCCAGAGCCGTGTTTCCTGAATGATCTGTCCGCCCTCCAGCAGGACTTCCTGCTGGCGGCTGATTTCATATTGCAGGGATTTTTCAACATGCTTGAAGGAGTTCAAATTTTTGAGCTCCGTGCGGATGCCGAGGGTTTGAGAACCTTGCGGGCGGATCGACACATTGGCATCGCATCTAAAACTGCCTTCCTCCAGATTGCCGTCGCAAATCGCCAGGTAGCGCACGATCGCTCGCAGTTGCCTGAGATAGGCCCCGGCTTGCCCAGGGCTGCGAAGGTCCGGTTCGCTGACGATTTCAATCAAGGGGACCCCGGTGCGGTTGAAATCCACCATACTGACGGGCCGCTGGGGGTCATGCCCCAGTTTGCCGGCATCTTCCTCCATGTGGATGCGGGTGATGCCAATGCGATGAAGGCTGCCGTTGACGTCAACATCGACAAACCCGTGCTCGGCAATCGGCAGTTCATACTGGGATATCTGGTATCCTTTGGGCAGATCCGGATAAAAGTAGTTTTTGCGCGCAAAACGGCTTTCGCGGGAAATCCGGCAGTTGGTGGCCAGGGCCATGCGCAGGGCGTATTCCACCACTTTTTTGTTGAGCACCGGCAGCACCCCCGGCATCCCCAGGCAAACCGGGCAGGTGTGGGTGTTGGGCGGCGCACCAAAGGCGGTTGAGCAGGCGCAAAAAATTTTGGTCTTGGTTTTTAGCTGGGCGTGGACTTCAAGCCCGATGACCGGTTCTAAATTCATATGTAACCCTCAATAATTGAAGATTGAAGATTGAAAATTGAATATTTATGGATGTCGCTCGCGCAGCGCAGGCGCTTGCGCCGCGTGTCGCTTTGTCCTTTTTAAAATCGAAAGAATCCCATTCCTGGTCCCGGTATTTGATCCTGAAGGGGGGCTTGTCGGAAATAATGTACGATCGATGCGGTTTAGTCAAGAGTATTTCAGCTATTGCTTATTGCCTGTACAAAAAATGAACGGTATGGTATTTTCAAGTCCACTAAGCTTCAGTAGTTTGGGAAAATATTAAGCAAGACTGAAATTCGGTTCCATTTAGGTTACGGCAATGGCGGGGAATAACAACCATGCGATGAAAAAGAGTATATTGATTTTCATTCCAATTGGGTTGTTGCCCTTTGCCATCCTGCTTTTTTTCGACACCCGGCTCTGGCTTACCGCGCGCGACCTCATACCGCCCGATTTTTATTTTATCGCCAAACTGATTACAAACTGGGGCCTATATGTTTTTTATGCCATATTTGCGGCCATATTTGTATCTTCGTTTATCGAGAAAAACCAAAAACTTACCGGACTGTGTCTGGCCTACCTCAAAGCCCAGCTCATTGTTTCGTTTGCGGTGGTCAGAATTTTAAAGATTGTTCTGGGCCGGGCCCGACCCGGTCACGGCGCTGACTTTACTTTTTTCTCATTGAATTCGCGCTATAACGCATTTCCCTCGGGACATGCGGCGGATGCCTTCATATCCGGTGTGTTTCTTTATTATCTATTAAGACAATCAAAATATACCAATTATCGCTTTTTGCCCTTAATTTATGCATTTCTGATTGCCGTATCCAGAGTGTTTGTCAGCGCACACTATCCATCCGATGTCGCGGCGGGGATGTTTATCGGTATACTGGGCGCCTGGTTTTTCGTGTCCAGGCTCCCTGATACGGACACGCCGGAAAAATGGCCACCAAGGCACAAAGACACAAAGCAAAACTGTTCATAAAGATTAATTTTTACGTTTTTATCAATGTTCGATGTTCGTCGTTCATTTTTTGGTAAACACCTTATGAAACTATGCCAAAATGGCACGGTTTCTTGATGATTTAACTGGCCGCTTTCCAGGCCAGCGACTGGGCTGAACACTGACACCTGACACCCTCAGCTACTCACAATATGTCGTCAGAAAAACCCCGCTAAGGTTCTAATTAAACAATGAAACCAAAAAAATCAAAGCAATCTGCCGATTCCCAGCAAAAACCAGGTAGGGCTATTCCAAAGAACGGGGCAAAGCAGTTGCTGCCGGTTGCTTTACTGGTGCTTCTTTGTCTCATTGTTTACCATAATTCCCTGTCCAATGAATTTGTATATGACGATTTCGGTTCGATCGTTGAAAACAAATACATCAGACAGCCGGGTCAATTCCTTTCCTCTCTTTTTAATCAATCCTATTTTAAAACCGCCGGTCTCGAGGCCAGTTACCGGCCGGTAGCGACGTTATCGTATTTTTTTATCTATGCTTTCGCGGAGTTAAATCCCTTTTATTATCATCTGGCAAGCCTGTTATTGCATACCCTCAATGCTGTGTTGGTTTTCTGGATGGCCAATTTAATCCTGAAAAATCAATTGGGCGCGCTGATTGCGGGGCTGCTGTTTGCCAGTCATCCGGCGCTTTCTGAGGCCGTCAATTGTATTGATTTTAATGATGATCCCCTGGCGGCCTTATTTTTCCTGTTAAGCCTGATATTTTACATAAGATTAAAAGCTGAATATGTATCATCGAATATTAGAGGGTATTCTTTGGCTCTAATTTTTTATTTTTTAGGGCTATTGTCCAAGGAAATGGCCATAACCCTGCCGGCCATTATTTTTCTTTACGACGTCGTGCTGCGGGATGGCGAGCGGAACCGCCTAACGATTCAACATGTGTTAAATACCTTGCAGAAAAGAACCCATTTTTATTCAGGATATGTTGCCGTCAGCCTGGTTTATGTGTTCATTCGGTTTTTCATTTTATCCAGCCCCGGCGGGTACTTAAATTCTTCCTACGGCAGCTTGGTTGAAAGGATTATTTATCTGCCCGGTCATATTTTCAGCTTCATTAAGCTGGCAATCTTCCCGCTAAATCTGACCGCGGATTATGTGTTTTACGTATCCGGACAGCTTTTTCAATGTTTCGAACCTACTTGGTTTTGCCGGCGTTATGGGACTGGCAGGCCTTAGTTTCCTTGTCTATCGATATTCAAAAGCGGTCTTTTTCGGCATATGGTGGTTTTTAATCACCCTGTTTCCGGTCTCCAACCTAATCGAAATTTACAACCCTTTGGCCGAAAGATACCTATATATACCGATCATCGGATTTTGTCTGGTGGTGCCGACCCTTATCGATGGCGCGGTAAGAAGATGGTTCACCCGGCCGGTCGTTGCGACGGTGGCGACCCTGATACCGACACTGGTAATTCTTGGTTTGTATTCGACCGCCACACTAGCCCGCAACCCCGATTGGCGGAACAATTTGGTGTTGTGGTCGAAGACGGTTCAAAGCTCACCCAACAGTCTCGTTGCCCACGGCGGACTCGGTATGGCGTATCTAAAGCGGGGTATGTTGAATGAAGCGCAGCAGGAATTTGAAGCGACCATCAGGCTATATCCGAATGACGCCAAGAGCTATTACAACCTGGGAGTGGTTTATGGCCAAAAGGGCAATTCAAAAGAGGCCATGGAAAATTTTAAGCGATCCGTCACGATAAACCCGGACTTAATAAGAGCCCATTACAACCTTGCCACGCTCTACGCACAGCAGGGCGACATGGACCTGGCAATCCGGCACTTTGTCAAAGTCACTGAATTGGATGCCGAAGTCGTCGAGGCCCACTATAATCTGGGTTTGGCGTATGCGATGCAGGGAAAACTGAATCGGGCAATATCAGAGTGGGAAAAAGTCCTGCAGCTTGATCCAAATCACAGAAGTGCCGGGAATAACATAGAAAAGGCAAAGGAGATGATAAAAAGTTCAGAGGGTTCAAATTGAGGTGTCAGCCCGCCCTGGCGCGATATGACGAATTTTTACTGTTCACTGTAGGAGATCCAATAACGTCTTATCTTCCAGATTCATAAAAAGTTAGGTCTGGGCCAGGGGTGTCAGTGTTCAGCGACGCCGCCGGCCGCGAGCGTCCAGTCTAATCGAGAAAGAAACTTTTGGGGCTCGGTTCCGAAATCGGCCGTTGTTGGGTTTCGCAATTCGCAATAACACCGGCAAAATGTAGGTTGGCTTGAGTGCAACGAAACCCAACAAAGCCTGGAGTAGGCTCAACCCAACCTACAAAATGCAAAGTGGCCCACGATGGAACCAACTCCAACTTTTGAAATGTAGTTTCATATGAGGTTTCAGGATTTTGCGACTCGCCTTCCTGATCCGCCTGCGGCGGAACACCTATACTTTTCGTCACTAAATAACCAGTGTGCTAACTGCCCCGCAGGGACCTCTTTTTCCGAGCGTCGTTTCGGAAAAAGCTTAGGCACTTAACTGTGATTCAGGTCTAAAAAATTACTCTTTTATTCATTCTTTCAATCACTGGAAATTCCATTCAGCTCGGATTTTCTTTTGATACTTCAATCCGTCTCCCTTTTTCCAAAGACCTTTGGTAACTTGAACCAGGGTCCGGTAATTTTCTGACAGTTCAGCCTCTTTCAATTTACGAATTCCCTGTCGGATTGCCTCAGCTACTGAAACATGATGCAGGTTGCTGTAACTTTCCAGCCACCGTTTGTCTTCTTCCGAAAGCGTAATGATAGTTCGCACATTTGTCATATCGTTCTCCGTGAATGTGATATATACATCTATATATCGTCATAATGCTATTTATCAAGTAAAGCTTTGTTCGCTTTGTTCATCCTGCTTGCACAAAAAATTCCGGACAGCTAATCCTCATACTCACCTTTAAATCCAAAATACTTATAAACTTCTAGTTGCTGGGCCAAGCGGCCGTTGCGAAGGATTCTGATTTCTATCGGTTGCGGGTCCATCGCAGTGAACAGCGGCATGTACCGCTCGGCGCGTTCTTGATGGCGCTTGTTTTCAACAATAAACAGGGCGTCCCAGCCGACGTGTTTTTCAGCGGCAAACCAGAGCCGATACTGGTTATACCTGTGGGACAGGGTCGTAGCAATGGTGGTGGGTTCCAGATAAACGGCCAGCTGGCTGGTCGAATGGAAACGATGGCCAAAAACAAAGGTGGTTGCCGGATGCGGCATTTGCGACCGAATGGTTTCTACCTGTTGGGCGATGTCCTGCCAGCCGAAAAGTTCATTGCTGATGTCAAAGCCTGTTTCAAAGGGCTTGAGGGGTTTTATGGCTGGAAATTGCCGGTTGAGGCTCAGGGAAACCGTCCGTGCCCAGTTGTAGACCGGACCGACAACCGGCAGAAAAAGCACCATATAAAGTACAGCGGTCATCGCAAATCCAGTGACTACGGCCGTTGCGGACCAGCGGCGCCAGCGTTTGGCGGAAGGGTTCGGTTGGGGGATTTTTTGTAAAATCACCATCGTAACGGCTATGGATCCGGTCCACCAACCCACGGAAGTCCAGTGTGGTAGAATCTTGCTGGTTAAACCGGCCAGGCAGAAAAAAATAAAAATCGGGATGCTGGTCCAGATCACAAAGTGATCAGCTTCGCTGATTTTTTGTTGATGGATAATGACGATAAAAACGGCGATCAGAAGTCCAAAAATTAGCGGCGACCAGGCACCGAGCTGCCCGCCGATGGCTATCAGAAACTTGCCGACATCAAGGCCGTCCCCGGCACCCTGGCCGAGTTGATACGAATAGGAAATCCAGTCATGCCGAGCGTTCCAGATAATGTTTGGCGCAAATACGATCAGGCCGATCAGGGCCGCAATATAGGGCTGCACCTTTTTCAGCCAGAAACGATGATTGCTGGAGGTGATGAAATAGCCCAGCAGGCATAAAACCAGCAACACCGCGTGGTATTTGCTCAGAAGCGCACCCCCGAAAAACAGTCCGGCCAGGATCCACATTGACCACTTACCGGAATTCATGGCGCGCCAGATCGCCAGCAACGTGCCGCACCAGAAAATATTCAGGGTGGCATCCGGCAGCAGCCCCACCATCAACAGGTGCTGATAGGGCATCAGCGCGAGTAAAATCGACGACCCAAAGGCAACGCGTTCATCCCGATAAAGTTCCAGGGCCAGGAATCGCAGAATGATCAGGCTGATGGTCGAGCATATGATCGGCCCCAGGCGGACCCAAAAAACGCTGTCGTCAAAAAGGGTCGTCAGGGCCGCCAGAAAGGCCACCATGGGTGGATGATCGAAGTAGCCCCAGGCCAGATGGCGGGAGTAAAGCAAATAATGGGATTCATCCACGCCAAGACCGAACTTGTCAGCGAAAAACAGGCGAAAGATGGTTATCAAGGCTAAAAAGAGCCAGAACAGTGTGCGGCAGGTTGATTGGGAATTTGATTGGTTGCCTGGTTCCATAACTTTGATTCAAAGGCGGGCAAGGTATTGTTTGTCAGGTGTGAATCGTCAGTTGTCCGTTGCGTGTTGTCAGTTGCATAAAAAATGAATGATATCTTTACTCTTCCAAAATTTCCAGTGCTTTCGCCAGCACATCATCCGGATTTATTTTCTTCAAACATAAATTGTCCCCATCGCAGGGTGATTTGCGGTGGTTGTAGGCGGTTACGCATGGCGAGCATGAAAAATTCAGGTAAAAATTAATGGCGTTTTCATTCATTGGTCCATACAGAGTAGGTGTTTCCGGACCATAAAAGATAATTGAGGGAATGGGCGTCATGGCGGCGAAGTGGCCGGGACCGCCGTCGTTGGTAATCAGAAGCGATGCAAAATGAAATATTATCATCAGTTCCCGGACGGTTTTGGTGTAACCGGTTAAATCCACGCAACTTGGGTTGCGGGTATGGGATAAGATCGTTCCGGCCACCGCTTTATCCTCGGCCAGGCCGATGATACATACGGCAAATCCTCTGTGAAGCAATTCTTCCGTCAGGCGACAATAATAGTCCAATGGCCAGGCCCGAATGGGCAGCAGACCGCCTCCGGGATAGATGAGCACGATCTTTTTAGCCTCGACTCCCGGGGCGCAAGCATACAATTTTTTTTTGGCGTTATCGATTTCTTTCTGCCCGACTTTTATTGTCGGGATCGCCAACGTTTCATTCGGAACCCGGCGTTTGGCCTTTGGATGGGTGTCGGAATTTATGGCATCAACTAGGGTTAGAAACTGCCGGGAGATGTGATGATAGGGGTTGTAAAGCACGGGCCGATTCATAAAATTTCCGCGGTATAAGCCTTCCTGGGTATGGGGATGAAATCCGACCCGCAAGGCTCCGCCGCTGAGAAATGCCAGAATACTGCTGATCCTTGAAAACAGCTCACAGTCGATGACCGTGTCAAATTTGATCTTGCGCGTACTGAACAAGGCGCCGGCCGTATCCTTTATAAAAGCCGACATGGATTTATCGTTAATCATTAAAATATTTTCTGATGGGATGACGCCCAGCAAATCCAACACTTCACGATTTTTTTCAAACAGCATGACATGTAGCGCGGCGTCCGGAAATTTTTCCTTCAGACGCTGAAACATGGGGTAGGCCAAAACCAGGGCGCCCATTTCGGATAATAAGATGATGAGTATCTTTTTTATTTCGACCGGCTTGGATTCATTTGTAAAAAATCGATAATACAGCGAAAATATGCGGCAAATTATTGTTCCAAAATAGCGGTCGATGAGACGCTGGGTGTTCACATTCATGTTTATATATCCAGGTTGATCGGTTCAGCCCGCCCTGGTGCGACTTATAATAAAATATTACGGCTCGTGTCAGGTTCCCAAATATGAATCTAACTAATTGAGCAACCTAAAACCTAAAGTCAGGTCTGGGCCAGGGAGTTCAGCCAGGTCGCTGGCCTGAAGAGCGGCCAGTCAAATCGAAAAAGAAACTTTGAAAAAGTGCAAATTTTCCATAAAAGACAGGAGCCCACGAAAACCTGGTCCTCTGCGCCAGGAGTCTTTACATTCTGGTGACCTATAACAAAATAGTGCGCTAAAGGGAAGGAGTTGAGAATTAAAATACGACGATTTCTTGACAAAACCAACAGTTTGCCATTATAAGTTTTCAGCTAAATTGAATTCCGGTTAAGTTTGATGTGACTTTCTTGATGTGGTATAGGGGATTCGCAATATAACTTTCCTTTCAGTACAACGATGACAAGTGGTGACCTGAAAAGGCAATGGCCCGCAACTCGACCTATAACATCCTGATGTACTCCCATGACACCTATGGTCTCGGGCACATCCGCAGAACGATGGCCATCGCATCCCATCTGCTGGGACCCCGCATCAACATCCTGATCCTGACCGGTTCTCCCATTGCCGGTCGTTTCTCGTTTCCGGACCGAATCGATTTTGTCCGAATTCCAGGAATGATCAAAAAAACCAACGATGAATACCTGCCGCTCTCCATTAAAATCAATGCTCAGCATGCCCTTGATATCCGTAAAAATATTATCACCGCCACGGCCAAAACCTTTCAGCCGCACCTTTTTATTGTGGATAAGGAACCGCTTGGACTGAAAAAAGAGATTTTGCCCACGCTGCAGTGGTTCCGGAGATGTCGTCCGGACACCCGGTCCATTCTCGGGCTGCGGGATGTCATGGACGATGCGGAGACGGTCAAAAAAGACTGGCAGGAAAAAAAGGTATATGATCACCTGGAAAAGCTTTACAGTGAGATCTGGATTTACGGCAATCGGGAGTTCTATGATCCCATAGTTGAATATGACATCTCAGAATCCATCAGCCAAAAAATGCATTTTACCGGATATATACCCCGTAAAATTCCGGGTAAAGAGGCTGTGCGCAAAGTCACGAAAGAACTTGGGCTCAAAAACGGTGAAAAACTGGTGGTGGCCACCACCGGCGGCGGTGGTGACGGTTACAGGGTGATGGATATCTATCTGGCGATGCTTGAATCTTTCAGCCACACCCCACCGTTTAAAAGCGTCTTGATCACAGGCCCCTTCATGCCGAAACAGGAAAGAAAGGATGTTTTCAAGCGGGCCAGGCGGCTGGGGGTGCGAACCTACCATTTTTATCGCCAGATGGAAAAAATTTTCGCTGCGGCGGATATCGTCGTCAGTATGGGAGGCTATAACACCCTTTGTGAGATCCTCGGTCAGGGAACCATCAGCCTGATCATTCCGCGGGAGACCCCCCGGCAGGAGCAAATTATTCGCGCACGGGCATTTCACCGGCAAAATTTGGTGGATTATATTCCCTGGTCGGATTATGCACCTGATATTTTACGGGAAAAAATTTTATGTCTGATGGAAAATCCCGGACCTTATCACGAAGCCATTTCCCAATTTAAATTAACCGGCCTTGAAATCATGAAAAGACGCCTGGTTGAATTCAGGTGCAAAAAAGCGTAATTCCTTCCGGGTGGGGTGGTAAAGACCATGCTTTCTTTCGAATGGCTGTTTATAAAAAATGAGTCCATTTTTATTCTTCAAAAATTTTGAATTTTGGATTTTAGAATTGGGATTTTGGATTTAAGGGATTCTGTCGATTTAATCAATAATGACAGAGCGGAGCGATACAACAAATCCAAAATCTGCAATCCAAAATCTAAAATTGCCCCAATAAACTGGCTTAATCGAATAAAAACGGGATGTCAGTTAAGAGCCTCATTATGCCTGATTTTCATCACCCCGCCTCCCCGGTACCTGTTCTGGGGATGATTCTTAAAGGCTATCCCCGCATTTCCGAAACGTTCATTTCCAACGAAATCCTTTTGCTTGAAACCCTCGGTTTTGCGATCCACCTTTTTTCCATGCGACAACCCCGGGAAAATTTCAGCCACGAAAGTGTGAAAAAAATCCGGGCCACAGTGGACTATCTGCCCGAAACGCTGATAAAGCCTTTGCCGCGGCTGCTCTATCACAACCTCTTGCTGGCTGCAAAAACCCCCTTGTTCTATGCCGGTGCTCTAAAAACAGCCTGCCGCAGATTTTTAAGGACCCACAAATCCGCCACCATCAAGCATCTTTTGCAGGCCGGATATCTGGCGCACCGCTATTTGCCGGCCAGCGGGGTCACCCATCTGCATGCCCATTTTGCCCATTCCCCGACATCGGTTGCCATGTTTACCAGCCATTTGACGGGGTTGCCGTTTAGTTTCACCGCCCATGCCAAGGATATCTATACCTCGGATCCAAGGCAAATTCGTGAAAAGATCGGGCTGGCCCGGTTTGTGGTCACCTGCACTGAATACAATAGAAAACATCTTCGTGAACTTTCCGATGGAACAGCAACCCCGATCCATCGCAATTATCATGGAATCGATATCAAACTTTTTTCCGATAAAAATGAATCCCCCAAAATACCCGTCCAGCCTTATCAGATTCTGACCATTGCCCGTCTAACCGCCAAAAAAGGTTTGCCTACGATTTACAAAGCGCTCCGGATCTTATGCGATCAAGGGGTTGCTCTGCACCATACCCATATCGGCGGGGGTGAAGACCGTGAAAAAATTATAGCTCTAATCAAGGACCTGGACCTGGGATCTGTGACCCGGCTGCTGGGGACCCAACCCCATCAAGTGGTTTTGGAGCACTATAAAAATGCCGACCTTTTTGTCTTGGGCTGTGAAGTGGCTCCCAATGGAGATCGGGACGGCATCCCCAATGTTCTGGTGGAGAGCATGGCCATGGGACTGCCGGTCGTCGCGACCACTATATCCGGTATACCGGAGCTGGTGGAAAATGAAAGAACCGGCCTCCTGGTGCCTACCGGCCAACCGGATAAACTGGCAGAGACCATGCTGCGCCTGCTGACCGATATGGAATTAAGAAACCGGGTCATTGCGGCCGGCAAACAGCGCGTGGTGCGAAAATTTGACAACCGCCAACTGATACGGGAGCTTGCCGAGGTATATTGGGAGGAGGGTCTGGGGCCAGAGGCAGGGGGCATGGGGCATAGAGCATAGGGCATGGAGCATGGGGCAAAGAGCATGGGGCAGGGGGCAGGGGGCAGAGAGCAGGGGGCATAGTGCATAGGGCAAAGCGCATGGGATTGAGTGCTAAAGGTAATAATCACACTATACTGGTCGTCAACCAGATTTTGGCAAACTGAACTTGAAGTTATATTGGAGATTAAATGGCAAAATTTAGATTTCAGAATTAGATGTTCTCTGTCGACGAATCACCAGCTTCCAAAAATCTTTAAAATAGAGGCTTTACACTATGCCCCATGCCCTATGCCCTATGCCATCCGTGCCACGCCCTTTGCGGATTTGCTTCTATGCCCCTTTTAAACCACTCGGCCATGCCCATCCATCCGGTGATCTTGTAATCGCAACCGGTATCTTCGATTTCCTTATCAATCAGGGGCACCAGGTTATGGCCACAAGTTCGCTGCGATGCCGCTGGATATACTGGAAGCCCTGGTTATGGCTGAAATTGATTTGGGAGAGAAGGCAGGTGGTGGAAAAGTTTTCTGACATTTCTGCAGATTTATGGTTTACCTATCATAGCTATTATAAAGCACCGGATTTACTGGGCCCCGCGGTCTGCAGAAAATTGAATATTCCTTATGTCATTTTTCAGGGCATTTATTCCACCAAGCGCCGGCGCCAGTGGAAAGCGAAACCGGGATTTTATCTGAATAAAAATTCCCTTTGTGCCGCCAATCACGTTTTCAGCAATAAAACCGTCGATCTGCTCAATCTCAAACGCCTTTTGCCCGAAAACCGGGTGTCCTATGTGACTCCGGGCATTATCCCGGGTGAATTTTCCTTTGACGAAAACGCCCGCAAGAAACTGCGCAGGAATTGGAATATAGAGAACGATCCGGTAATTTTTTCGGCCGCCATGTTCAGACCGGATGTCAAAACTGAAGGGCTCTCCTGGGTGATTCGGGCCTGCGGCGAGCTTTATCGACAGGGGCAAAATTTTCAGCTGGTCATCGCCGGAGATGGCAAAGAAAGAGACAAACTTCAGCAATTGGCCCACGAGCAGGTGCCGGAGCGGGTGTTATTTTTGGGGAAAATACCACGCGAGGATATGTATCGCTATTACAGTGCCGCCGATGTATTTGTTTTTCCCGGTATCGGGGAATCATTGGGCATGGTTTTTCTGGAAGCTCAATCCTGTGGGTTGCCGGTGGTTGCTTTTAACAATGCCGGGGTTCCGGAAGCCGTTCAGGATGGTAAAACCGGCTTGCTGGTACCGATGTATGCCCTGGAACCGTTTGTGGATGCCGTCAAACGCCTAATGATAGATAAAAATCTGAGACGGCAGATGGGTTTTGCTGCAAAATCTTATGTGCGGCAATTTCATGATTTAAATAAAAATTATCAAGCGCTTGAGCTATCGCTGAACGCAATTGCCAAAAACCGATTATAGTTTTTGATTGACCGCCTTACCATTTCGGAATAAACTCCGAAAAAGTTAAGCTATTTCGGAGGAATATCCCCGCCTTTGCCAGATTCTTTGATGCCATGGGATTCTCTCACGGTGAACTTACTAATTTTTCCAATATTGCCCGCGAGTGCGGGGTGGATTCAAAAACCGTAAAAGAGTATTACCAAATCCTTGTGGAATGGAAAAAATATTGCATAATACAACCACCCGCTTTGGCCTGATTCGCCACGCTCAAACCGACTGGAATCGGAAAAAAAAAATTCAGGGCCAGAGCGACTCTGCGTTGACCGCTGACGGCGAAAGGCAGGCCTCGAGCTGGGGTCAGAGACTATTGCAATTTCCATGGGATCGCATATTGGCAAGCGATGCCGGCCGCACCTTGACCACGGCTGAGAGGATCAATGCATCTTTAAAAATTCCATTGGAAACCGATCCCAGGCTCAGGGAGCAGGACTGGGGGCAGTGGGTAGGCAAAACCATCCCACAGATTCAAACTGAGGCATCCCGGGTGCTGGATGGGCAGATAAGGGCCGGATGGGGCTTTTGCCCACCGGGTGGTGAAGATCGCAGAAAGGTATCGGCAAGAAGCCAAGAGGCACTGCAGGAAGCTGCCGGCAGGTGGCCCGGCGAAAATCTTCTGGTTGTTACCCACGAAGGTGTGATTAAAAGCCTTGTTTACTATCTTTGCGGTCGAAAATTTCTTCCGTCCGAGCCGCCCCTCCTTAAATCCTACCGGCTTCACTGGCTGGTTTTTGACCGGGACAGGCTCCAAATAGAGAAAGTCAATGCACTTAAACTAAACCCTATTTAAATCCGGCATATTAGAAATTATATGAAATACTTAATGATCCATGACATTCGCAAAGAATATTTTGATTTGAGTCTGGATCAATACCGGCTGACGTTTGATGATGGTCTGTTTTCGCAGTATTATTATTTCCCGCTGTTAAAAAATCAACCCGGCAAATTGACCTATTTTATTACGACATCATTTATTAAACCCGGAAAAATCAGAAGCATGTTTAGCGGTGAGTACATTTCCTATTTGAAATCCAAAAAATACAGCTACCGGACCTTTATCGAAGGTAAGTTCGATCATTTCATGACGCTGGAGGAGATTCAAAAACTTTCAGACCAGTCTAATGTGCGGATTGGTGTCCACAGCCATTTTCATGATGTCATCTTAACCCGCACCCATCCCCGGAAAAGAAAAGCTCTCAGCAAGTGGAAACTGGAACGTTTTCAAAACCGGCCTGATATGACCAGGGAAGATTTGAACATCCGGTCAAAACTCGCTTTTCAAGGGTTTAATTTCAGTGATGGGTTGCTTATGCGCAGGACTCCAGCCGAATGGGAAGACTACATTAAACATGACACCGAGTTGTGCTTGAGGTGGATGGAGGACAACCTGGGTTTTCGACCTGATTGGTACTGCTTTCCGTTCAACGAGCATAATGAAAAACTCATAGCCATTTTAAAAACATACGGGTTTAAAAAATTTTTTGCCGCCCGGCCCGGGAAAAGCACCGAAGTGCTCGGCAGGACGGATATCGACAGCTTGGTTGATGATTAACCTAACGTTGCAAAAGCTGGAGGGCTTCAGAGCCAAGGCGTCAAGGGTGAAATTGTAGTCGGTTACCTTGATCCCTTGACAACACAGGATCTGAAGTCCTCCGGTTTGCTTTTTGTGGATTTCGACAAGATATGGTGTAGTCTTACAGCTTGACACACCATTCCTTTGCGCTATACTCGGCCCCTGTATACACAAGTTAGGGGCTTCGCCCCAATTGGAATATTGGAGTGATGGAATGGTGGAACGATGGGTTTGAAGGAATTCTGTCTATTAAAAATGGTCTATTCAACTTTATTACCCAATATTCCATATTTCTCTCCGAGGCGTAGGCTCTACGAGCCGGAGGCCAACATTCCATTATTCCAGATGGCTGGGATTTCGATCTAGTCCCTGATAATCTGTGTTCATCTGTGCAAAAAATGAGAATTCCGATACTTTCAAATTATTCTAAGTAAACGTCATTGAAAAACGAGCCGCGATGGAAATTAAAACGTTTACTGTCGCCGATATGAAGACAGCGCTGGTATCAGAAGATTTCTGGCGGACCAAAACCTTGCCGATTACCAAGCACCGAGCGCTGTCATACAGTCGCAATCCCCGAGCGGATGAGGATGATCCTGTCTTATTCGTTGCCTACCAGGATAACCGGGTGGTCGGCTATCTCGGGATTCTTCCCGATAAAATCTTTGTCAATGACACTTTTTACAAAATGGGCTGGTTGACCAGCTGGTGGGTTGATCCCTCTTGTGCAACCGCGGGGGTTGGCGCCATTCTGCTTTTTAAAGCCCTGAACGCCTATGACCAGTATGTCGGCGTGTCTGGAAGCTCCCGGGAGGCCAGAAAAGCGCTGCTTGCTTCTCAAAAATTTATCGCTTTAAAACCGTTACGGGGACTGGATATCCGGTTGCGGTTGAATCTCACCCGAGATATCCTCCGCAGGCACCCGACGATGAGAATTCTCCGGGGATTGTTTAAAATCTTTGATGTCATGCTAGATGAAGTTGTGAATTTTAGAAGTTTTTTCTGGCAACGGCGTAATAACCCATGTCTGGGACTGACATTCGAATATATTTCAAACATCGATGAAGAGACAGACCGTTTTATTCAACGCCATAACCAGCATGACCTGACTCGCAAAGAAAAGGCGGACCTCAGTTGGATCATGAATAACCCTTGGATATTATCGGCACCGCTCAAGGATGCGGCCAGCAAAAAATATTATTTTTCGGCCCGCGCCGACAGATTTTCGTATCTGGGCGTCAAGGTGTTTGAGCACAACACTGAAATGACAGGGTTTTTCCTGCTGAAAGTACGTAATGATCGGATGAGTGTCGTGTATTCTTATTTCGAGAGCGGAAATGCCGCGTCTATCACCGCTGCAGCGGTCCAGCACGCACTGGCGATGGATGTGAGCATCCTCAGCCTGTATGACGAGCAGTTGGTTACAAGTTTTTCAGGCCTTGGCTGTCCCTGTTGGTCTGCCAATAAAAATTCGAGAGGGTTTTCACTGTCAAAAGCGTTCGGAGATATTCTCCCTGAGACCTTCCGCTTGCAAGGTGGAGACGGAGATCTCGTGTTTTATTAAATCTTCTGAACTACAGAAGACATGTGACTATGCACACAAAAATTACGCAAATGCTGTTCAGTGTTATTGACGAACTCAATCAACTGCGACCGCCGCATGATCATCTGGTAAAAGACCTGGAGACCCCTATATCCGGTGATTCCGGAAGATTGGACTCGGCGGGACTGATTAATTTGATCGCCGTGACGGAACAAAAGGCCGCCAAAGAACTTGGCCGGTCCCTTTTGTTAACCGATGATCGCACGTTGTCCCAGATTAATCAGGTGTTCCGCAACCTTGGTACGCTGGCAGACTACATTCAGCTGCGGCTGAACGAAAAAAATTGATGGATAAGCAACTCGACACTTGTGTCCTTGTCTCCGATTTTAATCTGCAGAATTTTGCCGGTTATGTCGCCAATGATCCTGAATTGCCCGACCTCAAGCCGATTACCGCCCCGTTCGGGCAGCCGGCTGCAACCCTGTTGAACCAGGACCTGCCCTGTTGGCAAAATTCACCGGGTGCCGCCGTAGTATGGACTCGGCCGCAGTCCGTTGTCCCTGCTTTTAAGGCGCTTCTCAAGTATGAACAGGTTCCGCTGCGTAAGATGCTTCAACAGGTAGATGAATATTGTGCCCTGCTGGCAAACATGAGTGCGCGGGTGAAGTTTGCGGTTGTTCCGTCCTGGGTGCTGCCGTCTTACCGAAGCGTCTTCGGGGTGCTTGACATGCAGACCGAAAGCGGGCTGACGAACACCCTCATGCGGATGAATCTCAGGTTGGCTGAGAACCTGGAGAAGGCTGCCAACATTTATGTCCTCGATACTCAGCGCTGGATTGTCCAGGCAGGGGCAGAGGCCTTCAGTCCTAAATTATGGTATCTGGGAAAAATTCCGTTCGGCAACGAGGTCTTCAAAGCCGCCGTCCGGGATATCAAAGCCGCCCTGCGCGGAATGCTCGGATATGCACGCAAACTCATCATCGTCGATCTGGATGATACGCTGTGGGGCGGCATCGTCGGTGATGCCGGGTGGCAGAATCTTGTCCTGGGCGGACATCATCACATCGGGGAGGCCTATGCAGATTTTCAGCAGGCATTGAAATCGATGCAGAATCGAGGGATTCTTCTGGCAATCGTGAGCAAAAATGAGGAGCAGATCGCGCTGGAAGCGATCAAGAAACACCCTGAAATGGTGCTCAAATTGGAAGATTTTGCCGGCTGGCGAATTAACTGGCAAGACAAGGTGCAAAATATCATCGATTTGATGACCGAATTGAATCTTGGACCCCAGTCGGCTGTGTTTATTGATGACAATCCCAGTGAGCGGGCACGGGTCAAAGAGAGTCTGCCGGAGGTTTTGGTGCCTGATTGGCCGGAAGACCCGCTGTTTTATCCGGCGACCCTGCTCGGTCTGCGGTGTTTTGAAATGCCTTCTCTCAGCCGCGAAGATCTGACCCGGACCACCATGTATCTTTCGGAAAACAAACGCCGGGAGTTGAAAAAAACAGTCAGCTCCTTGGAGGAATGGTTGACGCGTTTAGCTATTCGTGTTCAGGTTGAAGAACTTCATCCTGCCAATCTGCCAAGGGCGACGCAATTGCTGAACAAAACCAACCAAATGAATCTGTCCACCAGACGATTGTCTGAAGCCGAACTCATGGCCTGGGCCGAGCAGGACCCTCACAGGCTGTGGACCTTGCGCGTCTCTGATAAATTCGGCGACGCCGGTCTAACCGGTATCGTAAGTTTGGAAATCCAAGACCGCAGCGCTCAAATTGTGGATTTTATTCTGAGCTGCCGGGTGATGGGACGAAAAATCGAAGATGCCATGCTTGCTACGGCGATTCACCATGCACTATCTTTGGGAATTGAAAACGTGTACGCCCGATATATTCCAACATCCAAAAATAAACCGTGTTTGGATTTTTTTGAAAGTCTGGCTCCCCGATTCCAAAAGCAGAGGGACTGTTTTGTCCGCAAAGGAAAGCGGCCTTTTCGCGTGCCCGAGTATATTGAGCTTGACCCTGGCCCCTAACCTGGACGAGGCGGAACCAAACAGGTATTCATTGTCCGATCTATTAAGAATTTGCATGAAGCTTCCTGGAATGTTGGAATATTGGAATACTGGAATGTTGGGCTATAAATCGGAATAGGTCTATTTTAATTTAAATTGAGATCCAATCCGATCAATAAAAACCCATTCATCCACTATTCCATCATTCCATTTTTCCAATACGAAGAGTCAGCTCGGCAGTAAGTATTGAAACTTTCTTGCCACAAAACGCCCAAAAATAATTCACAAGATACCGGTGAACGATGCCGCAGCGTGTATTTACATCTGACGATCAGCTTGCCTTCGCCAAGATTTCCGGCGATTATAACCCGTTGCACCTGGATCCGGTGTTCGCCCGGCGTCTGCTGTTCGGGCGCCAGGTCGTTCATGGTCTGCATGCCTTGCTATGGGGTCTGGATTATCATCTGAAATCCCAGGTGCAACCTTTGGAACTGCGGACGGTCAAAGCCAATTTTCAGGCAGGAATCGGCGTGGGGCAGGCTGTCCGTAACACGGTTACCCGGCAGGATGACTATCGGATTACAGCCCAACTGGAGACGGACAGCACCCTGGCCGTGTGGATTGACATTACCTGGAGCCCTTTACGGAACCAACTGACGGGCACGCTGCCAAATATGTCTCCGGATCAGGAGACATGCCGGGAACGCTTGATAGAAGAGGTGGCCGCAGCTTCGGGTAACGTCGCCCTGTATTTTGACGGCGAACTTGCCGGCGGGCTTTTCCCCAATCTCGTCCGGGTGCTGCCACCGATGCAGCTTGCCGCTCTGTTGGCGACGACGCGTCTTGTCGGCATGGAATGCCCGGGGTACCACTCAATTTATTCAAGCCTCGATCTGGCTTTCTTTTCGGACAATGCCGGAGTTTCGAACCTGAATTACCATGTTACGGATTGCAACAAGCGATTGGCCCTTGTCTCAATGGATGTTGACGCCCCGGGGATGAAAGGACAGGTAAAAGCCTTCTTGCGACCCAAACCCCAGAGGCAGGGCGCCTTCGCAGCCATTAGCCTTCAGGTTGAATCGGAAGAATTTTCAGCCCAACAGGCCTTGATTGTCGGCGGATCTCGGGGTTTAGGGGAAGTCACCGCCAAACTCCTGGCCGCCGGCGGCGCCGAGGTCATCCTTACATATTATAGAGGCGAACAGGATGCCCAGCGTATTGTTGAAGAAATTGTTTCTCACGGAGCCAGCGTGGATTGCTTCCCGCTGAATGTGTTGGAACCATCGCAAGGGCTGGCGGGCAGGATCACCAATCGCTCCAAGCCCCTGTATTTATATTATTTCGCAACCCCATTTATTTTTGGCGCTGTCAAAGGCAAGTTTTCGTCACAGCGTTTTGCCACCTTTAGTGAGTATTATGTCACCGGGTTTCTGCGCACGGTTCAGGCTCTTGCGGACCCGACAATCGGCTTGCAGAAGGTTTTCTATCCATCCTCGGCAGCGATCGAAGAACTTCCTTTGGATATGGGTGAGTACGCCGCCGCCAAAATTGCCGGTGAAATCCTTTGCGACTTTTTGCAAAAGGCCCATCCCGGGCTTGCCATCCATAAACCCCGTTTGCCGCGTGTTGCCACCGACCAGACGGTCAGTTTGCTGCCCGTGGCCAATCAGGAGCCCGTGTCGGTGCTTTTAAATAATTTGCGTTATCTCAGAGAAATGTAAACCAACCCACTAAGCCGGAAAGAATAGCCACAAAGGCACCAAGACACAAAAAATAACTGTTATTATAATTTAACTTTGTGTCTTTGTGTCTTGGTGGCGAAAATATTTTATTAGACAAATCCTTCGCAAATATGATGCGATTTTGATAGATAGGTACTAAGCTTTTTGCGAGACTACGCTTGGAAAAAGTGGCCCCTGAAGGGCAGCAAGCACGCCGATAATTTAAACGTCTCGGAATTTCTATAATATATTGAAATCATGCAGCTTTTAACGACACTGGTTTTGTGCCGCCTACATGGAATGATGGAATGTTGGAATCATGGCCCCGGTGAAACAGAAAAAAAAGGTTTCACGGGGTAAAAATAATGGTCAAAAACGCATAACTTCAGTGTTTGGATCAAGGTTTCTTGTGCGCCTCCGGCGCATTGGGATCAATTTTCACTGTTTCTCCATGAATGCTCATATAAGTACCCGGGATGACCACCCCTTCGTGGCAATCATGGCATTCCCAGACAAATGGTTGTCCCTTTTTGATGTCGAAAAACTTTTCAAAGCGCAAGATACGACGTCGTGGCCTCCGGCTCGTAGAGCCTACGGCTCGGAGAGAAAACGCCATTGGCCCTCACGATGGGCTCTTTTCATGCGGGTGGTAACCTGATACTTCCATCGCTTTTTTAGCCCCCCGTGGTACATGAGAAATTTGGGGTCAGTTTCAATCCAGCGTTTGCCGTCAAGACTGAGGCCGCCAGCTGTGACAATCAGATGAATATGAGGATGCCATTTCATGTCGGCGCCAAAGGTATGAAGGACAATGAGGATGCCCATGCGCATGCCCTTGATGTCGCGCGCCCATTGTTGTATCGACTCAGTGGCGGCGTGAACTAAAAGATTCAGACCTGCTCTGCGATTCATTATGATGACAATACGCAGTTGCCATGGAATCGCCATAATCAAATGGTGATAAGGCACATCTAAAAGTGCATTGAGCACTTGATTGGCCCAAACATCGGTGGCGTGTTTGCCACAAGTGGGACAGAAACGACTCTTGCAGGAATGAGCAATCAGTTCGACATGCCCGCAACCTTTACACTGATAGATATGGCAACCCAAAACGGGTGTACGGCAAGCCAAGACCTTGCGGACATTTTCAAAAACAACCGGTCTGATCCAGCGTTTGTATTGAGCTACGAATTGGAGCCAATGCACAGCAAGTATGGCCGTAATATGATAACGGATATGAGTTGCGGGGCGCAGCATAATCTTTACTTAGAATGAAAGTTATCTTCCCACTTTTTATCGGTTTGCTTTTTTTGAAGAGATTCAATCAGTTTAAGTAACGCATTTTCAACCTTATAATGCAGCTGGTCCAAGCGCTCGTAGTCATCGGCTGTTATTTGCTCGGCTTGCTTGCAACTGGTATAGCAAGAATGAAATTCGCCGCAGGAACCAAGCGCAATATTTAGATAATTCAGGTATTCTTTCAAACTGCGACGACAATAACCTTCTGAAATGTTTCGCGAGATGCTGTGTGCAGCGTCAATACTATTGCCGGCCACTTTCTTTAGTTCGAATGGAAAGTTGGCAAATATTTTACAGGTTAAGACATAGAGGGAAACAGCATCTTGCCCTCCGGGGCGTAGGCGCTACCCTACGGGCCGGAGGCCAGACTCGGAGTTTTTTAAATCCTCTGTTGATGTTTTTTCGATCCATGGTTTGTTTATCCCATGAACCGTATTATTTTTCAACCAGATGGAACACCAATGGTCCCAATATTCTCTCCGAGGCGTAGGCTCTACGAGGCACTCTACGAGCCGGAGGCCATCATTCCATTGTTCCATTATTCCAATTGTGAGCGAAGCGAACTATGTTCTATAGGTTTCAGGTGTCGGGTTTCAGGTGTCAGCGGCGCCGCTGGCCAAAAAGACGGCCAGTTTAATCGAAAAAGAAACTTTTGGGGTTCGGTTCCGAAATCGGCCGTTGTTGGGTTTCGCAATTCGCAATAACACCGTCAAAATGTAGGTTGGGTTGAGTGCAACGAAACCCAACAAAGCCTGGAGTAGGCTCAACCCAACCTACAAAATGCAAAGTGGCCCAGGATAGAACCAACTCCAACTTTTGAAATATAGTTTCATACAAGTTTTCGGGTGTCAGGAAGGCGAATCGCTAAATCCTGAAACCGTAACACTCGACACCATCATCGACTTATAGATGAAATTATCGAAAGAAGATAGCAGCCAAATGATCGAACATAAGATAGAGGCATCACGGCCGGTCCATGCGACAACCTCGCTGTTGACTGAGTCGGGAGTCAACTTTTTAGCGACCTACCGCGTTTGGATCGTGGCTGCGGTTTGGTTGGCGGTGAGGGGTTACGTACTCTGGGGCTTGAGCCCCAATTATTATGTAGAGAGCTATTTGCAAATGGCCGGCGATTGGCTGGACGGCTACACCCCCTATGCGTCCTTTAAAGCTGAATACCCCCCCGGCGCACTTTTGCTGTTTGTCCTGCCGCGAATTTTTACTGAAGTACCCATCGTATACGGCTATATTTTTGCCTTTGTGATGCTCCTGGTGGACCTGGTAATCCTGCTGCTCTTCTGGCGAATTCCGGCGCTGGTCCGCGGAAATGAAATTGAAGTCGACATGGTGCGGCGCTATGAGTCCACCTTGCTGTGCCTTACTTATATCTTGTTTACGGCTGTTTTCAGGCGCCTGCTGTTTCAGAATTATGATTTGATTATCGGTCTGCTGCTGCTGGCATCGATCTATTTTGCTTTACGCAAAAAAGCCTTCGTGGTTGACGTGCTCGTGGCTGTGGGCATTTGGCTCAACCTCGCCGCCCTCATTTGGATCCCATTGTTATGGTGGTATGGGTTTGTCAGTCGAGATGAAGCGAGCCCCTCGAAAAAATCGTTTAAAATCAGTGAATTTGTCCGCTCCCTGTTGCCGCGTGCGGCGGTTTTAGCCGGCAGTTTGGGTGTGTTGTTCCTGCCCTTTTTCATATTATCCGGCCGTTCACTGGGTCAGATTGTGCAATTCCATCTTGAGCGTGGTAGCCAGCTTGAAAGCACGGCTGCCAGTTTTCTTATGGTGGGCGCTAAAATATTCGGATTGGCGCTTTCGACAGAATTCACGGATCGGGCGGTACACCTGAGCGGGGAGCTTGGCAGCCAGGGGGCCGCTGTTACCGGGATCCTTTCGATCCTTGTTTTTGTGATTCTTACCCTTTATCTGGCGCGAATGATACAGCGCCAAAGCGATGCGCCGGCGCGGCGAATTTGGTTGATCAGGGGACTGCTGGCCACGATTTTAGCACTGCTGGCGACCTCGAAGATTTTCTTGCCGCAATATCTTTTGTGGGTTTGCCCGTTAGCTGCCTTTTTCGCCCATGATCACCAACCGCGGCTCAGCCGCGTCGGCTGGTACCTGTTTGGCGTTAATCTGATCAGTGTCACGGTATTCTTTTTCTTTTATCCGGATCTCATCGAGATGCATCTTCTGCCCGGAATCCTCCTGCTGATTCGGAACCTATCCGTGGTTTGGCTGGTGATGTTACTTTTGCTGCCCGATACGCCCGCGGCCGATCAGCGAGAGCCGCTTGCGCGAACCGCTCCGTCCACAAGAACATATCTTATTTATCTACCCATGTTGTTATTATTCGCCTGGGGGACAACCGCAGCTTTTCGACCGGTATGGAATAATGACATCTGGTATCTTTTGCGCGAGGCCGGTGACATCGTCGCCAGTGGTGAAATTCCGCGTGTTGACCAGTATTCGGCTGTTGCCGCCGGCAGGCCTTACTTGGCCCACGAGTGGCTCAGCGGTCTTATATTCCTGGGCGTCTTCAAACTCGGCGGTGGGGAGGCCCTGACGGTCTTTCGCACCTTAATTATGCTGGCCATCCTGCTCTTGCTCTGGTTCAGTCTGGAGAAGCGGACTCGCAGCTTTGTTTTAACTAGTTTGCTGTTGGCCCTGACGGCATACATCATTCTCGAAAGGCTGTTTGTGCGGCCGCATGCTTTTACGTTGCTGTTTTTGTGCGTTTGGGTCTTTTCGCTGGAGCGCTGGCGCCGGCAGCGCCGGCTGCGTTACCTGATCATCCTTGTCCCGCTTCAGATCCTTTGGGCGAATCTGCATGGGGGGTACATCATAGCGCCGGTATTGGGCGCCATGATGACCGGGAGCGCGGCCTTGCTCGTCATGTTCCCCTCCTGGTCAAAAGACGAAAGCTATGACTGGTCTGATGTGCTAAAGCTTGCCGTACTGACGGTCGCCTGCCTGGCCGCGAGCCTGGTCAATCCCCATGGCCTGCGGCTGCTGGAATTTTCGCTGACCCTAAGTCTGGCCAGCGACTATATCAAACAGTTCATCTATGAGTGGCGCAGTCCCTTAGCAGCCAGTTATATGAGCCGTGCTTATGGCAGCGATGTGGCGCTTTCCATTTTTATCTTGATGTGGCTGGGGCTGGTCTTAAACGTCAAACGACGACCGCTGGTGGATGCGGTCTTCGCCTTATTGGCCACGGTGATAACCGTCCAAGCCATTCGTTTTGTCTCGTTCATTGGCATCTTAGGCTTTCCGGTCACGGTACGTGCCTGGTTGGCGGTTGCCGACACTCACGCCAAGCCGCTTCTGGTCAAACGGCGCCCCCTGCTGGAGGCGGCACTATTCGCTTTTATTCTCGCATCGACGCTTGTTTACGGGTTTCCCTTAGATAAAGTAAACCATCGCAGGATCGACTGGGGATTTGGTGGACGTCTTCCTTTTGAAACGGTTGATTTCATGGCGGAACAGGATTTCGCGGGCGCAATTTTCAACGACTATTCTGATGGTGCCTTTCTTCAGTATCATTTAGCTCCCAGGATTCTTCCGGTAATGGATTCTCGCATCGATGTTTATGGAAGCGAGCTGACCCATGAATATTTTTCCAGTCGCGACGATCCCGAAAAATTTTTCCAATATCTCAACAAATATAATGTTTCGTTTATCCTTTTGATGCAGACGAAAAAAAACATACCGGTTATTCAATTACTTTTACAATTACCGGCAGCGAAGCCGCTTTTGAGAGCCGATGGCCGCTTCCTATTCTCATACGACCCGGACTTGCTGCCTTCGGAATTCTTGCATCGCCAGGCTTTTTGAGCAGGGTGATTATCTTGGGTATACAATCGAAATATTGCGCCCTGCATACGAATAGAATAATCAACAAATGGTTGGCAATAAACTATCAAAAATTTAGGGATTTAGGAATTTATAGGTTCAGGGGTTTAGTAGAGTTCAGGGTTCAGGTTAAATCTATACTATCGGATTGTGAGAATTGAAGGGGACATACATCGGCGAGACGGGAATGATTTGAAATATGAAGATAATCCAATACTGCCAGCATGTTTTGGGAATCGGCCATTTATTCCGCAGCCTTGAAATATGCCGGGCATTGTCCGGTCACGAGGTGATTCTGGTCACCGGCGGTCCCGCCGTTGAAGCCGATCTGCCGGAGCATGTCCGTGAGTTTCGTCTCCCCGACCTTCAAATGGATCATGGCTTTAAAGGGCTTTTTAGCACCGCTGAAAATTTGACTGTCGACCAGGTTAAACAAGAACGCCAACAGCGGCTGTTGGCCCTTTTTGAAAATGAAAGACCGGACCTGTTTTTGGTCGAGCTTTATCCTTTCGGTCGCAAGGCCTTTCGTTTTGAGCTCGATCCGGTATTGAAGGCTATACGGGCGAAGAGACCGGCACCTTGCGGTGTTTTCAGCAGCGTACGTGACATCCTCGTGGAAAAGGATGACCAGGGCAAGCACGAAGCCAGAGTTGTTAAGACGCTCAACCGCTATTTTGATAGGGTGCTGGTACATGCGGATCCCGATTTGGTAGAAATTCGTGAAACCTTCGGGCCATTTGATGAAATATCTATCCCGGTGGCGTATACCGGCTATATAGCACCCAAACCTTCTGCGGCTGCCGGCCGGAGAATTCGAAAACAAATGGATATGGACGATAACGAGACTTTAATCGTTGCTAGCGCGGGCGGTGGGAATGTCGGGGCCCCTCTGCTGGAATCGGTGATCCGGGCCTTTTCGCGATTGGAAAAGGGCAACTGCCGACTGCGGATTTTTACCGGACCATTTCTGAACTCCCAGGATTTTGATGCTTTAAAAAAAATGGCTCCTGCCAGGGTGCAGGTGGATAAATTTACAGCCGATTTTATATCCTATCTGGCGGCTGCCGATCTGTCCGTCAGCATGGGAGGATACAATACTACCATGAACATCCTGGCCAGCGGGGTGCCGGCCTTGGTGTGGCCGTTTGGCCAGAATCGCGAGCAACGGCTGCGAGCGGGCCGCCTGGCCGACCTGGGAGCGTTAAGGGTGCTGGAAGATGAGGACCTTCACCCCGATCGCCTTGCCGTTATCATGGATCAATGGATTTGCCGAACGACGCGGCCTACCCTCAATATCAATCTGAACGGTGCCGTAAATACGGCCAAGTGGATTGAAAATTGGATCAAGAGGCAGCAGAGTAAAACTTCAGACCTTGTTGAATAGTTTACTGGTTGAATGGTTGATTGGGTAAAATATAGCTATAATTTCAAAATTTTACGATTGTTGAAACAGCACCCAGGGCCAAGACCGTGTCATTTCACAGGATAATGAATTTTCGAGACTCTAATTAATGCAATCATACGTTTCTCCCATTTGGCGTCATTTTCCTTCAGATCTCGTTTCCCGAACCGAACGCTGTATCCATACCGCCTGCGAAAGGTTGGAAGACAAAGGCTCCGGCCACATTTTTTTTCGGGCGGACGATGTGGCCGCGCCCGGGAGAAATATTGCCAAATTGATGGATATTTTCAAGCGTCACCGGATTCCCCTATGTCTGGCCGTGGTCCCGGCATGGCTCAGCGGCAGTCGCTGGCAATATCTCAAAGGTCTGGGAGCAAAGGAATCTTCGCTGTGGTGCTGGCACCAGCACGGCTGGCGCCATGTCAACCATGAAATCGATGGTAAAAAGCAGGAGTTCGGGGCTTCCCGCAGTCGGCGAAATGTCAAACGGGATCTTGTTCTGGGTAAACGTCGCCTCGAGAATCTCATGGATGCCGAGTTTTATCCGGTTTTTACACCTCCCTGGAATCGCTGCAGCCTCGATGCACTTCAATTGCTGAGAGAACTTGGTTATGTGGCGGTATCCCGCTTTCACGCAAGCATGCCGCAGGCGCCAAGGGGATTGCCGGATTTTTATACAAACGTTGATCTGCACACCCGTAAGGAACGGGACCCGGCACTTGGCTGGAAAAATCTGTTGGAAGAACTCCAGTCGGCAATATCATCAAAGTTCTGCGGCATTATGATCCATCATCAGAAGATGAATGAGGCGGCATTTGATTTTCTTGAGATGCTTACAAGGATCCTGGTCAAGCGCAGAGAGCTTCAACTGGTTAATTATAAGGACTTGAAAGCTTTTACAACAGACAACGACCAACTGACGACAGACAACGGCCCTGTCATATGAAAATTATTTTTTACTGCCAGTACGTTTGGGGAATGGGTCATTTCATTCGCAGCCTGGAGTTTACCAGGGCGTTGTCGGATCATGACGTGACGCTGATTGCCGGCGGCCAGGAAGTTGAAGTGGAGTTGCCGCCACATGTCCGGCTCCTGCGCCTTCCGGTGCTGTACATGGATGAAAAATTTACCAGGCTGATTCCAGGTGTTCCCGGCCAAAACGTTGAACAAATCCAGCATGAACGCAAAAAGACCATTTATGCACTGATGGAAAATCTTCAGCCGGACCTTTTTATCGTCGAGCTATATCCATTCGGCCGATCCATGTTTGGCTTTGAACTGGAGCCCTTGCTGAACGACATCCGGGAAGGCAGATTTGGACCTGTCAGGGTCATATGCAGCCTGCGGGATATTTTAGTGGAGAAAAAAGATCCATCCGCTTACGAAGAAAGGGTTTTGCAGAAACTAAACCGCCAGTTTGATGCCCTGCTGATTCATTCCGATCCCGGTTTACTGCGTCTGGATGAAACCTTCACCCGGGTGGATGACATAAACATCCCGGTGGTTTACACCGGTTTTATCAGCCAGCAGACAGATCCCGCCAAGGGCAGAAGCCTGCGCAGGGAACTGGCAATTTCTGCCGGGCAAAAATTTATCGTGGCCAGCGCGGGCGGCGGCCGCTCAGGCTACAAGCTTTTAACATCTGTTATAGATGCCTGCGAATTACTTCGTAATCGGCTGCCGGTTCGGCTTGACGTCTTCACCGGACCGTTTATGGAAAATGAAGCGTTTGAAAAACTATCCGCCCGCACCGTTGCAGGATTTCGTATCCGGCGATATACAAGGCGCTTCCTGGATTACCTGTATGCCGCCGACCTGTCGGTGAGTCTGGCCGGATACAACACCTGCATGAATCTGCTGGTTACCCAGGTCCCCGCCCTGATTTATCCCTATATGCGCCAGCGGGAGCAACCCATGCGGGTCAATAAAATTAAAAATATGCTGCCCATGAAGGTATTGGATGAGAAAGAGGTGCAGCCAGTTCCATTGAGCAAGCACATTGAGCAACTACTTCATCAGACCAGAACTTCGAATCCGCCGGCGGTAGATCTTTTCGGTGCCGAGAATGCTGCGAGTTTCCTAAACCGTTGGGCAGACGAATCGATAAAGTGAGTATGCTGCGGATTTTCTAGACGGCCTCAATTCCCCCGACTTAAATGTGTAAGAGCCTCAATAAATTTGTGGAAAACATTCCATAATTTCACGCTGTCTGGGCTTTTTCGCTATGCCGGCTAACATTTTCAGCAATCAAATTCAGTAACATTAACAAACCATTGATTCGGAAACACTAAAATTTACGATGCCCAAGTCGCAGGTTGGTACCCTTTTTGCTGGTACCCTTCTGATCCTTAATTCGTTCCGCCGGAGGGCGGGGGGACACCCCCCGCACCCCCCGATTTAAATATTATTTTTTATTTTCTTAACCATACAAGGCGGATCATTCTAAAAGCGTCAAGATTCAACGGGGAGTTCTTCTATGGCAGTTATTTCTTTGTTGTCCGATAAACCGATGAAAAACGATGCCAGTTGCATCAATATCCTTACCTGCGAGCATTACATCAAAAGCGTATTGTCGCAGGTGCCCTATCGTGAGTTGTTTAACGAAATTATCGGAAACCGGAAATTTTTTGTCACCGATGAAAACACCGGCAAAGTCGTACCGGCAGACCATGATTATCTGCTGGAGCCAAGCAACTGGATTTCAAATGATCTGCTGAATAGGGTCTATCAGAACGTCATTTCGATTTTAGACGATCCGGATGCCATTTACAAAGCCGGTAAAAATATATTTAAAACCGCCGTGGGGACCCAGGTTTTTTTAATGCGACTGGCCGGGGTTCAAACTATCATCAACCGACTTCCCATAGAAAATGCCAAATTTAACGCCAACCGCTCAATAAAGATCATCCAGAATGACAATGGCTATGCAGTGGTGAGAATCTGCTGGGCTGACGATCCGGCCGTCAGCCGGCTTTTCTGTGATATGAACCGGGGCGTTTATGAAGGGCTCGGAACGCTGACGGGCAATCCCGCCACGGTGGCCGAGAAGACCTGCCAGTTCAACGGCGGCAATTACTGCGAGTACCATATCAAATGGAGGGCCAAACCTATTTATTCCCGGTTTATGGATTTGTTTCGCATCCGACTGTCACGGGAAATTATCGATGAACTCGAGCGCCGAATTGAAGAGGTCAACACCATTCGCCTGAGACAGGAAAGGATGATAGAATTCAGGACCAAAGATCTGCAGGAGCAGAAACGAAAGGTTGTCAAGGCGCACCGTTTCCTGGCAAGATATGTACCGCCCCAGTTGGCTAAGAAAATATTGGCCGGCGATGTCGCACCGGTTCGGGATCATCACCGCCGGAAATTGGTGATGTTTTTCTCCGACATCAAAGATTTCACCCGAACCACAGATGCGATGGAACCCGAAGATATGGGAGAATTGTTAAACGAATATTTTTCCTGCATGGATGACATCATTCAAAAATATGAAGGAACCTTGGCTAACATTACCGGTGATGCGCTGTTTGTTTTTTTCGGCGCACCGGACAGAACCGACGACCGCGATCAGGCCTTACGATGTGTGCGGATGGCCATAAAAATGCAGCAAAAAATGCAGGCGCTGCAAAAAAAATGGTTCAGTGAAGGTATTGAATATCCTTTGCAGATAAGATGCGGCATCAATACGGGGATGGCTACGGTGGGCAGCTTTGGTTCCGGGCAAAGAAGCGAATACAGCGCCATGGGCATGCAGGTCAATCTGGCTTCCAGGCTGGAAACGGCCTGCGCGCCGGGCGGAATTCTCATCAGTCATTCGACCTGGGCATTGATAAACGATCAAATTGACTGCCGGTCAAGAGAAACCATAGAGGCGAAGGGATTTTCACGACCGGTCAGGGCGTATGAAGTCAACTAGGGAATAGAAAACGAGAGATGATACAACCTCAGGCGCTTAGGCCAGCGGCGGTGCTCGTCTCAGACGCTAGGGTTGATGTCTTCATGCGATCTGATGTAGGCTATCCAATTAAAATGATTACAGATAAGTGTTGATTAAATGTTCAAGATATTCCCGGCGTCCGCTGATGGGACGCGGCTCACCTTTGATGACCACCCCTAAGCCGACACCGGTTTCGATGGTAACCACCAGAAAATTATCAACACCCTCACCCTCTCCAAACCATTGCCCAGCCAGGGCCAGCATATGGGTACTGTTGTCCACATAACATGGGTGATTAAGCCCGCTCTGAACCCGTTTTTTTAGATTTACGTTTTTCCAGCCATAGTTGGGTAAAAATCGAATTGACTAGTTTTAAAACTTGTGCCATGTAAATTTAAATTCATTAATTCATAATTTAAATTAATCCGGAAATAATTATAACCAAGGGAATATGGTCCTGTACCGCATTTTTTAGAACCTTCCCATAAGCACATAACCCTAAGCAAAAGGAGGTCTCAGCATGAAAAGATTTTTAACGGGTGTTATTTGGATGTGTGTCGCCGTTGCCGTGATTACTTTCGTGAGTGGTAACACTTTTGCGAAATCATTGACCGTCGGTGTGAGCTGGTCAAACTTTCAGGAAGAGCGCTGGAAGACCGATGAGGCTGCCATAAAGGGACAACTCAAAAAACTGGGCGCTAAATATATCAGTGCGGATGCACAGGCCGATTCCAGCAAGCAGATTTCTGATGTTGAAAACCTGATCGCCCGGGGTTGCGATGCCTTGATCATTTTGGCTTACGATGCCGATGCCATTTCTCCAGCAATCTCAAGGGCCAAAGCCGAAGGCATACCCGTCGTCGGCTATGATCGCCTGATTGAAGATCCATATGCGTTTTATCTGACTTTCGATAACAAGGAAGTCGGCCGGTTACAGGCGCGCGAGGTTTTCAAGGTCAAGCCGGCGGGTAACTATGTTTTCATCAAGGGTTCTCCCACCGATCCGAATGCTGACTTTTTACACGCGGGCCAACTGGAAGTATTGAAAAAAGCCATGGATGCCGGCAAAATTAAAAATGTGGGCGAGCAGTACACCGAGGGCTGGAAGCCCGAGGTCGCTCAAAAAAACATGGAACAGATCCTGACCGCCAACAATAACAGGGTTGATGCGGTGGTGGCATCCAACGACGGTACTGCCGGCGGGGTTGTGGCCGCACTGACGGCTCAAGGCATGGAAGGCATCACGCCGGTATCCGGCCAGGACGGCGACCATGCCGCATTGAACCGTGTGGCCAAAGGCACTCAGACCGTATCCGTTTGGAAGGACGCCCGCGAATTGGGCAAAGCCGCAGCCGATATCGCCGTGGCCCTGGCCAATGGCAAAAAAGCTGCGAACGCCATCAAATGGTCCGGTGGCCCCAAGGGGGTTGAGATGGATGCGATTCTGCTAAAACCGGTTCCCATTACCCGAAACAATCTAGACGAGGTGATCACGGCCGGCTGGGTTAAAAAACAGGTGGTTTGCCAGGGTGTTGATGCTGCCAATGCACCTGCCGCATGTAAATAGTAATTGCTTTTTAGAAGGGTGTTCCATATAAAATCCGGGATGCCCTTCTTTCTTAATGGAGCAAATAAATGCCTGACCAGAAGCAACAAGCTGCAATAAGGAAAAGCATGCTATCGCGATTTCTGCGACAAGTTGACATCGATAATCGGATGCTGGCCATGATTATTGCTCTGCTTGTGATATGGGTTACGCTGAATTTCATGACCGACGGCATCTTTTTCACTGCCAGGAATATGTACAATCTAGCGGTGCAGTCGAGTGTCGTGGCCATTATGGCCACCGGCATGGTCCTGGTGATCGTCTGCCGACACATCGATTTATCGGTAGGATCGCAGCTGGGATTCACAGGCATGGTCATCGCCTATCTGCAGGTTCATGTATTTACCCTTGGCGCCGCCTGGAACTGGCCCTTAACCATCCTTTGCGGTTTGATTCTGGGCGCGTTGATAGGCTTGTGGCAGGGTTGGTGGATTTCATACCGGGGCGTGCCTTCCTTTGTTACGACCTTGGCAGGGCTGTTGATATTTCGCGGCGCCGCCTATTTGGTGACTGACGGCCGGACCGTTGCACCCATGGACAAGACCTACCAGGTCTTGGGCGGCGGTATCGACGGCTCCATCGGTGCGACATGGAGTTGGATTCTGGCCGGTGTTGCCATTGCATGGATGCTGATCAACACCACCATGGGTCGCAGAAGATCCCGGAAATATGGGTTCAAAGTAAAACCGTTTTGGGCCCAGTTATTTTTCCTGGCCATCGGCACGGCCATCGTATGCGGGTTTGTTATGATAATGAACGCCTATTACAAACCCCGGACAGAGATTCCCCGCGGCATACCCGTCCCGGTACTGATTATGATCTGCGTGACGGTGGGCATGAGCCTTCTGGCCAAAATTACCCGATTCGGCCGATATGTGTTTGCCATCGGTGGTAACCCCGAAGCGGCTGAACTAGCGGGCATCGCTGTTAAGAAAATCACAACATTCGTGTTTATGGTCATGGGCATACTTTCCGCTGTTGCCGGGGTAATTACCACGGCGCGGTTGAACGCCGGTGCCAATTCCATGGGCACCATGGCCGAACTCAACGTCATCGCCGCTGCCGTCATCGGCGGAACTTCGCTGGCCGGCGGTCAGGGCGTCATCTCCGGCGCCATATTGGGCGCGGTGATTATGCAAAGCCTGGACAGCGGGATGGTTCTTTTAGGCATCTCCAGCGCCATGCGCCAGGTTGTTATCGGCGCGGTTCTGATCATCGCCGTATGGTTCGACGTGGTCTACAACAAAAACAGGCCTTAGGAGAAACGATATGGGCCAAACGCCTTTAGTTGAAATGCGTCATATCCACAAGCGATTTGGCGGTGTGCATGCCGTAAACGATGTGAGTATCGATCTCTACCCCGGTGAGGTCGCGGGTATTCTGGGGCACAATGGCGCGGGTAAAACCGTATTGATGAAGGCGCTTTCCGGGGCCATCCCTTGCGAGGAGGGAGAAATTCGCATCAATGGCAAAAAAGTGCGCATCGAGTCGCCTCGTGATGCACGCAAATACGGCATTGAAACCATATACCAGACCCTGGCCCTAGCCGACAACATGGATGCCCCCAGTAACCTATTTTTGGGCCGAGAAATTATGACCCAATATGGGACACTCGATGATTTGGCCATGGAGAACGAAGCCCGTCAGGTCATCGCCAGGCTGAATCCTAATTTTAAAAACATCACCGATGCGGTCAAAAATATGTCCGGCGGTCAGCGGCAATCGGTCGCCATCGCCAGAGCAATCTACTTCAACGCCAAAATTCTAATCATGGACGAACCCACCGCAGCACTGGGCCCCCAAGAAACAGCCATGGTCTCCGAGTTAATTAAACAGCTCAAAAGCGAGGACATCGGCATCTTTCTCATCAGTCATGATCTGCATGATGTATTTGACCTGTCAGACCGTGTATCGGTCATCAAGAACGGCAAGTTGATCGGAACCCGGCAAACCAAAGACGTCACCAAAGACGAAGTCCTGGGTATGATTATTATGGGGAAACTTCCGGAAGCAGATTGACTGGATTTAAATTTAGATGCGTATTGGGCTTACAGGGGAATCACGATAATATATTGATATCATTTAGTATTTTGTATGATTACGATTGAAAATGGGTATTGCCACAAAATGTGGTTGAATCCAATTATTTCAGTAGGTTATGCCAGTCCTATGTTTAATACTTATTCAATTTCGAAATATTTTTTTCTGCTTTTTACATTTCACCAGCGTACCTTTAAAATCATAACTGACCGTATTTTATTGAAATAAATAATTTCGCCATAATTTAGTTGACGGAGGCACATCGGTTTTGCCCGAAGGCGTTCTTAAAGACGGCCCGTTGATTTGAATGGTAATACAGCGATGTTTGAGGCGATCCAGGAGGGCATCAACAAGTGTTTTGCGTTTGAACAGGCCATACCAATCCGGGTAGTCCAGATTGGTGGTAATAATGGTTGACGCGTTGCCGATTGCAGAGAATGGCAAGCAATCTGTAGGTAGGCCTCCGTGAAATTTGGGGCTCTTTCAAGTAGATATAAAAAGTTTTTGCCAATCTTGTGGTTAATGCTTAGTATTGGTGACTAATAGATACCAAGAAGAGGTGAGTGCCATGAATTTCTACTCGATTTTTTTACAAAAAAGAATTTTCTCCATCACGCGGCTGCTGACGATCAGCGTAATTGTCATGATCGTCATATCGGGGTGTTTCGAGAATTATGGAAGGCTGCAACGCAGCACCGAAGTTCAAACGATGTTTGAAACCGGTCAGCTCCCATCTGAATATAACTATCATTTTTACGGAAGCCGAAGCCATCCTATTGCGGTAATGGGCCTTGAGCCGGATTGGACTCTTCGTTCCAGAATATGGCGCAAAGTTGAATTGAGCACTGAGGAATTTAGATACATGACGAAATGGGTCTGGGAGGATCTCGGGTATTACAAATATGGAGCGAATATTTTGGATCCCGAATTCGAAAAAATTGGGATTATTTATACAAGCTCATGGATGGCAGCGGTGAAAGTCGATAAAGACACCAAAACCGTTGAGGTGATGCCCCACGTCTACGATGGTGGTCCTATCTAATACTCTCGGACAAGGCTGTAAATATCAATGGCCATTTAAATTGGTGATATCATCATCTCCAGTTCTCAAGGCCGAGGTGTTGCTTTACTGCTATATATTTGAACATTTGACATCGCCTAAAATGGTCTTAAAATTCCCAAGTTTTGCGGAAGCTGCTTGCGGCAGCAGGCGCAGATCATTCCTTTTAGATCGCCTTCAGCAAACCGGCGACGGTAGTCGGTGTATCGCTGACCATACCAGATATCCGCCAGGCCTTGGGCGGTGAGATCCCCCATAATGCTGCGCTGCTCCCAGTCAGCACAGCACTGCAGCATGCGGCCATCATAAAGTATGTAAATCTGCTCCATCAGCCGCCGGCACCAGGAAAAAGACTTCAGCCGGTGTTCGCCAACCGCGGTATCCCGGATATTCTGTTGATCAGCCCGGTTTTCCACCGGTTCGATATACAGTTTGATATTTCGATCCTGCCAGTAGCGGCGTATGCGGGGAATTTCATCGTGGGTCTGAATGGAATCGACCATAACGATCTCAAGCCGCGGTAATTTGTAGCCCCCCTTTGTTTTCAGCTCCAGAAAGCGATCGATGTTTTTCAGGGTCTTAGCGAGCGGAAGGCGCATAATGTTCCAGTAAGTATCCGCATTGAGGCTTTGAACCGAAATTTTGAGTTTGTCAAGTCCTGAATCGAGCAGATCTTTTGCCATGCGCTCTGTCAGGAGTCCCCCGTGGCTGGTAACCTTGACATACTGGGGTTTTTTAATCCGGGCACTGACATACGCGACGCGCTCGGCCAATTCGCTATCCAACATGGGTTCGTTCATTAGATAAACCGAATAGCGCCGTATGCCAAGCTCGATACTCTGATCCACAATCGAACGATACAGATCCCAACTCATGCGGCGGCCCTTGGGAATGTTACGCCGGGTTTTGCCATTGGGGCAAAAAATGCACTTGGCATTGCAGCCCGTGATGGTCTGTATTTGAACATGATCGGGTGCTGTGGAGACGGCCGTCCTGTTTTCGGCTTGGAGGCTGTTCTTTTTCATACCCCAAGCCTAAATCAAAACTAATTTGGGTGTCAAGGCCAGGTTCGCTTCTTTTGAAATAGTTTAGCCTAACCCGGACGAGCCGGAATTGAAAATTGAAGATAGCGAAAATGTCCCAATACTATTTTTTGCCACAAAATGCACAAAAATGATTTATAAGGGCCTAAAGGCTGTAATACCGTTCTATTTTTTTTTCGCGCTTGACACGAAACCTGCAGTTGCCTAAATTGACGATTAAACTGATCAAGTAATATATCCGGGAGTCAAACATGGTAACAGATATGACTGAAATCATAGAGAGCTATGTGGATGCTCACACTGACGATCTTTCAAATTTGCTGATAGACCTTTTGGCGGAAACCGAATCTATTACCGGCCGCTCCCGCTGGAGTATCGGTAAAGTCGAAGGCAAAATGCTGCAGATGCTCATTAAAATTTCAAACGCCAAACGCGTCGTGGAAGTGGGCACTTTCACCGGGTTTTCCGCTCTGGTTATGGCGGAAGCATTGCCGCAAGATGGTATTTTGACCACTTGCGAAAACAGCAAACAGTACGCCGACATTGCGCAGCGTTATTTTAAGAAAAGCCCGTATGGTAAAAAGATAATGCTAAAATTGGGACCGGCCCTTCATACCCTGGGGGCAATTGCGGACAGCAGTGAGGATTTTATGTTTATTGATGCAGATAAACCTTCTTACGGCCTTTATTTTGACGAAGCCCTGCGAATTCTAAACCCCGGTGGGATTATTTTTGTAGATAATGTGTTTTGGCGCCATAAAATTTTCAAGAAAAAAATTTCCAATGAAAACGCCAAAGCCATTGCTGCCTTCAATGAAAAAGTCAGCCGGGATAATCGGGTGGAAAAGGTCATGCTGAGCATCCGCGACGGTGTCTACCTGATCCGGAAAAAACAAATCAATTAGGAACCATTCTCATTTACAACCGCAATCAATTATGTTAGAAATTTCTTGCACGCCTTTCTTTTTATCACAAAAGCGGGAACCGCTAAACGGCTTCTCAATTTTCAGCTGATCTTGGACTTGGGAAAGTGGGGATCTAATCGTGGGCGACCGACCCATTTTATCAGAATCGGATAAAGATAGCGGGCCCGTACAGCAACGACAGGTCCGTCTGCCTTTCATGAAATCCGTGGAAATTTCTCTAAAAAGCATTAAAGTCCGTTTTTTCCGCTCCCTCATTACCACCATGAGCCTGGTGCTGGCTGTTTCTTTTTTGAGTTTTGTCGGCGTCAGCAATGATGTCGCCAATGGCATGCTGGCCAAACAGGATCCTGAACTTCGCCGGGTGTTGATTCAATCCGGCTATGACCTCGGGCCTAAAGATATCACCGTGGGGAGCAGCCCCAAGCAGAGATGGCTTGTGATTCTGTCCCTTCTGGTCTGTGTTGTGGGAATTGTCAATGCCCAGCTGATGGCGGTGACGGAACGTTTTCGTGAAATCGGCACCATGAAATGCCTGGGAGCACTGGACCGATTCATTCTGCGGCTCTTTATCCTCGAAGCCGGAATGCAGGGTCTGGCAGGCGCCGGAATGGGTGCACTGGTTGGCGCGGTATTTTCCCTGTTTAACGGATGGCTGCGCTTCGGCGCGGTGGCCCTGACCGCGGTTTCCTGGGCAAATCTGGCTGGTTCTGTTGTTATTGCCATGGCTGTGGGCTGTCTGCTCAGTCTGCTGGGAGTCCTCTATCCGGCTCTTGTTGCCGCCCGAATGCAGCCGGTGGAAGCGATGCGGGCGGAGTAATAGCCAGAAGACAGAGGGCAGAGCGCAAAGGGCATGGGGCTAAGAGCATAGGGCATGGGGCAGAGGGCGGGGATAGAAGCATAGAGCATGGTGCATAGGGCAGAGGGAAAATGCTGGGAAGATAGGAAGGTGAAAACGTAAAGAGCTCAAGGCTCGAAGCTGAAAGCTCAAAGCTAGGAAATGATTAGAGCAAAGCACTGATAAATTCGAAAACTCTATGCGCTATGCTCTTTGCGCCATGCGGAGCGGAGCGACAAGGGAGAGATCATGGCAGAAGCCGGCAATGTCGTTCGGGTTAAAAGCGTAACCAAAACATTTAAACTTGGAAAGATCGATGTGCAGGCTCTCAAAGGCGTCGATCTTGCAATTTCCAAGGGTGATTACATCTCCATCATGGGGCCGTCGGGGTCCGGTAAAAGCACTCTGTTCAATATGATCGGAGGATTGGACAAACCCAGTTCCGGCAAGGTCTTCATTGACGAGGTCGATATCGCCCAGTTGGATGCCTACGAGCTGGCCTGGCTGCGTTGCCGCAAAATCGGCTATATTTTTCAAACATTTAATATCATCCAGGTCATGACGGCGCTGGAAAATGTAACCCTGCCGATGGTCTTTGCCGGCCTTAATAACGACGCCGCTGTTGAAAAAGGAATGCAACTTCTGGATTTGGTGGGCCTGGGGGATCGATTCAGCCATAAACCGTTTGAGCTCTCCGGCGGGCAGCAGCAGCGGGTTGCCGTAGCCAGAGCGCTGGCAAATGATCCGGCGATCATTTTGGCCGATGAGCCCACCGGCAACCTTGACCTGACCACCGGCGAAGAAATCATTGCCCTGTTAAAGCGGTTAAGTCAAGAGCGCGGCGTGACGGTCATTTCGGCTACCCACGATTTCAAGATGCTCAATGTTTCTGATCGGGTGATCTGGATCCGGGATGGGCGCGTGGACAAAATCGAAAATCGTGAAGAATTGTCGATTTCCATCGGTCAGATCGATTCGCGGGATTAGACCCTTGATTGAATATTCAATTTTCAATTCCGGTCTATCCGGGTTTAGTGGCTGAATTATTACCTCCAAGATAAATATTGGTGAACCTATGAATAATAGGCGATCATCCCCAAAACGATTTAATCATTCCCAAGCCGGTAATGCTTTCAATACCAAAGCAGCCGATGACAGACGCCCGGTATCGAGTATCGAGCATCGAGCATCGAGCATCGAGTATCGAGCATCGAGCATCGAGTATCGAGCATCGAGTATCGAGTATCGAGCATCCAGTATAAAGCATGAGCAACCCAGAATACCCCCGCAACCCGCAGCGCGCAACCCGCAACGCACAATGCGCAACGCGCCACCCGCAACCCGCAACGCGCCACCCACAACCCGCCACCCGCAACCCCCAGCTCTTATGCATTGTTCTCATTTTCCTGATATCCGCTATTTCAGGAATCCGTGCTGATGCATCGGTTTCTGACGAGGATCGCGATGCCTTCAAGGAGGTCATCCAAACATTATCGTTATTTAGCGATCGCAGCACCGGTACTGCGGACAATAAGGCAGCGGCCGATTACATCAAAGCAGAGCTTTCACGGCTTAATTTTGAAATTGTCGACTCGCAGCTATTTGCAACTCCGGTTATCCAGTATGGTACCAGTTCCCTGTCAATTCCGGATCGTGGGATTACAATACCCCTTCGTCCGATCAACAGCAATGCCATTTCACCGCAAAAAATAGCAGCACCCGGCCTAAACGGTCCGCTTATTTACGTGGGCAGCGGCGAATTTAATGAGTTAAGCGGCAAAACCGTTGAAAATGCGATCATTTTAATGGAGTTTGAATCAGGCCGAAATTGGCTGACTGCAGCCGACCTGGGTGCCAAAGCATTGATTTACCTGGATCGGGGCAACTCCCCTAAAATTTTCTTTGAAGAAAAATTTGAACTTAGCCCAATTCAATTTCCGCGTTTCTGGATGCCATTTGACCAGGCCGAAGAACTCTTTCCTGACTTTGAAACCATGCCCGAGGGGCGTTTATCCGAAAAAATTCAGCTGATTTCGGATGTAAACTGGAAAGAGGTCATCTCTGAAAATATATACGCTATCGTTCCCGGCAGCGATCCTGAACTCAATGAAGAAGCTGTGCTGGTGGAAGCTTTCTATGACAGCACCGCCTGGGTTGCCGGGAGTTCGCCTGGAGCGGATGAGGCCTGCAGTGTCGCTTCTCTTCTGTTTTTAGCCAAATATCTGAAAGCCAATCCCCCGCAGCGAACGGTTATCTTAGTTGCCACCAGCGGCCATGCCCAGGCACTGGCCGGAATGCGGGACCTGGTCTGGGGCTTTACGACACGCTCGAATATTCAGCGCAAAATGTCACGGGATTTAAAAAGTCTGGTTAAAAAGACCCGCAACACCATTAAAGCGCTCGAGCAAGCCTCGTTTGAGACGACTGACACTGAAACCCCGCTGGATGAAGACATACAGGGTCTGGTCAAAGATGCCGTCGAAGAACGCGTTAAAACGGAATCCGATCTGATTTCCCGCCGTTTGATGAGGCTGCGGCTGCAGGAGAGCAATTCTGAAAATCAGGTAATTATTAAAAAATTAGCGGATGAAAGACAACTGTTTCGGCGCTTGCTCTGGAAGAGCACCTTTACGGATTTATTGCCTGAGGAGCGCCGGATTTTATCACAGGTGGTGCCGAGAGCCATCGATGATCAAAAAGCCATCCTTTTCGATGCCAAACGTCAACAGGATCTGCTTGACAGTACGCGAACATTTCGCGGCCGGGTTAAAATCTACGATATCGTCGCGGCTGTCTCGCTGCACCTCTCAAGTCACGGAGACGGGTTCGGGGCCTTCAATTACGGCTGGCAGTATCCGTTTCGCCCCAGAATCAATCGAACCGCAATATATTCAACTTTGGATGAAGTCCTGCGCCAGGGCGCTGAAAAAGTCGAAAAAGACCTCGGCTATGAGGGGTTATTTAAAGATACGATGCGTCCCAGCCGCCGACGATCCTGGCAGAGTTATTTTCTGGATCAACCGGCCCTGGGCGGTGAAGTCATGGCAATGACCGGTATACATGGATTAACATTTGTGACGACCCATGATGCGCGGGCCATGTGGGGAACCCCTTTTGATACGCCGGAGAAGGTAGATTACGGGTTTGCTCTGCGGCAGACGGCCCTGGTAGCGGGTCTCATACGGCATTTGGCCGGATCTCCCCGACTGCATGACGACTTATTTCCCAGAGTCGGCATTGCCGAAATAAACGGCAATACAAAATTTTTACGCCATGGCGAATTGTTCGCCGATAAACCCGCTCCCGGAACGATATTGCTTGGCTTCCAGGGGCCGGCCAGGTTTTATGCCATCGTAGATCATATGGGGAAGTTTCATCTACGAGGCCTGGCGGATAAAAAACACACCTATCACAAGGTGATTTTCGAGGGATATAAATTTGACGAAAGCGGCAAGATCATCTGGGTCATCGACAAAAAGCAGACCGGTAAGAGCGCCTATCGTACCAAAATGTTCCGTCGGCACATGGAAACCGATCTCATTATGTTCGCCTGCAACGGGATAACCCTGTTCAACCTCTTGGAACCGCGGACGTTCCGGAACTTTCACAAAGGCGCAATCATCGATGGTCGCCGCGAGGCCGACCCGCAGCGGTATTGGTTCAGCCGGTTGGATACCTGGATTTCATTTTATCGCAACGCCTCCAACATAACGACGGTGTTTCTGGAAACCGGCACACCACTGAAATTGACGCTGTCGGACACGCCGCTGCGCAAAAAATTGATTTTGCTCAACGCCAGTAAGGACAATCCCCTGGGCATCGGTTATATGGTTGAAAAATGGCCCATATTGTACAGAACCGAGTTTAAAGTTGCCCGGGACATGTGGATGCTTTTGACCCCACGTATCGACAACCTTGAGAAACGAGGCATTTTCAACGAACGTATCCGCAGACTTCAGCAAGAGGGTGCAACTGCGTTAAAAATCGCAGAAACCGCTTTGGGTGATAAGCAATACGGCCAATTTTATGAAGCCACGGCACGATCCTGGGCATTGGCCAGCCGGGTTTATGATGACGTCGAGACAACCCAAAAAGATGTCCTCTACGGGGTGCTGTTTTATATCGCCCTGTTTGTACCCTTTGCCTTTTGTCTGGAGCGGTTGCTTTTTTCTTATGCCAACATTTACAAACGAATTATTGCCTTTAGTTCAATTCTGGTCCTGCTGATTGCTATTATTTACAATGTTCATCCGGCCTTTCGATTGGCCTACAGCCCGATGGTCGTCATCTTAGCATTTTTTATTATGGGGCTTTCGGTTATTGTGACGTTGATTATATTTTTCCGCTTTGAGGAAGAAATGGCTCGGCTTCAGACCCGGGCCCAGTTGGTTCAATCCGGTCAAATCGGCCGCTGGAAAGCGTTTGTGGCTGCTTTCCTGCTGGGCGTCAGCAACCTGCGACGGCGACGCCTGCGCACGGCCCTGACCTGTGCCACCCTGATCATTCTGACCTTTACCATCATGAGCTTCACATCTGCCAAATCCATGCGGCGGCATGCTCGCGTTTTATTTGCCGGCAAGACCCCCTACCAGGGTTTTTTGTTAAAAAATGTAAATTGGAGAAGTCTGCCGCCGGAAGCCTTCGGCCGCATCGCGAATTCTTTTG
>CAVXXE010000109.1:0-10579 GCA_963765595.1 uncultured delta proteobacterium
AGGGGATAAACACCCGGGCAGGGAAACTCAATGGCTTGTTTCTCGGCAAAACGGTAAATCATCGGCAGTGGCTGGCCGGCCCGTGCCACCCGCATCGTTTTCTGATTGGCATCGTAAACCGCATACAGGGCCGTCATGAAACTGGGTTCGGCCACTTTGCAAAGATGTTCGTTGAGGTAGTGCAGCATTCTCGCCGGATCGGTGGTGGTTTCCGGAAAGGCACGGAAAAGCGCGCATGTCATGGCCATCAGAACAGCAGCAGGGGCACTGTGTCCTTCGGCATCGGCTATCAGGAAACCCCAGTGATTATCCGGCAATTCGATGATGTCATAATAATCCCCGCCGGCATAGCGGCTGGTTTCATAGTGTACTGCCAGCTTAAATCCGTCAATTACCGGCAGCTGTTTAGGCAATAGTTTTTGCTGAACTTCGGAAACCACTTTCAGTTCATGTTCGAGTTGATCTTTGCGGCTCTCAACTTCACGTTTCAGCCGATGAATCGTCAAGTGGGTGTTTACCCGCGCAATTACCTCGTCGGGCTGAAACGGCTTGGTAATATAGTCGACAGCTCCCATTTGAAGCCCTTTTACTTTGTCTTGGGTGTCGCCGAGGGCGGAAAGAAAAATCACGGGAATATCTGCGGTGGCCGACACGGATTTTAATTGACGGCAAACCTCATAGCCATCAATACCGGGCATCATGATATCCAGCAGAATTAGATCCGGCCGAGCTTTACCGGCAATCGAAAGTGCCATTTCTCCATTTTTGGCGATCAACAGCTTGCATCCGACGCCATCGAGGGTTTGAAAAAGCACCTGCAGATTCGTTGGGTTATCGTCGACAAGCAGTATCGATTCGGTATCTGTGCTAGTTGTTTCCATTCAAAAAGTTCCTACAGACCCACAATATTTTTAATCCAGTTCAGCCAATCAGCAAAGGATTTCATTGCGAATCGAGATGTTAGGAAAGTACCTCGATTCCCGATTCAACCGACTCGGCGATCGGGATCAAAGATTGAAAACCGCTGACCTCAAAAATTTCCTTCACAAATTCATTCAAGGCACACAGAACAATTTTGCCATCTTTTCGTCGCATTTCTTTTGCAGCGCCCAATAGGACCCTGAGACCGGCACTGCTGAGATATTCCAGCGCGGCCAGATTGAATAATACCCGGGTCGTTTGACCTTTAAGAGCATCCTTGACGACTCTTTCAGCTTCCGGAGAAGAGTCGGCATCCAATCGTCCGTTTATCGTAATGGCGACAATCCCGTTTTCCTCTTTCTGAATAATTTCCATTGCCAGATCCTTTTGATGAACGAATTAATAATTGCTTGCTAATTTCCAGTGTAACCTAGCATATATAAATTATTTGTCAATTATAATCAATAAAGTATTTTTCGGGCATTGGTATCGCCATCAGGCTTCCAATCTCAAAAGCGCAAGCGGAAACGATTCTGTGGATGCTCCAATCATTTCCGAGCAATATTATTGACTGTGATTTTTATTTCGATAAAATGGTGCCGCATTCCAACGAAATTTGGTATATCCATCCTAAATAACCTTTCATGTGAAGGAGGTAAAGATGTATTTCGACAAACCTGGAAAAGACAATACGGATCAGACCCTTAAATTTGCTGCTGAAAGGGGAAAAGAGCTGGGCATAGATGAGGTGGTGGTGGCTTCATCCACCGGCAAGACCGCATACAAAGCAATCGAATTATTTGATGGTGTCCGGCTGACGGTGGTTACCTACCATTGCGGCTTTAAAGAACCCTTTAAGAACCGGATGCCCGATGAAGCCAGAGCGGATATTGAGAGCAGGGGCGTCAGGGTTATTGCCGCGAGTCACGCACTTTCCGGAGTGGAGCGTTCGGTGGCCCAAAAAAACTCCGGCATTTATCCGGTGCTGCTGATAGCCGACACATTGCGCCTGCTGGGCCAGGGTACCAAAGTGGCCGTGGAAGTGGCCATTATGGCGGCTGATGCCGGTACTCTCACCGGCGCCGACATTATTTCGATCGGTGGATCCGGCAGCGGTGCAGATGCCGCCCTGGTTTTAAAACCGGCTCATCAGAACAATTTTTTTGATTTGAGGATCAGAGAGATTATTTGCAAACCGAGATCGTTTTAGTCACTATGATCTTTATCGCCGGCATATCTCCCAAAACGAAGGTCTTCGACCAAAACCCGAGGCGGTGTCCGATTTGCGGCTTGCACCAGGCCTATTTTAAACGGGTGGATCACTACCTCAGCCTCTTTTTTATCCCGCTCCTGAGAGTTAAAAAAGGTGATCCATTCATCATGTGTGATCGCTGCGAAAAGGCGATCCCTGAATTTGGCCCGGATTTTTCACAGCAGCCCGGTTATGAGAATAAAATCTGTCCGTTCTGCAAAATGTCTCTGGATCAGGATTTTAAATACTGTCCGTATTGCGGCAAACAGATTCACTAATGGGCCAATGATTATTTAGATATCATTTTCTAAAAACAATGAACTTTATAATAAATGAATACCTCATCAAATGACCTGGGCCGACAACTTGAACGTCATATCGTTCTAGTAGCCCCCGAAATACACTGGAATACCGGCAATATCGGGCGCACCTGTCTTGCCACCGGTGCTTTTTTGCATCTCGTCAAACCCCTGGGTTTTTCCCTTGAAAGCCGCGAGGTGCAAAGAGCGGGCCTGGATTACTGGGACAAGGTCAAACTGACCCTTTGGAATGATTTCGACGAGTTTTTAAGAAAATTGGCACCTCAGGAAGGTGAAATAGCCGTGTTTTCAAAAAGAGGGGCCAAATCTTTCCGGGCCATGCCAGCTGCAAAGCGGCTCTTTCTTGTCTTCGGGTCGGAAACCCGCGGTCTTGCTGAAGAGCTTTTGGACAGATATGCAAGAGCGACCTATTACATCCCCATCACAGCTGAAACCCGATCGCTGAATCTTTCCACCGCCGCCGGCATCGCCCTGTATGAGAGCTTGCGCTCAGCAGAGCCTTTTCATGGCTGGCCTCGGATGAAATAGCCAGAACAACTGATTGTGAACGGTAGGTGCTGCGAAAATAAGCAGCACCAAAAAATCAAAGCGCAACGGCAGCCGTCTTTTCTTTCAGCTCCACCACATTATTCCCTTTGCCGTCCAGTTCCGAGAGCACCGCATCCAGCCCGGCAGCCAGATCCGTCTTATAGCCCTGTAAGGCCAGGGCCCGACTGATGGCGGGAATAAAAAAGAGCAAATTGTCGGCCGAAGACGAATATCCCATCAAGCCGACGCGCCATACTTTACCTTTAAGACGACCAAATCCGCCTCCGATGTCCAGCTTGAATTTTTCCAGCAGGTAACGCCTTAATTTAATATCGTCCACGCCTTCGGGAATCAAAACCGTATTCAGGGTCGGCAACCGATATTGCGGACTCACCAGCATTTTGAGACCCAGGGCTTCCACGCCGGCCACCAGGGCCTTATGATTTTTCAGGTGGCGTGCAAACCGGTTTTTCAAACCTTCTTCGTGGATCAAAAGCAGCGCTTCCAGTAAGGCATAATTCAACGTGCTTGAACTCGTATGATGATAAACCCTTTCGTTGCTCCAGTATTTTTCAATCAGCGCGATATCCAGATACCAGCTACGCACGGGTTTTTTACGCGTTTTTACGGCTTCAAGGGCTCGTTCGCTGAAGGTTATGGGAGATAGGCCGGCCGGGCACCCGATACATTTTTGTGAGCAGCTGAAGCAGCCATCGATGCCCCATTCATCCACCTTGACTTCAATACCGCCAAGCGAGGAAACCGTGTCCAGCATCATCAGGGCCCCGGTTTCCTTGACCAGTCGGGCGATGTCTGCGACGGGCTGCAGGACACCCGTGGATGTTTCGGCATGCACCAGGGCGACCAGTTTGTAAGCGTTCTGCTTTAGTGCTGCCGCAACGCGTTCCGGATCGACGGGTTTGCCCCATTCTTCTTCGATAACCGTAATCTCGGCCTCCTGGCGTTCCGCCATCTGGCGGATACGATCGCCAAAATATCCGTTCACACAGACAAGAACCCGGTCTCCCGGCTCGATTAAATTGGTGATGCAAGCCTCCATGCCGGATGAACCGGTCCCCGGCATGGCGTTGGTGAGCCTGTTTTGGGTGCCGAAAACCGGTGGCAGCAGTTCACCGATTCGGTCTAAGACCCCAAGATAAACCGGATCTAAATATCCGATAACCGGCGAAGACATTGCCTTGTATACCCGGGGGTGGACATCCAACGGTCCCGGTCCCATCAATCGGCGCAAAGGTGCTTCCTGTCGTTGTAAGTTCAATGTTTCCATGTTTCAAATCCCTTCTCTCGTGATGATTTCGGTTCAAATAAGTTCGGTAACACGATCGGAAAAACGGTATCAATAAGCGGACGCTTATAATGGAATCCGATCGTTGTGTCAAGGAAATCTAAAAGGGGTCCCGGGGCAATTCAAAGTTTTTTTGGACTTGGTTGCATAGCAAAAACAGCACCGGCTTTAACAGGTTGGTGCTGGAATTTTACAATCCGCTTAAAATCGTCCAATACCATGCATCCAGCACAGTTTGACAGAATAAAGATTGTGTTTATATTGTTTTGCAAATTGCAGACCAAAATATTGTAAACTGCCTGTCTAAAAGGGAAAAAATGCGATTTGACAAATTTACGATAAAATCCCAGGAGCTCATCCAAAATTGCCAGACCCTGGCATCTAAGTATCGCCACCAGCAATTTGAGCCTGAACACTTGCTGGCAGCCATGCTCAATGAACCGGAGGGAATAGCCGGCGCCATGCTCCGCAAATTGGGGGTCTCACCCAATGAAATTGCCCAACGGGTCGTCGCCGCGCTTGAAAAATTACCCAGAGTCAGCGGCGGCGGGCTAACCGATATCTACGCTTCCCCGAGAACCAAAGCCGTTTTGGAGGCGGCGTTTGCCCAGGCTACCCGGATGAAAGATGAGTACGTCAGCATCGAGCACATCTTTTTGGCCATCGCGGATGAAAAGCACGGCCAGGCGGCCGCCATTCTCAACGGTGCCGGTGTCACCCGGGATGCGATCCTGAAAGTACTGATGGAAATTCGCGGCACCCAGCGCATCACCGATCCGAACCCGGAGGAAAAATACCAAGCGCTGGAAAAGTTCAGCCGGGATCTGACGGACCTGGCGCGTCTGGGCAAGGTCGATCCTGTGATCGGAAGGGATGAGGAAATTCGGCGCATTGTTCAGGTGCTTTCCAGGCGAACTAAAAACAACCCGGTCCTGATTGGTGAACCGGGTGTCGGCAAAACGGCGATTGTAGAAGGGATGGCCCAGCGGATTGTGGACGGTGATGTATCCGAATCCCTGAAAAACAGGCGACTGGTGGCTCTGGATATGGGAGCATTGATTGCCGGCGCCAAATACAGGGGCGAGTTTGAAGACCGCCTCAAGGCGGTTTTAAAAGAGGTGGAAAGTGCCGAAGGCGACATCATTCTATTCATCGATGAGCTTCACACCGTTGTGGGCGCAGGGGCGGCCGAAGGCGCCGTGGATGCCTCCAACATGCTCAAACCGGCCCTGGCCAGGGGTACATTGCGCTGTGTGGGCGCGACCACGCTAAATGAGTATCGCAAGTATATCGAAAAAGATGCCGCCCTGGAAAGGCGATTTCAACCGGTGATGGTAAAAGAACCCACCGTGGAGGATACCATATCGATTCTGCGGGGCTTGAAGGAAAAGTACGAGGTCCACCATGGTGTCAGGATTAAGGATTCAGCCATTGTGGCTGCTGCGACCCTCTCGGACCGCTATATTTCCGATCGCTTCCTGCCGGACAAAGCGATTGATTTAATTGACGAGTGTGCTTCCAAACTGCGCATCGAAATAGACAGTATGCCCGCGGAAATTGACGAAATTCAGAGAAAAATCACCCAGGCCGAAATTGAACGCCAGGCGCTGAAGAAAGAATCCGATCCGGCTTCCAAAGAAAGGATCAAAAAACTGGAAGCCGTACTGGCCGACATGAATGATGAGCTGATGATGATGAAGGCACACTGGCAAAATGAAAAAGTCATGATTCAGGACATCCGCAGCATTAAAGAACAGCAGGAACAGATGAACACGCAAGCCCAGCTGGCTGAACGGGAAGGGGATCTGGCCAAAGTTGCCGAGATCCGCTACGGCAAGATTACCGAACTTCAGAACCGCCTGGCAGAAGCCAATCAGAAGCTCACCGGGCTTCAGGCCCACAGCAAGATGCTCAAAGAAGAGGTCGATGATGAAGATGTGGCCGAAGTGGTCTCTCGGTGGACAGGGATTCCAGTGAGCAAAATGCTCGAAGGCGAGAGAGAAAAATTGGTGCAGATGGAAGAACGAATCCATCGGCGGGTCATCGGACAAAACCAGGCGGTGGAAGCGGTATCCAATGCTGTCCGCCGGGCGCGGTCCGGGCTGCAGGACCCCAATCGCCCCATCGGCTCATTTATTTTCATGGGACCCACCGGCGTTGGCAAGACCGAACTGGCAAAAGCGCTGGCCGCTTTCATCTTTGACAGCGAACAGGCCATGGTCCGCATCGATATGTCCGAGTTTATGGAAAAGCATTCCGTCGCGCGGCTCATCGGTGCACCCCCGGGCTATGTCGGATATGAGGAAGGTGGTTATCTGACCGAAGCGGTGCGACGTCGACCTTATTCAGTGGTACTTTTTGATGAAATTGAAAAAGCCCACCCGGAGGTCTTCAACGTTTTGCTGCAAATTCTGGACGACGGACGAATGACCGACGGCCAGGGCCGCACGGTGGATTTTAAAAATACCATTGTTATCATGACGTCCAATATCGGCAGCCAGTGGATTCAGGAGACGGCCGCCGTCAACCGCGAAGAGATGGAAAAACGGGTCACGGAAGCGTTGCGGGCGCATTTTAAACCTGAATTTTTAAACCGCATCGATGAAATCATCATTTTTCAAAACCTGACACCGGAACAAATAGCTGAAATTGTTGCAATTCAAATTAAAAAGCTCAGCAGCCGGCTGGCAGGTCGAGACATCAAGCTGGGGTTGTCGGATGCCGCCATGTCGCTGATTGCTGAAAAAGGGTATGATCCGGTTTACGGAGCACGGCCGTTAAAACGCGTAATCCAGCAAGTGATTGAAAACCCGCTATCAATGGAGATCCTAAAAGGCGACATTGCCGAGGGTGCGCGATTGTGGGCCGAAGTCGAGGGAGACCGGATCGTATTTAAAACGAGCTAAATAAAATTTTATTGTAATCGCTTGGAACTCATCATACTATCATCCATGATTATTGCGGGAACATAGGCCCCTGTCAGGTTTTTTCCGGATTATCCGGGTTAGGTTAATCAAAAATTAATAACCTGGTCCTTCCGCTGCTTGAGTTTTAGGCTCTAGGAGCTGGAAGCCGGGCTGGAATTCTTTATTATGGCACGATCAGCCTCTGAAAAGCTGGGCCGTTTTTATGATCAGTTTTCAAGAAATGATCCTGTTCTCATCGTGATCAATGCCGATCCGGACGCCATTGCCAGTGCCATGGCCGTCAGTCGATTGCTGTGGCGCAGGGTGTTGACGGTCACAATTTCCCATGTCAATACGATCAATCGCCCGGACAATGTGGCGATGTTACGACTTCTGGGCGTGTCCATGACTCCTTTCAACGACATCGATCCCGAAAAGTACGGCAAAATCGTCATTGTGGATTCCCAGCCCGATCATAATGAGTTTATGGCAAAACTCCAGCCTGACGTCATTATCGACCATCACCCGGAAACCAACGCCAAAGCGTCTTTTTCTGATGTCCGTCCTACCTACGGTGCCACGGCCACCATCCTCACCGAATACCTGCGGGCGGCAAGGATAACACCCTCGGTAAAGCTGGCCACCGGCCTGTTTCAAGCCATCAAAACAGATACCAATAGTTTTAAAGGAAAAACACTGATCGAAGATGTGCGTGCATTTCAGTATCTTTTTCGTTATGCAAACACCCATCTGGCCCGCAAAATCGAACAAGCGGATCTCAGACTCGATTTTTTAAAGTATTTCAAGACCGCATTGCATACCAAGCGCCTTCGAAAAAACCGTGTATTTGTGCATCTAGGCCCAGTGGCCAACCCGGATGTCTGTGTCATCATTGCCGATTTTTTTATGAGAATTGTTTCCGTTACCTGGAGTATTGTCTGTGGTACCTGCGATAAAAAGCTCATCGTTATTTTCAGAAACGACGGCATCCGTAAAAATGCCGGCAAGGTAGCCAAGGAAAGTTTCGGTCAATTCGGCTCGGCCGGCGGGCATAAAAACATGGCGCGCGCTGAAATTGGATTGTCTGATCTCTCTGAGCAGGTTGATTGGCGGGATGAAAAAAAGCTTTTGACCTGGTTAATCAATCGGGTTGAGAAAAGAGCGGGCAAGAAATGATCAGACTGGCGGCTTTTTTGCACAAGTTAAGATGCTTTTTCCGAGACTGCGCTCGGAATAAATGGCCCCTGAAGGGCGGCAAGCACACTGATTTATATTAGGTGTCGGGTGTCAGTATCTAACATCTCCTTTCCTGACACCTGACACCTTACGTTCCTTACAACATGTTGTCAGGTAAAACCCAATAATGGCCTAACCTTGACCACCGATACAGGGAAAACATTTCGCATATGAATACTCAGAATACCGGCATAACCGTTACCATCCTCGGGTCCGGTACCTGTGTCCCTTCGTTGAAACGAAGTTCATGTTCGATTTTTTTGCAAATCGACAGCGCAAAACTTCTATTTGATTCAGGCCCGGGTACCATGAGAAGGCTGCTGGAGGCACATACCACCATTTTTGACCTTAACTATATTTTTTACAGCCATTTTCATCCGGATCACACCGCAGAACTGGTGCCACTGATCTTCGCCACCAAATACCCGGACGGTAATCGTCGCAAGACACCCCTTACGCTTGTCGCCGGCCGGGGATTTGAAGATTTCTTTGCCGGGCTGAAATCCGTATACGGTCAATGGATCGAACCGGCCGCGGGTATGCTCAAAACTTTGGAACTGGCAAACAACTCGCGGGATTCACACCGGTTCAAAGATTTTATTGTTGAATCCGCGCCGGTGGAACATAATGAAGAAAGCATTGCCTACCGGATTACGAATGCCGGCGGTTATTCGGTTGTTTACTCCGGTGATACAGATTACAGTGAAAACCTTATTACCCTGGCAAAAAAGGCGGACCTTTTAATTTGCGAATCCGCCCTGCCGGACGATAAGGGGGTAAAAGGGCACCTGACGCCGTCTCTGGCAGGCGAGATAGCCACCCGGGCCGGGGTCGGCAAGCTGGTACTCACCCACTTCTATCCTGAGTGCGACCGGGTTGACATTGAGCAAGAGTGCCGCAAAACATATTCCGGAGCGCTTGAATTGGCAGAAGATCTGATGCGGCTAGAAGTTGGTTCGTAATGAGCGTTGTTATACCGAACCCGGATAAACCGGAATTGACGATTGAATACTGAAACCTTTTTATTGCAAGAATACGGCTTATACCTGGTGGGAGCGGCTTTCAGCCGCGATAAACGACGGCAGCACGGTGTTGCTGCCATATTCGCGGCTGAAAGCCGCTCCCACAAAGGTGGATAACCAGTTTGATTTAAGTATCGCTTTAGTAATAATTTGCCGGATTACTTCATCAGCGTGAATGCTGCCCTTCAGGGGCCGCTTTTTCCGAGCGCAGTCCCGGAAAATGCATAGTTACTTAGGAACAAGACGATGCGATACTACCCCGTACATCTGGACATTCAGAATCGTAACTGCCTGGTGGTCGGCGGCGGCGCCGTGGGAACGCGCAAGGTCGTCACACTTTTGGATTGTGGCGCCAATGTTACGGTGATCAGTCCCGTAGTATCAAAGCAGCTGCGGGATTTTGCGATGTCCGGTCTGGTTAAACTCAAAGAACAGTCCTACCAATCCGGTGATCTTGAGGGTATGTTCCTGGTGATCGGGGCCACCGACGACGAGGAGCTAAACCGGCAAATCAGCAGTGATGCCGATCAGCTCAACACTTTGTGTAACATCGCAGATCGTCCCGAAGTTTGTAATTTCATTTTGCCCGCAATTGTTCAACGAGAGGATTTGGTCATTACCATTTCAACGTCCGGCAAAAGCCCGGCCCTGGCCAAAAAATTGCGTAAAACACTTGAATACCAGTTTGGCAAAGAATACGGAATCTTTCTGAAGCTTATGGGTGCCGTACGTAAAAGGCTTTTGAGTCAAACCCACGAACCCGAAGCCCATAAACATCTTTTTGAGAAACTGATCGCTGCAGATCTGATTGTAATGATTCGGGAAGAAAAAACGGATGCGATCAACTCCCTGCTGCTTGAAATTTTAGGCGAAGGTTATAATTTTAATGAGTTAATGCGATCCTAAAACCTAGGTTAGGCGGTTCAGGGTTCACGGTTCCCGGTTAAAATGCCCTAAATCGTCTTAACAATAGTATAACGCGTCAATTGGATCGAATTCCATGTTTCAGCCAATGGGTGAATGAGGCCAATCTAACCATAGAATATAAAACTACGGAAATCAGCATCTTATAACCTTCGAACCTCTTG
>CAVXXE010000110.1:0-17867 GCA_963765595.1 uncultured delta proteobacterium
AACCAAAACTGCGAATTAAGTTTAGATGATTCAGGCGACCTGTTGCTCACTTATTTAGATGGTGATCGTCAAGGCATTAAGAAAAAGCTTGCCGAAATGTTAAATCAGAGAAAAAAAATTGGTCTCAATCGAGTTTCATGGTGGGGCAATCGAGGGGTCCAAATACAAATCAAAGACCAGTTTGATTTTTAAATATGGCTCTCAATTCGCCCCGTTAAGCTGGGCTTGGAATTGAACCGGAAAAGTCTGGAAACAGTTTATTTTTTTGAGAAAAATTGTGATGGGAATAAAGAGGTTATATTACGGCAAGGTTATTATGTCAATTTTGATGAGATTATGAAAAACGTGGGCCAATTAAAAGGTCAGTTCTGGGAAAATGTGACTCAAGAATACTTGCCATCAACTTCAACATTCTCAATATACAGCAAATTTTAAAAATATAGCTGGTATTCCGTTGAAATCAGCGGTTGGAATATTGCCGGAGCATAGCCGTATTCTGCTATTTTCAGATGAAGTCTTTCGCTGTAGAATGATGGTCGAAGTGCGCAGTGCAATGAATGTATCAACAATATGTCGAGAATATCACCAGGTTTGCAGCCCTGTGATATGTTGGGGATCATAGCAGCAAAAACAAATATCACTTAGGCCGAAATTCTGATCTATTCAGACCAACAGCCTACATGATTCGGCTATTTTCGGTAGTACAGGAAATCGCACCAGCCATCGCCTTTACACATAGCGTTTTCCCTTTTTAACTCTATGTGCTCTGGAAGAAGCTCAGCGATACGTTCATCCATATCACCATATCCCCCCTTTTTATTAGTGTTCCCATCGGAGAGGGTTGAAATCCCTCTCTTCGAGATGAAGATAAAGATGGCGATATTGCCGAAGGCCATGAGCCAATATAAAACAGACAAAATTCCTTAAATCTTTAGTAGGATTCAACCAATCAACGAACCCACCATCTTTAAAACGAGGGTCGTTAAGTGGTTAAATCTTGCACCACTTTAACTTTTTTGTTAATATATCTGAATTAATATATAGTATATTTCCTAAAATTTATGATTATCAAATTCAGCCTTGCCTGTTTATGACTAATTATTGTTAATTATACTAATTATTAGTATATTTACTTCTATTTGGTCAGATTATTATGAAATATAGCGATGTTTCATCCAGAATTGCCTGGGCGTTGAACCAGCTTCCTGAAACCATTGAGGAAATGGCTGAAAAGTTGGGGATCAACAAAAACACTGTGGCATCATATAAAAAGGGGAAGGCAGATGTTAAGTTCTCGGTAGTTGTTGGCCTACATGAAATATACGGCTTCAAGCCAAATTGGTTAATCACTGGCAGGGGAAATCCACTAGTACCAATGGAAAAAATTGTCAATGAAAGGGAAATAGTTGAAGAATCCGGTGTATCTAAAAGCAAAAAATCCCCAAAGGGCAAAAATATCAGTAGCATAGATCTGGATTTGTTAATTAATATTGTGAAAACAGTTGAAATAACTATAGCAGACCACATTGAAAATATATCAGTAGAAAAAAAGGCCGAAGCAATTTCATTATTATACAGTTATTTCATTGACACAGGCACAGAGGTTGATGAGAAGATAGTTTTAAGGTTTTTGAAACTCGGTGAAAGATAGTTAGCACAGCATTGTTGCTCCGCTTGGAGTTTTCGAATTAGAAGAAAAAACGGTGCAAAATTTTAAGCCGATTATTTCTGACCTTAAATCGTGGATTGCCGAAACAATAAATCAGTTACAAGCAGAGGGGGAAAAATATCAATGTTAAAACTTCACCAAATCGAAGCAAGAGATCTTCCGGACATGTGGTTTCAGGCAGTGCATGACATTTTGGATAACGGAAGACGATTTGTCATAGATAAAGGATCTTATGCTGGTCAAACCAGGCTTGAATATGATTATTTTATAGGAACAATTAAATATCCTGCAACCGAACCCCTTTTGCCCGACATTCCGCCGTCCTGCGGAATCCCCAATCCCGTCGAAGAAGGCTATATATTCGGCGGAGAGGGGTACGAACGATCTTATGTCGAATATCTGATGACCGGCGCAAAGCAACCGGGTGAATCCTATACTTATGGAGAGCGTTTGACTCGTTATCCTGTGACGGGTGATAAATTAAGTTGGTTGAAGGAAAAAAACGCCGAAATCGTGAGTGTTTTGGAACCGGATGGAAATATTCTTTTTGAAGAAGATGGGCAGCTATATTTAAACCAAATTGAATTGGCCATAGAAATTTACAAAAAGCATGGATACAGAAATAACCAGATCATTTTGCAGGTTGGTCATCCTACAGATATGTTGCTTGTAGATCCTCCCTGTTTGAGGCATATTGATACCCGAATTCAAGATGACGGTGATGGGCCTGAATTAAGGTTTAACATTTATTTTCGATCTTGGGATCTTTGGGGTGGAATGCCAGCAAACCTGGCAGGTATTGTCGAACTTGCAAAATACATGGCAGGAGAGATTGGTATTAGTAATAATATGCTGAGATCATGGACAATTTCATCGAAAGGGTTACATCTATATTCGTATGCTGAAGATCTTGCTAAACTGAGGTGTTTGAGAGATTAAATCGATATTAATTTAACTATAAGGATCTGCCATTGTGAATACAATGTAAAAATGAATTCATCTGAAAGCTTGAAGATTATTCGGGACATATTGCCCATATCACAGGAACAGCTGGCAAGCATCCTGCACGTGAGTCCCAGTACAGTGGACAGATGGATTAATACGAAAACAGGTCCTTCAAAGGCAGATCAAAAAGAGCGTCTAGCACGTCTTCGTGAAATTGTCGAACTTGGTATAAAGGTATACACACCCGAGGGCCTTTAAAAATATCTTTCCACTCCCCTTTCTGAATTCAGATATCAAACAGCCTACAATTAATTCAAAGCGATGATTTCGATTCCGTAATGAGCGCATTACAAAGGATGATAATGCCAAGGCACAGAAACTATTTGAGAAAGCCATAGAGTTAGATCCGGAGTATGCTTGGGCTTGGACCATGTTAGGATTCACATATTTTATTGATACCCGGTACGGTTGGCACAGGTCACGTGAGGAGTCTTTTAAAAAATTAATTGAATATGGGCAAAAAGCTGTGAAACTTGACGAGTCCGATCCGGATGTTCATGCTTTACTGGCGAACACCCACGTTTGGAAAAAAGAACATGATGAGGCTATTGCTGCGGCAGAGAAGGCCATTGCCCTCGGCTCCAACAGCGCTGAAACTCATGCGGAATTAAGTATGCTATATAGGTTTGCTGGAAGATTCGAGGATTCAATTAAGATGAGCGAAAAGGCCATCCGCCTTCATCCATATTATCACCCATGCGGATTAATTCACCTGTTAGATATACAGATCTCCAACGTATATGCAAAATATTCGACCCTTAAAAATTCCAGATACTTAAACGTACCTGAATTTTTGGCCACAAAAAGATTTATGCCTTCATGAAATAATTAAATTATGAGAATAGCATCTACTTATCTGTATTTTGGGGCAATTTGGGATATTTTATAATTTCGCAATTTTTTTAGGCGTAATTTTTTACAACTCAATGTATCGGTACTTTCATGATATTTTGTTTCTGACAAGCTATCCCCTCTGATAGCTCAGAATTGCTATCCTAAAATTTAGGCACTGATTATATATGATATTTGCAATATCCCGAGAACTCTTATGAAAGGCTCTTTGTATGGGCGGCCATATTTTCCCGTGGTGGTTTGCATACACATTTGACAATCGTTTACGGCACTTTTTCCACAATCCCGAAAAAATGTTATGCTCATATTTATCGAAAGGCATGACGGTTTTGGGCGTGGGTTGTGGGATGGGATTTTTTTCCCTTGGTCTTGCCCGGAGAATTCAAATAACTGGTAAAAAAACTAACTATTTCAAGTGTTTTTTTGTAGATATCTCTCCAACAAATCGGTATGACCGACGATAAATTGGACCTGTGATATTTTTAAAAAAGCTGGTTATCGGAAACTGATAGACTGAACACTACGGCTATTTTCCTATAGTATTCGTGACGATGAAATTTTGAAGACTATCATATCTATTCCGCTAAATCGGGGTTTTAACATTTAGCCGTTATTATGAAATCCACTGTGCTCTATTGACTCTATATAATTCGTGCATAGCTTATATTATATAATTGTCACCCAACTTCGATAAAAACTAATAAACCATGCGCTGGCTTAAGGCCGCCAAAGGTTATATTCTAAAAAGGAATGTTTGGGCGGCATTTAGCGGCTTCTCGGGTGTGCGTGCATCTTCTCTTCGGTCTTTGAACAACGGCACCTTTTGAAGCAGTAACTTAGGCAGGGTCAGAAATGGCGCTGCCTTTTATTTAGGTATTGCGTAGGCAACAGTTGACAGCAGGAGATCAACCCTTTTGAACTTTTTTTAATACTGCAGGCGAGTGCGTCTGATGAAAGGAGGCTAAGATGGAAATGAAAAAAGTGCTGGCCGGATGGAGCAATATCTGCCCTGGCTGCAACATTGGGCGCAAATATCCAGATTCCTTTATCGGCAAGAAAGTGAGGAATCACTGGGAAAAAGGTTGTATGTCGCATAACGCCTATGTTGAGGTGTACGGCAGTGACGAGCCTTCACCGAACAAAAGCAAGGAAACCTCAGACGATCAATGAACTTGCGATTAGCGGTGAGGAAGGGAGTTGCCATTTAGTCCTTCAAATGATCAAAGGTTTTGGCGGGCCTATTTTTTAGGTATTCTCAATCTGTCACAGGGCCCAAGTGCCTCTATTGATAGAGGGCTTATCACACCGATGTCATCCTCAATAGATCTTCTTTGAGCCATAAGTGCTGATCCTATAAAAAGTGTAAAAATTCATAACAACAGGCTGCACAGGGATTCGAACCACTTTTTGACTATCACCTGGTAGCCAAAGCGTATGTGACCTGAAAAATGCAATAAATAATCCATTAAATCTAAACATGAAGGAGTTAAAAATGGCAGAAGCAAAAGGATTGATGAAACCGGTAAAGCTGAAAACTGAGCTGGCAGAGCTTCTGGGAGCAACAGAACTTCCCAGGACAGAGATAACCAAAAAACTATGGGACTATATAAAAGCGAATAAACTTCAGACAAAGACTGAAAATGGAAAGCCTGAGAACGCAGGCAAGTTCGTTGTGGCTGATGATAGTTTGCTCCCGATCTTCAAAAACACAAAATCAAAAAGCAAATCAGGCAAGGTCACGGACCTTACAAACCTGAAAGTTGGCCAGACGATCAACATGATGCAAATGGCTGCTATTGTCGGCGCAAACATAGAATAATCTTAAAGTGTCGGGCCTCCATATCAATAATGCAGACCCGACACAGCTGAGAAAACAGTACGAAGCTAAGCGAACGTAACCAGACATTAAAGCTTCTTAACCAGGAGCTCGCCGATCCAGCCGACTATGTGAGAACAATTTTACCTGAGCCTATTACAGAGGGCCCTATTCGAACAGACTGGCGATTTATTCCGTCAACATCCTTGGGGGGGGATGCATTTGGTTACCACATGGTGGATGAGAATCATTTTGCAATATACTTGATTGATGTTAGTGGTCACGGTGTCGGGGCCGCCTTACTTTCGGTCTCGGTTATGAATGTGCTGCGTTCTCAGTCATTGCCTAATACGGATTTCAAAGACCCTGGACAAGTATTAGAGGCATTGAACATTGCCTTTCCAGGAGAAGAGAATAACGATATGTTCTTTACCATATGGTATGGTGTCTATAAAAAGAGCACCCGTGAGCTAACTTACGCAAGTGGTGGTCATCCTCCAGCCATTTTATTAGACCAGACCCATAAAGGTGATTACCAAGCTACACAACTTCGGACACCAAATTATGTTATTGGTGGCATATCAGAGGGAAAATATCTGAAGAAAGAATGCCTGGTTGGTGAACGAAACACGTTATACATTTTTTCAGATGGGGTGTATGAAGTTGAGAAATCCGATGGATCGATGTGGCGATTTCAGGAATTTGCAGATTTTATGAGCAGTGTCAAGACGAACCGCCAGTCAATTTTAGATAGTTTATATAATTATGCAAAAAACTTAGGAAACTTAGAGTATTTCGAGGATGATTTCACTATAGTCGAAGTTGTTTTCGAATAAAATAAAGGATCGAAACCGCGCTTTTTCATTTTAGCTGCCACAAGAAATTTTAGTTGGGCTGAAGGACGTGAAATTTTAGATGTCTCCAAATCGGTATAACCGACCATAAACCCCAATGTTGCATAAACAACATGGCAAAAGTCCGCTAATGGTTTGTTACTAAAACCGATATTATAGTGAAAGCACCATTTTCTGGATATCCCCTTTTGTGAATTCAAAGGATCTGATCGATTTTGCCAAGTTGTCTACCCTTCGGGAAAGCCGGAGGACTCCAGATCCTGTGTTGTCAAGGATTTGCGGTAACCGACTACAGCTTCACCCTTGACGCCTTGGCGCTGAAGCCCTCCGGCTTTTGCAACGTTAGGGTAAATTAGGACTGTGATATTTTCAAAAAAGTAGTGAGCAATGAGAAGGATATTTATTTAGAATCGTTGTATGAGTATGCGGCCGCGAATAAAATGAAATCATGTGATGGTATCTTAGCATCATATTTACGAAATCAAATTGATTAGAATCGTAGCCATTATAATTATTGTGATTGAGCCGGTTTGGGTATCTTGCAGTGGCAATTTGTCACATCCGGGTGTAAAGGAGCCATCGGGCGCAACCACGATAATTGGGCCTGATTTCCGAAGTCGAGGAAATGCAGAGTATGAACGCCTCGAAGAAATGCTCGTATCGTCGTCAGGGTGTGAAGTCACCTATACTTACTTCAAGCCAAGAGAACTATCGAATGACGTGGTTGTCATACTTGGTCATGGCTTCATGCGGAGCAAAAAAAGGATGGCACCTCTGGCACGGCATCTTGCCAGTTGGGGATTACCGGTTGTTAATCTCGAATTTTGCAATTCAAAATTTTGGGCTGGTAATCATGACCTTAATGCTGCCGATATGGTTGCGGTAGCCCAAAAAATAGACACAGGTAAGGTAATTTATGTCGGATTCTCTGCTGGTGGTTTAGCTGCAATTTTGGCAACGAATTTAGATAACAAAACACTGGCATTTTTTGGCCTCGATATGGTGGATAATAAAGGATTAGGAAAAGAAAAAGCACCAAACCTGATGGTTCCTATTTATGGTCTAATTGCCGCACCATCCGCATGTAACGCTTATAATAATGGGAAAGAATCATATGCACTAGCCCCACATTCAAATGTGATTGAAGTTATGGACTCCACCCACTGTCATTTTGAATTTCCAGTGGACGGAAAATGTTCATTGCTATGCGGGAGGGGCGAGAAACGACTCAGCCGTGAAATTATCCAGCAAACGATTCTGGGAATGACAACTGCATTTTTGTTATGGCAGGCTGGCATAGATCCTAATGGCGAGACCTGGTGGTCTGAAAGGCAATCAAACTACATAACACTGAGAGACGCTGGTTACATTAACAAGCCGATTATTGAGTGAACAGTGTTTGACTGACAAAAGAGCACCCAAAATGGTCAAGCTTTCGCATCAGACGGCGAATCATGAAACGCAATAATAATTGTGATGACCCCAAACTGAACAGGCTCAATAAAATATTCGGTGTTGGTTTGAAAGGCGCAGGAATCAGTATTGTGCTCCTTTTATTGGCCATTTTTATAAATCAAAAATTGGATGGATCGTCGATAATAAACCACTCAATAATTTTAAAGCTCGCTGGAGTGGTGTTTGTTATCATTGGGATAGCAGTGCATTTATGGACCGCCTGGACCCTAAGAACCTGGTGGATTAAAGGCCAGCTTTGTATTGTAGGCCCTTTTAAATATTTCCGCCATCCGATGTACGCCGCCTGGATTACATTCATTTCTTTTGGTACCGCCTTATTCTTAAATTCTTGGGTTTATATCGTGTGGGCAATTTTGCTTCACCCTATCCGAAAGTGCTGCCGTGATAAGGCCTTGAGCCATTGTGCGGCGTGTAATGAACAACCTTGCGAAAAGCTGAACAAATTTCATGAATTCTCACCGGATGCAAAGACTGCTTTTGGTGCTTTGTTAAAGCAGTTGGGATCAGTTTAAGATATCTGGAACTGAAGGCTTTGTCTATTCTTTAACGATATTCCAAACGCTGAATTCTATAGAATATCAAAAACATTCCACATTTTGGTGTGATCTCAGCAAACTGTATATTGTGGCAAGCATGGTTTAGTTTTCTGGCACCGGGATTTACCGAAGTATATTAGCATAGTCTTGAATTCATAAAGATTCATACAGCCACAACATGGCGGTTTGGAGGAATAGTATGGATAGCCTAAGGCTTTCATTTATGGAAAAAAATGACATCCAAGAATCAGCAAGAGTTCTAAGTGTTGCGATGCTGAACAATCCTCTCCACGTTGCTGTTTTTCAGGGTAAAGGTGAAAAAGAACGCATAGAAATTGAAAAAATGTTCTGTGAACTCTTTATTGAATTACCGGGCATCGTTTTTCTGGCGAAAGAAAAACAAAATATTATCGGGGTTATGAGGATGAAGTCATGTGAGGGGCGTAAAGCTGCTGATGTCCCCAAAGACGTAAAAGATGAAAACAATATTGGCTGGCGCAAGTCTGTATGGCGTGCGGAGTGGGGCCGTCACGATCCATTGAAGCAACATTGGCATCTGGGTCCGATTGGTGTGCTGCCGACTCATCAAGGATCAGGTATTGGTTCCATATTGATGGAGCGCTTCTGTAAGGAAGTGGATGCTTGTCTGGCAAAAGCATACTTAGAAACAGATTTGGATAAAAATGTACGCTTTTATGATAAATTCGGGTTCAAAGTTGTTTCCGAGACCAAAATATTCGATGTAAAAAATCGATACATGTTAAGAGCTTCAAGAGTATGACTCGATAGGCAAATTCGCACAAGAGGTGATCATGGATAAAGAGAGGGATGTTCTGCCTGTCAATAAAGCGGCAATGAAAGATGTTGCAACAGCTGACTTAGAAAGGGCTGCAGATCGGTTGGAGCTTGAATATGATGAAGGGGTACATCTGGAATTTCTATTGCAATCTTACGTGGTTACTAATAAAGGCGTTTTCAAGGAATCCGGGGAACCAGCTTCTCAAATTATTTCAGCACTTTTAATCCAATATTGTTTAAGCAATACGGCATCAAGGCCCACAGGGAATTTTGTAAGCATGAGCCAGTTGGCCGGGCCGGGGTCAGGAATAGGCAGTTATTTTAACAGTGAAATTCTAACTCCCATGGATAAAGAATTCTCAAAGGATATTAAAAAGCTCAAAACCAGGGCGTTCAAACTTGGTGCGAAAAAAGACGATATTGCATTATCCGGCGGTGTCAGCTTCATATTTGAGCCGTTAAAACACATTCCTGTTAAGCTGGTTTTTTATCCTGGCGATGATGAGTTCAGTGCAGGCGGCAGTATATTACTTGACGCATCAGCCACTGATTTTGTGGGGTTTGAAACTTTAGCATTTTTAGTTACAATACTTTTCCGGTCAATTCATTATTATTTACAAAGCCATTTTTACCTAATGCAGAACCCGGGGAAATGGCACGAGATTTAATTGCCGAGATTGGCAATTTAAAAATGTTTCATTTTTAGCCTTATTTGGGGCTGAGATTGCCTGAAAAGTGGTCAAAATAGGGGATTTTGCAACACCTGGAATCGGCTATGGATTCAACCTTGAGGAAAATCAAAATATATCTAATTAAAACGGAGGCATGCGGGCGGACTCACTCACTCGGTTGGAAATGAAACACAAACTTGGCATCATATTCCATCTTTATGGGTATGCCGAAGATCTTGCGAAACTGAGGTGTTTGCGAGTTTAATTAGATATTAGTTTAATAATTTAAAATAGGTTATGAGAGCTAAATTTGGGAATTTTGACTTTTTACGAGATTGTCAATATTTGGTTCCTGATATTATCAATTTTACCTTTTAACCGTTTATTTCTCTTGGATTCATCGGCTATACGGTTATGCATCATGGTGATTAACGCGCCACTGACCCCACCGAAATATCCGCCCAAATCTTTACAGGTAATTCCGGTCATATCCCGCGCTATAAAAATTGCAACTTCACGGGCTTTATTTTTTTTGCGCCCTTTTGTTATTATCTGCTCCTGGTTGCAGCCAAACTCCTCGCAAACCGCATTCGCGACCCTTTCAAGCGGCACTCTTGGTTTGAGTTTCTTTAATTGAGGAATCTCTTTTTCATCCTGCCTGCCGGATAGAAAATTGCCTTTTACCCAATTTACAAAATCCGAGTCTCCCAGGATAAAGCCTTCGGTGACCATCCTGTTCGGATTTTCAAGGGTCTTTATATCGACACCCTCGACAAAGTCTTTGTAATTTCGTTTGGCTTCCTTTTTACTCTTACCAAAATTGGACAATAACCAATTGATTTCGAGAAACTGCGGCACCTTAATTTCGCCAATAAAAGCAGAATAACTGCTCCATTTATATTCCGCTGGAGCTGACACCATTTTTGCCCTTACGGGGTTTAAGTGGATATAGCGCGATAAATGCTTAAGATACTCATCAGCGTCAATTAAGATTGCCTTGAACCTTCCCTGGAACAAATGCCCATGTCTGCCACCTTTGCGATTGAAATAGGTTGCGTAGCTGACCATGATCCATTGCATTGCAACGCTTAAATTCGGCTCCGGCGTCTCCACCAGCAGGTGAAAATGATTGCTCATTAAACAGTAGGTGTGAAGGATAATTGAGAATCGCTCGCCGGCTTTTTCCAGATATTGGAGGAACTTTTCCCTGTCCCGGTCGTTTTTAAATATTTTTTCCTGGTTATTTCCCCGGTTGATCACATGATAATACGCACCCGGATATTCAATTCGCAGCGGGCGTGCCATTTACTTTGCCTCTATTTTAGATTTCGAAAGATTTTCAGTGTGAGGCGACAATACGAAGAAAAAGCTGATATGTCAATATTTATTATTTAAGATGTGACCCCTATATTTTCCTCAATGATTGATAAAATCCAACAATTCACCTTTGCTCAGATTATCAACACCTAATTTTTGAAGCGTTAAGCCTTCGGCGTAAAAATCGCGATTTAAGATTCTATTTACAACCTCAATCATGTGATCGCAGGTTGGGGTTGCAACATTCATGGCTGTGCCAAGGGAACTCAATAAAACCAATCCATAAGGCACATCTTCGGTAATATATCTGAAATCAAAGCTCTTGGGACCAGGTGGCGTAATCACTTTATAATTTTCAAATACCTGGCGAGAATCTTTACTAAGATCTTCTTCATTCCTGAATTTGCATGCATCCAGATAAGGAATTCGTTCACACCCGTAGGCTTCCAGGACATCCATCTTTTCCTTGTCCAGTAGATCGACCACCGCCCAGGCAAAATCTGTTCCGAGAGCGTCCCGGTACATCGAAGGTACCTCATCGGGGTGATATTTGGCGCAATAATCCATCATCGGTTTTAATGCATACATTCCCACCGTGTGCACAATTAGATTAGGATTATGTAAAGCCGTAGCGATGATATTTTCTCGGGTATCCCGATAAGTTCTAAAAATTTGAGCCGCAATTTCTTGTCCAAAATTCGTTTTATCTGCGGGTAAATAGGAAAGAGAGTTTCGCACATTTTTGAATAGTATTTTGACGCAACCGGGTTCGTAAATACGAGCGTCATTGGCGGTTGACTCCCCTTCTGCGAATAACGGCTTTTCAATACTATGTCGATGGTAATAAATCGAACCAAGATAGCCTGGTACAAGAATAACCAATTGATCCCTCTTAAAAAAAGAAGCGATTTTTTTTGCCAGAGCTTCATGGTACTGGGTTTGAATAAATATCATGATGACGTCCGCACCCTCAATTGCCTCCTGCGGGTCTCTGGTGATCATCGCTATTTTTTGAAAAGTTTTTTCTCCTTCATCTGCAAAATCTGTATATTTGTCGCTCTTGGTATTATCAATACCCCATAGACCACCATTTTTTTGCATTGTTTCAAAGTGCTCATCATGGGCGGTTCCCCTGGTAGTTTTTAAAATCCTGACTTCATGGCCGTTTTCAGCTGCTATAAAAGCATTTGCACAGCCGGAATTTCCCGCTCCAACTATTGTGATTATCATTCCTTTTTCTCCTTTCTGTCTATGGGGTCACCCTTGGAAAAAGAAAAGGGTCACATCTTAAATTTTAAATATTTGGTTTCTGATATTATTAATTCTACCCATTAACCGCTTATTTCTTTTGGATTCATCGGCTATTCGGTTATGCATCATGATAATACGCACCCGGATATCCAATGCGCAGCGGACGTGCCATTTACTTTGCCTCTATTTTAAATTTTGAAAGATTTTCAGTGTGAGGTGACAATACGAAGAAAAAGCTGATATGTCAATATTTATTATTTAAGATGTGACCCCTATCTTTTCACTTTCCAGTTTACCGCACAAAATTTGATTAATGCCAGAAAGTACCTGTGTCGGGTTATCTGCATGCGGTAGTTGGGATGAAAACGCAATTTTAACCATAGAACTGATGAGAGATGCTGGAACGCCATGACCGGATACATCGGCAACTAAAATGCCCAAACGTTTTTCGTCCAATTTTATAAAATCATAAAAATCTCCAGCCACCGATGCCAAGGGTACATATCGGGCGGTTAAGTATATGCCCTTAATATCCACTGTTTTCTGGGGGAGAATAAACGATTGAATCTGACGAGCGGTCTCCATTTCGTGGGCTATGGTGATCAAATCTCTTTCATTTTGGAAAAACCTATATGCAACGACATATACAAGGCAACCTAAAAATACGAGTTGGCCAAAAGGCTCAATATTTACTATATTGTAGCCGGGTGTCAGCAATCGGACGATATTTTCGTAAAGCCCCATAACAGCCCAGACTGCTGCGCCGCACTTTAACACCCACAATTCTCTGGTCATCCCAAGGCCGGGTCGGAACAAGTTGAGGCACACCACCAGTATGCCCACAATAGACATAACATTATTGGCCTCTTTTGCAGCACTGGGAGAATGCAGAATTATACCCACGGAAACAACCACAATCGCGAAAATAATCTGAATCTGCCAGATCCTTCGAATTGATGATTTCCAGCCCTTTCCGATAAATTGTTCAAAAAATATCCAAACTGGAACAGGTGTGAGATAGGTAAGAAACCATCGCCAATATGCCCAAAATATAAGGGGGGCATCCACCAGAAACTGAACTGCACTTGATCGTGCACCGTAAAAAAAACAAAATATGCCAAATGAGATTAACGACAGATCAGTTGCCTTCCATCGATATAAGGCAAGCGCCACGGCCACCAGACCGATAATTATCATAAAGATTCCGAAAAATACCTCGTAGATTTCCCATCGGGATTGAAAGGTTAAAGTTGTAGAGGTCTGGTGGTTATTCTGTTCTGATGAGACTTGTTCAATTAAATGTGTACCACCAACCAGACTGGTGGGAATGCTGGAGAGATCGGTTTCAGACGCACTTAGATAAACCGGGAATGAAAATAGAAAAAACCCAAGAAGAAAAAAGAAGAGAAATTTTTCAATTGAATGTCGCATTCATCAAACCTATAAAAATTATTCAATGCCCCATCTAAAAGAATTGAGTTAGATCAAGACGAAAATTTTAAGGTGATGATTTACAAAAATGTGATCAGACGAGTATCAAATATTCTTCTATTAGCCCAAAGTGGGGCTATGCCGTGATTTATTGGGATAATATGGTGAATACTACGCCTTCAAAATCCTTTGGTATGATAAAATATCACAATATTACCCAATCTGGTGATACGTAAATGGTATCGCGATTTTAGAAAACTTGTTGATATAATCTGATATCACAGATTTTTATGGTCGGTCAATTTCACATAAATGTTTACAGTATCTGCAATTTTGAAAGGACGGATTTATTGCAGATACTTTAAGAGATATCACAAATTCGGCCAAACTTTGCCTATGTTGGAGATCTCCCTACTTTTATATGGGGTCTTTAAAACACCATATATTGTGGTACTTCAAAGACAATATAAGCTCAGGATAGAAACAGCAGTATACCCATCTATCAGGGTCCACCACCGCCTGCACGAAAGCCGCCGCGGAAATCTCGGCCGTTAGGTGCACCACTACCTTTACCCTCTTCAGAAGAATAAGTAGACCCAGACGTTGTCCCCGTGGACCTGCAACCTATAATGTTTGTTGAATAGACAATAAGTGCAATAATTATGATAGCTAAAATAAGATGTCTCATAACATTTTCCTCCTTACTTTTGTGATGATTGTTCTCGCCGATATAGATACAGACGACCAACCTTTCTGTGCGCTATGGCAAGTAGCGATCTTGATTAGCCGCCTGCAAACCACAACATGCTGTGACTCGGCCAGTTTACCTCTCCGGAAATATGAGAACTTTCAAGAGCGTGTAAAAGATACGCCAGAAAAATTACTCGTTTCTGAGAATAGAGAACAGTTTAGGATCAAGTGGAAAAGGAGAATCTGAGATAGGTTATGTCCATATATCACAAAAGATCGGCTTTTTCAATAAGAAACGAGGGTTTTGGAAACTGGTGGTAAATTGAGATAATCGGTAGAATGCGATTCTACTATCTATGAAGCTTTGATATTTAATAAGTCTTCTATCAATAGTTCCGCCGAAAAAAAAGCCAGAGCTTTGCGATCAAGCGCTGGCCGTGGCAGAAAATCAGATTGAGGTATTCCGGAGCGGGATTATTGATAAAACGGCGATGAGCGAAGCCGTTGATGATTTTGGCATGAAATATGCTAAATGGGTAAAATATCCACTTTCAATTTTTACTATAATTACAGTAGGTAACATTGTATATTCTTAAAAGAAAGAAAAGCTAAAATTATCAATGATTGGGGGAAAAAATTAAAAAAATAACACAATAAAGAAAATAAATCTTAAACCTTAAAAAGATGTTGGAAGAACTGAACTAAAGCTACCGCGCAGCGGTTTCGTTGTGCGCCCAGGATGGCGACTTATCAGCATGGTGTGAGTCCGTGTCGGTATATGCCACAATGCCGTAGCGGAAGGCAACTGCGTCGTCGTGAGACGGGGTGGGAAGCATCCGGAAGCAAACTGTTGGTCCGCAGGATGACGAACTCGATTCGGCGGGATGTGCTGGCGAGCCCCCAAAGTTAGGGTGAAGCCTGAAAATCACCGTACACGCTGCCGTGGCGAATAAAGCGATGTACGGACACATCACGTGGTTGGAGGTGGAACGATAGGAAGGTAAGTCGCAGTAAATGGGGAGGCCTGCAAACCCAGGTGAGGGGGTGCAGGAGTCAGAGCCCTCATAGTACCGTAGGTAACGAGTTACCGGAAATCCTGGTTAGCAAAGCCAAGACGAGGGAAGGGGGGGCAGGAAGGTAGGATACGAGATGTCGATACCAATGCAATTTAACTTCGCTTTGTTAGTGCCAAAACGGCTAAACAAAAGGCAAAAGCCTGCGTCGCTGCTAAAGGGTGTGGGTGGAAGCAACGGTATGGACGAAACGTATGTGGCAGCCCTGGGCAACGGGGTGAAAGGAGGCAAATGTTCACAGGCAGTGGCCAAATGCCTTTTTTCGCTGAACGTGGGCTTTCACCATGCGCGAAGCCCGCATATTAGCGTGCCAATCCCGATGGGGAAACCACCGACTGGAGAGCCGTGTGCGGGAGAACCGCATGCACGGTTCGGAGGGCGGGGAGGGGCGACCCTTCCCGACCCCTATCATCATAAAATATCACAAATTAAGCCAGATTTCAGATTAGTAGATGCTATTCCCATAATTTGAATTTTGCACGATGGCATAATTTTTTTTGTGGTCAATATTTCAGATACGTTTACTTATGTCCTCAATCCACTTATCCTACTGAAATAAATACAAATTTTACAGATGGACGTGGAAATCAATAATGGCAATATTAACAGCAAGTTACAATAGATTTCACAAAATTGCAAATTTATTGAGGACATAATAATCTTGGTATCTGCGAACCCTTTCTTATCTGATTCAGATACAAACCAGCGTATTAAAGGCTATCGAGCCAGGCCAACGTTTCTTTTTTATGCTCCCAGTCAATCAACTCATCGATTTTGGGATCATGTTTGAGTGTCGATTGGCTATATTCGATAAATTTTTTCTGTGCGGCTTTCTTAGTTCTTAAATCCATTTTAAGATATATCATAGTGGATTTGATATTTTCATGGCCCAGATGGTTTTTTATGTCCGACAGTGAATTGCCGGATGCCAGCATATTGATTGCGCAGGCATGACGAAAGGAGTGCACCGGATGTATCATTTCAAGCCGTTTGGGTTTCAGGGCGATGGAAAGATATTTTTGGCACATCAGATAAATTCCCTTTCGGGTTAATGCTCTGCCATGCTTGTTGATAAACAAACAGTGATGATGAACCGGTTTGGGATTTGGCCGGTATCGAGTAATGTAACGTTTTATAAGATCCGTTGTTTTTTGAGCCAGCTTGATCAGGCGAAAATTATTTCCCTTTCCCAAAATGGTTAAGGTTTTTTGAGTCGGGTTGAAGTAGTCAAGATTGAGCGTTGCGATTTCAGTTGCTCTGGCGCCTGAGTCAGTGAGCAGATGGACAATGGTATAGTCTCTAAAGCCCAGCGGGTTTTTAAGATCAACGGCTTGATAGACGGCAAAGATTTCTTCGATATATAAAAAAGCGACGATCTTTTTTTGTGATTTTTTCTGTGGAATAGCTAAAATGATATCGGCAATTTCCCGTTTTTGCGGATACATCAAGCGGATCATTTTCGCCAAGGATTTGATAACGGCTAAACGTTGATTTCTGGTATTGGCTGCATTGCTGCGATCGGACTGTAGATAATCCAAAAAAGCAAGGATGAGTTTCAAAGAAAGATGATCAATTGAAAGTGAGGCGACTTTGATTGAGTAGTACTTGGCGGCAAACGGCAAAAAAAGGCTTAACGCCTCGCGGTAAGCTTCAATGGTTCGTTGACTGCTGCCTTTGATGCGAAAATGGTATTGGTCTAAAAATTGTTGAACGCAGGTAGTCAGTCTCATTGTTGGTCCGGATGTGCGCCGATAAAATTAACAAGTCCCAGACGCTGTTGGGCATCTATCACTTTGAGATATTTGATTGTATACATATAGTTACTATGGCCCATGTAAGTAGCCAAAACCGGCAAGGCATTGTTAGGGCAGCCTCCGCGTTTTTTGACGCCACTTAGGGTATTGACCGCAAACGAATGACGCAGACTATGTGGGGTGGGGCAACTGATGTTTAAGTTGCCGGTGATCTGTCTGGGCTGCGCAAGGCCGATATCGCTGACGGCCTGATGAAAGACGCTTCGCACACGATTGTCGTTTAATCCTCTTGCCGTAGAGTTTGCTAAAAGATATTTGTTGTCAACATCTGCAAGCAGGCGCTGGCGTGCGGCCAGATAGTTTTCAAGTTCTCTGGCCACAGATTGCGGCAGCGGTATCAAGCGGTCTTTTTTAAACTTTGTCTTTTCAATGTAAATGGTTTTTTCCTCAAAGTGGTAATGGTTAAGCTTCAACCGTAACGGTTCACCGATTCGCAAGCCGCATCGTGCCAACAAAACAATGGCCATGTAGCCCGATAGATCCTTTAAGTATTTACACTTTGATCCTTTTCGTATCCGGTTACTGACGACCGCAAGCAAGTGGTTTACTTGTTCAGGAGAAAAAATATAAGGCATAATATCGTTTTCAGGCAGATAAGGGATATCTTTGAGCGG
>CAVXXE010000111.1:0-20168 GCA_963765595.1 uncultured delta proteobacterium
AAGAACAACGGGGTCAGATCTTTGTAATTGACAAAAAGAGCCGTTTATGCCTATAAAACCCCATGGCGAGACCACTGAGAATAGAATATCCAGGTGCGTATTATCACGTGATGAACCGTGGCAACCGTCGAGAGGATATATTTCTAACAGACAAAGATCGTAAGGTTTTTCTGGCCGGATTGGCAGATAGCTGTGAAACATACCACATTAAACTCATCGCCTACGTGTTGATGACCAATCATTTCCACCTTCTGGTCCAGACACAACAAGCCAATCTAAGCGAATTTATGCGGCACTTTTTAGTCACCTACACCGTGAGGTTCAATCGTCGCAATAGCCGTACGGGTCATGTTTTTCAGGGGCGGTTTAAATCATTGTTAGTCGATGAAGATGAGTATCTATTACCGCTGAGTCGCTATATCCATTTAAATCCGATCCGAACCAGCCAGTTTAAAGATGCTGACTTTCCAACAAAATCAGAGTATCTTAAAAAGTATCCCTGGAGCACTTTTCCGGGATATTGTTATCTTAGAAAAAGAAACAAGAATATCGATTACGACTGGTTTTTGAGCACATATTTCGGTGGGGACTCGGCAAAAGGCCGACGCCACTGCCGGGAATATGTGTTTAACACCATTGAAGGGGAAATTGAAAACCCATTTGAAGAGGTGGCCCATCAATCAATTCTTGGGGGTCAGGACTTTGTCAATTGGGTGCGGCAGAAATTACCACAGAAAGGGCAACGTGAGATACCGTCGCTAACAAAATTACAGCAACATATGTCTGTTGAGCGCATTATCGGAGAAGTTGCTAAAGCTGGAAATGCACAAGCTGAGAATCTCCTGGATCGAAAAACTAAACTTAAAGATTTAAGGCAAATGGCCATGGAACTCAGTTATCGGTTCAGTAACTGTAAACAAAAGGAAATCGGTGCGATCTTTGGTGTCGATTACAGCACCGTGAGTCAGAGTCGGGCACGTCTGAAAGCGAAGCTAGAATCAAATCGTAAATTGAAAAAACAATTTCATCAACTTATTGAACAGATCAAAAAACTGTCAAAATCAAAGATCTGACCCCGGTATTTTTGAAAAACTGTCAAAATCAAAGATTTGACCCCGGTATTTTTCGGGATATATCTATGCTGCGTTCGGCTTCTATTCTGGCCTTGTCGATTTTAGCATCGATATGCTCAATTTTTTGAAGTTTTTCATTGCGACTGCGCTCCGCCCTGCGTTGCTCATGTTCCATTTTCAAGCGCGCACTTTCTAATTTACGGCGTTTTTTTGACAAATTTTCGCGGGCCTCATTTAATTTCTCAACGCGATCTTTCCACGGCAGATCTTTGCGCTCTCGCAGCTGAGAAAGCAGTTCGAAAAGCATTGCACTCCAAAGATCGCTTTTTGCATAGGTCCAGGCATTGAACGACACGATTCGAATATCATTCACAAACTCGTTGACCAGTTCTTCACTCGCACGCTCTTTTCGATAAATAAGTTCATCTTTAATCAGTTCCATCAAAAATGATTTACCGGAACCCCAGGGACCAAAAATACCGATGCAAAGCGGAGTTTTTGTTCCTTTTAGTGCCATCGTCCAGGCAAAAGCCTTTGCTACCGGTGAAATATTCAACTGGTCTTCGCCCTCGGGTCGGTCGCTTGCTGTTGGTTGTGCCTGTAAAAAATTATTTCTCCGATCCAATTCGGATAGAACTATGGCGACAGGATCGATCACATTTTCTTTTTGCAGATGTTCTATAATTTTTTTGGGATCCTCGCCCGGCATACCTGATGATATAAGGGCATTTGGAACATTCCTCAATATATCAACTGCGGAACGTACATCGTCTGCATTCGGATTGTTGGCAACATCCAGAGGACAGTACCAGGTTGAACAATGGTTTAGGTAATCGTCGATCTCTCTTTTGTACGAAGGTGTATCCCGGATACTCATCCAGCCACTGGGGCCACTCAAAATCGAAATTAAGTAAATTCCCGGTGTAAGCTCATATAGAGAATAGGTCGTCGACGATGAAAGGCTTGTGTCGCTCGGCGCTGATATACCGGATGCATCCAGCAAAGATAATATGGAGCTCGGAATGCTTCCATCGGATTCTAAAAGCGCTAAAATGCCAAGAGGCCTGATATCAGGTATAGGGAATCCCCTGCCTATTTCTGCTCTCTGGCTTCGGCCCCAGTTGACATATATAGGATTTTTTAGCCATGTCAAAACCGAATTGGATAATTCTTTATAATTTAGTACATGCAGCAAAAGTGACCAGCTAACGAGTTGCCCTCCGGCATTTTTACTGGCTGAATAGATTATCTTTTGCAGATGATTGTCATAATGAACTGCGGCTAGGTCTTCATCCAATGGTTCAGGCAGCTCAGCTATTGCTTGATTCATTTTGAGATACGCATCGGTATTACGAAGGCTTTCCAAGTTATCGGCCCTGGGCATTCTAACTTTTGCGACCTTGAAATACGGCTTCAGAAAATCTGTTTTTACAGAACCATCTGTTGCTTCGATTATTCGATCACCCCAGACATCATTCTTAAGTAAAATCGTGTTATAAAAAATGATCAAAATTAATTAGATTTTCATCTGCCTTCTTACCCTTCGACATCAGCCTCCACAGCTTTAAAGAATCCTTCAACCAGTTCCTGGATATGGTATCCCAATCAGAGTGTTTGGGGATATTGAGTTCCTCCATAATTTTCTATTACCTCCTAATTAAACTTCAAACTATTTTGGAATTAGTTGAAACGGTAAGCACCACCTCGCATCTGTTTCATTTGATGACGTTAATTCTTAATTTTAATGCAGTGCGGATTTGGCACTTCTAACGTGGTCGGATTGCTTTTTCGGCAATAATCAGGTATCGGTAGCATCCAATTTGAGCATGTAAAATAGTCAGGAAACGGTATTAGTCCGAAATGCGCGTCAGGTTGGAGTGTCGCATCAACTATTTATGTAGTCAGGTACAAAATAATCGAATCCGAGTCAAGATGTTTTAGATAAGGGTAATGTTTTTAAATTCAAAAAGCGGACTAAATCATAGCTGGTCGATGAAGATGAGTAACTTTTGCCGCTGAGTCGCTATATACATTTAAACCCGATCCCAACGAGTCGGTTTAAAAATGCTGATTTTCAGACAAAATCCGCGTATCTCAAAAAGTATCCCTGGAGCACCTTTCCGGGATATTGTTACCTTAGAAACAGAAATAAAAATATCGATTATGGCTGGTTTTTAAGCACCTATTTCGGTGAAGACACGGCCATAGGACGGCGCCGATGCCGGGAATATGTGTATCGTGCAATTGAAGGTGAAATTGAAAACCCATTTGAAGAGGTGGTTCATCAATCAATTCTTGGGGCTGCCGACTTTGTCGAATGGGCCAGGCAGAAACTACCGCGCAAAGGACAGCGAGAGGTACCGTCACTCACAAAATTGCAGCAGCATATATCTGTTGAGAGTATTATTGAAGAAGTTGCCAAAGCCGGCAGTGCACAAGCTGAAGATTTGCGTGATCGAAAAACAAAACTTAAAGATTTAAGGCAGATTGCCATGGAGCTGAGCTATCGCTACAGCAACTGTAAACAAAAAGAAATCGGTATGATTTTTGGCGTGGATTACAGCACTGTGAGCCAGAGCCGGGCACGCCTGAAAGCTAAACTGAAATCAAGCCGTAAATTGAAAAAGCAATTTCATCGAATCCAGGTACAAATCGATAAAATGTCAAATACAAAGATCTGATATTCATATAAAGGGCTGAGCATCCGGCACGTAAGCCTATCGATTTATCGATGCGGTATAGAAGCGGTATTGCGCCTCCAGCGTGACATTTTCCTTCGGACCGCTTCGCTAAATGTCACTACAGCCGGATGCGCTAAAAAAAAGACACCTCCCCATCCATAGCATAAGATGCTATAGACCAAATAGTTTATTAATTTAAAAGGATCTAGGAGGTGTCTCAATGGGAACATACGCCGGAATTGATTTACATTCAAGCAATAATTACATCGGTATTATGAATCAGGATCACAAAAGGCTATTTGGAAAAAGGCTGCCCAACTCTCTGGACGAGATTTTGATGGTTTTGGAACCATTTAAGTCTGACTTGAAAGGAGTCGTGGTTGAATCCACCTACAACTGGTACTGGCTTGTCGATGGGTTGCAGGAACATGGCCATCGGGTCCATCTGGCCAATCCATCGGCAATCAAACAATACGAAGGCATTAAACACACCGATGACAAATGGGACTCTTTTTGGCTGGCGCACATGAAACATTTAAACATTTTGCCTGAAGGTTATATCTACCCAAAAGAGCAAAGGGCTGTTCGGGATCTGCTTCGCAGAAGACTATTTTTCGTCAAACACAGAACAAGCAATATTTTAAGCCTTCAAAGTACGATTACCAGAAATCTTGGAATTAAGATGTCAAGCAATGCAATCAAAAAACTGGCCATGGACGATGCTTGCGATCTATTCGAATGCTCGAACCTGGTGTTCATGGCTCAAAATAATATTTCTACCATTAAGCATTTGGCAAAGATTATCAAAGGCATAGAAAAGCAAGTAAAACCCCAGGTTCAGCTTCGCAAAGAGTTTGAGATGCTGACAACCATCCCTGGGATTGGATTAATTTTGGGACTCACAATTATGCTTGAAGTAGGTGATATAGGGCGGTTTTTTAAAGTGGGTAATTACTCTTCTTACTGCCGTTGTGTAGGTAGTAAAAGACTTTCAAACGGGAAGAAAAAAGGAGAGAACAACAAAAAGAACGGCAATAAATACTTAGCATGGGCTTATGTTGAAGCCGCGCACTTTGCCAAAAGGCACATTCCCAAGGCCCAGCGGTTTTATCAGCACAAAATGGCTAAATCCAACGGCGCTGTTGCCACCAAGGCTCTTGCCAACAAGTTGGCGCGGGCCTCGTATTTCATCATGCGGGATCAAGTAGCCTTTGATGAAGACATGCTTTTTAGATAATCGGTTTGGGTGCAGTAGGGAACCGGCATAGGGGTTGGTATTAAACCACAAGATGTGATTGGCATCTGCTGCACCCACACAATAAAAGATAGTTGCCTTGTTATCGGAAACAAAGACAAAGCAGTTAAAGAGATATTATAGGAGTGTATGATGCGTTAATAATTTCATTTTACATTTTGGGTGCGTCAGTGAACCCGCATAGGGGTTGGTACAAAACCACAAGATTTGATTGGTAGCTGCTGCACCCGCCAACAGCCGCAAAACGTTGTTTAGATCCAGATTCGCCTATGCCGTGAGTCCACAAGGGGTTGGCTAACAACCATAAGATCTGTGATAAATCAATTGAACACGGTATGGCACCGAAGATTTTCTGGGGTCCGAATGGACCAGGGGCCGTGATTTAAGCATTGTGCTTGAAGTACATGTGTTTGGCTTAAAACACAATCGCCTTGAACCTGATGGGTGACTGGTGCGGATCAACACAGGTTGAACCGTGAACCGATAAAAATGAAATAACGGGTGCGAGACAGGTGGCAAAACAACACCGTGCTGTGGAGGAACTAAGAGCCAAGAGAAAAAAAAGAGGTGTTTTTTCTTATGGGAGGGGTGTTTTTTCTCTTGACAAGCCCTTTAATGGGTGACCCCTATCTTTTTTTTCGTGCCAATTCTATCTGTTGACATGGACGTTATTATAGCATACTATATGCCATATACATGGAGGGATGTTATGGGAACAACGAAAACTGCATCAGCTAGAGCCTTGATTGATCCGGAAATAAAAAAAGAGGCCGAAAACATTCTTAAAGAATTGGGCCTGTCAGTGTCAAAATCCTTTGAGCTTTATTATCGTCAGATCATTGCACACCGTGGTCTGCCGTTTGAACTTCAGGTTCCCAATGAAAAAACAATGAAGGCAATTGAAAATTCAAGGCAAGGCAAAGGAAAACCTTTTTCCACTCCTGAAGATTTATTTGATGATCTTGGGATCTGAGCGATGCGATCAATCCGGCGGGACACTCAATTTAAAAAAGATGTCAAGCGACTCAAAACGCGTCACAAGGATTTTGAGAAACTTAAAACCATTATACAGCTTTTGCTTGCAGGAGAAAAACTTCCACCGGAAAGCAGGGATCACAAATTGAAGGGTGTATTAAAGGACTGCCGGGAGTGTCATATTGAACCCGATTGGTTGCTGATCTATCGAATCGAAGGCAGCGAACTATGTCTCGTACGAACTGGCAGTCACGCGGATCTCTTCGAGTGAAAAATACGTTTTATAATCGATAATGATGGTCTGTATTGAACTGTGCCCAAATTGTGCCCGTCAAGGTCAAATATTTCCAAACGATTCCAAACGAAACCAAAAGTTTGTTTAAAAATTGGAATAGAATCAACTGTTTGTAATTACAACATTTTTGAATTTTCAAAATATTGGTCTGAAAATCCCCGTGTCGGCAGTTCGATTCTGTCCCTCGGCACTTGTAAAATCAAGCACTTGCGATATTTTCGCAGGTGCTTTTTTTGTTTGAATAGGCACAAAAACGGGCACAACTACATTGGTTGTAAATTTAAGTCAATGATATCACAGTGAATGTTGTTGAAGACAGGGGGCTTTTACTCCCCGTGCCCATGAATACGGCAGCCTTGAACCGGTCTAATGATTATCAGGGGAATTTGATTATTTCACCAAAATTTTAATGACTGTGGTGGAAGGTGAAATGAACTAAGATGAGAAAGTTGGTCAGGTGCCCTTATGGGAAGGATTTAAGATTACCAAAACACATATGCATTTTGGTGGATAGTGGGTTTCAATTGGAATGGTAATGAAAAAATCCGATTCTCAGATTGTGTAGGCCGTAACCTATTCTTTGGCATTTGATTGGGTTACACCTACCAATCTACTCTTTTCGATTTCGTCAAAAAATAGTATTGGTACAGTGTAAACTGATTCTATCAAACAGCAATCTTGGCCAAATAATTTAAATCTGTTATATTTGTGATCACTTTGCCTCAAAAAAAGAGGCAGGATTTCAGAAAGAAAGAAAACGCCCTTTCCACGGGATAAAGCATAACGCATTGGCGATTTTTTATGACATCTATCAATCGTTTGCCTGTTGTCGATACGCATCACCATTTATGGGACCTTAGTGCCAATTGCTATCCATGGCTTACATATCGAATTACAACTCGAGTCTGCGGAGAGTATTCTGCAATCCGCAAGAATTATCTGCTGGAGGATTTTTTTGATGATGCAGATGCTGTTAATTTGGTTAAGTCAATCCATGTTCAGGCAGAGCACGACCACGCCGATCCGGTGAGGGAAACGCGGTGGCTCCAGGAGATTGCAGACTCACCAGTTTCAAGAGGTTTTCCTCACGGTATTATCGCCTTTGCAGATCTTAGCCGTCTGGATGTGGAGGCCGACCGTGGGTTCAGCCATGACCTGGAAATGATCCAGGGCATACATCATTGTAGCTGCAATTATCGCCCTGTTCGGGCCGCATTTTCGGGCCAGATACGTATTAAACCGTTACAACCGCCAGGAATATTTTTCGGGCAGCGGTATCGATCTGGCCCGACTGATTTTGGAGCGCCTGAATTTAAACGATGTTAAGGTGGAGGTGACCGATACCGCCGATTACTATGACCCGTCGCAGAAAACCATTCGCCTGACCAAAAATACCTGCGGTCGCAAAATCCTCACCGCCGTGGTGGTTGCCGCCCATGAGGTCGGGCACGCCATCCAGGACCAGGCCGGTTACAAGCCCCTTAAAACCCGGACCCGGATGATCGGCACGGCCCAGAAAGTGGAACGGATCGGCGCCGTCATTATGATGGCCATTCCTGTGCTGGCCGTCCTTATCCGGGCACCGTCGGTCGGTGTCATGATGCTTCTTGGCGGATTGGGCACCCTGGGAATTCCGGTGCTGGTGCACCTTTTGACCCTTCCCACCGAATTTGATGCCAGCTTCAAGCGCACCCTTCCCCTGCTGTCATCCGGAGCCTATATTCCCCCGGAGGACCTTCCGGCCGCCAAAAAAATTCTGACTGCCTGCGCGCTGACCTATGTCGCAAATTCCCTCGTCGGACTCTTGAACGTCTGGCGCTGGATTCGAATTCTGAGAAGGTAAACAGGTTAATAAAAATTGCTTTCTTTTAAGCCTTCGCGTCGGAAATCTTGCTTATTGACCGCCTTTTATGTATCATAACCAATCTTCCCGGGGTATTGGCGTTGAGCGTTCAAATGATATTTTTCGAGTCAACTACCAGCTGCATAGCGGGTGGCTTGCCTTTTCGGCCATCGGCCGAAAAGGCAAAAGCACGTCAGTGCTTTAGACGTTGAACTTGCAGCCGGGTGCCAAGCACCCGGTTTGTAAGGCAAGAATAAAGATGTCCTGCTTTTAAATAAATTCGGATCTATAACCGAAAAGAAGGAGAGACCGCAATGCATCTTAAGCAATCGGATCTATTTACCGGTCTGGGGCATAACTTCCTGAAGCAAACCATGGCGATCGCTGAAAAAGTATCCTTTGAAAAAGGAGATTTTGTTTTGAAGGAAGGCGCGCCCGCAGATTTTTTTTTCATTTTAATCGAGGGTAAAATCAGCCTCCTCCTGGGGGATCCCGGCAAGGTGGTTTACCAGAGCAGCGGTCTTGGTGAGGTGTTCGGCTTTGCAAGCTTGATTGGCCGGGACACCTATTTTCTTACAGCCAGATGTGATGGACCGTCGGTTATTCTCAGAATCGACCGGAGGAAAATGGAAAAAATTTTAACTGACGATAGCCATAACGGGTGTCTCTTCTTCAAGCAACTCTCCGGAGCGATCGGCAATCGATTGATGACCATGTATACCACATTGGGGAACGCCCATCACGGTGACAAAATGAAGAAAGGATTTTCAAAATGAAATCCGCTGAAATTGAAGAGGTTCTGGCAGGCTGTGAGCTATTCAAGGGCCTGGAGCAAAGCGAAATTAAAAATATTTCCAAAATTTGCCGGTTAAACACCTATGACAGGGGCGCGCTGGTTTACCAGCAGGGTGATTTCGGAGAAACCATCTACATAATCGCAAAGGGCCAGGTGATATTGGAAAGAACCGTGGACATGGGATCCCGTGAAGGCCGGGTGGTCATCGCCACCCTCGGCAAGGGAAGGGTATTTGGATGCTGGTCCACCCTGCTGGATGAACCGCATATTATGATGCTGAGAACCTTTTGCCAGACACCCGCAGCCATTTTGGTGCTGAAGGGTGCCGAATTGCGGGAGGGTATGATCAGCGACACTCGCTTTGGATTTAATGTCATGGAAAAATTATGTCTCCTGTTGCGGGAACGCATTCAGGCCGCCTATGGCGCCATGGAAAAGATGTGATTTGCAGTTGAAAAAACCGGGGAAAGCAAACACCTCATCATTAAATTTCCGGATACAGAATTGGATCAGACCCAGCAGCACGTTTCGGTCAAGGAGTTGTGAATGGACGTAGCGCTCAGTGCGGAGGAAAAGTCCCTTCTGGAACAGATCAAAACGGATCTTGCTGAAATCGGAAACGATCGCAGCAAACTGATTCCCATCCTTCAATTCGTTCAACAAAAACTTGCCTATCTTCCTGGAGAAGCCATTCATCTGGTAGCCGACCATCTGGATATCTCTTCTTCAGAAGTCTACGGGGTAGCCACTTTTTATAACCAATTCCGTTTTAACCCGCCCGGGAAAAATCCGGTCAAAGTTTGCTTAGGGACCGCCTGCCATGTGAAGGGGGGGGATATTATTCTCGAAAACTTTGAACGCAAACTGGAGATCAAAGAAGGTGAGACGACTACGGACAGGGAGTTCAGCGTGGATCGTGTGGCCTGCGTCGGGTGCTGCGCCCTGGCTCCGGTGGCCGTTGTGGGGGAGACCGTGTACGGTCATATGCAGCCCAGCAAAGTGGAAGGACTCGTGTTGAGAACCCGGATTGAGAAAGAAATGCAGGAAAGAGAAAAACAAAAAAATGAGCCCACCGAATAAAGCACCGGCCCGTCCCGGATTTGATGAAATCCGGCGGGAAGCAAAAATCAGACGCAAGGCATTTGATGAAGCACCGGGTCCTAAGATTCATATCGGTATGGCGACCTGCGGGATTGCTTCAGGGGCCCTGGCAACCAAAGACGCCTTCGAGCAGGCGCTGGCCCAGCATGGGATTGAGGCCCGGATCCACACCGTGGGGTGTATCGGCCATTGTTACGCGGAGCCTTACGTCATCATCGATCATCCGCAATCCGGTTTTCCCCCCATATTCTATGCCGAGGTGAGTCCTGGCAAAGCCCAGATGCTCACCAATCTTTTTCTGGCCGAGGGAGACCCCCGTTTCGAACATGTTCTGGGTGCCACCGAAGAAAATGATATGATCCCGTGGGTAATGGAATTTTCGCGGTTCAACCAGGAAAAACGGGTGGTGATGGAAAAATGCGGCTACATCGATCCGGAAAACATTTACGATTACATCGCCGAAGATGGCTATGCGACCCTGGTCGACATGCTCCGGCGGTCCCCTGAAGAAGTCATTCAGCAAATCAAGGACGCCGGCCTGAGGGGCAGAGGCGGCGCCGGTTTTCCGACGGGAGTCAAGTGGGAACTGGCCGCTGACGAGCCCCGGGATACCAAACTGGTTATCTGCAACGCCGATGAAGGGGATCCCGGCGCGTATATGGATCGCACGATCCTGGAAAGCAATCCGCACCAGGTCCTGGAAGGCATCATTGCCTGTGCTTATGCCGTCGGCGCCCATAAAGCCATCGTTTACATCCGGGCGGAATATCCGCTGGCGGTCAGAATCGTCTCCGATGCGATCCACCAGGCCCAGGCCCTCGGACTGGTCGGCAAGAACATCCTAGGCAGCTCCTTTGACCTTGAGATCGAAGTCTTTCAGGGATCCGGGGCCTTTGTCTGCGGCGAGGAAACGGCCCTGATCAGCTCCATCGAAGGTTTGCGCGGCATGCCAATCCAGCGACCGCCCTATCCGGTCAAAAAGGGTCTGTGGGGAAACCCCACGGTTATCAATAATGTCAAGACCCTGGCGTCGGTACCCCCCATTTTGAAAAACGGTGCCGACTGGTACAAACAGATCGGCACCGGTGACAGCCCCGGGACCGCCATATTCTCCGTCGTCGGCGATGTCACCCACCCGGGTCTGATCGAAATTCCCATGGGGGTGACCCTGCGGACCCTCATATTCGACATTTGCGGCGGAATTCCAAACCAAAAGAAATTTAAAGCCGTCCAGATCGGGGGGCCCTCCGGCGGCTGTCTGCCCGAGTCGTTTTTGGATACACCCATTGACTTTGACTCGCTGACCGCGGCCGGCGCCATGATGGGCTCCGGCGGTATGGTGGTTATGAACGAAGATACCTGCACAGTGGACATATCGCGCTATTTTCTTGATTTTATCCAAAAAGAGTCCTGCGGCAAATGCACCTTCTGCCGCATCGGAACGTTTCATTTGCTCAAGATGCTGGAAAGAATGACCGAGGGCCAAGGCCGGGAAGAAGACCTCAAAACCCTGGCGCAACTAAGCGAGGAAATCAAAGCCGGTTCCCTCTGCGGGTTGGGCAAAACAGCCCCCAACCCGGTTTTAACCACTTTGCGATATTTTAAGGACGATTATGAGACCCATGTGAAGGAAAAGCGCTGCCCCGGTATGGTCTGCCGACCTTTGATCGCCTTTTACATCGATCTGGAAAAGTGTGCCCGGGGCTGCGATGCCTGCGTGGGATGCTGTCCGGTGGAAGCGGTGTTTACCACCAGCACCCGCAAAAAAGGCATCGACCAATCCCTGTGCGTCAAATGCGGAGAATGCGTGGTTGCCTGTCCCCCGGAATATGATGCCGTGCGAAGGGTGTCGCCGCCGGAGTTGGCGCCGATCATCGAGCGTCCCGCCCAGCCGGTAAAAGAGTGAAAAACAACAAGGACCCGGTCAATGATCACCCTGCGAATAGATGACAAAAAAATCGAAGTTGCTGAAGGTGCAAATTTGCTGGAGGCCTGTCTGGATAACGGCATTTACATTCCGAATCTGTGCTATCTCAAGGGCATGGAACATCCCCCCGCCTCCTGCCGCCTGTGTTTCGTTGAAATCGAGGGAACAGACCATCCCGTTTCCTCCTGTTCGATAGAGGTCGGCCGGAAGACGGTTGTGCACACCGACACCCCGCGCGTTCGGCAGCTGCAGAAAACCGCCCTGCAGCTGCTGCTTTCGGTCCATGACGTGGACTGCAAAAATTGCCCAGCCAATCGCAAATGTGCCCTGCAGGATATGGCCAAATTCTTAAAAGTCGCTTTAAAATCCAAAGGCCTCGATCGGCTCCTGAAAAAAACCCGGATTGATGAACGCCACCCCTTGTTTGATTACTATCCGAACCGCTGTGTGCTGTGCGGAAAATGTGTCTATGTCTGCCGCCGACAGCAAAACCGGGCCGGATTAACCTTTGCCAGGCGCGGGATCGACACGGTCATCAGCTTTTATGACAGCCCGCACACCGAACCGCCTCCCTGCGACACCTGCCAGGCATGTGTTGAGGTGTGTCCGGTGGCCGCCCTGCTTCCGAAAGGCTAAGCATGCCGAGCTGGCGCCGAAAATATTACGACTACTTTTCCAGGTTCTACGACCGCTTTGTTGCGATGCATTCCTCCGACCCCGCAGGCAGGCTCAGAGCGTACCTGGCGGATCAGACCGGCCTCTCTGACGGGGAGCGGGTGCTGGATATCTGCACCGGCACCGGTTCGCTGCTGTTAAACCTTAAGGACAAAACCGAAACCGGCGGTATGGTGGTAGGCATTGATTTTTCAGGGGGGATGCTCGGCGCTGCCAGAGAAAAGATCGGCGCATCACCGAACATCTATCTGGTCCAGTGCGATGCCGGCCGCCTCCCGTTTCGCGAAACTGCCTTCGATGCGGTGACCTGCACCCATGCGTTCTACGAGCTGAAGGGGCCGAGCCAGGATGCCTGCCTGAAAGAAATCAGCCGGACGCTGAAGCCGGTCAGACTCTTTCTGATGATGGAGCACGAAGTCCCGTCTCGGCCGTTGATCAGGTTCCTGTTTTATGTGCGGATGTTTTCAATGGGCAGTGCGCGGGCCTTCCGGATCCTGAAACACGAACAAGAGCTTCTGCACACCTATTTTGGATCAGCACAAAAAATCCTGACACCAACCGGCAACTCGAAGATCTGGATCTGTGAAAATCGCCGGCCTGCGGCGCTCGTCTGATTCTGAATCGGAAACGTCAGCGGAAAGGTCGAATCGGATATGCTTGCAGTATCTGAAAAAAATCAGGGTATGCTCAACCTTGCATATGTTGGAGATGGACGAAACCGCTACGCGGTAGTTTTTTCTCAGAAATTCCCACATCTTTGAGGGTTAAGATTTATTTTCATTATTGTGTTATTTTTTTTAATTTTTTGACTCGATAATTGAAATTTTAGGCTTTTCTTTATTTTAAGAATATGCGATGTTACCTACTGTAATTATAATGAAAAAGAGACAGTGGATACTTTACCCATAAAGCATATTTCATGCCAAGATCATCTGCGGCTTCGTCCATCACCGTTTTATCAATAATCCCGCTCCGGAATAGCTCAATCTGATTTTCTGCCACAGCTAGCGATTGATCACAAAGTTCTGGCTTTTTTTTCGGCGGGACTATCGATAAAACACTTATTAGATATCAAAGGTTTAAAACTGCAAAAAAGTTGTTTTACATAGCTTTCACTGCTGCGAACTGATCCACGCGTGTGGGATTTGCAAAACCAACCCCGCCACAAGGCGACCAACAAATGCAACGAGCCGCCGATTTGCACCGCACGATAGCGCCGTCGATTACAGCAAGCGGCTAGGCGAAGCACAATAGTTTTTTACAGCAGTCAATATCAGTTTCATTTCCGCGGAACACTGTCCAAGCCACCATCACTATCGGAAGGCAGCTTTCGCCACATCTTGTCAGCAACAATAACGATAAGCGCAACCAATATCATCAAAAGAAGCCAAATCCATGTAAACCGTACAAATTTTACGGACAGATTCGATGACACGTGCATCAGTCCCACCGCCAAAATGCTCCCGCCGGTGCGATTGTATAACCAGGTTAAGATAAAACTTAATGCAAAGGTAATCCCACTGACGAATAGCCAATACATCGAGGTGAAAGAACCGATTTCAGCTCGCCAGTAGGGGACATGCCACAGTGCCCAGAAAAACCCTATGATTATACTCGCGACGAGCGGACTGTATCTGGTCTGCAGCCTCGGGAGAGCGAATCCTCGCCACCCAACCTCCTCACCGAGGCAATTGGAGTAGGTGAATTCATACACAAAGACGAAGGCGACCATACCTGCGATTTGTAGTTCCCCTGTCGCCTGAATTGGCCGCCACGCGATCTCCTGACCAATCGTGTGCGCAACAGCGACTTGAAGTATCCGAACGACAGGAAGCAATAAAATTGCAATCAGATACCATCTGATGCCGCCTGGCGGTTTTATCAGCGAAGCCAGGTAGTTTCTGACTCCCTGTGCCCTGGAAAAAACAGAAGATATTACAAAGGCAGGGGCCAGTGCAAACAAAGCACTAAAACACACCATAATTGGAAGAGGCGCATTAGATTTTGATCTTAGCACCAAGTGCAAGACAAAGATCCCGGCTGCTACTACCCATGCCACCATGAAGGCAATCCAGGAAGACTTGCGGCTGCCACCTCTGAGCTGTGGATCAATGATCCTGGTAATAGCAATACCGACAAAAGCAGGCATATATGCCCCAAAGATCAGCAAAGGAGCCAACTGAGGTTGCTTTCCGCTGTATACAAGCGGCAAAAAAGGAATCCACAAGCCCCACGATATTGCAAACGTCAAAACAAAGAAAGCAACCACTTGATGGCGTTTGATCAGTTCTGTCAATTTATTCCTGGTCATCTTTTCATTCTGTAATCTTCAATGGCCTCAAGCTCTGCCTATTAACTATATGGAAAACATCCAAAGTGCAGATATTGAGAATACATGCATTTTGACAATTTTACAGATATAAAAGGAATATCACAAGGCTTTTCAAATTGTGGATTACACAATGACAAATATACAAAAAAGTAGCCTATCGAAAATTGTGGGTTTCGTGCCTATGTCGCACATTCAGAAAGTTTTTTGATTTGTAGACCACATCTGAAAATAAGGTAGACCATCAAACTTTAGATTTCAGAATGAAAGATAAAACAGCTCTTTAAAAATTATTCGAATGCATCGTCCTCTCCGTCCTGCTTGTCTATCGCATAAAATAGAATCTAATATTCCGACCCTGAACCACCATAGACAATTTTTGTTTTTCAAATAGCAGATTAGATTTGATGATACTGAAGACCATGTAGAATTAGCTTATGGTGAAGTGAAGATAGGGTAGGGGCCATAATAAATAGGATTGTGCCCAAATTGTGCCCGTCAAGGTCAAATATTTCCAAATGGTTCCAAACGAAACCAAAAGTTAGTCGAAAAATTGGAATAGAATCAACTAGATTGAAATTACGACATTTTTGAATTTTCAAAAATTTGGTCTGAAAATCCCCGTGTCGGCAGTTCGATTCTGTCCCTCGGCACCAGTAATATCAAGGGTTTACGGAAACAATCGTGAATCCTTTTTTCTTTTTATAGGCACTTGCCCCACCATAGCCCCACACAAATACAGCCTAACCTCTCTCAAAAAAAATCTTTAATTCCAACCAAATAGAAACATCAGAAGAATAAGGCAGCCCACCTTATTAATAGTGGGTATAAGCCCCTCAAATTGCCGGTCCCTGTATCCTTGCAATCTCAATAGTTACAGTCAGTCTTAGTTATTTCAACTGGTTATCTTCTATATGCTCTATTTTTTTGAACAATAGCGGTGCGGCATTGTGTATACTTTTAAATTGAGCAAATCGTTTTTCAAGCCTTGGTTGATATTTGTAGGCTTTTAATACCTCTTTTGCCGTCAGCTTTTTATCCGTACATAGCAAAGGAAAAACACCATCGGTTTGTGCTTCTTGCTTTAGCGCCTGCTTTTTTTGCGTCCAGGAAAGAGTATAAAGTGTGTTCACGCGGGTGCTATATTTAGTGTTTTTTCCAGGCCGTCCTGTGCCTATCTGAACCCGATATTTTTCTGTTATTGTGCCAATTGAAATATGAAAAAAATTTTCTAATTGATGTTCTTCGACAATTTGTTGTGCCGCTTGTTCAATCGCTTTTCTTGTTTTCAGAGTTCGCTTATTTATTTTTCCATTCAGCAGCGCTAAACACTGCTCTACTTTTTTCAGATGTTTGTCTCGGTTATCGCGATCGCGTTTACGCTTCTCACTAGAATAAATCCAATGGATCTTATATCCTCGCTTGGTTGTAAAATAGTCTCCTCTAAAGGTTGAAAAATACTCCTTTTTGTCGTGGCTGCCAGGTTTTCGTCTTCGCCAGATGATATCTTTTGTCTTTTTGCTTTGTCTAAGTTTTTCTTTAAACGATCCAACCTCCTTCCAGGTTTCCGGAATGATGGTAACCACGCGTCCACCGTTATCCACAATGTAGCTTAACTGTTCATCGGTACAAAGCTTGGAATCCGCCACATAAAGAAAATCAGGATAACCAGTGATCTTTAGCAGGCTATTCCATGTCTCAATGTGGGTCTTATCATCGGTAACATTTCCCGGGTAGCACTTATAATGAATCGGCACGGCACCATCGGCTGCGATACTGAGACTAAAAACCAGTTGCTTAAGATCCGGACGGTGATCTTTGCTTTTCCCTTTTTAAGTTCTAATCCAGTTTTTGTTCTGCCCGGATACCTGCCAAATGCCTTAATCGTGGTTGCATCATTGCTTAACCGCACAAGTGTGATGTTGAATTCTTTAACAAAGAATACGACCAGTTCGGTCATTAATGAGGCGCGATCAACCAGAAAGAGTTTATTAAGTACTCTACCAAATCGATCATCACGGTAAATTTAACATTTTCATAGTCGTCATTGTTGATGCACTTCAAATCAAGAGATTGCACCCATTGTAGATTGTTGTGCTCTTTTACCTACCTTATATTCAACTATTTTACCGATAAGTCCGGTAGCGTGTTCCGTTCCGAGGGCGCCCCTATAGGCATACGGAACGGAACGATTCGCAGTAGCTAATTTCCATCACTAAAAATTTCTTAAGAAAGTGTTAATCGTTTTATGGCGGTAATGGTCTTATTTATGACTGGTTAAAGAAAAAAAGGGTCTGTTGCAGATAATAGGGCATTGTCGGTAAGGTCGTCGGGGTCAAGATCCAATGGCAGGGTGATACACTGTACTTTTGTGTAAGGTTCAAGGGTTTTTCGGATGCGGATGGTGGCGGATTTGCCGGCATAATCTCCATCAAGCATCAGAACAACACGGGATATTTTTTTCAATATACCAAGCTGTAGAGACGACAGGTGGATTCCCAAAAGGGCGACAGCAGGGATATTTAATTGAGCAAGGCGCATGACGCCCCATGGGCATTCCACAACAACGACAGCCTTTGGATTCGCGGATCTTATTCGATGGAAGTTGTACAAGATCTCATTTTTGGGCAGGCCCGGAGGGAACTTCCATTTGCCGTATTGTTTGGCGAGAGTGGGATTCAATTGTCGCGCGGCATATCCGATGGGATGGCCGGTCAAATCATGCAGACGCACAGCGATACACCCGGTGAGAAAGCCTTTTGCGTGATAAGCGCCGGTTTCAAAGCGACTGGCCGTAGCCGGGTTGATCTGCTTTTTTTGCAGCCATGGGGTTGAAGCATCGAGGGGCAAACGGGCTGTGAAGGGTGTGAAGGATTTTTTACGATAATGGGCAGAGCAAACGCTACGAGAAGTTGCAGCGGTGTCTGCTAATGAAGATAGGAAGTCGGCGGTTTGACGGTAGTCTTTACCATAAAGGTGTCGGACGAGTTTGATGACATCACCTCCGGTATTGCATCGGGTAAAGCAGTGCCAAATATTTTTGGAAAGGCTGATAACAAAGGCGTTGGGGTTGTCGCCACCATGAACGGGACAAGGGCCGCAGAGCTGATCACCTCGTTTTTTAAACTGTGTCATCACCCCCTTAGTGTTAAGTACCGTCACAATGGAGACGCGGCGTTTGAGATAGGCAAAATTGAGATGGTTAGGGATCATTTGGATATTTGCTGCGTTTGTCGAGCGATCCGCTGCCAAGGGGGAGCCAACCTTTTGATGTTTTGAGCACCAGAGCCTGTTTATCAAGGTGGGCGAGCGCGTCGCCCAGTCGCTGATTGTTGACCTTGAGCTGTTCTCTGATGACGGTACGGGTCAGGGGGCTTTTGGAATTTTGTAAAAGCAACAGCGTCCGGTCAGCCAGAGAGGCGGAGGTATTTGAACCTGTGTCGGCAATAATTTCGAGGTGGGTGGCCGAACCGTTGGCCCGTGAGACCAGTTGCATCTCGATGGGGTCCATGGATTTGGCCGAGCGGTGCTCAACGGACAGAACGATGCGTTTTTTTCGTTCAGCCAGATAAGCATTGGAGTCACCAAAAGCGTGCAGATCGGAGCTGCCTCTTAGAGCTTGGCCGGGTTGAGCCCGCTGTTTTTTACTGGCATGATGTACCAGGGCGATCGCCGAATGATAGGTGCGCTGCATGTCACGAATAAAGCCGAGCAATTTTGAGATGTCGGCAGCGCTGTTTTCATCCAACCGGTGCAGACGAACCAGGGGATCCAGCAGTAAAAACCGTGGGTGTAAATAAGCCAGGGTGGCATTTAAACGCTGCTGATCAGCAACAAGGTCCAGTCGCAGTGTTGAGGCGGTAATCACATACACATCGAGATGTTCAATATCCAAATTACGTTGAGTACAAAGAGCCTGGATAGGGAGGTGTCCTTTCTCAAGCTCGTCAGGCTGTAGTGAGATTTAGCGTAAGCGGTCCGTAGGAAAATCTCACGCTTGACGAGCTAAAAGTACTTATCACATAGGTCATACCGGGAATCTGATTCGTTTTTTTCCCTATGCCCTTTATATGATTATCAAGGCTTGAATAGTGAATTATTATTGGCATTTATCATCTATATTGATTATGAATTTTAATGAACCAAGCCTGGCGAATTGGATATGAGTGATCGTTTCGCAAATTACTTTTGCACAATCGATTCATAGGCTTGCTGGAGGGATTGCGATTGGAAGGAAAAGTTTTAAAGGATTTTCCGGAAGAGGGATGAAACCAAACTGTTCGTAATAACCTTGGCCTCTTCGTTTTTTGCATCAACAAAGAAGCGGATAATTCCAAGATTTTTTGAAACTAATATAATCCGTTCGATTGCATTAACCATCATAAGAGTACCGAAACCCTGCCGTTGTTTATTTTTTAAAACAGCCAGTATCGCGAGTTTTGCGGCAGGAGCCTTCGGCGGATATTTTTTGGAATATTTACAGAGGCAATTTTTCAACATGTATTTCACAGGCCGCTAAGGTGTAGTACCCAATAATTTTTGTGGGACTATCATCATGATCACGCAAAGGTTCTTGACATACCCTTGTCAGGATGCTGCCGAGCAGTTCTTCGCAGATACTTATTGAGTTCATTGGTGCCGCAATAGATTGGGGGGCATGATCTTTCTTTAGCGCTTTAATTTTCAGCATAAGTTCCGGGATTTCATGAGTCTGAATCGTCAAATTCCAGGTCGGATACCTGCTGAATCAGACGAATGAAAGGTGAAGCGTGGGCGTCAGGCTCTTTTTGGTTCTTTTGATGAACTGTTCTGACCGGTGACTCTCTGTATGCTTTCATCGCATCTTTAAGTTTCTTGCTGGGCTTGGGTGGATTTTCAATAGCATTAAAAAATACGTTTGCAGATTTGATTGATAGAATTATTGTTTGATCCTTTTCAATAATCGTTTTTGCTCTTTTCAACCACCAGCCTGTACGAGGAACTGATTCAATGTCGCACCTGAAATCTCCGCTGCGTGTATCAAGGTTTGATAAGCCTGGATTGGAATCCGCGCTGATACACGTTCTTTTTCTTTTGATATCGGCATCATAAACTCCTTTCAGTATATAACCAAATCATACTTTTTAAGATAAATGCCTAACATATTTGTGCCAAAATGGCAACATGTCTTTTGAATTTTGGCGCCAAAATGACGCTAGCTTGTTATAGCTTTCCTCCT
>CAVXXE010000112.1:0-37048 GCA_963765595.1 uncultured delta proteobacterium
GCTGAGCGGTTCACGGTCAAAGGTTTCAACTGATGGATACTGCTCACAATATTTATCAAAATCTGAAATACCCATCATACCCCATCGAGTGAAATGGATTTATAACCAGATGAAGACACAACTCTTTTCAGGCGAGCTGTCTGGGTTTTTTTAACCCGCAGCGTTGAACCGCTCAGCCTAATATATCATATAATGCATTTCAAAATGATCACTGTCAATTTTTTTGTGTAAAACTTTTTAGGGTTGAAACAATAATTTTATTTGGATAACTAATCCATGAAGCGACAACAGACGAGGGAAAGGAGAAATTCTATAAAATGGAAAAAATCAATATCTCCGTGGAAAATCTGTCCATTGAGGCAGAGCTGTTTGAAACGCCAACAGCACGAAAGATGATGAAAGCACTGCCGTTTGAAGGTTCGGTGAACGTTTGGGGGGAGGAAATTTACTTTAATGTTAAACTGCACCTCGAATTGGAACCGGATGCGCGAGCGGATGTTGCCGTTGGGGACCTGGCATACTGGCCGGCCGGTCCGGCATTTTGTATTTTTTTTGGTCCAACCCCGGTCAGTACCGGTGATCAACCCCGGGCATACAGCCCCGTTAATATTTTCGGGCGTGTATCGGGGGATGCCGGGCAGTTCAGGACAGTGTCAGACGGGGCGGCGATTAAAATAACCCTTGTAAAATCATAAAAATGGATTTCTTTCAATTTTTATCCTTGCATAAATTGAGATATTCCTGCATAAATTTTCTTTATCTCTAATAGTGGGGTTAATGGAATTCGACAAAGCACCTCCCTAACCTTGCGGGATGTCACATCTTATTAACGGATGGAACTATGCAAGTTGTCACGAATACAGGGGCCTTATCGCCTTGGGAACCCGGCATATTCAGTCTGGCGCTTTACGGCGTTATGATCGCGGTGCTAATTGCCGTACTGCTGTTTATCGCTTCCTGGTTAGGTGAAAAAAAACCAGGTACCGAAAAATCGAGACCATACGAAAGTGGTGTCATTCCCACCGGAAGTGCTCGCCTGTGGTATCCGGTCCCTTTTTATCTGGTTGCCATCTTTTTTTTGATTTTCGATGTGGAGGGGGCCTATATCTTTTCGTGGGCCATTGCCTGGGAAAACCTGGGCTGGGCAGGTTGGGTTCAGATTGTGTTTTTCATTGGGGTGTTGATTCTGGGCCTTGTTTATATCTGGCAAAAAGGGGGGCTTGAGTGGGGGCCGACGGGCAAAAACAATTAAACGAACGGTTGCTCAACAATGCAGATCTCGTCATCAATTGGTCCCGCAAATACAGCCTGTGGCCCATGTTCTTCGGGCTGTCCTGCTGTTTTGTCGAGGAAGCCACCGCCTTCACCCCCCGTTATGATATGGCCCGCTTCGGGGCTGAGGTTCTGCGCGCTTCACCGCGCCAGGCGGATCTATTGATTATTGCCGGTACCGTTTTTAAAAAAATTGCACCGGTGGTGTTAAGGCTATATAAACAAATGGCAGAGCCCAGATGGGTAATCTCAATGGGCTCTTGCTCTAACTGCGGCGGCATGTACGACGTTTACAGCGTGGTTCAGGGCGTTGATCAAATCCTGCCGGTCGATGTTTATGTCCCGGGCTGTCCCCCGCGGCCGGAGGCGGTATTGCAGGGTTTGGTCATGCTCCAGGACAAAATCACTTCTGAAGAAAAACCTGCACGCTCTATTGTTCACCTTGAAGGAGGCACCCAGGGCACTCAAAAACCCATTCAAGTGGATGGCCAAACCAAATCGCGGGATCCGCGCGGCCCGGGCATGGAAGGCACGGCAATCCGGGGGACATCAGCAGTTCCAACTGAATTCCGGGAAAGCCGATCAGATCTGATGTGGACCCCAACGGCGGGACAAATCGAATTAAACGAAAACGATAAGAGCCTTGCCCAAATTCTAGAGGAAAACTTTGCCGAGGCCGTTCAACCGACACCACATACCTCGGATATGCTCACACTCCAGGTATCCGCAGAGCGCATAAAAGATGTTTTGCGTTTTCTAAAATCAGAGACAACGCAAAAATTTCAGCGTCTGGAGGATCTGACCGTCATCGATGAGTCTGCCCGGCGTAAGCGCAAATCATACCCGGATTTTACCCTGATCTACAATCTTTTGTCTTTTGAACCGGCCGGCCGGCTGCGCCTGAAAGTGCCGTTGTTCGGCCAAAATCCTGTCTGCCGCAGTGTGACGGATATCTGGCCTTCGGCCGACTGGTATGAGCGCGAAGTCTACGACTTGTTCGGGGTGAACTTTGAAGGCCACCCGAACCTGCAGCGTATTATCATGCCCCATGATTGGCAGGGCCATCCGCTAAGAAAGAGTTACCCGGGCCGGGCGACTCAGATGTCCCCTTACACCTATACCGATGCGCAAAAAAACCAGCCGCTGGATGCGGGTGTTTTTGTTGAAAAGGCCCAAAAAGAACGCAAGCTCGTGTTGAATATCGGTCCTCATCATGTCAGCACTCATGGATTGATTCGTTATATTGCGGCCCTTGATGGTGAAGAAATTACCGACCTGAAAATGGACATCGGCTACCACCACCGGGGGGTAGAAAAAATCGGCGAGCGGCAAACCTGGCACCAGTTTATCCCCTATACGGATCGCGTCGATTACCTGGCCGGTGCCGCCAACAACCTTCCCTATGTTATGGCGGTGGAAAGCCTGGCGGCTATCACGGTACCAGAACGTGCCCAGGTAATCCGGGTGATGCTCAGCGAACTTTTCCGGCTGAGCAATCATTTGGTTTGGTTTGGCACCTATGCCCATGATGTCGGCGCCATGGCGCCCAATTTTTATGTGTTTCGCGAACGTGAGATGATAATGGATATTGTGGAGCTTATCACCGGGGGACGGCTGCATCCTTCGTGGTTCAGACTGGGCGGGGTGGCCGCCGACCTGCCGGATGGCTGGAAGGCGGCGGTGGACGAATTCGTCAAGATATTTCCCCGGCGGCTTGACGAATATGAGGCCTTAATCCGCAAAAATCCCATTTTCAAAGCGCGAACTCAGGGAATCGGCCGGCTTACACTTAAAGATGCCATGGAGTGGGGCGTAACCGGACCCAATTTAAGGGCCTGTGGCCTGCAATGGGATTTGCGCAAAGCATTTCCATATTGCGGTTATGAGAATTTTAATTTTGAGGTCCCCACGGCTACGGAAGGGGATTGTTATGCCCGCTATCTGGTGCGGGTAGAAGAAATGCGCCAAAGCCTGGGGATTATCAAGCAAGCCGCTGACAACATGCCTGCCGGGCGCTGTATCACCGATGATTACCGTTACGTTATTCCAAAACGCAAGGACATGCTGGAAGATATTGAAAGCCTGATTCATCATTTTGTCAACGTAACCCGTGGTCCCAGGATTCCCCCTGGCGAATCCTATGCCTCCTGTGAAATTCCAAGGGGTGAGCAGGGATATTATGTGGTCAGTGACGGCCTCGGCTATTCCTACCGCACGCGCATTCGGGGACCCGGATTTGCCAACGTGCAGGCGATGCCGCTAATGGCGGTGGGTGAAACCATTGCCGATTTGATTGCGATTATCGGTTCATTTGACTATATTTTGCCGGATATCGACCGCTGAAAAGAATTGGGAATGTGGAAGCTGGAATTCGGAATAGGGATTTCGGATTGAAAGTTCGTTTGGCCGATTGTATGTTGACGCTATGATACCAAAAGAACTCAGACAATCTTTGATAGAGCATATTGATCACGTCGACCATCCCAGAGAGCTGGCGGTGGATGTCATGTTTGCAATTCAGGACTACTATGGCTACCTGACGGACGAAGGCGTAGAAGAAACAGCTCAACTCCTGAAAATGTCGCCCCTGGAAGTGGAGCAGCTTGCCACATTTTATACCTTTGTTTACCGTGAACCGGTTGGAAAATATGTCATCCATGTTTGTGACAGCGTGGTGTGCTGGATGGACGGCTATGAATCGATAAAAAACTATCTGTGTCAAACCCTGAAAATACAGGCCGGAGAAACATCACCGGATGGGTTGTTTACCCTGCTGCCGGTCTGCTGTGTCGGGTATTGTGATCGTTCTCCTGCGATGCTGATCAATAAAAAAGTTTACGGCAACCTGACAACGGAAAAGATCGACGGCATACTGGAAAAACTAAGGACAAAAGCAAACGGGTCCGGATAATTCCAATTAGATTGGTAAATATGAGAAATTCGAAATCAGAATATCGAAATTCGAAACAATTCTCTAATTTCTAAAATTCTAATGACCAAAACATCCTATTGGCAGCTAATTTAATAGCATATGTCTACTGATTACCCTCAGGTTCTCTTGCAAAATCGCAAACCGGACCGAATTGCCACGTTGGCGGAATACCGACAAAGCGGTGGCTACCGGGCCCTGGCTGATGTGCTCAGGGACTACGCTTATAAAGATGTCCGGCAGACGATTATGGATGCCGGCTTACTCGGCCGGGGTGGGGCGGCGTTTCCGACCGGCATGAAGCTGATGTCGATAGCCGAGGATGCGCCATTCCCACGTTATATCGTTTGCAATGCCGACGAAATGGAACCCGGTACCTTTAAAGACCGGGTGCTGATCCATGCCGATCCGCACCAGATTATAGAAGGCATCATCATTGCGGGTTATGCGGCATCGGCGCAAAATGGCATTGTTTTTATCCGGCCGGAGTACGAGAATGGGGCCGGAATTCTGGAAAGAGAAATTGCGATTGCTAAAAATCAAGGTTTCCTGGGCCAAAACATCCTGGGCAGCAATTACTCCCTTGACATTGTCGTCCATCGCAGCGCAGGTCGCTACATTTGCGGCGAGGTCACCGCTCAGCTGAACGCACTGATGGGAAAACGACCCAATCCTCAACAGCCTCCGCCGTATCCCACGGCCAAAGGACTGTGGGGCAAGCCCACCGTGCTCTCGAATGTCGAAACCTTTGCCTGTATACCTCATATTATCCGCAAGGGTGAAAAATGGTTTAAAGACCTTGCCTTAACCGAAACCGGTGCCGGCACGAAGGTTTTTTGTATCAGCGGCAAGGTGAATCGGCCGGGTTGTTATGAACTTCCCATGGGGATCCGATTGAGTGAAATCATTGCAGAGCATGCCGGTGGTATGCGCGACGGCGCGCAGTTTAAAGCGTGTCTGCCCGGCGGGGCCTCGACCTGCTTTTTGCCCAAAGAGCACTTAGATGTGGCAATGGATTTTCAATCATTGCGCGATATCGGCAACCGGCTCGGCACCGGTGCCATTATGGTATTCGATCACAAAACCTGTCTGGTTGCAGCCACCGTAAATTTAATTGAGTTTTTCGCGCGCGAATCCTGCGGCTGGTGCACTCCCTGTCGCGAAGGACTGCCCTACATTCTGGATCTGCTGAAGCGCATTGAACGCGGTGAAGGTAAAGAAGCGTACATTCCCATGCTCGAACAAATGTGCAAGCATCTGTGGAATGCTTATTGTGCATTCGCTCCCGGGGCGGTATCGCCGGTTGAAAGCCTGCTAAAATATTTTAGAGATGAAATATCGGAGCACATAAGTCAAAAAAAATGCCCGTTCAAGTAGTGATTCATTAAAGGGAGAAAATCTCAAAATTTAGCTGGTTTTGTGATTTTGTGCATCATCTAAGGTTTATGGTGTACTGGAGTATTGGAGTAATGGGTTTGAGAACACAAAACCGATCAGCTTTTTACAAAGATCCAATACTCCATCACTCCAAAATTCCAATGCTCCGTTTGGTTTGAGAAACGAGATTTAAAGGCAATCAACTGAAAAGGTTAAAAGCTGAATAAAATTAGCGGACAAACTCATGCCCAAAATAGTCATCGATGACCAGGAAATAGAAGTTGCTCCCGGAACCAAGGTGATTGAGGCCGCAGCACAGCTCGGCATCATGATTCCCCGGTTTTGCTATCATCCGGCGTTGGGATCGGTGGGTGCTTGTCGGGTGTGTGCCGTAAAATTTTTGCAGGGGCCTTTGAAAGGGGTGCAGATGAGCTGCATGATCGAGGCCCAGGACGACATGGTGGTGTCCACCACAGACAAAGACGCGGTGGACTTTCGCAAACAGGTCATTGAATGGCTGATGCTCAGCCACCCCCATGACTGCCCGGTTTGCGACGAGGGTGGCCACTGTTTGCTCCAAGACATGACGGTCTCCGGCGGACATGGAATCAGAAGATACCCCGGGAACAAGCGCACGTATCCGGATCAGTACCTGGGTCCTTTGGTTCAGCATGAGATGAATCGTTGTATCCACTGTTACCGATGCGCTAGATACTACCAGGAATTCACCGGCTACCGCGACCTGGGGGTTATGCGCAATGCCAGTCACACCTATTTCGGACGCTTTCAAGAAGGTATCCTGGAAAGCCCTTTCACCGGAAACCTCAGCGATATCTGTCCCACCGGAGTTTATACGGATAAGCCTTCGCGGTTTTTCGGCAGACGTTGGGACTACCAGCGAAGTCCTTCCGTGTGCATCAATTGCTGCCTGGGGTGCCACACTGTTGCGAGCATCCGTTATCGTGAAGTCAAGCGGCAGGAAGCCCGATTTAGCAAGGATGTCAATGGTCACTTTATCTGCGATCGTGGACGCTACGGGTTTTTTTATGCCAATCTCGAATCCAGACCGCGATCGGCAAAGGTAGATGGCCAGGAGGTTTTATGGGACCAGGCCGTGCAGGCCGCCAAAAATAAACTGGCGCAAATCAGCCGGGACGCGGGACCCTCGGCGGTTGCCGCCGCAGGTTCGCCACGGAGCAGCCTGGAAACACAGTCCATGCTAGAGCATCTTTGCCGGATCAACGGCTGGCCGAATCCTGTGTTTTTTATGGACCCGGCGCTCACAACCCGGGTTAAAACTTCGATTGCCAGACTGGAGTCGGAGTTGACGGTGCCATTGAGCGAAGTGGAAAAAGCGGACTATATTCTGGCAGTGGGGGTGGATCCGGTCAACGAGGCGCCCATGCTGGCGCTGGCAATGCGACAGGCCCGAAGAAACGGTGCCGGTGCGGCGGTGCTGGATCCCCGGCCGGTATCCATGCCGCTGGATTTTGTCCACCTGCCCGCAGCATTAGATGATTTGGGTTTTCATCTATCAGCACTCATAAAGGGCTCGCTGGATCGCGATATCGCCATACGGCTGGGGGAAAAGGCCGCTGAATTCTATGATGCTGCCGCAGCCGACCATTTGAGCACCACCCCCCAGGACGAGCTGATCGCTGCAGTGATCCATGATCTGCGAAAGAGTAAACGGCCGGTAGTCGTATGCGGCACCGACATCGTGCCCCATCCGGTACCCGGACTCGCAGCGGATTTTGCATTGTTGTTACAGGCAGCGGGAAAAAAGGCCGGCTTGTTTTACCAGTTGCCCGGAGCCAATGCGTTTGGTGCCGGACTTCTTTCGGATCGACAGGGATCTTTTTTGCAGATAATTGAAGGTATTGAAAACGGTGCCATCAAGTCTCTGATATTGGCCGAATGTGATCCTTTTCACCGGTTTGCAGATCGAATGCGCCTGGAGCGTGCTCTCAACAGTCTCGATTTGCTGATCGTCATGGATTACATCGATTCCGAAGCCGCCCAAAAAGCCCATATCTTTTTACCGACGGCAACCCTGTATGAAGCCGGTGGAATCTTCATCAACCAGGAAGGCAGAGCACAGGCCGCACCCCGGGCGTACGAGGGCGGTAGACCGATTGTCCAAAGCGGCGGCGGAGACCATCCCCCTCGAATATATGGGCAAGGCATACCCGGGGCAACGCCCAAGCCTGCCTGGATGACCCTGGCAGTGTTCACAGATGAAAAGCTGCCGCCGGACTCAGAAATGCTGCGGGCAGACATCCGGCTGCGGTTGGCCGATGATATTCCCGGGCTCGCTGATGTGCAATCAATTAATGAGATACCGGATGACGGAATCCGTCTCGAGTTTGCCGCAGAACCCGATCTTCGGTTTACCACCGACGAACTTCGACCGTTTGTAAAACCCGGAGAGCAGGGCGATAGCCTGGAGCTGATTTTGGTTGATTGGACATTCGGCACCGAAGAACTCTCGGCCCTCTCTGCATGCCTGCGAGAGCTGGGGCCCGAACCGGCTGTCATTGTGCACACCAGCGAGGCGCATAACTTGGATTTAATGGACGGCGATTCGGTTTCCATTCAAACGGAAAGCGGTAGTCTTGAAGCAAAACTAAAGGTAGTTGAAAACATGGCCGCGGGAGCGATAGTCGTTCCCCGACACCGGAAGATATCCTGGCAAATTTTTGAAACCGGCATGATACGCATCGGCCGAGAACAAATCAAAAAAGTGGCCGCTTAATCGTAGGTGATGTGGGCAATACCCACCCTACGTTGAGATTCGAATCATGATTGGGTTGAGGAGCGGAGATATATCTCAATAAAAGGGGCAGCAAGGTTTTTATAACAACAAACAACCGACAACATTCAACTAACATTCTATTATGGATTGGATTATCGGCATAATTTTTCTGATCATCAAACTGGGCCTCGTCCTGATAGGGTTGTTGCTTGTGGCTGCCTATCTGGTGCTGGTGGAGCGTAAGTTCCTTGCGCGCTTGCAGATCCGCTACGGCCCCAACAGGGCCGGAAAATTTGGTTTGCTGCAGCCCATCGCCGACGCCATTAAGATGATGGTAAAGGAAGATATCGTACCGGCGGCGGCCGACCGCATGATATTTTTGCTGGCCCCGGCAGTGGTGGCATTCACCGCCCTTTTGATGTTTGCTGTTGTTCCGTTCGGCAGCGATGTGATGGTGGCGGGCAAAAAAATTCCCCTGGTAATTACAGATCTCAATGTAGGGCTTCTCCTCGTGTTTGCGCTGTCCTCTTTGGGAGTTTACGGCGTTGCCCTGGGCGGATGGGCCTCCAATTCAAAGTACAGCCTTTTGGGCGGTATCAGGGGTGCGGCCCAGATGATCAGCTATGAGCTTTCGTTGGGCCTGTCGCTGGTGCCGATTGCCATGCTGGCCCGCTCTTTCAGTCTGGTGGATATCGTAAATGCGCAAGCCGACTATCCCTTTATTCTGGTGGCGCCGGTATCATTTTTAATTTTTGTCATCAGTGCCATGGCAGAGAGTAAACGCATTCCATTCGATCTTCCGGAGGCCGAAAACGAACTGGGTGCCGGTTATCATACGGAATACAGCGGCATGCGCTTCGGGCTTTTCTTTTTAGGTGAGTATGTGCACATGCAGGTGCTGGGCGCATTGACGGCCGTATTTTTCCTGGGCGGCTGGCGTGGTCCCTTGCTGCCGCCGGTGGTCTGGCTGTTTTTAAAAATCATCCTGATCGCCTTGGTGATGATCTGGATCCGTGGCACCCTGCCGCGGCTGCGCTATGATCAGCTAATGGCTCTGGGCTGGAAGGTTTTGATTCCTGCTTCTCTCATCAATATTGTGGTAACGGGAGCGATACTATTAACCTAGAAATTCGAAATCCGAATATCGAAATCCGAAACAAATTCGAATGACCAAAGATACAAATTCAAAACCATATGACCCTGAGGATCGTACACCGAAGTTTGCAAAAAGAGTCAGAGCATTCATAAAAAAAAATACCAAATACTTTAGCGAACATCGAAGACAGTAAGCAATTAATTAAATCATCAGGATCTGTGGGGGCCAATTATATCGAAGCTAACGAATCTATTAGCAAGAAAGATTTAATCATTTATTTGAGATTTTAAATTATGTCATCTGCACTTGAAGCAGTGAAAGCTCTGGCAGCCGGTTTTGCGACTACATTTGTGCATCTTTTTCGCAAACCTATTACCGAAGAATACCCGGAATACAAGCGGCCGTTGCCGGTGCGCACCCGGGCTCGGATCATTTTAACCCGTGACCCTGACGGCAATGAACGTTGTGTGGCCTGCTATCTTTGTTCGGCCGCTTGTCCGGTAAGTTGCATATCCATGCAGTCGGCCCAGAAAGAAAACGGGCGCAGGTATGCGGCCTGGTTTCGGATAAACTTTGCCCGCTGCATTTATTGTGGACTTTGCGAAGAAGCCTGTCCGACTTCGGCCATCCAGTTGACACCGCAATTTGAAACCTGCGAGCGGGATATTTTAAAACTTGTCTACGAAAAAGAGGATCTCCTGGTGGATCACGGCGGTAAAGATAAGGAATACAATTTCTACAAGTATGCGGGTATCGTGACCGAGATCGGCGGCAAGGGGGAGCATAATAAGGAGAACAAACCGGTTAATATTAAAAGTAATATGCCTTAGAACCAATGAGCCGGCTGAGCCCGTTAACCCGTTGAGCCCGTTGAGCCCGTATGTCCGTTAGACCGTTAATCAGATAAAAAAGGAAAGATTCATATTTTAAACCGACTAACTGGCAGACCGGCCAACCGGCCCAACCGGCTAACCGGCTCAACCTTTTTTTAAGCGCTATGACTATCTACTCAATTATTTTCTATCTTCTGGCATTGTTGATCCTTGTCACCACCGCAATGGCCATCACCCGGCGCAATCTGGTGCATGCGGTGATTTATCTGATTTTTTCCTTTTTCGGCAGCGCCATGCTGTTTTATCTTTTCGGCGCCCCATTCCTGGCTGTTCTGGAGGTTATTATTTATGCCGGAGCGATCATGGTCTTATTTTTATTTGTCGTCATTATGATGAAAGCAGGTTCCGGCGACGAGCGCATATTTGCTTTGCGCCAGTGGCTGCCGCTGGCGGTTTTCGGGCTGGTCTACATTGCCATCGGCATGGGTATCGTCTCGACCGATCCGAGCAGCCGAATTACCTTGAAAACAGCCCGGGCGGCACCCAGGGTGTTTGGCCAGTTCATTTTTGAGAATCACTGGCTTTCCATCGAAATCGTATCCTTATTGCTGCTGGTAACGCTGGCCGGCGCTCTCATAATGGGAAGGCGGTCGAGAAGACCCTCAGCCTCAGAAACCCTTGATGGTGAATTATGATTGTTCCCTTTGGCCATGTTCTCATACTGGCGGGACTACTCTTTTTGATGGGAATCCTATGTGTGGTGGCGCGCCGCAGCCTGGTTATGATTCTATTGGGGGTGGAAATCATGCTGAATGCCGTTGCCGTCATATTGATCGGTTCGTCCCTTCTCTGGCAGCAATTGGACGGCCAGGCCATCGTGCTGTTTGTGTTTGCCATCGCCGCAGCTGAAGTTTCCATAGGGTTGGCGCTGATTGTATGGGCCTATCGACGAACCGGATCGCTGGATCCAGCAGACTATAATTTTCTTAAGTAATAAGGAGCACTTTAAGGAGCGGCGAGTTTACTGGGGTTACGAAAAGATATTTTGTCATGATTCCAGACCTCGTTGAATAGTTTACTGGTTGAATGGTTGATTTGTTAAATTATAGTAATAATTTCAGAATTTTACGATTGTTGATACATGAAGTGTTCAATTATTTTGCAAATATGGGATAAACCCATATTTACAACCACTTAACCAATCAACGATATCTCATTTACGAGAACCGAAATGATTGATGCTTTAATCCAGGATTCAACGCTGATGGCCACTGTGCTGACAACACTGCTGCCGTTTATCGCATTTATTTCGATCATGGTTTTCACCCGGGCCTATCCGCGTCTTTCCGCCGGTTTGTCAATTGCCGCCGTTGCAATCTCCCTTGTTGGAGCGATTTTTTTACTTGTTTTTGGCTGGCATCTGGAAACTCCGGTCCAGTACCTGACCCGCTGGCTGGTATCCGGCGACATCAACGTTCCCTTTGGTTTTCTTCTTGATCAAACAAGCCTGCTCATGCTCGCCGTGGTAGCGTCCATCTGTTTGTTGGTTCAAGTGTATTCCCTGGGATATATGGCCGGCGATGCCGGATTTTCAAGGTACTACGCGTTCATGTCCCTTTTTGCCTGGGCCATGATGAACTTGACCGTATCACTCACCATGCTTCAGTTCTATATCTTCTGGGAGTTGGTAGGTCTCTCCTCTTATCTTCTCATCGGTTTCTGGTATAAAAAATTCAGTGCCACCGAGGCCGGCAAAAAAGCATTTGTGATGACCCGTTTTGGGGACGTGGCATTCTTTCTGGGGTTGCTGCTGGTGCTGATTCATCTGGGCAATTTAAGTATTCTGGAGATCAACGACCCGCAAGTGGCAGTGCGGATGTCACCGGCACTCATTACTTTTGCGTCTCTTTTGATTTTTGGGGGCATCATCGGCAAAAGCGCTCAATTTCCGCTCATGACCTGGCTGCCGGACGCCATGGAAGGACCGACGCCGGTCAGCGCCCTGCTGCACTCAGCCACCATGGTGGCGGCCGGTGTTTTCCTGTTTGCGCGCCTGTTTCCGTTTTTCAGTCATTCGGCTACGGCTATGGCCGTGTTTCTTATCATCGGCACCATCAGTATGTTGCTGGCGTCCACCATGGCCATGGTAAGCCGGGATATCAAACAGGTCTGGGCGTACTCCACCATCAGCCAGCTGGGCTTTATGATCATGGGATTGGCCGCCGGCAGCTATTTTGCCGGAATGTTCCACCTCACCACCCACGCCGGATTCAAGGCGTTGCTGTTTCTTTGCGCCGGGGTTTTCATCCACGCCTTCGACAGCAACGACGTATTCGAGATCAGCCGCCAGGGTGGACGACGGTTAAAGATCCCGACAATTTGTACGGTCATTGCCGTGGCGGCCCTGGCCGGGTTGCCGCCTTTTTCCGGTTTTTTCAGCAAAGAGGTAATCCTCGCCGCTCTGGCTGATTTGAAAAATCCCGTGTGGCTGGCGGCCGGACTGCTCGGCGCATTTTTAACCGCCTATTACGCCTTCCGGCTGATCTTTATCATTATTTTTCCAAAAGAGCTTAAAACCGATCCGAATACCGGTCACGGACACGACCAAGAGCAAGGCACTTACTGGTTGATGGCCTGGCCGCTGATCATCCTGGCGGCGGTGACGGTGCTGCTGGGCTTTTTTCAGGGTTCGCTGGCAGAATTCTTCAAGGGTCTGAAAATCGTAGGCCCGGCCCAAGCCGGCCACCATGCCTGGCTGCCGTTCGTGGCGTTGGGCTCGGCCGCCACAGGGGTGGTTCTGGCCTGGCTCGAATTCGGTCGCCGCGGGGCGGAGCAGGTGGGGTTTGTTGAAAAAATTGCGCCGTTAAATTCTTTGTTTTCCGAGCGTTGGTACATCGATCGTTTTTACCGGCGATTTCTGGATGTGGTCATCTACGGAGGAATATCCAATCTGTGCACCAAAAATGATAACAGAATAATTGACGGGGGAGTAAACGGGTTGGGCCGGGGAACCATTGAAAGCGGCCGGTTCGTCTCCTTTTTGCACCTGGGGATGATTCAGTACCGGCTCTTGGCAATCTTTGTGGTCATCGTCCTGCTGGTACTGTATTTTTTCTTTTAACAAGAAGACTCATAGCACCTTATTATAAAAGGCAGAATACCACAATTTAGGCACTTTAGTTCACTTTAGACATTTGTTTTAACTATGGAATACGCCGATTTCCCATATCTTACAGCCATATTGCTGAGTTGCGTGACGGGTCTTGTGGTGATCCTGATTCTGCCGGGGGAACGCAAGGCCCAGATCAAATGGGTGAGTGCCGTTTTTTCCGGCATTACCCTGATATTCTCACTTTATCTGTTCTTTGCTTACGATAAGAATCAGGGTGGGCTTCAGTTCGTTGAAAGCATCCCGTGGGTAGAGTCCCTGGGCATCACGTATTTCAACGCCGCCGACGGCTTTAACCTTCCCATGTTGCTGTTGACCGGCATTGTGTTTTTTACCGGCGTGTTAACCATGTGGGAGTTGGACTACCGGGTCAAAGAGTTCTATGCCTTTTATTTTGTTATGGTCACCGCAGTCTTCGGACTGTTTATGAGTATGGATCTTTTCTTCATATTCATCTGGTATGATGTATCCCTCTTTCCCATGTACCTGCTGATCGTTGTTTGGGGTACAACGCGCAAAGAATACGGTGCCATGAAGTTGACCCTTTACCTGCTGGCGGGCAGTGCCCTGGTATTGCCGGCGATTATCTATCTTTATGTGCAATCCGGTTTAAACACCTTTGATGTGACCGTTTTAATGCGACCGGATACCTTCACCCCCGGGCAGCAAAAATTTGCCTTCATCCTGTTATATATCGGTTTCGGCATCCTGGCCGGTGTCTGGCCCTTTCACACCTGGTCGCCGGTGGGCCATGTGGCTGCCCCCCACGCGGTGAGCATGGTGCATGCCGGGGTACTGATGAAGATCGGCGCATTCGCCGTACTGCGGGTTGCAATTTTTATTTGCCCGCAAGGCTGGCAGCACTGGGCCCAGCTTATGGCCGTCTTGGCCACCATCGGCATAATCTACGGCGCATTTGTGGGACTGAGCCAGAAGGATCTTAAGTTCGTGATCGGATACTCCAGCGTTTCCCACATGGGTATCGTGGGGCTCGGGCTGGCTACGGTTTCCGTGGAGGGGTTAAACGGCGCGGTGTTTCAGATGTTTGGCCATGGCATTATGACGGCCTTATTCTTTTCCTCGGTGGGTTACATCTATGATCGCACCCACACCAAAATAATTGCCGAACTGGGTGGCTTGAGCCGCATCATGCCCGTGGCCTCGACCTATTTTATCGTCGCCGCCATGGCCAGCATGGGCGTTCCCTTTCTGGCCAGTTTCTGGGGGGAATTGATGGTCTTTATCGCGGCTTTCAAGGCCTATCCGGTCCGCGGCGCTCTGGCGGTATGTGCCCTGGTGGTCAGCGCACTGTTTATGCTGCGGATGGTCCAGCATACCTTTTACGGCCCCAAAAATGAAAAATACGCGCACTTGCCGGATGTGCCCTTCGGCCTGGGCATACCCCGGATGATCCTGCTGATAGTGCTGGTGGCATTCGGACTCTATCCGACCCTGATGTTTGACATGATCGAGACGGCATCGATCCCGTTTATCAATGGTTTACTGTAATGAAATGGTCTCTCTTCTATCCTGAACTTTTTTATTTTGCCGGCGGCCTGGCTTTTCTGTGCCTGTCCATGTCAAAACATTCCACGCCCCGGCGGAATTATTTCACCGCCCTTGTTCTGGCGGTCCTGGGTGTCGTCGTTTGTCTGGCCGCCGTCAACCGGGAAGGATTTCTTTTTCTTAACACCTACCGGGTGGATCTATTCTCCCAGGTGTTTAAAGTGATACTGGCCCTGGGGCTTTTTCTGATCATCAGTATCTGCTCAGAATTAAAAGCGATTTCCGTGCGGCACCACCCCGAATTTTATTTTTTGCTGTTTGTTTGCACCTTGGCCATGATGTTGCTGGTCAGCAGCGTTCACATCCTGACCATCTACGTCGCGTTGGAACTTTCCAGCTATTCACTTTACGTCCTGGTAGCCTTGAGACACGATGAGAAGATGAGCCTGGAGGCGGGCCTCAAATACTTTCTGGTGGGTATCTTTGCTTCAGCCATAATGCTCTTTGGCGTCGCGTTGCTATACAGTACCACCCGGGCCACCTATGTGACGGATATGATCCGGGTGCTGCCCGGCATGCTCGATACACCGACGGTGCTCATCGGATTGCTGCTGACGCTGTGCGGTTTTTTCTTCAAACTGGCCGTCTTCCCGTTTCATTTCTGGGCGCCGGATGTCTATCAGGGCGCAGCCAATCAGGCAACGGCCTATATTGCGACGGCTTCCAAAGTGGCTGCCATTGCAATTCTCACTCGCATGGTCGCCGTAACCGGCCCCGGCAGCATCTATCTGGTTCACGCGCTGGTCACCCTTTCCATTATTTCCATGACCCTGGGGAATCTGGCGGCCATCGTTCAAAAGGATCTCAAAAGACTTCTGGCATACTCCGCCGTCGCCCATGCCGGCTACGTGCTGATCGGTATTTTGAGCATGAATTCAGCTGGCTACGCAAGTGTCATCTTTTATGCCGTGGCGTTGCTGGTCATGAAATTCACCGCTTTTTTGGTGGTGGTTAAAGTGGCCGACGACGGCCGGAACCTGGAAATCTCCCAACTGGCGGGCTTGCATCGCCGCTCACCGCTGCTGGCCATGGCCTTGATGGTTTCCGTGTTCAGTCTGGCCGGCATTCCCCCGACCATCGGTTTTACCGGAAAATTTCTGATTTTTACCGCCGCCATGCAAAACGGCTATTTCACCCTGGTTTTGATCGCCATGATCAACGTGGTCATCTCGCTTTACTACTATCTTCTGATTCTAAAAGCAGCCTACCTGCTGGAACCGGAAGACGAGCAGCCGCCCCTTCACCTTTCCCCGCCCACCACGATACTTGCCGGTGCGCTGGTCGTCGTCATGGTTGTGGTCGGCATCTATCCCACCTATCTGTTTGAGCTGGCCCGCGCGGCAGCCGGGGCTTTGATGTAAAATCTGAAATTGAGGTGCAAGCTAAGGGTCACATTTATCTTGACATTACGCCATGCAACATTATTTTAATATACGAGAACATTGAATCTGAGCGATCGTTCCCATTGACTGTCATTTCAAATCTCACAGAATATTGATAATTTGCGTAGTCTAACTATAATGAGTTCACATGCTAAGTTGATTATCGATCTGATCTGTTGTCATTTCCTCTCCCTATAGATCTCAATTTGCACTGCAGCTATTTCACAGTTCCTTCAGATGATTTGCGGGTACTTGATTACGACGGCCATCATGTCTTTTACAACTTTTCGATCGATGACATTGGAAATCCGATCTATCATGAAGCCAAAAGTGAATAGCTGTCTTTACGAAGTTTTTAGTTTTCTCAGTCGAGAGCATCTTAAATATTTTTGGGCCTCATAGTTTTGGAAAGGAGGGAAATATGTATTTCAACCAAAAAGATATTTTTAGGGCCATGAATAAAAGTTTTGTAAAAAAGATCATGAATGTTTCAACGACGGAATCCTATGAACAGGGAGATTTTCTTTTTCATCAGGGCGACCCTGCGAAGCAATTCTACATTTTGCTAAAAGGACGCGTAAAACTTATCCTTGGGGAAACTGGGCAAGCAGTCTATAAAGTTATTCACCATTCTTCTTGCCCGGTAATGGTAGTGCATTAGCATCAAAGATTCCGATGCGTTTTATCCGGCAAGGTTATCAAAGCACGGATTAAATTGTCTGTGTTTTGTATAAAAAGAACCTATTGCGAAGGGCGAAAAAATTTATATCTTTACCCAGGATTTACCTGTAGAGGGTGCAAATCTTTGAATTTATGAAGGATGGTTTAGCCAAATCGAAGAATGCAAGAAAACTGATAATTTTAATCCGGTTGTCTGGTTTTATATTTTTCTATCGCAGAATCAGGCGTGAAGGGAGAGTCTATATGGCTATTAAAGTTTTCATTAAACGGCAGTGTCCGAAAGACAAAGAAAGAGAACTTTTTCGTTACATCAAGGAAATTAGACGTCGAGTTCCACAGCAGTCAGGCTATATATCAGGTGAATATTTAAAATCCATTGACGAAACCCATGAAATAGCCACTATAAGTTCTTGGTTTTCATTAGGAGACTGGCAGGCCTGGTTTGAAAGTGAGGAAAGAAAGGAGATACAGTCCAAGATAGATTCTATTGCCGGTGTCACGACAGAATACTCAATTTATAGGTACATTAAGACCCGCTAAAGGAGGGATTACAAATGTCTGTCTTCTTGATTTTCGGAAAATATTCATCTGAGGCGATGAAGAACATCAGTCCCGATAGGACAGAGAAAGCCCGTGAAGTGATCCAAAAAAACGGCGGCAAGATAATATCTATGTATGCCGTCATGGGTGAACATGATCTTGTTTTCACCATCGATTTTCCTGATGCGGACAAAGCCTTAGCCACTTCGGTCGCTTTGTACAAATTAACCGGAATTCATTTCACCACTTCACCGGTAGTGGACGTGGAGCAGTTTGACAAACTCGTGGGAGAGGTAAAGGATATTTAGCCTAATTGTGAAATATATCGCGATTCCATGTTTACTCCAACCTTGTTTGATAGTCATCTATCCATACCGGCCTGATATACTCTTATGACATTGCAGAAGTGGTGAAAACGATTGAAAAATTTAGAGGATTGGTTGATGTAATATGCAAAATTTTGGTGGTCTTCTATGTCTGTGCAAGAAGGCACGAAATGTTGCCAGGCACGATCCCCACTTTGGGCACTTGCATAATATTAAGGACTTGCGTATGCATTATTCAATCAGACGGATTAAAAACCAACAGTAATATTTTCTAAATTAGCATATTATCGAAGAGGAAAAAGTTCAATGAAGGTGGTTTTTCACGAAGATTTCTACCAGGTCTATACAGATGATCCGGCAGCTGCCTCCGGACGTATGGAAGCCATAGTCGAAACCATCGAACCGCACGTAGAGTTCGTTCCAGCAGAACCGGCCTTCCGGCAGCACATCGCCGCAGTCCACACCGAGACGCATATTCGGCACGTCGAAAACCAGAGATTATACGAAATCGCGGCCCTGGCTGCTGGCGGCGCTGTTCAGGCCGCTCAAATCGGTCTGTCTGAACCCTGCTTCGGACTGATCCGTCCTCCGGGCCACCACGCCTCTGCAGCCACAGCTTGGGGATTTTGCTGTTTCAACAACATGGCCGTGGCCTTGGAGACGCTGAGGCGACAGAACAAAGTCGAGAGCACCTGTGTACTGGATATCGATCTTCATTACGGAGACGGCACAGTAAACATTTTAGGAAAACAAGACTGGGTGACTGTTATCAATGTTGAAGCCCACAGCCGAAGCCACTACCTACTGGAGATGGAAGAGGCCTTGAAAAATTGCCAGGCGGATTTGATCGGCATTTCGGCAGGTTTCGACAACCACGCCGAGGACTGGGGCGGTCTGCTTTACACCGAGGATTACGAGGAGATCGGCTACCGAGTCCGTTCGGCTGCCGTCCGTAATGGAGGAGGTTGTTTTGCGATCCTGGAGGGAGGATACAATCACAAAGTGCTCGGGGAGAATGTGTTGGCCCTGATGCAGGGTTTGGCCAGAAGATGACGCTATTGATGCCTGTTCGTATAAAGCAGATTTCCAATAAGATGGAACAATAAATGTTGGGATTACCGGCGGTAAATCTAATTTAACGCTCTGGTAATGTCTAATGGGATAAAGATATTTAGATTTCATCAAATCGGTCAAGTCTAGATTGGCGGTGTTATTTTAACAAAACCAGTTCGGATTACTTTTTAGACATCAAACATAGTCCCATTTAGGGGGGGCTGTTCAAATAAAAATTTGGATAGCCGATTTTTTCCAGTTTTGAGACATTTCGATTATTGTAGATTGCTCCGCCCAATGCGCGACTCCTCTGAATCTTTACCAATGTTTTCATCGGCACGAAATCCACAATTGGCCCTTTATGTGGATTGGTCAGGGGAAACCTACAACTTTCGAGAATGGTAGGTTTGTCCCGCAAACCTAAAATATCGTGGTTTATTTTTCGGGTGGATTTGAAATTGCAAGATGCTTTTTGTTTGACCATTTCCAAACAGTTATATGTCTCCCGAAACTCTCAATCAAAGCGCTCGATTCTTAGTGCTGCTATATCCATTGCCGGCGTTTGATCGGATGCAAGCTGGGAGACGATTTTGCCGGTTATCGGCGCCAGTGAAATGCCCCTCATGCCATGGCCGGTTGAAATGATGAGGTTATCATATAACCGAGGCCTTCCAATGTAGGGAAGCCCATCGGGCGAACAGGGCCGTAAACCGCGCCAGATTTCAATTAACTCAAGTGCATCCGCATCGATATCCGGAAAGTAGGTGGATACGGCCTTGAGGATCGCATCCAACCGCCGTTTATCAATCGACATGTCGAATCCGGCAAGTTCAAGGGTGCCCGCGAATCGCACCACGTCGGACATGGGGGTCAGGACAACTTTCGCCTCGGCCATGGCCAATGGTAGGGAAGGAATCCCGGGCGGTCTTTTGTAAGTAACGCTGTAGCCTTTTGCAGGCTCCATCAACACCTCGATTTTCAACTCGCGTGCGATCTCCGCAGACCAGGAACCACCGGCCAGAATGACTTCTTCAGCGGATATGTCACCTCGCGTCGTCTTAACAGTTGTCACCTTTCGACCTGAAGTTTCAAATCCGAGCACTTCCACTGCAGTAAGCAGATGAACCCCTTTGTTTTCAAGGCGCTGAGCTAACTGGCGCACAAATTGGTCGGGGATAAGATGGGCATCGCCGGGAAAAAAGATGCCGCCCACAGCGGAAGTTCGCAAGTCCTGGGTGTATTGCCTAATTTCGCCATTTTTCAATATTCTGTGTTCAATACCATATTCTTGCAGGCGCCGCGCCTCTTTTACGCCCTTCTCAAAGCCTTTATGGGTGTTAAAAAATTCTACTATGCCGTTTTTTTCAAACCCGCAATGAATTCCTTCAAGCGCAGCCAGATCGTCAAACAAATCCATGCTGGCAGAACTGAGGCCACTTAAAATAGGTAGCGCTTTGCGCACGTTATTCTCGTTACAGGCACAGCGAAACTTCCACAACCATGAGAGCAATTCCCAGTTGAAGCGGGGCTTGATGTAAAAGGGGCTTTCCGGATTGAACATCCATTTGAGTCCCTGGAAAATCACCCCCGGTGCCGCCAGAGGGGTGCTGTAACTGGGAACGATCAGCCCGGCATTGCCATAGGAGCTGCCGGAGCAAATGTCGTCCTTTTCAACCACGGTGACATTTTTGCCAAGCCCATGGAGGTAATAGGCACAACAAATGCCGATGGCGCCGCCGCCAATGACCAGCGTTCCTGTTTTGTGGTTCATGAATAAGCCTCAAATATAAAAATTGATATGGCCGCAAAAAGGCACAAAAATCAAATTTCAGGTGTCAGGTGTCAGGGGCAAAAACGCAGAGTCTGACACCTCGTGTGAAAACATCATTTATTACAAAAATGTAGTTTTTTTCTGATTAAACTGGCCGCTGTTCAGGCCAGCTGGGCCGCTCCCACGAGATATTGATCTTAAGAAAAATTCTTGTCCGTTCGTTGCGTCGTCGCGTGAGGGTTAAGTTTTTCACGCAACGCCGCCATGCCGCTACGAGATGTTTTGATAATTCTAAGTTTGCGTCATTGATTCAGAACCTATCAATCAACGGTTCAGCTTTTCGGTAAAACCTCATATGAAACTACGCCAAAATGGCACGGTTTTTAGGTTATTCCAAGGGTCGCTTGGATGACCCGGATTAAACAGCGAACCGCAGAATATCGAATGACGAATGACGAACGATGGAATCGCTCGCGCAGCACAGGCGCTTGCGCCGCGTGTCGCGAAATCTTTTTTAAAATAGACAGAATACATTCATTCGACGTTCGATGTTGGACGTTCAATGCTTACAGTCCGCCTCTGGAGGATTCGATGTTCATCAGTTTCTTTTTCGATTTGACCGGCCGTTTTTTTGGCTGGCGGCGGGGCTGAACACTGACACCTGAAACCCTAAACTTCAGCCAACATTCTTAATTTACATTCTTTATCGGATAAATACTCTATGAGCAATAAGCTCTACCGGTAGATTTATTCCCAGGACCAATCCTGGATGTTCCATGTAATATCAGTCACATAAGGATTAATCTTATAGCCTTTAAGCGCCGAATTCTTGCCGTACATGAACATGTAAGCAAAAATTGGCGCAAAAGGGACATCTTCGTGTAAGATTTCCTGGATTTTTAGATAGACCGCTTTGCGCTTCTCCATGTCGGATATAAGAACACCCTCTTCCAACAGTTTGTCGAGTTCAGGGTTTTCATACTGGACGTAGTTGGAACCGGTTCCATACTTGGCCGGGATCTGCTTGGAATGACAGCGCGCGGTGTAGTCTGGATCCATTCCCACCGTCGGTTCCCAGCCCACCATCAAAGTGTCGAACTGGCTCTTGGTGGTATATTCCCCCCAGACCACCGAGGCCGGCATGTTCTTTATTTCCATGGCCACACCGATCTCTTTCCAGTTGGCCTGGACCATGGTCTCGGCCTGCTCCCGCGCCTTGGAACCGGCGGTGGTAGACATGGTGAATTTCAGCTTGACACCGTTCTTTTCCCGAATCCCGTCCGCCCCTTTCTTCCAGCCGGCGGCCTCGAGCATGGCAGCCGCTTTTTCCGGGTCGTAGCCGGGATCTTTGAGGTTTTGATTGTAAGCCCAATGGTTGGGGTGCAGGTAGGACAGCGTCCGGGGTGGCAAGCCGTAGTAAATGTCCTTGATCCACTTCTCTTTATCTACAGCGTAGTAAAGGGCCTGGCGAACCACTTTTTCTTTGAACTGGGGTTTGCCGCAGTTAAAATAAATGAACTCCACCCACGGTGCCGGGGTTTCAAGGGCGTCTTTGCCCTTGAGGTTGCGGGCCTCTTCTTGTCTGACCGGCGGGACACCGTGCAGGCCGAAAACATCGATTTCGCCGGTTTTAAACTGGGTGTAGGCAACTGTCTGGTCGGGAACGAACTTGTGGATCACGGTTTCGATGGCGGGAGCACCGCGATGGTAGTCCATATTGCGCTTATATACCATGTGGCTGCCGGCCACCCGTTTTACCAGCTTGTAAGGGCCGGTGCCGATCGGTTGGGTGTTAAACGGCGCCGTATTGATGTCAGCCTCTTTGGACAAAATGTGGGCCGGAACGATATGCATTTTCTGCCAGGCCCAGGCGAAAGGCACAAATGGTTTGGATAAATGGATTTCGACATTGTGGTCGTCGATAATTTTAAATTCCGAAATCAAATCAAATCCCGAACGCGAGCGGATCGCTACCTTGGGATTGATGATGGTCAGATAGGTAAACTCGACATCTTTGGCCGTAAACGGGGCGCCGTCATGCCACTTGATGCCTTTTTTGAGCTCGATCTTCCAAACGTTGCCGTCCTGGGAGATACCCCCATTCTCCAGGGTCGGCACTTTGACGGCCAGGTTGGGTATGAATTCTCCCTTCTCGTTGATATCCCAAAGCGCGTCGAACATACAGGCCTCGGGGACTTCTTCGGTTCCGGAGTTGACATACAGCAAGGGGTTGAAGTTTACCGGTTCCTGGGTCATGCCGACAATAACGCTTTTTTTAGCAGCCGAGACCGTCTGAACGCCAAAGATCAACATACCGCAGAAAAATGCCAATAGGATAACGGTTGTACACAAACACCTCGTCGAATCTTTGCCCCCAAAACCAAATTTTTTGTCATAGTTCATAATGATGTTTCCTCCTTTTCGATGTAAATGGTTAATCTTACCTGCAAGTTGCAAATTGTTCAGGCAACATTGGGTTTTGCCGATGGGCGACATTGCCCGGTCGGCTACCCAGACGTCATTCTCAGCCGCGGGTCCAGGGCGTCCCTGAGACCATCGCCGAGAAAATTGAAACTCATCACCGTCAACGTAATCATGACCCCCGGCAATATCGGCAGCCAGGGTGCCAGATCAAAATAAGCCTGGGCATCGGTCAGCATGTTGCCCCAGCTGGCCAGGGGCGGCTGAATGCCGTACCCTAAAAAACTGATGTAAGATTCCATCAGCACTGCGTTGGCAACGTTCAAAGTAGCGGATACCAGAACAGGTGCCATGGCATTGGGCAACAGTTCCCGAAACATGATCCGGGGCCCTGAAGCACCCAGGGCATAGCTGGCCTGCACAAAGTCCTGTTCCTTGATGTACTGAATCTGGGCCCGAATAATCCGGGCGACCTCCATCCAGGAGGTGAAGCCGATGATCAGAGCAATGGAAATTACAGTGGGCGTAATGAAAGCCGCCAGGACCAGGAGCAGGAAAACCTGGGGAAAGCAGAGCATCGTATCGGTAAAGCGCATCAAGACATTGTCGACCCTACCGCCGTAATAACCTGTCAAAAGGCCGATAATCATGCCGGTGACGATGGTGGCGAACATGGCCGCCACCCCCACAATAAGGCTGATGCGACCGCCGTAAATCAGGCGGGTAAGCGTGCCGCGCCCCATCTCATCGGTACCGAGAATGTAATTGCTGTCGGTAAAGGGGGTGATAAAGCGCCGCTTGGTGTCGAGATCCAGGGGATCGTGCGGTGAAATAAGGGTGGCAAATAAAGTTGATAGAAACAAAACCAGGATGACACATCCGCCGGCCACCGCCAATCGGTGGTGCAGAAATCGGCGCCAGATCCGGTGTATTTGACTTTCGTAAAACTCACCCGTTTTTTCAGGCACGATTGCGTCACCTTTTATTTCTTCAACTTCCATCTGATCCCTTCAGAAGGTTAATGAATCGCTAACTCCGTTTCAGTCGATGCGGATACGAGGATCAAGCAGGGCATTGAGGATGTCCGCCAAAAGATTGCCCAGAATGACCGCTATAGCGGTCACCATCACCATTCCCATCAATACCGGATATTCCTTCATCGTCAAGGCGTCCACAAAAAGCCGTCCCATCCCGGGCCACCCGAAGATGGTTTCGGTAACCAGCGCCCCGCTGAACAGCCAGGGCAACTGAATTCCCGCCAGGGCAATCAGCGGCGCCAAGGCATTGGGGTAAGCATGCCGAAAGAGGATCCTGCTGCCGGACAATCCTTTGGACCGGGCGGTACGGATGTAATCCTGATGAATAACTTCCAAAAAACTCGATCTCGTGTAGCGACTCCACTGGGCCACCAATACCAGCGCCAGGACCATCGTGGGTAAGATCATATGGCGCAGTAAATCCAGAATGTCCTCTTCGCCGCCCAGGGTGTACATACCACCGGAAGGTAGCCAGCCGAGTTTCAGGCTGAAAATGAAGATGGCCATCAATCCGAACCAGAAGGTCGGGAAAGAAAGAGCGACCATGGCACCGGTGGTCGCCAAATAGTCGAAAATCGAGTAGCGTTTGAATGCCCCCAGTATGCCGATGAACATGCCGATCAGGACGGCCACGGCCATGCCCGATCCCATGAGCAGAAACGTGGCCGGGACCCTTTCCATGATGACGTTGAAAACCGGTCGGCCGCCGAAAAAGGTGTTTCCCCAGTCTCCACTAAACATACCCCAGGCCCACTTAGCATACTGGAGGTAAATGGGTTGGTCGAGACCAAAGACGGCCTTGATGCGCTCGATGTCCTGGGCCGTGATGGTGGGATTGAGTGTATATACAGCCAAAGGACCGCCCGGCGCCAGGTGCATCATGGCAAAGGCCAGAATCGATACACCGACGAGTAAGGGAACGGCCTGAAGCAATCTGCGACCAATGTATTTAAACAAGCTATACCTCTCCCAACCCGGACAAACCGAAATTAAATATTTGTGGCAGTCGCTTCATTCAATCATTCTTCCTATCTCAAATGACACGCAACAATATGGTCGTCGCCCGCCTGCTTTAATTCGGGTTCCATTGTATCACAGGGATCAAACCGGTACGGACACCGCGGGTGAAACCGGCAACCGGTCGGCGGATCGATCGGTGACGGAACGTCCCCTTTCAGCGTAATGCGCTTTTTCTTAATCGCGGGGTCGGGGATGGGCACCGCCGATAGAAGCGCTTCACTATAGGGGTGGAGCGGGTTTGTGTAAAGTTCGGCACTTGGCGCCAATTCGACGATCCTGCCAAGGTACATCACCGCTATCCGGGTCGAAATATGGCGAATGACACTGAGATCGTGGGCAATTATGATATAGGCCAGGCCGAGTTCATCCTGGAGATCCTGCAGTAAATTCAAAATCTGTGCTTGAATAGAGACATCTAGCGCGGAAACAGGCTCATCGGCAATAATGAGCTCGGGCTCGACGGCCAATGAGCGGGCGATGCCGATACGCTGACGCTGTCCGCCACTGAACTCATGGGGATAACGCCGCATCGCCTCGGACGGCAGGCCAACCTTCTTCAGCAGATCGGCAATGCGTTCTTCTATTTCCTTTCCCCGGGCCAGCCGATGAATTTCAAGCGGGGCCGCGATAATTGAAGACACCGTGTGGCGGGGATTCAAAGAAGAGAAGGGATCCTGGAAGATGATTTGCATCTTGCGCCGGAGCGACTTCATTTCATGGCGATCGTAATGGGTGATGTCCTCGCCGCCGTACCTGATGGCGCCACTGGTCGGCTCAAGGAGTTTCAGGATGGTTTTGCCGGCCGTTGTTTTCCCGCAGCCGCTCTCTCCGACCAGCCCCAACGTCTGCTTGCGCTGAATCCTTAAGCTGATTCCATCGACAGCGTATATATTTCCGACGATCTTCGAAAACAATCCGCGCTTGATCGGGAAGTGCTTTTTCAGGTTTTCAACTTCCAACAACGTTTGCGGCATCTTGAGTTGTCCTTACAGATTAAAAAGGCAAAATTTTTGAAGCTTCTGAATTTACGGTGTCGATTTTGAAAACGTCCTATTTACAATGGCTTCAACCGTCCCTGAACAACCGACATCTTACCGAGTGCCCCGCATCCACGGCAATCAGCTTGGAGTTGCCCGTCCGACACTTCTCCGTCCCCACCGGACAGCGGTCAAAAAATGAACACCCCGGTGGCAAATTATACAAATTGGGAACCAATCCCGGAACCTCTGCCAGCCTGCGCGTGCTGCCGGATTCATCGATACGCGGCACGGATTTCATAAGACCCTGGGTATAAGGATGAAGCGGATTTTTAAAGATCGTTGCGACATCCGCCTCTTCAACGATTTTACCGGCATACATGACAGCCACCCGGTGAGCGGTTTCGGCAATGACACCGAGATCGTGGGTGATCAACAAAATGCTGGTACCCAGATTCTCACGGAGATCTATCATCAATTCAAGTATTTGAGCCTGGATAGTCACGTCAAGGGCGGTGGTCGGTTCGTCTGCAATGAGCACCTTGGGATTGCAGGCCAGCGCCAGCGCGATCATGACCCGCTGCCGCATGCCGCCGCTGAGCTTGTGCGGGTATTCGCTTGCCCGTTTTTCGGGGGAGGGGATCCCCACCATCTCTAAAAGCTCAACCGCACGTGAACGTGCCCGTCTGACGGTTAAATGCTCGTGGTTAATGAGTACCTCACCGACCTGAAAGCCAATGGAAAGCATTGGATTCAGCGACGTCATGGGTTCCTGGAAAATCATCGAGATGGATTTGCCTCTGATATTGCGCATCTGATGTTCCGAAAAAGTGAGCAAATCCTGTCCTTCAAAAAGAATTTTGCCGGAATGAAATTCGGCCGGCGGCATTTCAAGAAGCTTTAGAATGGAAAGTGAAGACACCGTTTTGCCGCAGCCCGACTCACCCACCAACCCCAGGGTCTCCCCCCGGTGTATCTGAAATGAGATCCCGTCAACGGCCTTGGCCAAGCCCTCTTTAACTCTAAAATAGGTTTGGAGATTATCAACGCTTAATATTGCTTCACCCATGGAAAAATTAGGCTCCTTATAACTAAGGATAAGGAAATGTCACCAATGTTAGCCTGTCTAAAAAAGATTCAATCCAATTCCATCAAGTCTCAGTTTGTAAACCAATACAACCCCTTATTCAACAGTTTTGTCATCCCCTTTTAAATATTTTCTTGACAGACTAAATCCATAATTAGAAAATGGGCGGTCCGATAGAGATAATCCAACTGGGTAAAAGAGCACGTTTTGAAATTGCCTGGGAAAAACAAGTTAGAGGCCTCGCCCAAATTGGAATAGTGGAATAATGGGTTTAAAGAATAAGGTATCGAAGTGCATACATTTACATTGATTTGCTCATTAATATGGAGTATTTTTTTAAGTGAAAGCAGAAAATTGATGTTTAAATAGGATCATCAAAAAATATAGAGCCGACATTTTTCTTTTAGAATAGGCCACTATCCGCTTTCCATACCCAATATTCCATCATTCCACTCTTCCATCATTCCAAATTACTTATAGAGGCACAATGACCTTAAAAAACGCCGTGATTCGAATATATTATTGAATTTCAGACCCACAATCAGTAGGAGGAGTATCCGTGAACAAACAATATGACGCCATTATCATTGGTGCCGGCATCATCGGTGCCGCCATCGCATTCGAACTGTCCAAGCAAGGCTGCAAAACACTTAACGTGGACAAGTTGCCATCGGCCGGCCATGGCTCTACTTCCGGCTCGTGTGCCGTCATTCGCCTCCATTATTCCACGCCGGATGGCGTCGCCATGGCGCGGGAAGGATATAATTACTGGATCAACTGGTCCGAATACCTGGAGACGGCAGATGAGTTGGGTGCGGCAAAGTACATTAATACCGGCTGCCTGGTGATGAAAACCGGCCACAATAAATACCTTAAAAATGTCATGGCCAGTCTCGACGACCTGGGGGTTGAATACGAAGAACTGGATATCGCCGGGATTAAAAAGAAGGTGCCATTTTTGGATACCCGCAAATATTTCCCGGTCAAGCTGCCCGATGATCCCGAGTTTGGCAAGCCCACCGGTGAGGCCGTGGGTGGAGCGATTTTTGTGCCGGAGTCGGGCTATATTACCGACCCGCAGCTTTCCACCCATAACCTTCAACGCGCCGCCGAAGCCAAAGGCGGTCAGTTTATGTTTGACACCGAAGTCGTCGATATCCGCAAAGAAAACGGCCGGGTGGCCGGCGTTACATTAAAGGATGGAACCCGGATCGATGCACGCATTGTGGTCAATGTGGCCGGCCCCCACTCCTATATCATCAACCGCATGGCCGGTGTGGAAGACGGCATGAAAATCAAAACCCGCGCCCTGCGCCAGGAAGTCTGCCATGTTCCCGCTCCCGACGGCATCGATTATCAGAAGGAAGGGGTGATCATCTCCGACGGCGACATCGGCTGCTATTCGAGACCGGAGACGGGCAATCACATCCTGGTAGGTTCGGAAGATCCTGAATGCGATGAGCGCGAATATGTCGATCCGGACAATTACGATACCGGTTTCACCAAACAGTGGGCCGCCCAGGCCATGCGCGAAGCCCAGCGAATTGAGGGGTTGCGTGTACCGAATCAAATGCAGGGCGTGGTAGACCTCTACGATGTCTCAGATGACTGGATTCCCATTTACGACAAATCGGATCTGCCCGGTTTTTACATGGCCATCGGCACTTCCGGAAACCAGTACAAAAACGCGCCGGTGGCGGGGGTCATGATGGCCGAACTGATAGATAAAGTGGAGGCCGGACACGACCATGACAAGGATCCTGTTCAATTTTATATGAAATATACCGGCAGAATCTTTAACGTGGGCTTTTACTCGCGCCTCAGAGAAATCAATCCGGACAGCAGCTTTTCGGTGATTGGTTAACCGGACCGGCATCGTCTTCCAGATAAAGATGGGTCCATTTTAAATAGATAAAAGGGCTATCACTCGGTCAAGCCGGTAAGATAAGCGCTTGAAGTCAATCAGGGCTGCTTTGACAAGAATGATATATCTTAAACTTTTATGGCCTCTGATTATTCAAGCTTTGTTGGAGTTATCAACGGTTTCGCACCAAGTTTTATCACCCAAATATATTGCATAGCCAACAATTTGAAATGTCGTGGTATCCCAACGTCAATCCACACATTATTAACCAATATCCATTTTCTCATTCGTAATTATTTGCTCCATCGTGCATTCCAACAAAGCAGGGCCACAGTTTGTCGGGATGACTTTCGATACTGCCAGCCCGACAGAACCTATAAGGGATTTGTATTCATCAATGGTCCTTTCGCGGCCGCCTCCCATTACAAGAACCTCTATATCGAGTAATTTTGCAACAGAAAAACCCGGCTCCGATTCCAGAAGGTACTCTACGACCCACAGCATTGAATGGGCCTTCATGGACCGTGAAATGTTTTTGAGAATCCGACAGCAAATTTCGTCTTCCCAGTCGTGAAGTACATTCACCAAAAAATATCCGTCGCATACAGGTGGCACCTCCTTGAGGAAGTCGTAGGAAATTGCCTCGCAACGGTCAATGAGATCTGCTTTAGAAATCGCTTTTGCCGCAGACATAACCGCCCCCGGCATGTCGGCTACAAGACCCTTGGTATGAGGATAATTGGCAAGCAGTTGTATTAAAAAGGCACCCCGTCCGCCTCCTACATCGCAGATCGTATTAAAATCAGAGAAATCATAGGCTTCAATTACCGCTTTGGCAAACCCTATCGCCTTCATTCCCTGTCCTTGATCCAATATTGCACGTGCCTCAGGATTTTCTTCCATCCATTCGAAAGCCTGCTTGCCGAAAGCATGATCAAAACCCGGCTTGCCGGACCGGACGGTGTAGATCAAACTGTCCCATGCTTTGTTATGCCAGCCGGAAAGAAACATCCGCGCAATGGGCCGCATGGCGTCTGATAGAAGGCACTGGGCAAGTGGCGTCAAACCAAACATGCGTTCTTTTGTTTCGACGAAAATACCGACCGATGAAAGAGCCCTAAGAACTCGATAAAGAGTGGGCGCATGTGTATCGGTTTTTTCCGCCAGAGCATCAACGTTTAAAGGGCCATCGCGCAAAAGATCGGCGAGCCCGAGTTCTGCAACTACATAAATTGGTTTGGTTATCCATTTGGAGGTAATCCATTGCATCATTTGATCTTCTGGTGCTGGTATGTATTCTGACATTGTGTACTCCTTTACGGTTTAATCGAATTTCACAGATGACATCCTTTGAATTGTGTCCCGATTGCCGAAACGATTATGTGTTGATTGGTTTAGTTAGCAGAACGGACTTAAGGCAGCACTATTAAGGAATGAAAAAGCGAGTTGAATTGTCAGTGCAGGGTTCCAGCCCTAATTTGCGCTCTCAAGGTTGGCTGGATATTGGAAAAGCCGTTATTGAAGGGAAAGTAGATGGGAAAAATCGTTAATTATTTTCTGTTTATACCTATGTAAAAAAAAGGTCAACAGAAATTTTTATTGAGGCAGCAGCATAGAACAAGTTTAAGATTCGGGGCATAAATTTGAATTTTTCAGATATATTGAGATTAGAAAAATTCAGGAAGAAGTAAAGATATGTTCTAAATTTGCCCTAAATTTGACAGATTTTTGTGTCAAGGCCTGGTAAATACCCGGAGTTGAAAATTACCCCAGGTTTTGGTTGAGCAAGCACTGTGTTTAATACTACGCAATTCCACCGGTCACAGTTGCAGAGAAAATCGATATTTTCAGAGGTGTTCAAGCTCATGTGCACAAGACCGGCCTTTTGAGTTTGATCAAGTACCGCGCTAGCTTCTTTTTTATCAAGCTTTTGAGCATTTAATCTTTGAATGGCGAATAACGCTGCTGAACCGAACGTCATACATACTTTCATGGGCACCCCATGGGTATCTTTAGCAAGCAAAGATGCTTCATGGCGACAGTAGCAGGTGCTCACAGCAATCGGATCGTATTTATTGATAAGGAATATCCATGCCCGACCATCGACCGCCGCGTTTCTTCATTACTTCAAGTAATTCTCTATAAACTTTTTTGCTCATCACTAGACCCTATCGCGTAATGATTCCGTGATGGCTTCTATCACAACTGATGCCAGCATTTCGCCGAAAAGTACGTGCTTGCCACAGTAGCGGATAGTCCCGGATCCATATCCGTTGGCAACAGCAATCGCATCGGTACCCGTTCCGGTTGCGATTGCCCTGGAAACCGGGCTTTTTACACCGAGCTTACGTATAGCGACGGTCTTTGCTTCAGAGGCCAGGATCACGGATTCCACCACGGCCGCAGGGGACATCGTTGCATTTGTTAAAATGATGATGTTGATGGTTCCGGTTGGATTGGCATCCGGCTGAAACGTACGCCAGTCGGCTCTATCACCTGCGCAGCGCGCATTTGAAATCCCGGCCGTAACCAAAGCGGAAATTTCGATTCCTTGGGTTGACCTGGAAACCCGCCTGAAGGAATCCATGGATGCGGATGTCATCATTCCGACCGTGGTTCCGCTGAGTTGAAGCTGTCTGCAATATTCCGCAAGGGTGTTTTCAGGACTTTCCATTATTATCTTGGTGCCCTCGAAATTTTCTGCCACTTTCATAATTAAAATATTGGAAGCATGACATGCACCGCCGTTAAAAACAGCTGAGCTGAGGACAGGGTGTTCAGTGCTAAAGCCGACGCAAATGTGCTCTGGAGTTTGTTTCAACTCAAATCGGTTGTTTTGGATCATGATGACTTAGTACATAAATTCATAAATACAGTAACGTAAAACTTGAGGAATGGATTCTAGTAAAGAAAAAGAATATCGAATCTCCTACCCAACCTCACTTTTTCTTACTCCTCCCTGCTTTCCAGTTCTCATAATAGTCCCAGCTGACAAAATCGCTTATCTCCTTAAACTGCTGGTCTTTTTCAAGCAAGCCGGCTCTGAGAACATCTCCGATGGATAGCATGCCGATGAACTCGCCCTCTTTTTCGATAAGCAGGTGTCTTAGAAACAATCCCAGAAACATTTCTTCCAGCTTGTAAATGCGGGTACTGTAACTTGCGGTGCGAAGCGGGGAGGTCATATAGTCGCAGACTTTTGCTATTTGGGGGTCGAATCCTTCGGAGGTGATGTGGCGTAAAAGATCGCGTTCCGACCAGATTCCCACAAATTCGTCGTCCTTCCTTACCAGAATTGCGCCGATCTTGTTATCGACCATTTTTCGACAAGCCTGGTGAACCGTCTGATCCCATTCAATGGATACAATGTCGCGTTGCTTGTCCTCGAGGATGTCTTCCGCAGTTTTCATGCCTTTCTCCTTCCTAATAAGACTCTTTGAATAAGTTCCCATTTGTGAAGAGGGAAAGAAATATAAATCCGATCGGTGCCTGATCGAGAAATCATGAAAAAAATGATCGCAAATTAGGTAAAATTTGTCAATTTTATTTATCATTTCTAGGAATTTATTGGGTGTTATCCTTAATCGTCTCAGAAACGGTTTCTCCGCAGCGCCGGATATCGAAAAAATCCGAAAAAAATGTATAAACAACTATTATTTACAATCCTCATAGATATTGATATAAATTCTACTAAGTGGTTCGGTTCAACAGGCTTTTATCCATCATGCCGCCGACAGGATCGCAGGCCTGAATTTACCCCGCATATATAAATCTCAGATGATTCACAAATTTGGAAAAGTTAGGATACCAGGTTATCACTGCGCCGAACGGCAAAAAAGCGCTGGAGATCTACAAAAGAGATCAGAATAAGATTGATATGGTTATCCTGGATATGATTATGCCTGATATGAGCGGCGGGGAGACCTATAGCCAGTTAAAAGAGATCAATCCATCGATAAAATCGATGCTTTCCAGCGGATATAGTATTAATGGAAAGGCCCAGGCGATTTTAAACAGCGGCTGTCATGGATTTATCCAAAAACCCTTTAATCTGCCGAATCTGTCTCAGAAGATAAGAAAAATTTTAGACACTGACTAGTCATCAATCGCAACAGGCCCATCGTCGATTCCCTTTTGCAGACCGGGCTGGCGGAAATACCGGCAAACCTGAGGATCTTTTTATTCAGCCATTTGATCCAAGACATTTCCGGTTTTAACGGCTATTTGAGTATAGCGGAATTGGATCATATTTGCTATATTAAGGGAAAAGAACAAGTAAAAGGAGGTCATCTGTGCCGCCGATCGAAGCATTGCGAAATTGGCTGTCCGTTAGTTTTTTTTTCCTGGTTGTTATGACCGGATGTTCATCTCTGGGCCAGGTTCAAACGCGGGAAATAGAGCCGTTACAACCTGAAGTTTTACCCTCCGGAAGCGGCTGGTGGCAGGCTCGCTTCCGTATGAATTGGCCACCGAACACGGATCCCATCTGGTACATGGATCTATATCTTGCGCATCAGGTCATATTGCCTTTATTCCAGTCACATCAAAACGACATTCACCTGTGGCGATTTCATCGCCGGGCCGCACGCGATGGTGCCGGCCGGCAGTTTAGCTTCCTTTTTTATGCTTCTCCCCGAACGGCCCGCAATATCTTTCAGACACTTCAGTCGGATCCGATGGTAGCCAACATGAAACTTGCCGGTGTCATTGATGATATTGTCTACGATGACCCGGCCAAGCTAAGCCGGCCGAATATCGAAGATACCAGCGACAAAAAATGGCCGGTGTCAATCCAAAAAACCTGGCCCTATTACATCATGGGTGTCAGTCAAATGTGGCTGAATTTAGTAGCCTGGGTGGCCGATGATAGCCTCCAAAGCGATCCCCCTTCGTCAGTAAAAGAAATTGAAACGTTTTATAAGCAGGTCAATGAAACCATGACGGATTTATGGCAGAATCAAGGACGTCATGCCTTCATGCATCACTTAAACGCTTTATTCGAGTATAAGCCGCTAATATATTATGAGAAGCGCTACCTGACCTTCTAACTTAAGAAACCTCTTGAGCGGTTTAGTAGCAAAATAATGTGCTAAACAATCTCGCTTGGGTATTGCAATAAATAGCTGTTTTGAGTGTTCAATCAATGACTGACCGTAAAACCAAGCAAGGGGGCGAAATCGCTTATCAAAAAATCGGCGGCTGGCTAATTCTTTGTGCCATCGGGTTGATGCTGTATCCGGTCCAAACCATGGTCTTTCTGATCACAGAGTTGATTCCGGCCTTGTCCCCTGAGAATTGGTCGATGTTGACATCACCGGCAAGCCCTAACTATCATTCATTTTTAGCACCCCTGGTGATTGCCGAGCTGGTTGGGAACATATGTTTTTTTATATTTTCAATCTGTTTGGTCATATTTTTCTTTCAACGGCGTAAATATGCCCCTAAATTGATAATTTTTTTTTTGACCGGCAACCTCATCTTTGTAGGTTTTGATTATTTGGTCACGACGTTCATCATCATTCGCCCCAGTTCGATCAACATGGATGCAACGATCAATTTCGTACGGACGACGGCAGCCGGCTTGATCTGGATTCCCTATTTTATTTTTTCGAAACGCGTTGGAAGAACCTTTGTTAATTAAATATTTTGGAATTTCTATAACTTGTTGGAATTGTGTTGCTTTTTAAAGCCATCTGCTTGCATAAGCCGCATGGAATATTCCAATATTCCAATTGGGGCTAAGCCCCTAACTTCAGAGTAATTTTGCTGAAAGGACCCCATGAATGCTATCTTTGCGAATACAATTTATACTGGAAAATCAGTTGTCTCTGATCGATATCTTATTTTTAACGGACCAAAAATAATCGGTCTTGCGAAATCTGCAAAAGGTCAGGTGCTCGGCCGATATGACACTCTGACACCCGCTTTTATCGACCCCCACAGTCACATCGGCATGGAACGTACCGGTGAACCCAGTGGCGAAGGCGAGGCCAATGATCAGCTGGATTCAATTCTAGCCCTAACGGATGCCCTTGATTCGGTTCAAATGGACGACAAGGCCTTCAGAGACGCGGTGGAATCGGGGGTGTTGTATTCTTGCGTGGTTCCGGGCAGCGGCAATATAATCGGTGGTCAATCGGCGGTCATACGTAACTACGCCAATGACAGCACCGATGCGCTGATTGCCCGCGCCGGTCTAAAAGCGGCCTTTGGCTATAACCCCATGTCCACCCGCAACTGGAAAGGCAAACGCCCTACGACCCGCATGGGTGCAATTGCTATTCTGCGCGGCAGACTCGAGGAAGTACGCCGGAAGATTCAAAAACACAAAAAAGCCAAGGGCAGCAAGAAAGAGGATATCACTTTTTCTGCCGAAGATACCGTATTGCAGGACCTGCTGACCGGAAAATTTCGCCTGCGCGCCCATGTGCACAAAATTGATGATATCGCAGCCCTGTTGCGACTGGTGGATGATTACAAGCTCAAACTCACCGTCGAGCACGCCATGGATGTCCACCAGCCTGAAATTTTTCAGGCGTTAAAGCAACGTAAAATATCCGTTGTTTATGGCCCCATCGACGCCTTTTCTTATAAAGTCGAACTAAAGCATGAAGATTGGCGCAATATTCGTCATTTGTTGGCCGCGCAAGTCGAATTCGGTCTGATGACCGACCATCCGGTCACCCTTGCCCGCCAGTTGTTTTTACAAACACGTTGGTTTCTGAGGGCAGGGTTGTCCAAACAGCAGGCCATAGAATTGGTTTCACGCATGAATGCCCGGATACTGGGTATCGATGACCGGCTGGGCACTCTTGAAAAAGGGAAATGGTCGTCATTTACTTGCTGGAGCGGTGATCCGTTTGATCTGGCGAGTTATCCTGTTGCAGTGTATGGGGAAGGTGAGTTGCTTTTTTCTGACCCAAATTGAGCGATTGTGGAGGTTGCCGTCCCGGTAGGATAGGTTTCGTCCCTTTGAAATAAGTGCAACAAAGATTTCGTTGGGCAAGCATTTCACAAGGCAGACAGGAAATCTGACATTGTGACCCAAGATTCCAATTCCCTGCGGGTCGCGTTTCATGGTTGCAAAATTGGAATCAATAGATATAATAAATATAACCATCTTTCGACGGATTGAATTTAAAGGAGGGCAAAATGAAACATAAATTTCAGCGAATATTCAACATGACGGCACTTATTCTGTTGTCTTTGGTCGTCGCGGTTAGTTATGTCCAGGCCGAAGAAAAGCGCGATATGAAGGGCTGGGGTATAGATGACCCCTACAACAAACTGTACGATGTCCGAGAATATGAAAAAGTCAGATGCTATGTTGTGCGCGTAAAAGAGGTTATCCCCATGCCCGGCATGTCACCGGCAACCGCTTTAGAGGTAAGAGAGGGCGCCTATGTGTGGGAAGTCCATCTCTGTCCAACCTGGTATCGAAAACCCAGCGAAATTCGGCTAAAGAAAAATGAGCGCATCAAGCTGAAGGGCGTTTGGGCGGAAATCAACGGCAAAGATGTTTTTATGGCGTCCAAAGTAAAAAAAGATCCTGACACTGAAATCATAAAAGTTCGTTTGACCAAAGATGGCACGCCTTTTTGGACAATGACGCCGGAACGGCTTGCCATGGAAACGGAAAAAGATTAGCAATCTTCCGGCCCGGCGGGCGATTAGCCATTAAAATCTTTTGAGATTATCTAAAACAAAGCGAAAAATGAACCCCGGAGAACTGCTCGAAATCTCAGGTTATTTTTGGAAAACATGCGCGTTGCAGGCGGCCGTTAAATTGGACGTATTCACGGCTATCGGCGACGCGCAATTAACCGGCAAGGAGATCTCCCAGAAGCTCAGTGGCTCTCAAAGAGGCGTCGAACGGCTGCTCAATGGAAGAA
>CAVXXE010000113.1:0-19711 GCA_963765595.1 uncultured delta proteobacterium
GTTCGTCTGTGTGTCGGCAGTCGGACTCAATGCTGTTAAATTAAGTATTGGTGTTATCTATGTGGGAGCGGCTTTCCAGCCGCGACTAAAAGATAGAAGCTAGCACTTCGGATAGTTGGCAATATTGGGTTTGATGGCTTTGCCAAGCCAATCAATGCATTTTCCAACATGCCGCATGTTAGCTAGACCTTCGTTATCTTCTCCTCTCTTTTGTATTTCCCGCCGGCAGGCCCGTGCGCCCCTGATTTCTTTAGGTTTCTGTTAGCACAATTGGCTTTGTAGACCCTGCAGATGAGACCCCTCAGATTGGCACTTCCCATAGCGGGATCGTGGGGCCCGGAGCTGCCAGTGAGCAGATTTAAATTGGCCTCCTGCCATCCATAAAGCTCGGCGGATTCTTTTTCCCGAAACCACCAACCAAAAAAGCCACAACTACCACCCGGGGATCAAGGTCGGCATTCAGTCGCAGGGTTTGCCTAATCTTACCCTGGGGGGTTTCGATGTGACCCGATCCCCTCTTTCAGGTCGAGTTTGGCCGCGGTTTCCGGATGCAGCTCCACCAGGGGCTTCGGCGAAAGTTGCGGAGGCTTGTGATATTAGGATGGCTGGCATGGTAAAAAAAGGGATTTTTGCTACTGGTGAGCACCAGGGGGTAATCGTTGTCAATTCCGGCGAACCGTAAGGTGTCTGCTTGCGGTTCGGTGAAAACCGGCAGCGGATCGATGCCCATCTTCTGCAACGGCTCGGAAAACAGATCCACCTTTCCGGAACGCGTAGCAAATCCTTGAGATTGGTACTTTCTGTAATGATGTTCGACACAATGGATCCCCAGGGTCTTTAATTGATCAAAGTTCAAAGCGGCTGGTGCCAGAACTGCGTCCAGGGCAGATGACTCGTCCTGCCAGAAATATTGACCGAACCCCATGCGCTCAGCAATCAAATTGATCCACTGCATATCGGATTTGCACTCACCCAGGGGGGCTTTGATTTTGGGACGGGCGGCAATACAACCGCGATGCTGGACAAAATCATCATATTCAAGGTTGGCAGCTGCCGGCAACACAAGATCAGCCAGGGAAGCGGTGGGGGTCATGAACAGGTCGGTGACCATAAGAAAATCAAGCTTTTTTAGGGCTTTATAAGTTTCCCGGGCACCGGCATAGGTTAGCAGGGGGTTGCTGCCGAAAATCAAGCCTGTTTTAAGTGGATAAGGCTTTTGTGTTAGAATGGCTTTACTGGCCTCCTGGCTCGGTACAAGATTGGACTGGGCTGCCAACTTGAACCGGCTTCCAACACTGGCTTGACGGTCTTGTGCAATTTCACTGGCCAGACTGAAATCGGCACCTCTACAGAGAGGTATGCCATCCTGAAAAATTGAACCACCGGGGACATCCAGATTGCCGGTAATCGCCATTAAAATTGCGACGGCCCGGCAGGTCTGGAAAGCGTTGCTCGTCTGATCCAAAGCGTTTCCCCATTGGATCGCAGCCGGCCGGGCGGCAGCAAACATACGGGCAGCCTGTTCGATGAGGGATTGCGGCACCCAGGTTTTTTCGGCCACTTCATCGAGTGAATAGACCGCAAGAAAATCCTTTAATTGTTTGAAGCCCACCGTCCATTTGTCGACAAAGTCGGCATCGTAAAGCTTTTCATTAATGATCACCTTGAGCATTCCCAAGGCCAGCAGGCCGTCACTGCCGGGTCTTGGTTTGAGCCAAATTTCAGCTCTGGAGGCCAACATAATTTTCCTGGGATCAATCACGATCAGTTGAGTGCCGCTGTCAAGGACAGTGCGGAGCTGGGCCGACGAGCCGTCACCGCCGGTCTGCAGGGAATTTCTACCCCAGATGATCATGCATTTCGGCAGGTGCTCATAGTCGGGAAACGGCATAGCGCCAAATGTATAGCGTGCCGCCATCGTTCTGGGTACATGGCAGTTGTTATCGACACTTACCGTATTGGGTGTTCCCAGGACTCCGGCAAATCTCTGGATAAAATCACGCTCAAGCCCGCGATAAGCTCCAACGAAGAGCATAATTGACTCCGGCCCGAATTCTTCGATGGACTTTTCAAGCTTTGCCGCAATTGTATCCAGAGCCTCGTCCTTAGAAATGGGCTGCCATTTATCCTCCCCCTTGCGGCCGATTCTTTTTAACGGCTCCTTTAGCCGGTCAGGATGGTAAAGCAACTCAGGTAATGCGCGGCCCTTGGGGCAAATATACCCCCGGTTAAACTGACAATCCGGATCACCGGTTACCCGGGTAATCGTTTGACCTTTGCGGATTACCAGAATGCCGCAGGTTCCGCTGCAAAGCTTGGCACAAAAAGAATTGAGAATATCTTCCACGTTTCACTCTCCGCTTGTTTTCATATCCGGCTCGGGTGATTTTTCTTTCGCGAATCTTTCGAAAAGTGGACTGCCAAAAACATGAATCACCTCGTGAAGACATTGTCTGACAGTCGACGCTAAAAAATTTGGAAACATTCGACCTCATATCATTCATGACAAAGCCATTGTCTGCCGTCTTGCCACCAAGACTGCGAATCTTATCTGAAAGGGTCTCGGCCAGTTCGATATTTTCACGGTAATTTACAACGACATCCGCGCCTTCTTCGTCAAATTCTAAGGCAATGCCTCTGCCGATACCGCGGCTGGCGCTCGTAATGAGTGCAACCTTATCATTCAGTCTCATAGTTCCCCCCCAACGTTGCATTAAAGCTTATATTTTCCCAAAATTTTCCTTCGGGGGATTGAAGTATCCGAACTTCAATTTCGGGAATTGTCTGCGAATCCTATTAAGTACTTTTCCCATTCCGATGGGCTCGCCATGGGTAGCGACCGCATCCATCTCCTTCCAGTAGCGAATCGGGTCAAAGTTTAAGTTGCGCCACTGGATCATGTGAATCGGATGTTTTTCCAAAAAGCGGACAAGGGCGTCGACTTCCCAGGGGGTGTCGCTGAACCCAGGACAGTTCAGGTAGTTAATACCGACAAATTTTTTATGCGTCAGTGCCATATCGATGCTTTTGAGGACATCTGTAAAACTGTAGCCTTTGGGCCGGAAATATGCATCGTAACATTTTGCCCGCACACTGTTCATGCTGATACGAACGCTGTCCAGTCCGGCATCAAACAGGCGCTCCAGATTAGCAGGCAGGCTTCCGTTGGTATTCATATTAATCGTGCCTTCAGCGGTTTGCCGACGAATACGGCGAATGGCCGGTTCAATCACATCCGCCGCCAGCAGGGGATCGCCTTCACAGCCCTGGCCAAAACTGACCACACTCCGTTTCACCCGTCGGATATGCGCCAGGGCCACCTCCGCAATTTCCTGGGGTGACGGTGTGAAGGCAATGCGATCCTGGCTGTGGGGAATATCGCTGTTTTTCTGAAGCGACAGGCAACCCATACAATGGGCATTGCATTGTTTAGCCGCCGGCAGGGGGGCCTCATAACGGCCCAGAAAGAAATTTTTGCCGGCCGGGCAGCCGTATGTCAGCGCACATTTTTCAAGGTGCGCCCGCAGGCGGTTGCCCGGCATTTGCTTGCGCATCCGCTCAACCCCGGCCACAACATCTTTGGGCTGCATGCGCCTGAGGTCCTGACGCGGTTCAGGATCTACCAGCACGACCGCAGACCGAAAGCTTTCTTGGTGCCAGCCAACGGCTCCATAGGAAAACAGGGGCAGGGTTTGCGCCGGTGTGGCTTCGCGATAGGCGCTGACGCGGGTGATGATGTATCCCGGCGAATTGAAGACCGCCACCGGGTAGATGATTTCTCCAGGCAAATACGGATTTTCTCTCAGCGTTTCAAGCAGGCCAGTGTTGATATTCAGCAGAACGGGTTTGCGATCGGGCAGATACATCAGTTCGCTGCCGTAAGGCATGCTGCAGGTTTGCGCCCTGGTCAGTGGTTCCAACAATGGGCCCGCCATCCCTACGGCCGCATAGCCATCCAACTCAAATATCTCACCGGCCTGATTGGCAACCAGCGCGGTCAGCAGATGGGATTTTGCCTCGTGCGGTTTTTTAGATGCCACGTTTCCTCCAAGATCAACTTCGAGAAAAAGGAATGGATTCGATCTTTAATTCTTTTATTTGACAGGATTTACAGGATTGATTGCCCTGGTTATCTGCGCTGCGCCCCGATGAAATAAATGCAATAGAGATTTCATTGGGCAGGCTGTTCTTCGAAGTTTAACCCCGGATAAACAGGCTACGTTTAATTGGTCAGGCGGTGTAAAGGTTTTTTTCGCCCGGGGCGAGACACCCTTAGACCGAAGGCCCTAGCTCACTCCGCCAGATACATCACACACCGTGAACTTCGGCCGTCCACCTTTAAAACAAAGGGACGGGCGAGCTCTACATGGGCAATAAAGGATGTTTCTTTGACCACCGGAAGTGATGTCAACCAGCGCCAGTCCAAGAAATCTTCCTGGTTATCCGATACCATAATATAGTTGATGCCCAGTGTTGAAATGTTGTGGAAAAAGTGTGAACCCTGGGACGGTTCAGCTTTCAAATCCGCAGAGGAGGTTTCGATCATCGCGCCGACCCCGCAAATTTCCGCCCAGCTCACCGGAATCCCCAACCAGCGATCCGCCGACCCCCATCTGCCCGGACCGATCAGAAGATATTTTTTCCCTTGCCGCAACAGACTGGAATTCAGTTCACCGATCTCACGCGCGATATCAGGCGTGCGGCCGGCATCGAAGGTATTCGGTTTTACATAGAGTATGTCCGCAATATCGGTTTTTTCAGCATTGCCCAGCGCGTGGAAGGAGTGACAGAACGCTTTGGCGACGTCTGCCTGGCTGATTTCAACCTGACCGAGCTCCGCTCTGGCGGTCATCGGTCTGAGTTGCAAAAGCGCGAATTCCGGTTTGCGCTCCTGGTCTTGGGGCCAATTGACTGAAAATTCAAGTTCTACCGGGCATCCCATCCCCTCCTGGCCCACTTGCAAAACATCTGAAAGCAGATTCGCCAGGGGGAACAAATCATATTTGAGTATCTGGGAAAATGTCAGCACCCGGTACCCGGGCATGTGGGTGGTATCCCGCATGCGATGCTCTTCCGGGATGTAGGTACTGGCAAGCAGTTTCATGGGAGGATCCTCGGTGACATCGTCAACCTCGCGTTTTGCAAGATTGGCATCTTCATTGATTCCGAGTTCAGGGTAGGGGCCGCCCATTTTAAGTGAAAAGAAAAATCGCTGGGAATTTTCCAGGATATCATCTACGGTGGTCCTCTGGGGCAAAATCTGCGGATATTTCGGAGAAAACCGCAGGGCCTTTTCTCCCTCCATCACGGTTTTGCCTAAACCCATGGCAATCGTGGCAATCCCCTCCTCCGGTTGCATTTTGGAAAAGGGATAGTAGTTATGCGATTGGGCAACGCCTGAGATGGCCGGATAGAAATAATCACCATATCGTTCGCCGACAAGCTGCTGAATAATGACCGCCATCTTTTCTTCTTCCGTGCGCTGCCCAACCCGCCGGGAAAACGCTTTAGGACTTTGAAAATAAGTGGAGGCATATACCAGCTTGATGGCGTTTATGAGCTGGGCCAATCTCGAATCGAGATCCGGATCGTCGTTGGGGACCATGTAAGTTCGATAAAGACCGGCATAAGCGCGAAATTGCGCATCTTCCAAAAGGCTGGAAGAGCGCACGGCCAGCGGATAGGTTATTCTTGCCAAATAGGCTTTGAGGTCGGCGGCGATCCACTGGGGAAAAACAGCTTTGCGGAATGTTTCCGCAATTTCTTCATCCGGAGCATCCGACTTTGAAAACCCCTTCAGATTATTTGTCTCAACAAAGGCTTCAAATCCTTCAGTGGTGATCACCATGGCCTGGGGAACAAATATGTTTACAGTTTCAAATTTTTGGTGAATCGCCGGAAGTCGCTTGAGCAGATTGGACACAAAGGCCAAGCCCCGGGCCTTTCCGCCAAGTGAACCCGTACCGATTTTAAAAAATTCCGTGTCAAGGTCAAATTCAACGGCCTCAAAGTTTACCACCACGCCTTTTTGGCGCCGGCTGCGCCGGGCCTGGATGATAGAAATGAGATACTGCCGGTGCTTGTCGACACTGGAAAAATCATCTTCTCTGATAGGTCTCACCTTGGAGGCCAGCATGATTTCCGTGCGGGCAAAAAGCCATCTGGAAAAATCATTGCGGCTGGCATGATATACGAATGAATCATCTGGAATTTCATGCAGAAGCCTCTCAAAAGATCGTGTGTTTGAGGCCTGGGCGATTTCGCTGCCGTTCGGCTTGCGAAAAATAAAATCGCCAAAGCAAAGCTGTGTTAAGAAAAAGGAACGTACCTCCGAGATTAAAGAAGATGAATTTTTATCGACAAAAAGAGCTGGAATTTTATCCGCCTTGGCAGCATTGGAGGATTCCGAGCTGGTGAGCAAAAGGGGTATGTCGAATCGTTCCTTTTTAATTTTGGACAGAAAGGCCACCCCGGCATCTTCGTCCAATTTACCGTTTCGCGGAAAGCGCACATCGGAGATAACGCCCAGCACGTAATGTTCATACCTTTCGAACAGACCATGAGCTTCTTCGTAATTCCTGGCCACCAGGATTTTCGGTCGGGCGCGCATGGTCAGCAGACGGTGTTCTTCGTTGAGGCCTTCCTCCAGCACCGCCTGGGTCTGAGACACCAACTCCCGGTAGAGCACGGGCAGCAGGGTGGATATATAAACCGGGGAATCTTCCACAAAAAGTATGACCCTGATGCCGGCTGATTCCGTGTCATGGGCAATGTTCATCGAATCCTCCGCGCCTTTAACCAGGGCGACCAGAATATCCGTGTCCCCCGACCACACAAACGTGCGGTCAATTCCGGGGGGTTGGGTAAACACCCGAGTGGACTCCTCTGAAGGCAGGGCACTGTGGGTTAAAAGAATCACCTGCAGGTCCGGATCTTTACTCTTTATTTTCCGTCCCAGCATGAAGGCATCCATATCGGCCAGACGCAGCATGGTAATAACCAGGTCAAAATTTTTTTTATCCAGTGCCGCCAGGGCTTCCCCGGCTGTGGCCACCCAGGTAAAGCGGGGCGGGTTGCTGAGATTCAAGCCGCGGTATTCATGAATGATTCTCTCGGAAAGGCGGCAGTCTTCTTCCATGATCCAGGCATCATAAGGGGTCGAAACCAGCAGGATATCCCTGACTTTTTTGGCCATCAACTCATGGAACACTTTAAAATGAGGATCAAAATCCTCGGAAAAACTTTCGATTTCTAAAGTCATGTGAATCGGTCCTTTTGAATATTAATTTTATTTTTCTCTGATATTGCGACGAAGTAGACCTAATTAAAACCACATATTCTAAAAAATCTCAATGAATTTGCGCTCGGGTCTAAACCTAACTTGACAAAAAATATAACCATAGTATTAAATTATCCCCATGTTAAAACCATCTGGTAAAAAAGAAAGGACGACACATTGGACATCTGGATGACACTGAGAAAAGCCCGGGATTTATATCCTGATAAGGTGGCCGTCGTGGACGGTGACCGCTCGCTGACCTATGCCCGAATTGGTGAACGGGTCAATGCTCTGGCACGTTTTTTCCAGGCCCGGGACATCAAACCCCGGGACCGCATCTCCATTCTCGAGGTCAACTCCCTCGCGTTTTTGGAAACCTACTATGCGGCCGCCGGAATCGGCGCGATTTTGAATCCGCTCAACTATCGCCTGGCAGCAAAAGAAATTGCATACATTTTGAGAGATTCCGGCTCCCGCTGGCTGGTGGCCGGATCCCGTTTCGCTTCCCTGGTGAAGGGAATTCTCGACGAAGATACACCGCTGGAGGGTATTCTCCTAATCGGTGATTCACCCTATATTTCTGAGGGGATCACATGCTACGAATATGAAAACGTGATTCGCACCCATGCCGGACTTTTTAAGCCCGTTGCAGTACGCGAAGATGATGTTGCCCATCTTTATTATACCAGTGGCACCACCGGCCGCCCCAAAGGTGTCATGCTCACCCATAAAAACGTATGCTTCCATGCCCTCGGAACCATTGCCGAACTTAAACTCACGGACAGCGACACCTGGGGTCATATTGCGCCCATGTTTCATCTGGCAGATGCCTGGGCCGCATTTGCCATTACCTGGGTGGGCGGCTGCCACGTGATGGTGGCCCAGTTTGAGGCCGAGGCGGTGATGGCCACCATCGAGAAAGAACGCATCACGCTGAGCAACATGATCCCCACCATGCTCAATCTGATGATTAAGCACCCCAAGATCGGCGAATTTGATTTTTCAAGCCTGCGGGTAATTCTAAGCGGCGGGGCACCCATTGCGCCGGAAGTCGTTCGGAGCATTATGGGCGCCTTTGGCTGTGATTATATTCAAACCTACGGCATGACCGAGACCAGCCCATATCTGACTTTTAGTATTATAAAACAGCATCTGCAGGACCTGCCGCCGGAAGACCAATTCAAATACAAATCCAAAACCGGTCGTCCTTTCATGGGGGTCGACCTTAAAGTGGTGGACGAAAATGGAAATCCCGTCGCAGCTGATGAAGCGCAAGTGGGTGAGATCTGGGTCCGCGGTGACACCGTTACCCCCGGATACTGGAACCTGGAGAAAGAAACCGAACAGGCGTTTTCAAATGGTTGGCTGCGCACCGGCGATCTGGCAGTTGTCGATACCGAAGGCTATGTCAACATCGTGGACCGTAAAAAAGACATGATCGTCACCGGCGGGGAGAATGTGTATTCAACGGAAGTGGAAAATGTGCTGTATATGCACCCCAAGGTGCTGGAAGCCGCCGTGTTCAGCGTGCCGGATGAAAAGTGGGGTGAAGCGGTATCGGCGGCTGTGGTCCTCAAGGAAAACGAATCTGCCACCGAAATGGAAATTGTCCGGTTCTGCAAACAGCACCAGGCCTCATACAAAGCCCCGAAATCCATCGTCTTTCTGGACGCACTTCCCAAAACCGGCTCGGGAAAGATTTACAAAAAAGCACTGCGAGATCCTCATTGGAAATAAATTGGCTTAGTATTCGAGAGCTTTACTGGAAATGAATTTCAGATATACGATAAACTGAGCCGACGGTAGCAGAGTTTACGCCAATTTATATAAATTGATCTTATCAACAAGTTTACATCCTATTTCTGACATAATCATGAAAAAATTAAAAAATATTGACAATATCATGAGTAGCGTTTAAGAAAAAATGAGTGCTCTTGTAAAAAGAAGGAGAATTGACAATGAATCAAAAAAAATGGGAAATACATAATCCTTCCGGAAACAAACGCGTCATTGTCACCAAAAAACTGCCGGGAACCTTGTGGTTGAAGCGTCTCACTCGGGCCGGCTGTAAAGTAGAAATATGTACCTCCACTGAAGTGCTCAGCGTTGATGACATCAGGGCCGCCATGGGGACTCAGTGTGATGGCGTCCTCGGCCAGCTGACGGAAGACTGGGGGGATGCGCTTTTTTCCGCACTCAAGGCAGCCGGGGCCGCAGCCTACAGCAATGTTGCCGTGGGCTATAACAACGTCGATGTGGCGGCTGCCACCAGACACGGCATCCCGGTTGGAAATACCCCGGGAGTATTAACGGAAACCACTGCTCAAATGGCGGTAACATTAACATTTGCCGTTGCACGGCGCACCGGCGAAGCCGAACGATTTTTGCGGGCGGGCAAATACAAGGGCTGGTTGATGACGCTTTTTCTGGGAGAACTTTTGTGGCGCAAGACTGTGGGAGTGATCGGCGCCGGCCGCATCGGCGCAACTTACGCCCGTATGATGGTCGAAGGTCACAAAATGAATCTGATCTATCATGACATTTACCCGAATAAGGACCTCGAAGATTATATTGCCGCCTATGGCGATTTTCTCAAATCCCGCGGGGAAGAGCCGGTATCCTGCAAACGCGCTGATACCGTAGAGGAAGTATTGCAGCAAGCCGACTGCGTCAGCGTGCACACCGTGCTGGATGAATCGACCCACCATTTGATAAATGCCGCAAGCCTGGCATTGATGAAAGAAAATGCGATATTGGTGAATACCAGCCGCGGTCCCGTGGTCGATGAGGCTGCGCTGGTTGACCATTGCCGGGAATACCCGAATTTTCGGGCCGGTCTGGATGTTTTCGAAGATGAACCGGAAATGAAACCGGGACTGGTCGAACTGGACAATGTGCTGATCGTCCCCCACATTGCTTCGGCAACCCGCTGGACTCGGGAAGGTATGGCCACCCTGGCAGCCGGCAATGTCGCTGCTATTTTGATGGGTTACCCGGTTTGGAACAAACCGGATATTCTCCCTTTTTTGGAAGGAGATCCGCCCAAGGCTGCACCGAGCATTGTCAATGCGAAAGAGTTGGGGATTGCGCTGTTTGAAACCAATGATTGAATAGTCAATTCAGGCTTGTACGGATGATGGTTTGCCGGATGATTCCGACTCTCCTCAAAAGCTGAGAATCCAATTTTGCCGCTAAATCGAATGGAAGGAAAAAGCCATGAAATTTGCAGAACGAGTCGCTCATTTAGGTACGGAAACAGCATTTGCCGTCTCCGCCGAGGCCACTGCCTTTGCGGCTCAGGGCAACAAGGTGTATCCATTTCATCTGGGAGACCTGAACCTGAAAACCCCGGCCAATGTATTAACGGCCGGCATCAAGGCCATGCATGATGGCAAAACGAACTATTGTGCCAACGCCGGTGTTCCCCAACTGCGTGAAATCCTCGCTGATGATGTCAGCGCTACGCGCAAAACCCAGTACTCGATGGAAAATGTCGCTATCCAGCCGGGAGGCAAGCCGACCATCGGAAAATTTTTCCTGACGTTGATGAATCCGGGCGATGAGGTGCTGTATCCCAATCCGGGTTACCCCATTTACGAATCACAGATCGAGTTCCACGGGGGCAAGGCGGTCCCCTATGGTTACATCGAGGGCAAAAATAATTTTGACATCGACACGGATATGCTTGAAAGCCAAATTACTCCTCGCACGCGGCTGCTGGTGCTCAACGACTTGCAAAATCCCACCGGCGCTGAATGCTCGCAAGCCGAACTTGAAAAGATCGCTGAACTGGTGCTCAAATACGATCTCTATGTCCTGTGCGACGAAGCCTATTTCGACATTCGCTATGAAGGCCAGAGCAAATCACTCGTCTCCCTGCCGGGCATGGCCGAACGATGCGTTATTTTGTACACTTTCTCCAAAAAATTTGTCATGACCGGTTGGCGCCTGGGTGCGACCATCGGGCCCAAAGAAATCATTGACATCATCATCAAGCTCAATGTCAACGAGGAGTCCTGTTCAAACCATTTTGTCCAGTATGCCGCTATCGAGGGTTTGACCGGGAATCAGGCCGAAACCAGACAGGTTCTTAAAACACTGAAAGAGCGGCGTGATTTAACAGTGGAGCTTTTAAACGACATAGAAGGAATAAGTTGCATTCGCCCAAATGTCACATTCTACCTGTGGCCGAATGTCACCGGTGCCATGCAGAAAACGGGACTGACCAATTATGACGATTTTCGCAGAACCGTGTTGCACGAAACCGGCGTGTCGTTTTGCACCCGGCTGCATTTCGGGCGGCCCCTGGAAGGCGAAGACAATTTTTACATTCGAATGGCCTATTCGGGTATCAATCCGCCGGAAATCAAGGAAGGTCTCGGCAAACTTAAAGCCTTTATTGAAAGTTAAGCAACTAAGCTATTTCCGAGACTGTAGTCGGCAAAAGTGACCCCTGAAGGGAAATAAGCGCGCTGATAATTCATATATTTTCTTACAACATGTTGTCGGATAAAGGCCCTTAGCTTCCGGTTGTCAGGAAATCGGTTGCCCGGTCTCATCCCACCCCTGAAGCAGATAATATTCCTTGAGCATCACCTCCAGTTGCTCTTCGGTGATCACCTGGCCGGTATCCGTCAGCGGTTGGTGGAGGGCTTTTGTAAGCCGCTCATCTTCGGGCTGCATACCTTCCCGTAAGTTAAAGCGCCGAATGCGGGTGGCAATTGCCCGGGCTTTTTCTTTGAGAGCTTTCTCACCGACATCCAGGCCGGTCACTTTGTGAATGACATCTTCGAGCACATTCCACAGATAAAAATCCCGGTAGAAGCGGCACAGAATCAAGGTATCAAAAATGGCCAGCCGGTCTTCAAATTCCAGCAAAAGCTCCGCCTTGCCCTCGATCTGATCCGGCGGGATCATGCCGGCCAGCTCCGGTTTGTAAAAGGTGGTGCGCAGGTGACAGGCCCCGCGGTCCGAGGTTGCATAGGCCAGTCCCATGCCTTTGAGCTTCCGAGGATCATACCCAGCCGGCTCCATGCCTTTGACATGCACCGCGATATCCTCCAGATCCCATTCTTTGGCAGCATGCTTGATGCCCTGGGATAAAACTTCCCCGATTCCTTCGCGACCAGCTATTTTTTGCAGTAAATTCGCAATCGCATCCACTTCGCCATAGTCAATTTTGTAGTCGACCTTCCCCCGCCGGGCGGCTTCGATGGTAAAGGCACAAAGATTGCCGGCCGTAATCGTGTCCATACCCAATCGGTCACAAATATCATTTAGATACACAATCTCTTCAATACGGTCTATCAGGCACAATCCACCGAAGGCGTAAATGGTTTCATATTCCGGCCCTTCAATTTTAAGCCCGGCATGTCGCCCCGCCTTCACCGTACCCAGCTGTCCACAGGCCATGAAGCATTTACCGCAGGCATGGGGGGTAGGATCCATTTTTTCAATCAGCGCTTCGGCACTGATATTTTCCCAGTTGTCCATGGTGCCTTTAGTCCAGTAACGGTTGGGAAATGCGCCGGCGGTGTTGGTCATTTTGACCAGCATGGGTGTGCCGAGCGTACGATAGGCATTGGCCGCCGCATGATCGTTGAATTCAGCCATAAAGTTTTTGGAAAACGCCTTCACGGCGGCTTCGTCGGCCTGGGGTCGTTTGCGGTTGCCGGTGAACAGAATGCCTTTAATCTTTTTTGAGCCCATCACCGTTCCGGCTCCGGTTCTGCCGGCCGAGCGCCAGTAGTCGTTTTTTATACAGCCAAAACGCACCAGATTTTCAGATGCCGGCCCGATCACCAGGGCACCTTTTTTTCTGTATTCTTCCCTGGCAAACTGCTCATTAATGGCATCTTCGACCCCGTAAGTTTCCTTGCCCCAGAGTTCCCCGGCGGAATGAAAATCGACACCTTCCGGGTGGACGGTCAACACCGCGGGTTCATCACAGCGGCCCTGAATCACAATGGCATCGAATCCGGTGGCATCGATCGCATCCGGGGTGCGCCCGCCGGAATATGATTCAGCAAAAAAACCGGTCAGCGGCGATTTGGTGTACACCCCGTAACGGCAGGAGCCCCAGATTGTACTGCCCCCTAAAGGGCCGGTCGCAAAAATCAGGACATTTTCCGCGGCCAACGGATCCACTCCCGGGGGATTTAACTCGTAAAGCAAATAGGAGGCCAGGCCTTTGCCGCCCAGATAGGTTTCATAGACGTCATCGTTGATGGTCTCAATGCTGTGGTTTTTTTTACCAAGATCGATGTTTAAATATCTGCCGTAGAATCCGTACATGATATTTCTCCTTTACATCTGTTCTTTTTACAATTAAATATGCACTGTCTTCCCAGTACAACAGCGGACCCAAAAAATCAATCGCCTTCACAAACCTTTAAATAAAAATTCAAGTACGGTAGAAACGCCTTCCAAAAGACGATATTTTTTGAGACGCTAGCGGCGCATAACAATTTTGGACCCGACACTGCTGCGATGATAACAAAAATGCGAATTTTTTCGCGGCTGGAAGCCGCTCCCACGAGAAATTGATGTAAATTTGATGACAGTGGCCCCCAATTTCTTGAAATTTCAAACGAGCGCCACCGCAGGAAACAGGGTGGCCAAAAGCAGGAATCCGCATAGAAAAGCGATTGGATACACCTTCCACCCGGAGCCGTGAATGAACAGAAGAATGCACGGAGAAGACAAGGCAAAGGAAAATAAGTAGATGGGTTTATAACCGATTCGATCCACCAGGTGGCCGCTGACGATGGCACTGACAGATCCACCCACGGTAAACAAAGAAAGCATGCTGCCCACCGACACCAGTGAATGCCCCTCGGAGGCCGTCAGCACCGGTATGAAAGTGAGAAGGGTCTGCTCCACAAAAGCTCGGCAGAAAGCGATCGCCCAGATCATCACAACCGGTTTCCATACCACACCGACGCTTTCCCGGAGAGAGCCTATAAAATCTCTCTGGGTCAGACCGGCACCATCAGATGCCGGTATCAGGACAAAAAGGAGTACGAAAACCGACAGTCCCAACAGGGTGAGGTACGGCAGACGATGCAACCCCCAAAGGGTTATGTACCCTGCAAATACGATGGGTCCCAATGTAAACCCGGTTGTACCTCCCAGGCCGAAAATCGACATGCACAGTCCGGTGCGTCGGCCCGCGTAGGCCGAAACCATCCCGGCCGCAGTGGGGTGATATGTGGCCGAGCTGATGGAGCCCATACCGATCAGCAGCAGGACAATTCCGAAATAGGGAGCGATTCCCACAAGGGGGATACAGATCGCTCCCACGAGCGATCCGATCAAAAGGATCAACCGGGTTCGGTAGCGGTCGGCCAGGTAGCCGAATATGGGCTGGATCAGAAAGGCCATGAAGGTGGCAATCCCGGTAATCATCCCCACCTGGGTCAGGTTCAGGCTGAATTTGTCCGCCAGCACCGGCAGCATCGGCCGGATAAAAGACTGAAAAAAATCACCGCTAAAATGAATTAGAAACAGGGCGAATATTGCTTTTTTGTTGATTTGGGCGGCGTCGGCCACAGTCGTTCTTTCTTGAGAATTTTTTTGGTTCGGCTCCTCTAACATTTTGTCTTGCTGCGGTAAAGAGGAATCGATCCGGGGACATCAAATAATGCCTGTAATAATAAGTGCATAGCCGGCGGATTATGCACTTCCGCTATTCCGAATGTTATTATGGAATGGATTCTTTTTAAATATTTTTTACCTGACAGGATCAACAGGATGAGCTGGATTTTTTAACATACAAGGCGGATTGCGCAGGAAATCGGTGCAGATCAAGTAAAGAATCACTCAATTTAGTACCAATTTATTGAAATCACATCATATTTGCACATGATTTATGGCATAGCCAGATTGAATATTTAAGCAATTCTATCGAATTAAATAGAAAAGACAGAGCGAAGCCTCCTGCTCGTAGGGGTTGCAGCGCCTACGCCTCGGAGAGCGATACCACAAATCTTCAATCTTCAATATTCAATCCCGGCTTGTCCGGGTTGGGAGTATTATTAAGAACAAAGGATCTCAACTCCGCAGATAAGAGGCACCATTGACGTCGATGATGCTGCCGGTGAGATAATCCGTGCCTTCTGCCGCCAGGAACAAAACGACTCCGGCGACTTCTTCGGGGCGCGCCACACGATTCAGGGGGCTTTGGGTACGGATGGCATCTCCTTCAGGTCCGGAGAGCACGGAAGCGGCCATATCGGTTTCCACAAATCCGGGCGCAACGGCATACACGAAGATGTTATGAGGCGCCAGGGCCTGGGCCATGGATTGACTGAAGGCGTTCAGCCCGGCCTTGCTGGCGCCGTAAGCCGGAGCGTCCGGTTCCCCGCGAAAGGCACCCCGCGAAGTAATGCTGATGATTTTTCCGCCGCCGTTTTTCATCATGTGACGGGCCACCTGAAAAGACAGGTGGGCCGGTCCCAGTAAATTGGTAAATATTGTCTTTTCCCAACTGCGCTGCCATTCTTCAAAGGTTGTGGCAGCCACCGGATGAAATTCATACACCCCGGCATTGTTGACCAGAATATCGATTTTTCCCATTTTTTTAAGGGTTTTTTCGGCCAGGTCGCCGACAGCGGCGGCATCGGATAGATCGGCGGATACCATCAGGTGAGAATGGCCGGATAGGTCGGCCAGGGTTTGCTCTGCTGCGTTGCTGTTTTTATGAAAATGGACCACGACGCGGGCACCACTGTCGGCAAACCGGCGGGCAATTTCCCGTCCGATACCGCGGGATGCCCCTGTTACCATCACCACCTTGTCTGAAAAATCTATATTCATCTTTAAACCATCCTTCGTCACTCGTCACTCGTCAGGCGCCCATATTTTTTCATTACCTCACAGAGACGATCCTGGGGAATCGCTATCACCTTATGATTATCTCTGCCGATCATGGATTCTGCCGCCACCAGGGCATTGACAATGGCTTCCTCTGTGGCCGATACCGTGGCGTCAAAGATCGGATCCAGTTCTTCGTTGGGAACCATGGTTAATCGAGTGATCCCCTTGGCGATCATTGCAGCGGCGTTGGCCGTCGAAAAGGCCAGAAAAATGTCTCCCGAAAAATTACTGCCAATGCTGCCGGTACGTCCGAGCCCCAGGCAGGCCCGACGGGCCAGCCGCTTTAGCTGGTGGGGTATCAGGGGTGCGTTTGTGGCGACCACTGCGATAATCGAACCTTCGTCCCTGGACTTGACTAAATGTTCCGTAATTTCTATCCCCACGGGAACACCGGCAATGCGCAGCTGGTGTCTCAACCCATGATTGGCCTGCACCAGCACCCCCACTGAAAATCCGCCTGTTTTTTCAGCCAGCCGCCTGGAGGCTGTCCCGATGCCACCCTTGAATTCATGGCAGATCATTCCCGTACCGCCGCCCGTATTGCCCTCGGCCACCGGCCCGGAGCAGGACTTTTCGATGGCTTCAAACACATGCGGTTTTCGCACATGAAATCCGTTGATGTCGTTTAAATAGCCGTCAAAGGTTTCCGCGACGACGGGCAGGGACCAGGGTTGAGTAATTTCAGCCTTACTCGTTTGCCATTCTATGACAGCGTCCCGCACGACACCGACACTGTGGGTATTGGTCAGCATGATGGGGCCTTCCAGAAGGCCGGATTCTTCCACCCAATGCATACCGGTCATTTCGCCATTGCCGTTTAGGCAAAAATACCCGGCAAAAACGGGATCGCAACCGGCATTGCCGCGTGGTATTATCGCTGTCAGACCCGTTCGGACCGGGCCCTGTCCGACGATTAATTTGCCCCCTCCCGAAACCAGGGTCACATGCCCTACCGTAACGCCGGCAACATCGGTGATGGCATTCAAGGGCCCCGGTGTGCCTTCAAAAGGAATCCCAAGATCCCGGGCTCTTGGTTTTGGTGAAATCATAGGCAGCATTATCTCCTATTATCTTTTTTCATACATGTTACCTGCGGATTGCTCATAATTTGTCGTTGATTTCAGGTTATTGTTGTATTAAAGCCTGTTAAAAAGCTTTATTTGTGACCGTGTGTTGGTGCAAAAGGTTGATTTTAGATTAAAATCAGCGCAAGTTGTTGTGTCTATCCGTTTTTACTTAAACTTTTTTGGCGATGGCTTTCTTTTCTTTTTTACTCAGACGATGCCAGTTGAGATATCGGATTTTCAGTTCTTTTCTGATCTCAGCTTTGATGGCTTTGGGATGCCTGGAAAAGTCTCCTTTCGGTAAATTTTTTGGTCGAAATTTATCCGTTTTATAGAGGCTTTCGCATGCTTAAGCAACTGATTTTTTATACTGAAGATTACAACGATTTCATTAAACCCCAAAAGATCCAACGCCAAATGGTAGTATATACGCATAGCTCCGCAAGCGATGGACAATCAAACACCAGACTTGTTATTCAAAACGCTTGACCTGGACAAAGACGGTTTCTTGTCACGTTCCGACCTGAACAATGCTGCACAACAATTCGGGTGGTCGTGGCATGAAGCACCTCTTTTAGCAGTCTTTGACCTTCTGAGCATTTCAAAACCTATCCCCAAGAGTGAATTCGTCGACCTTATCCACCAGGTCAACACTGATCCGCTGGGGCCATACGGCAGTATCCTCCTAAAATCGCCTCATTTCCTCCAACCATCATCTTTGAGAGGCAAACGGACTTCGGAAAATACAACGGACGGGGAAAATAATCGAAATGAAATTCAGAAAAAAGAACGTCCTGGTCAACCGAATTTCGACATTATTGCGGGGTTTTTAAAAAATTCTGCCGGTACAGAGGCTGTGCACAAATATCAGTCTCTGCTTGAAACCCTTGAGATCGCTTGCATCCCTGCGGAAGAGACTGCCCTGCTGATGATAGACCCTCAGCAGTCTTTTACAGAAGGTGCCTGGATGCATTCGATCGGATATGGTGGAGAGATGGATGTGATCCCGATTCGGTCAGCGTTCGGCAACTGTTCGGCTTTTTTAGCCCGATATTACGGCCAAATGGAGATAATGTTTACCCGCTGCCCATTTCCGGCGGACAGCTACGGATGGGACGGGCGGTTATCTGACATTTTAGACCGGGACCAGCTCTATTTTATCAAACCCGGCAACAGTGTGCTGTTTCCAAACACCAATGGATTCAGGCAATGGGTCAGCCGCTGCATGGACCACGGGAAAAATACGCTGATCATGGGCGGCTGCACGCTCAACAGTTGTGTGCGGGTCTCTTCGATCGAAACATCAAGAAAATTCCGCAACAAAAACCTCCAAGTCGTCGTTGATTTAAGCCTGTCAGGTGCTCGGGCTAAAAACTATATTTCCTCACCTGCTTTTTACGGTCTTTCGGCTGTCGAAGCCGCTGTCGTTCAAATGCTGGATGAGGGTGTACAGGTTGTACGGGAGATTGAGTGGAATTAGTTGCATATGGAGAGAAGCTTCGGCACACTATTTCCAGATGGTTATCAATAATTGCCGGGGATTCATTTTTAGTAATAATCAAATTGAAAAGAATGATAAAAGTGAGCCCGACAAAATAAGTTATAAAATGATAAATAATACATAGAATCAGTATGTCAGGGTAAAAATAAGTTATGGTGGATTTTTTATTGACAGTCTTAGGGGCTGGAATTTTACTTCTATTGAAAACCCGTGAACCAGACCGGTGATGATCCAACAATTGGCATCAATCATTTATCCTTTTTTATTTCAACACCCTGGCGCTGCGTATTTCAATGGTTTCAGCCGGAATATCCCGATACCCTCCACGCGTGACGGTTTTTACCGCAGATATGGCATCGATCACATTCATCCCCGAAATTACTTTCCCGAAGACCACATATCCCCAGCCCTGCTGTGTTTTGCCTTTGTGATTCAGAAAATCATTGTTGACGCTGTTGATAAAAAATTGGGCGGTCGCGCTGTGCGGTTCGCCGGTACGCGCCATGGCAATGGTGCCGCGGTCATTTTTCAAACCGTTATCGGCTTCATTTTTTATTGGTGCGCCGGCGGACTTTCTTTTCATGTCCGAGGTAAAACCGCCGCCCTGAATCATAAAATTCGGAATCACGCGGTGAAAGATGGTGCCGTCGTAAAATTTGGCCTCGACGTAATTTAAAAAGTTTTTTACGGTTTCAGGCGCCTTTTCGGGGAAAAGCTCAATCACCATTTTCCCTTTGGATGTCTCCATCTCGACCTTTGGATTACCTTCAGCTGCCATAATTCCTCCGGCTGCGACCAAAGAAACAAGGGCGGCAAGGACCACAATCAATTTAATCTTCATTTCATCACCTCTGATTTTATGCGATGGTTAATTTTGCTTTGTCATATTTATTTTTGCTTCAAACACTCGACATAACTGGCTGATATAGAAAAATAAACGAATGCCTTAAGTGATCTAAATTGCCTAAAATGACTAAAATTAAGTGCTTG
>CAVXXE010000114.1:0-33065 GCA_963765595.1 uncultured delta proteobacterium
CTACTGTCAGGTGTGAGTGATTTTTTCCGAGGATAAGATATGCAAATTTTCATGGAAGGTATATTATGACAGCACCAAAATGGCTTGCCGACCTGGATTGGGAGAGCGTAGCTACCGAGGCGCTCGAAATATTCCAGACACTCCTTAGAATCGACACGCAGAATCCTCCTGGAAATGAGAAGGAGGCCTGTGATGCCATCTCAAAGATACTTGATGGCGAAGGTATCCCCTTTGAGGTATTTGATGTGGCCCTTCGGCGGGCCAACCTTGTGGCTCGCATTCCTGGCACCGGTAAGTCCGAGCCGGTTCTCATCTCTAGCCACCTTGATGTGGTGCCTGCTGCCGAAGAAGAGTGGACCCACCCACCTTTCAACGCCGAGATCGCTGACGGGTATGTATGGGGGCGTGGTGCCATCGATATGAAGAACATGACGGCCATGGAGCTATCGTGTTTTCTGGCGGCGTCACGCCACGGAAACGGCCAACATAAAAGCGATCTGGTTTTGGCGGCGGTTGCTGATGAAGAGGCAGGATGCGAACTGGGCTCACTGTGGCTGGCTAAGAACCACCCAGAGAAGGTGAAGGCCCGTTACGCAATTGGGGAATTCGGCGGATTTACACTGCATGTTGGTAAAGCGCGGATTTGTCCTGTGCAAATCGCTGAGAAGGGCGTCTGCTGGCTGCGGGTTACGGCTCGTGGCGAGGAGGGGCACGGCGGGCTTCCGGGCAAGGATCACGCGGTGGCTCGAATTGGTAAAGCGGCGAGTCGGCTGGTGGACACATCGACGCCGCTTCATGTGACACCGGTTATGGCGCAGAATATCGGGACCATTGCTGACACACAGCCCTTCCCAAACTCTTTTTTGTTCCGGCAGGTTCTCAACCCACTCATGAGCGATCTTGTAATAGAGAAGGTGCTTCCAGACAAAAACGTCGCCCGCACTCTCTTCGCTCTTCTCCACAATACGGCTAACCCTACTATCATTCGGGCTGGTTCCATCATCAATGCGGTTCCGGCATCGGCTGTTATGGAGGTGGACGGTAGGACGCTCCCCGGACAAACTCCCGAGGACCTAATCCGCGAGGTAAAAAAAATCATTGGGCCGGATTTCGAGATCGACGTCATTCGGTCCATGCCGCCAGTAGAGGGAAACCCAAACGATCCGATTTCGACATAATCCGAGCGGTTCTCAAGAAGCTGGATCCTGCTCTGGTAATGGTCCCAAATCTGATCTGGGGCTTCACTGATGCTAAGGCGTGGTCTTCACTGGGCGCTACCTGCGTTGGATTTGCTCCGGTGAATTTGGGTCCAGAGACACCGTTTAATACCTTGATGCATCGGGTTGACGAACGCGTTCCAGTGGAAGGTTTCAAGCAGGGTGTCCGAACACTTATTGAGGTCGTTTCCCGTATCATAGCGTAGAAACCGCAGCCTTTTTCGGCAGATATGGTCGATAAACATTCGCCGAAAACAAGGACCCTAATCGGCATGTATCTGCTATAAATCTGAACATTTGACATCACCTAAATTTTTATGATATCCATTTTAAACCTAACATTTTCAGTGAGTTACGATACTGGCAAGTTACGTCTCCAATAATTGAGATACCCAGCCAATATCCCGCTTAAACCCCGCCCCATTTTTAAAATACCCTGTCTATCCCGCAAGTACCCCGCAATTTTAATAAAAAACATACCCCGCCTACCGGGCATATTTGAAAAAGATAGGCTATTACGTTAGCAACTGTATGCGCCAGGCAGCCCCGTGCTCATCGGCCTACTGGCTGCGACATACTTACGCGCAAAGTTTGCTGGAAGCCGATGTGTCCATTTATGAAATCAAAGGTAACATCCCAAAAAGCACTGGTAGCAAAGAAAATACCAGGATAGCTTCGTTTGTGCTTCTCATAGCATGTGATAGACTAATCTTAAAAGGAGAGAGAAGAAAATATTACCCTGGGTTCAAAGAATGTTGTCGGATCAGATCTGACAAGTCGGGAATAATACCGATATTCTTGATTCGATCTTTGAGATATTGCCAAAACGATACGCCCAATTTGCGGCAGGTTTTCTTCAAGCTTGTAAAGGTATCACGGCAGCGGCGGCCAGACTCACTTCGAGTACTACCGCTGATTTTGCGTTTTTTAACATACTCGCGGATTGCGTTTTCAGCGCCATTGTTGTGCAAAGGGATATCCGGACGTTCCAAAACCAGTAGCAACTCGGATTTGTTGTTATTAATTCGCTTCAGGGCAGCGTTTAATAAGGCACTGGAAGTTGTTTGCGTAAATATTTCGTCAAACATGTCATTCAAACGTTTTTTGTCTGCCGGCTTGGGGTTTTCTTTGTATTCTTTTAGCCCCTCATATAGCAGCCATATCTGATCTTTTACCGTATCCAGGTCTTTTTTAGCCTGATCGGTATATGCAATAATTTTGTCGATGGCTCGGTTGGCATGAATCCAACACAGCGCATGCAAAAGCACGTTAAATTGGCCGGCATCATCGCTTACGATAACCAGATGTTTTGCGATACCATGTTCAATGATGCTACCGATCAGTACGCCTTCGGTGGCGATTCGCACGTGTTGATTACTTATAATGCCATTGTCAGCTAAAAATCCATTCCAGTGGCAATCATTGGCGAATATGGCCCCCAGATGGGTAATGATTGAGTTTAAAACATATTTTGGTAGCTTGTTGGCTTCCATATATGCGATGGCATCTATATTAATCAAATAATCTGAGTGCCCAGCACGCAACAGTTTTAAAAAATTGATCCGACTCTTGCTTTCAGTGCTTTCAAACCAGGAAAAGGATTCACTCAATATATCAAAAGTTTGAAGACTGAAAGGCGGACCACAATATATTGTAGCCTGAACTTTGAACCCTTAAGAAACAAGGAGTATAAAAATGAATACAAAAAAGTTCTTCACCCTGGCCCTGGCCGGACTGATGGTGCTCAGCCTGAATGTGATGGCTGGTGCCCAACAAGCACATGTCGAAAAAACCGTAACTTCTGTAAGCACTACAAAAACGACCCCCGTTACCTGGGAGAACTTTGTCCGTGCCGAGAGCGACAAGATGTTCAACAGCTACGTCAAGATGGGCGCTTTCGGCAAGTTCCTGCATATCCCCAAGCCAACGCCTATCGATCAGCAAAAGGTGGTGCGCATGAACCGCGATACCATCTATTCTTTAGGGGTTTTTGATCTGACCACGCCGGTCACGATTACCAAGCCCGATACGGGGAAACGCTTTCAATCCATGCAGGTGGTGAACGAGGATCAATATACCCAGATGGTTGTCTATAAGCCGGGCACCTACACCCTGACGCAGGATAAGATCGGCACCCGCTATGTGTTTGTGATTGTCCGAACACTGGTTGACTCTGAGAATCCTCAGGATGTCAAGAAGGTGAATGCCATCCAGCAACAGACCAAGGTGGAGCAGAAGTTAGCGGGCAAGTTTGAGATCCCCAACTGGGACACGGCCTCGCAAGACAAGATACGCGCTGCTCTGAAGGTGCTCTCCGCGACCATGGCCAACTACAATGACGCGTTCGGAAGCAAGGACGACGTCAATCCGGTCAAGTTTCTCTTTGCCAGTGCGACCGGATGGGGTGGCAATCCTCAGAAAGATGCCATGTACGCGGGTGTGACGCCTGAGATGAACGATGGCAAGACGGCATACACCCTCAATGTTAAAGACGTGCCGGTGGACGGCTTCTGGTCTATCAGCCTTTATAACGGTGAAGGGTATTTTCAGAAGAACAAGTACAATGCCTACTCGGTCAACAATATAACCGGTACCAAAAATAAAGACGGCAGCATGACCATCCATTTCGGCGGCGATCCCAAGCAGCCGAACTTTCTGCCGATCATGAAGGGCTGGAACTATCTTGTCCGACTCTATCAGCCGCAAAAGGAAATTATTGATGGCAGCTGGAAGTTTCCTGCACCGCAGCCGGTGAAATAAATTCAAGGAGGACGGAAATGAAAACATCAAAACTTATGAACATGGTGCTGGCAGGTTTGCTGGTGATCAGCCTGACTACAACATCCTGGGCACAATCACCCAAGATGAAGATGACCACCCCCATCCCGGCGTCGATTACGACCCCGGATGAGGTGAAGACCTCGATAGGAACACTAACGTTTTTTGACGGTGTACCCACAGATGAAACAGTGAAAACGGTGTACGACAACCTGGATCGGATGCGCGGGGTGCAGGCGTTTCTCGCTGGTTTGCCAGCCGCGTCGACGTTCGCTTTGTACGATGGCCCGAAAGCGATCGGTGCCGACCGCTCCAACAAAATCCAGATCTGGCAGAAGCTGATGGACTCTAAAACGCTCCTGCTGACCGGTAACACCTCGACCTTATATTCCTTCACCACACTTGATCTGAAGGCCAATGGGGCAACTGTGATCGAGCTGCCGCCGGGAATGCTCGGTGCTATCGATAGCGCGTGGTTTCGCTATGTCGGCGACTTCGGTCCCGCAGGGCAGGATAAAGGTAAGGGAGGAAAATATATTGTTCTGCCGCCTGAGTACAAGGGCACGGTGCCCGAGGGCTACTTCGTCTTAAAGTCGCCAACATATCGAAACTGGATCTTTTTGCGTGGTTCGATCGCCAAGGGCGTCGATACCGCAGTCGAGAATATCACGGCGAACCTCAGGATCTATCCGCTCTCAACGGCCGGCAATCCGCCAAAGACTGAATTCGTGAAGGCGACCGGTAAGGTGATAAACACTATCCCGGCCAACGACTTCAGTTTCTTCAATCAGCTGAACGAGGTCGTTCAATATGAGCCCATCGAGTCGCTTGATCCCCGGACCCGGGGCCTGTTTGCCGCCATCGGCATCGTCAAGGGCAAGCCATTCGATCCCGACCAACGGATGAAAAAACTGCTCACGGACGCTGTCGCCATCGGTAATGGCACTGCACGAGCCATCACCTTCTATCCGCGTACGCCGGGGAACTACATCTACGGCAAGGATAGCGGCTGGATCATGGCCTTCGCTGATAAGAACCCGTCCTTTATATATGACGGGGCTTACAACACCGAGGCCGCGACCTGGTTCTACTACAACGCCATAGGAGTAACCCCTACCATGGCGGTGACCCGGGCTGGAGCAGGGTCAGACTACGGCATTATCGCGACCGACACGAAAAAGCAGGCTCTCGACGGAGCGAAGACCTACAAGATAACACTGCCGAAGGATGTGCCGGTGAAGGCCTTCTGGGCGGTTACGATCTACGACACCCAGACACGGTCGCAGCTACAGACGGATCAGCCCTATCCGACGATTGGCAGTCAAACCAAGGGGATCCAAAAGAATGCAGACGGCTCCTTTGATGTCTACTTTGCGCCGAAAGCACCGAAGGGCAAAGAGAACAACTGGTTGCAGACCATTCCCGGCAAGAGCTGGATTGCAGTTTTGCGCATGTACGCCCCGGAAGAAGCCTGGATCGACAAGACCTGGCGGCCGGGTGAGATCGAATTGGTCAAGTAGCGAATAAATGAAATCGTACCAGAGGCGGCCGGAACTCTCCGCCGCATCTTGCTAAAACACAATATATTGGGGTTTAGGGGGTTGGTGTGAAACCTGCGATTTCTCCAACGTACTACTACCCTGCTGTTTCTATTGATCATTGGGATATCGTTTTCATATCTCAGATGTAAAATTCCACCGTCTAAGATACTCTCCGAAGGTGTATATTAGCCATACGAAACCCACACTTTGGCTGAAGTTTATAAATCGGCTATATATACAATGATAATTTAATTCAATCAGTTATAGATTGCACTTACAAATATACGATTGACCGAAGACGAAAATGAAAAGCCGGTGAAAGTGTAGATTAGGGTAATCAACATCTACAAAGTTTTTCTCACGTGCGTCGACGTGTCCTTCTTTATGCGGCATGGTGGGTGGATAAAGCTGCCAGATGTTAAGAGTGAAATAATTCCCCCAATCGTTTTAGAAATTGCTTGTTCGTTTCCACGGCAGCGATTTCCGTATGAGTATTGGACGTGTTGATCCCAATGTTGAATAGGTTTGATTTAGCCGGATTTATCAGCCGCCTAATCTATTTCCCGGCGCCCACCAGGGGCAATTCCTTGTCAATCTTGAAAAGCACCAGAAATTTAGATTCGTCTTTCTCGTTGATGTATTGGCGGCGTCGCAGGGACTGCAGCAGTTCGGAATCCTGCTCCTCACGGACTTTGGTTAAAAAAAAGCGTTTGCCTTTGTAGCCGGGTCCTTTTTCAATAAACATGTAACAGGCATGGGCATTTGACTGAAGGTTATGATGGGTGAGTCTATCGCGCATGATCAGGGCGATGGTGCCGTCATCCATAAAATGTGGTCGGGCATAAATAGCCGCATCCACCTTGCCTTCGCTGTCCGCCGTCGCCAGAATTGCGCTGCCTTCCGTATTCTCAAAATAGTCTTTAAGTTCCATCTGGATCTCCTCTTGAAAAAAATTGTATTATGGGGCCATAACCTATATCCTCGGATTGCAAAAATTACCGACCATGTACCCGCAGTGAATTTAATCCCTCAGATAGCGTTCAGAGACGCGAGGGTGTTGAAACCACTTCTGCAGTCCTTACAGACTATAATACAGAAATCAGGGAATAAAAGGAGCAGCCGGCAGGAAAATACAGGATCCAATTCGTTACAGTCCGTTTCGGTCTAAAAAATCCGCGATCGCCTGATTGACTTCCAGCGGCTTCTCGATGGGCACAACATGCCCGGCATCCATAATGTGAGTCCTCTCAGCGGTCTTGATGGTCTTCTCCAGAAAATCTGCGTACTTTGGCGGTGTAAGCATATCGTCCTGGGCACTCAAAATCAGAACGGGAGCATCAACGGAAGAGAGCCGATCAGTGATGTTAAAGCGATTGCAGGCCTGAAAATCACCACGGGTAATCTGAGGTTTGCACCCGGCCATTTCATCCTTAAATGGCTGGATTAGACCGGGATCTGTTTTTTTGGATGCCGCAAATTGCCCGACCATATCCACAAAGCCGGTATAATCCTTTTTGATGGCCTCGAAAATAGCCGGCGCAACTTTCAGCCTCGCACCCGTGCTAATGAGGATGCCCGCCTTGAATTGATCTCGGAAATCGAGCAATAGCTGCTGGGTGATGGCGCCTCCCATGCTCAGCCCGCAGGGAACGGGTATCGGTATATCAACTTGCTTGATAAAATCAGCAACCGCCCGGACATATTCCTCGATTTTAGTATTTCCGCCACCGTTGCTTCTGCCGTGACCCGGAAGATCAAGGGCAATCGTGTTGAATTGTGCGGCAAGGCCCTGGACTTGTGCCGACCAGAAAGCACTCGATCCCCCGGCGCCATGGATAAAAACGATGGTTGATTTCGCCGGATCCAGCGGCCATCTTCCGGTAATATATCCGATTCCGTTTGTTTTCCGTTCTTCCATGTATTCCTCCTTGACGAACCTAACCTGGATAAACCGGAAAAGGGCAGCAAGCACGCTGATAATTCATATAGGTTTTCCGCCCCAGGCGGATCGGGTGTCAGGCTTCAGCCCTGCCGCTGGCTTGAAAAGCGGCCAGTCTAGTCGAATAAAAAACTTACAAATGCAATTTTATTTTTCTGACAGGATCAACAGGATGGACAGGATATAACCAGACTGAGCAAAAAAAATCCTGTTAATCCTGTAAATCCTGTCTAAATAAATGAAGTTTCATAAGAGGTGTCAGGTCTCAGAATTTAGCACCAGACTGCCTGACACCCTACACCTGAAACCTTCATATTCTGACAACATGTTGTCGGATAAAACCCAACAAGGGCCTAACAAGCCCGAATTGACGATTATTGCTCTGCATCACTTAATGATTCCAGCACTTCTCAGGCTCTCGATATCCGCATTCGAGAGTCCCATCTGATGAAGAACTTCATCGGTATGTTCACCAAGTTTGGGCGCCGCTTTCCAGGTACCCGCATTGCAGGCACTGAAATGCACCGGGTAACCGGGGATGGTGACCGGCCCTTGAACCGGATGATCAAAAGCGGTCAGATACCCGTTTGCCAGGGCCTGTTCATCGTTTGCGACTTCCTGAATGTGCTGCACCGAGCAGAACATCAGTCCCTGGGCCCGAAATATCTCCATCCATTCATCCCGGGATCGGGCGGCAAACACCCCGTCAAAGATCCTGTTCAATTCGACAAAGTCAGCCGGGCCGCCGGTTTTATTTGTAAATCGTCGATCATTTAACAGCGCTGTCTGATCGGTGGCCTCACAAAACCGGGTCCAATATTTTTCTTCAGGGTGGTGGGTCCCTAAAATCCATTTCCCGTCGCGGCAGCGAAAGCGGTTGCGCAGCGGGGAGTGCCGGGTGCGGTCCGCTGGTATGCAAGGATCAATGGAAAGCACGCTGGTTGTCAGCAGATTGATATACTGAACCCACAGCGCCGTGCTGTACAAGGATATATGCACCTGCTGTCCGATTCCTCTGCGCTCCCGGAAAAGCAGGGCCGTGAGAATGGCATGACTTACAGTAATCGCCGCCGCCTGGTCCAAAACCCCCAGGTGAATCATGGCCGGCTCCGCCGAGCCGGTGACAAACATCATCCCGGACCGGGCCTGTCCTAAGGGATCAAATGCGCCCAGATCGCTCATGGGTCCATTAGGGCCGTATCCGGAAACGCCGGCGTAAATAATGTTGGCATTGAGTCCGGCAATGGTTTCATAGTCGATGGCCAGTTTGGTTGTCGTGCTTCCCCGTAAATTTGTGAGAAAAACATCCGCCTGCCGGACCAGCCGATCGAATATTTTCCGCCCTCTCTTTTGGTGGATATCAAGACAAATACCCTTTTTATTCCGATTGGACGCCTCGAAAATGATACTCTCACCGTTTTTAAGGGCGAGATCGTATCCGGCCACATCCGTCCAATAGCGCTCCGGATCACCGGAGGCCGTTTCAATCTTGATTACCTCCGCCCCCAAATCGCCCAAAATGGCATTGGCGCCTGGACCGGCATGAAAAAGACCGTATTCAATGATCCGGATTCCATCCAGGGGTCGCGGCAAGTCTTGCTGTGTTGTGCCCGTGTGACTCATATCAAAAAATTGAACTCCAATTTTAACTTAGTACATAGATTCATATCAACACTCAGTGCTCTTGTAGAAAAAAATATTACCGCTAATATGTTACCGTAATTATGAATAGGAGCAATTAGCGAGGGTCTATACCCAGTATCCAGCATCCGTTATCCAGTATCCAATATCGAGTATCCAGTATCCAGTATCGAGCATCCAGCATCGAGTATCATTTGTCCGTCACCACTGGGAAAATGTCATCGATGAACACCGATATTAAGTTGTCGGTATGGTACAGTTTAGAAATTGTTAATCAAATGTTATCTGAAACACCATTTCTTTTTTTTGAATCAATCTTCGAACGTCCTTTTGTATGGCAAGGTCCCGTATCGGATCCATTTTTGAAATAAAGCAATCATCCGCGGTTTTTTTATATTTCCACTGCCTGATGAATCCCGGCACAAGCACATAGGCACAACCGCCGACCCCGCAACAGGTGGAATCCAGAACGGCATAGCCGACAAAATACAAAAGTTTCCGGCCGTTATAAGATAAGCGGATTTCCTTGCCGAAAACATAATGCCCGCCGATGGCGGTTACCTCCCGGCCAAGTTGGGGATGGACAAAATCCTGTGTGTCGATACGGGTCTGGAGCATAATTGTCTTTATTGGAATCTTCGACTATAAAAGAAGGGGACTGGACTGTCAATTGAAATGCAATCAACGTTTTCTAATCAATAGTCAATTCCGATTTATCCAGGCTAAGGATCAACCGCGTATTATGCGGTTGGCATGTTTGGAAGTATGTGATACCCTAATCGAGCGATACTCAATTAGGTGATACTGGGTACTGGGTATTCGGTATTGGTGGTTATCGGAAATCGACGAAAATTTTTTATATCTCCGTTTAGTGAAAAATAAAATTTGGAAAAAATTCCCCGATGTCAGTACCTGATACCTAATACCTCATCAATTGAGTTTGACTCAATTGGGGTATAAGATTCAGATTCAAATCCATCTAATTGCGAAGCAAAGCACTGAGGAACAAAATACCCCATGACGACACTGTATTTGAAAGATCTGGAAAAATCCTATTCCAAAAGACAGGTGGTCAATTCCGTCAGTCTGAGTGTCAGAAGCGGCGAAGTCGTCGGGCTGCTGGGCCCCAACGGTGCCGGAAAAACCACCACCTTCTACATGACCATCGGGTTGGTGAGGCCGGATAAAGGAAAGATCCTGCTGGACGAAGAAGATATCACCGATTTGCCAATGTACCAAAGGGCCCGCAAAGGCGTCGGCTACCTTCCACAGGAGACTTCGATATTCCGCAAACTGACGGTCAAGCAGAATTTAATGGCGATTCTTGAAATACTCCCCATTGATTCGGCCGAGCGCCTGCGACGTGCCGAAACGCTTCTCGAAGAACTGGGCATAAAGCACCTGCAAAAACAGAAGGCCAGTGTCCTGTCAGGCGGCGAAAAACGTCGCCTTGAAATATCCCGGGCGCTGGCCACCAATCCGTCTTTCATACTGCTGGACGAACCCTTCGCCGGTATCGACCCGCTGGCCGTCAATGACATCAAAAATATTATCGGCCATCTCAAAAGACGGGGCATCGGTGTGCTCATCTCCGATCACAATGTCAGAGAAACCCTCGGAGCCTGCGACAATGCGTACATCCTGGTCGATGGCCAGGTTCTTGAATGCGGCCCTCCTGATCAGATAGCAGCCAGCCAGGCTGTGGCTCAGGCCTATCTGGGTGACGAATTTAAGTTGTAACTCTTCTGAAAAAGCAAAAAAAAACGCGCCTAATCCGGCATCAGGCGCGCCTTTCTTAAATCGTATGATCCACTAAGTGACGGTTACGTTTACCGCTGCAGGTCCTTTCGCCCCCTGCTCGATGTCGAAGGTCACCCGGTCACCTTCCTGCAGAGTTTTGAATCCCGCCCCGTTGATGCCGGAATGATGCACAAATACATCCGGACCATCCTCTTGTTCGATAAAACCATAACCCTTGCGCTCATTGAACCATTTTACAACACCATCGGCCATTGTGACACCCTCCTTCAATAAAATTTTTCATAGTCCCATACTTCAGGATGCCGCACTGACAAATGGATCTTTCCTTCAGAATGAAACCGCCCGTTCATTATAAGACGGACCTTTAATGATAGAAATGATAATACCCTTTTTTCAGGCAAAAGCAAGTGATTTATTTAAAAATTTCTCACAATACCAGCGTTTGGATGAATTCCAGCAGTTGATTGAGATTCTGACAGGGACGTACTTCATTACAGCAGGCTTGATAAGCGCGCATCTCGCTGTCGCCCGTGTACCAGAAGTACCGGGTTTCAGGGTTCAACCAGATCACCCGGCGACATCTTTCCCGCATATCATCCAGTATTTGCTCTTCAGGATTGCTGTAATTCGAGCGGCCGTCACCGATAATGATCAGGGTGGTCTTCTTGTTGAGAATGTCCAAGTAATCTTTTTTAAACTGGCGAAAGGTAAGCCCGTAATCGGTGGCCGCGTTGTATTCGATATTCGCCTCTTTCAGGACCTTGTCAATGGCCTTGTTGATATCACAGTCCTTAAAAATGCCGGTCACTTCATCCAATCCGGCCACGAAGACAAAACTACGCACCTGGGTAAAGCAATCCTGCAGCGAATAGAGCATGTTCAGCATAAATCTGGCAGCCGACCAGACCGAACCGGAAACATCGCACAGGGTTACGATTTTGGCTTTGCGCAGTGGTCGGTTGCGAAAAAAAGCTCCACCGGGATACCCTGATAACCGGCCGCCCGGCGCAACGTTTTCTTAACATCCAGGACGCCCCTGTTTTTCGCGGCATACCGCCGGCTGACGGTGTCTTTTAGCTTGCGCACAAGTTGATCGATGGCCTCGCGAATCGCTGCCACTTCTTTTTTGGTCAGGGAAGCAAAATGGATTTCGCCCAGTCGGTCCAGGTGTTGTTGATAAGAGGGTGTCTTCTTGCTGTCGTCCTCAAAGGGTCTCTTTTGCTGCGTAAGCAGCCGGCGGGCGCTGGTTAGGCGCGCGTCGAAAATTTCTTTTAAATCTCGGCGAATTTCCCAATGCATTCGATCCCGTTGATCGGCAATAAATTGCATCAGGGTATCTTCGACGGCATTAATCTGCAGCATCAGCTCGAGACGCTGGATCATTGGCCCCAGATTGGAGCCCATGCCCCCGCCTCGTCCGTTTCCCTCCACAACGCCTTGCTGCATCTGCTCCAAAAACGGCAGCGGGTCCCCGTTTAGAAAGTCGATCACGGCCTGGTGATTATTATTGCCGTTTTGATCGGCGCCAAGTGCCAACAGGACATTTTGAATCTGTTCGACAAGGGGGTCCCCATGTGAGATGCCCGATTCCTGGCGCAGTTCATGGAAAAACAGATCATACAGCCGGTTGAAGTGAAATTGCTCCCGCCGGCTTTTAGCAAAATTAGCCCGCAATACCGCCGCGAATTGCTTCTCATCCAGTATGTCCACCATCTTTAGCTGATTGAGGCAGTCGAGTACTTCGGAGGTTGAAATCCTGAGCCCCGCCACCCGGGAACAGGATACGAATTTTAGTACCAGATTAACCATAAAATTAAATGTAAAAATGAACTAAAGTGAGCTAAAAAGCCTAAAATTATAGTGTCGCTGCGCTCCGTCCTTTTCTATAAACGGTCGTTTTCTGGAATATGGAATGCCAAGTATCAAAAAAGTAAAATGGCAACCTGCTTTGCCTTTCAGCTTTAAATGAATAGACAAAATTCCTTAATTTTAGGCATTTTAGCTCATTTTAGACACTTTAGGCAATTCCAATATCTTCTCCATTTTCTCTACCACCTGCCCCACATCAGTCCGGTACTTGCAAATCACATTGAGCGTATCGGCGACGATCTCGGGGGACAAATCTTCAACCTGCAAAGCCAGCAAAGATTGGGCCCAATCCAGGGTTTCGGAAATGCAGGGCTTCTTTTTCAGATCCAGATCACGAATATTGCGAATCGTGTCGACCATACGCCGGGCCAGCTGGGCATTGATTTGAGGGATCTTCAGTTTAACGATTTCCAATTCAAGATCGCGCTCCGGGTAATCGATGTAAAGGTGGATACATCTTCGTTTGAGGGCATCACTCATGTCCCGCGAATCATTAGAGGTCAGAAAAACGAACGGGATATTCAATGCTTTGCGGGTCCCCAATTCCGGGATGGATATCTGAAAATCACTTAATACTTCCAACAAAAAAGCTTCAAACTCGGGGTCGGATTTATCCACTTCATCGACGAGGAGCACCACTGGTCGGGTGGCGCTAATGGCCTGCAGGAGCGGACGGGGCTGAATGAAGCGCTCCGAAAAAAACGCATCCTCCTGGGATGCAATCCGGTCCACGGCATCCGACAGGGAATTTGTCCCTTTGAGGACATCGTCGATCTTATCCTTCACCATCTGGGTGTAAAGCAGTTGTTTGGCATATTCCCATTCGTAAAGAGCTTTGGTCTCATCCAGTCCTTCGTAGCATTGAAGACGGATTAATTCCCGTTCGAGGCTGCGGGCGACAGCTTTGGAAAGCTCAGTTTTGCCCACCCCGGCAGGCCCTTCCACCAAAATCGGTTTTTGGGTGGCCTGGGCCAAAAAGACAACCGTTGCGATCGTCTTTGAGCAAATATAGTCGGCTTTTTCCAAGGCCGTTTTAACATGATCGACACTTTTAAACTTCATCGATGTAGTCTCCTGTGAAAAGGATTGAAGACTGAATATTGAATATTTAAGGTCCGCCTGCGGCGATTCAATTATTAAAAAACACCATAAAAATGACGGAGCAAAGCGACACGCACCCATATTCAATTTGCAATCTTCAATTTTCAATACCTGATAGAACGAGATTTACGCTTCGCTGCAGCCCGCTCGCTCAGATTAGGCTTAAATATATACCATATCAAAGGTATTACAATGATAAAAAAATTGAAACGTTGATGTTTCCACTTTGTCTTGATAAAGAAAATCCTTATTCGACTCATAAAATGTGCTTTCTCCGGATACACGGGATACAGGAGACCGGGGTCATGACTAAATTAAAACTTTTCCATCTAAAAAATGAAATGCTGGCGGCTAATTTTCTGGCAAATTTGATTGGTGTGTTCGGCGCAAACACCATGTTGTTTATGGCTGCGGGCAGGACCCAACAAGAATATTTGGGACATGCAGTCCCCTATTGGATTGATGCGCTCTTTACGCCGTTTGCCTTTGCTTTTGTGACTGTGATGTCACTGCTATATGAAAAACCGATTCGGCGTTACCTGAATACAATATTTAAGCAGGCACCCGCATCACCCGATCTTGAAAGTATCGCCCGGCAACGACTGTTGAACGAGCCGTTTATCTTCATCGCTTTGGATTTCAGCATGTGGCTTTTATCCGCAATCATATACTCCACGATGCATTGGGCCTATGGCTCCGGAACACACATGGTTCTGGGCTCTTTGTACCACAGCTTGAGCACAGGCGTCATCACAGTGACGATCGCATTCTTCCTTCTGGAACATATTTTACAGAAAAAGCTGGCGCCTCACTTTTTCCCGAACGGCGGTCTGCATGCCATACCTAAGACGCTGCGAATCCGGATTCGCACCCGTCTGGTGGCGATGCTCTTTGCCTGTAATCTGATTCCTTTAATTTCGATAATTCTTGTGATTCATCGCATCACAAACAATTTTTCAGACACACAGATCGCCATGGAACAATTGCGTTGGGCAATCATTACCAATGCTGTGGTTTTCATAATAATCGGTATCTTTTTGACCGGCTTGGTGGCTAAAAATTTAAGCCTACCCTTCGGGCAAATAATCCAAACATTGCAGGAAGTCAGAAACGGTAAATTTGATAAAAAAATCCGGGTTACCAGCAATGATGAGATCGGCTACACCGGCGACGTCATCAATGAAATGACCGAAGGGCTTCAGGAACGCGATCGCATCCGCCGATCATTGAGCATCGCCAAAGAAGTCCAGCAGCACTTGCTGCCGGCGGCCGCTCCAAATATACCGGGCCTTGATATAGCCGGGAAAAGCATCTACTGCGAAGAAACCGGCGGGGATTATTTCGATTATTTGCCGTTGGATAAAAATGAACCGGGAAAAATTAAAATTGTCGTCGGAGATGTCTCCGACCATGGAATTGCTTCGGCCTTGCTGATGACCACTGCCCGGGCCTTTCTGCGCCAGCGCGCCTCAAAGACCGGTAATCTCAATCAGATTCTTGCGGATGTCAACCGGCAGCTATCCCGGGATGTGGAGGATTCCGGCCGTTTTATGACCCTGTTTTTCTGTGAAATCGACAGTCCCAATAGAATCATTCGCTGGGCAAATGCGGGACACGATCCGGCCTTTGCCTTCGATCCGGATTCCGGAAATTTTGCAGAACTTGGAGGACATTCCCTGCCCCTGGGCGTTTCCGAAAAGGCGGCCTACCAGGAATTTCAACGCAAATTACTGCCGGGACAGATCCTTTTAATCGGCACCGACGGAATCTGGGAATCTCAAAATGCACAGGGGCAAATGTTCGGCAAAGAAAGGTTTTGCCAGGTTATCAGCGCCCATGGCCGGAAAACTGCCATAGAAATCCTGCAGGCCGTCATCGATGAATTGGATCGTTTCAGCCATCCGCTGGGAAAGGAAGACGATGTGACGCTGGTGGTGATTAAAGTGAATTCTTAATCCGTTTTTTATTGCAACTGAGGAACGCTTTGGTTATAGAATATCGCTCTTAATGTGACTATAGTAATCTGAGCAATCTGCGGAATTTGTGAATCAAACAACTCTGGAGGAAAAAATGGATCAACCCATTGAGAACTACAACAAAATGAGGCTGGCAGATCTGAAAGCCGCGTTGGAATCCAACAATTTCGATGTCTGCATTGCAGAAAACAAAGAAGCGGCCTGCAAAACCGTCCTGGAGGATATCATGCCCAAATTAAACGCCAGGACCATATCCTGGGGCGGATCGATGACCTTTATCGCCAGTGGGCTTTATCATCAGCTAAAGGCGGATCCGGACCTGGAGGTGCTGGACACCCTTGACAAGAAAGTCCCGGCTGAAGAAATGATGGAGCGCCGCAGACAGGCCCTGCTGGTCGATCTATTTATCACCGGAACCAACGCCGTTACCGAATCCGGTCAACTGGTAAACCTGGACATGACCGGCAATCGGATTGGCGCGCTGACCTTCGGCCCCAAATGGGTAATTCTACTGATCGGTCGCAATAAAATCGTGGCGGATCTGGACGAAGCCATGTTCCGGATAAAAAATTATGCGGCGCCGGTCAATTCGATGCGCCTGGACAAAAAGACACCTTGCGTTAAAACATCCTACTGTCAGGAGTGCAAAAGCCCGGATCGGATCTGTAACACTTGGACCATCACCGAAAAATCCTTTCCGAAAGAAAGGGTCAAAGTGGTATTGATTAACGAGGATCTAGGTTTATAGGAACCAAGTCGGTTAAAATAATAAATTTAAATATCGTTGAGTGGTTGATTGAGTTGATTTGTTTTAAACCAAATCAACCAATAAACCAGTCAACTCAATCAACTAATCAACTCAGTCAACTCAGTCAACTAATCAACAATGTTTTGGTTTTTTGGGATAAGGAGGTAAAAATGAAAATTTTAGTGGGTTACGACGGATCAAATGCAGCCAAAGAAGCCATAGCGGTCGCCTCAAAGCGTACAAAATTTTTTCAAGCCGAGATTATTCTGGTGCACTCCATGGTCGGGGGACCTGAAGTGCCGCGCAAGGATTTTGAGGATGCTGAAAAAAATCTGGATTACGAAAAAAGCATGTTGCTGGATAAAAAAATTGCCTGCAAAGTGATTTTGTCGGTTCGGGGGCTGGAAGCCGGCGAGGATCTGGTGCAGTTGGCAGATGAGCACAAAGCCGATGAGGTCATCATCGGCGTTCGCAGGAGATCAAAGGTCAATAAACTCATATTCGGCTCCACGGCTCAATATGTGGTCCTAAATGCGCCTTGTCCCGTCGTTACGGTTAAATAAGGTTAGGAGATTGGATTTGAATATTAAGTTTGTTTGGTTCGATATCGGTTACACCCTGCTTTACATGCAGCGGGAAGTCACCTATCAGAAAGCGTTAGGGGAATTCGGTATCGATGTCCCGCTTGGGGATATCGAAAAAGGATTCCACCTGACGGACAAACTGTTTATGCGGGAGTATCCGGGTTTTTTCCTGCAGCCCCGTAAAGTATTCATGCCCGCTTACCTTGGCATAATGAATTATCGGATGGGATTGAGTGTGAACCTGTGTGAGCTTGACGCCTGCTGGGAAGCGATAAAAATGGATGTCAAAAACTACTGGCTGCCGTTCAACGGGGTAGCGGAAGTCCTGTTGGAACTGAAGCGAAGATCCATCGGGCTGGGCGTCATATCGAACTGGGACTGTACCGCCCGGGATATATTAAGGGATGCCGGGCTGATTGATTTTTTCGATCATCTGATTATCTCCTGTGAGGTAGACTGCAACAAGCCGGATTCCCGGATCTTTAATTTGGCCTTGCAAAAAACGTCCGTGGAGGCCCACCAGTGCATTTATGTCGGTGACAATTATTATGACGATTGCCTTGGCAGTCGCAAGGTGGGAATGAACGCATTGATTATCAATCGCTTCGGTTCCCTGGGCGTGGAAGAGATCCATGATTGCCCCGTAATTCACCGGCTATCGGATATTTTGAATTATATTGACTAAGGGACAGCACCCATATGACCGGAAACTTAACCGCGCCAATCATCGCGATTGATCGAGGCGCCTCATTCACCGATTTTGCCGTCGTTGACTCCGAGGGCATAAGAGAGATTTTTAGCATCGAAAACCGGGATTGGGAAAACATCAGAACAGCCTATGAACGCCTGATTACAAAATACCAGACCCGACACATCGTTTTCTCGGGCTCGGCGGCCGGGATGCCGACGTCCATGAAAAATACCATCACCATCATCGCCGAAATTGATGCCATCGGGTTCGGGGGCGCAGCCTTGGCCGATTGCAATGAATGTGTTGTGGTGAGCATGGGTACCGGTAGTGCCATCGTTCATTTCACAAAAAACAGCGTCGAACACCTGGGCGGCTCCGGAGTCGGCGGTGGAACCATCAGAGGACTTTCGGCCCTCATCTGCGGTCTGGATAATCCTTCAGAGATTGAAGCCCTGGCGCTCAAAGGAAATGCAGCCGAACTCAATTTAACCATTTCGGATCTGGGTTATGAACAAGTCAGTTTTTTGGGTGCGGAGATGACGGCAAGTAACTTTGCCGACATAAAATCTAAAAAAATTGAAGACCAGGCCGCTGCAGTTCTGGACCTGGTAGGAGAAACGGTGGGCATCATCGCCTCCATTTGCGCCCGCTCCGTCGATTGTCGGGACCATATTGTCATGGTCGGCAAGGTTGCCGAAAACCGATTTATCCGACAGGTGCTGAATCTGGTGGGAAAACTGTATCAGACAACCTTTATCTTTCCGGAAAATCCGGGATATGCCACCGTCTATGGTGCCGCAGTCAAATACCGGTACGATATGCTGAAAAACGAAAAATCCACCGGGAGGGCGGCCCTATAAGCGCTAAGTTATTTTTATGCCGGGGGACTGTGGAAGTTATATTGAGAAAGGTGAACATCGAACATCGAACGTCCAACATCGAATGTTGAATGCGAAGAGATGAAAAAACAGAAACAGTGATTCAAGTTTTGACATCGGATTCTTGAAGATAAATGAGGTTAAATTGCGGAGCGGAGCGACATCATTATTCGATGTTCAGCGTTGGACGTTCGACGTTCATTTTCAAAAACAACACTGTACGGCTTAAAAGTAACCTATGAATGCTTTCAAACTAACCACCATCGGCTGGTGGGGTGCTTTTCCGAGTGCCGGGGAGGCAACTTCCGGCTACCTCCTGCAGTCCGATAGCCTAAATATTCTGGTTGACTGCGGCTCGGGGGTGCTGTCACTTCTGCAAAATTATATTAAGTTACAAAATCTGGATGCCGTGATCTTGTCCCACTATCACTGGGACCATGTCGCCGATATCGGGTGTCTGCAATATGCCGCCAGGATATTGATGGATCTGGGTGACCGCAAAAAACCGCTGGAAATTTACGGCCATGCGGAAGATGATAATTTTTCAGGCCTGAGTTACCTGCAATACAGCCGGGGGCGCGTTATCGACCCGCAAACAGCACTGGCGCTCGGCACATTTAAGTTTACCTTCAGCCGGAATATCCATCCGGATCCCTGCTTTTCAATACGCATCGAACAGGCCAACCGCTGCATGGTTTACATTGCGGATACTGCCTGGACCCATGACCTGATACGAATCGCCCAAAATGCCGATTTACTTCTCTGCGAGTCGAGCCTATATGATGAGTATCTGGGGATGATACCCGGGCATCTGACTGCCGGCGAAGCCGGCGAAATCGCAGCCCGGGCAGGGGTTAAGCACCTTGTGTTAACGCATTTGCCCCATTTCGGAGACCACGAGCTATTGCTGGAGCAGGCCGGCAAAAAATTCAGTGGCAAAATAGAACTGGCAACGACGGGTAAAGCGTGGTTGTTGTAACCTGATGTCGTCAACCGTTTTCGCCTGATCTGATCATTAATTTCACCAAACATACAAAGGATTAATCCATCGCCCTCTTCGCACTGAAAAAATTCGGCCGCTTAATTTTAACTGTTTTGCTGATCTCCACCATTGTCTTTGTCGTCATCCGGGTAATACCGGGTGATCCGGCCCTTGTAATTGCGGGAATCGATTCTTCCCCATCAGACATTGAGGCCATTCGGACAAAACTTGGCACGGACAAACCGATGATCACCCAGTATGTCCAGTGGGTCTGGGATGTTTTGCGCTTTGATTTCGGCAACTCCATGATATCTGGCCAACCGGTGACCGGCTTAATTTTAGAGCGTTTCCCCCTTACATTGTCCCTCGCATTGCTGGGCATCGTCATATCAATCATCACTGCCATTCCCCTGGGGGTGATTTCCGCCGTAAAACGCTGGTCTTTTTGGGACTACGCGGGCATGGGTTTTTCACAGATCGGCATGGCCATCCCGAGTTTCTGGCTGGGCATTCTTCTGCTTCTCCTGTTTTCGGTGAAGTTCAAGCTATTCCCGCTGTTTGGATCCGGCAGCCTCAAACATCTTATTTTACCGGCCATTTCTCTGGGAATCGCCCGGGCGGCCGTACTTTTACGCTTGACCCGGGCATCCATGGCAGAGGAACTCAGCAAGGAGTATGTCGTTACCGCCAGATCCAAAGGCCTTACCGAACGGATGGTAAATTATAAGCACGCCCTAAAAAACGCATTGCTGCCGGTCATCACGATTGCCGGTATCCAGCTGGGTTATATGCTGGGTGGGGCAATCATTATCGAGCAGGTTTTTTCTTTGCCGGGTTTGGGAAGACTTTTTCTTTTCGCCATCTACCAGCGGGATTTCCCCTTGATACAGGGCGGCGTAATTTTTGTAGCGTTTATCTTTTCTTTGATAAATTTTACGGTTGATATGCTATACAGCCTGCTGAATCCTAAGATACGGGTAAGCTGAGGGTATAGGGTAAATCCCAATCCGGACAATGGTATTTGTGATTCGCTGAAACCTTCATTTTCTAACACCATGTTGTCAGATAAGACCCGCTAAGGGACTAAGTTATTGACAGGGACAAATCATCATCCTCTGCTTGATATCCGAAACCTGGATGTCAGTTTCGAACAGCACAAGGGCATTGCCCATGCGCTGAGGGGAATCGATCTTTGCCTGAAATCCGGTGAAATCCTCGCCCTGGTGGGAGAATCGGGTTCCGGCAAGACGGTGACCTCCATGAGTGTCATGGGGCTTTTAACAACGCCTCCCTCTAGGGTGAATGGTGGCGAAATTATTTTCCAGGGACGAAACCTTCTGACGCTTGCTGAGAATGACCGGCGCAAAGTACGGGGCAAGGACATCGGAATGATTTTCCAGGAGCCTGGAAAATACCTGAATCCGGCATATAAAATCGGAGAACAAATCACCGAAACACTGATTTTGCATTTTAAAATGACACGTAGGAGCGCCGTTGAGCAAGCTTTGGAATTTTTGAACCTCGTAGGCCTGGGTAAAAACAAACGTGTTTTGAACAGTTATCCCCATGAGCTTTCCGGCGGCATGAAACAAAGGGCCATGATCGCTATGTCCGTTGCCTGTCATCCCGCCCTGCTGATTGCCGACGAGCCGACCACGGCTCTGGATGTAACCCTGCAGCTTCAGATTTTAAAACTGATCCAAAGCCTCAAGGATAAATTCTCCATGGGCGTTTTATTCATTTCCCACGACCTCGGCGTGGTAAAAGAAATTGCAGATAGAACCTCCGTAATTTACGCCGGCAGGATTGTGGAATCGGCCACCCGACAACAGCTTTTTGAAAACCCCATCCATCCTTATACGAAATTGCTGTTGCTCTCGATCCCGGATGCCGCCAAACGCGGAACCCGCTTGCGGGCGATTCCGGGCACGGTGCCGGATGCCGAGAATATCCCCGGGGGCTGCAGCTTTCACCCGCGCTGCCCCCTGGTGGAGGAGGGATGCCGCCGGGAGATACCCCCGACAATTGACTACGGCGACGGTCATAAAGCCGCCTGTTTTTTAATCGGCAAGAAATGGATCGATTCATAGAAATAAAAAATTTGGTAAAACTCTTCTATGGTCAAGGGTTTCTCAACCGTCAACAGAAAGTTTTACGGGCCGTTGACCAGGTGAGTTTCGGCATCGATTCTAATACGGTTTTCGGGCTGGTTGGAGAGTCGGGATGCGGTAAAACTTCGCTGGTACGCGCCCTTCTTTACCTCGATCCCCCGACCAGTGGCGAGGTCTGGTTTGACGGAACTCTGCTCGGTCGCCTTTCATCCCGGAACCTGCGGTCTTTCAGAAAAAGAATGCAGATCGTTTTTCAGGATCCTAACAGCGCCTTAAATCCCAAAATGCGGATCGAAAACAGCCTGGCCGAGGGGCTTGTCAACCGAAAATATCCAATCCGGAAGCGAACCCGGCGCATTAAACAGCTGCTTGATCTGGTGGGCATCGCCAACGCTCACCGCTCGCGCTTCCCCCACGAATTTTCAGGAGGTCAGAAACAACGCATTGTAATCGCCCGGGCCCTGTGTATGGAGCCGGATTTTCTAATTCTGGATGAACCGGTCTCCAATCTCGATGTCTCCATCCAGGCCCAGATCATCAATCTCCTGCTGGATCTTAAAGAGGAGCTGGCACTGACATATCTGTTCATTTCCCATGACCTGAACCTGGTGGCCTATTTCAGTGATTGCATTGGCGTCATGTACCAGGGACGATTGATGGAATTGGGGTCGACCGAAGAAATCATGAAGCATCCCTGTCATCCGTATACCTTGAAACTGTTTTCCTCGATACCGGGTAAACAGGTGGTCGCGGCCCAGGATGATGACGGACAGCCGCAAGTTTCAATAAGTGGAAGGTCTGCAGCATTCGTCGAAAGCTGTTCTTTTTCCGATATGTGCCCCATTGGCACTCAATCTTGCTGTGAGGCCCGACCTAGTTTAAATAATATTAGGCCAGGGCATCAGGTGGCGTGTTTTAACGTGTGAGAAAGGCGATGGTTCGAAGGTTCGGGGTTCAGAGGTTCAGGGTTGAATGGCTGTAGGATAAAACTTGGTCGTTTGGATTAAAGTCAATATGCTTGACAAGAGACACGATTAGCTTGTGGGAGCGGCTTTCAGCCGCGATAAACGCAGTCGGATGAACACCGATTATCGTGACTGTCAGCCAGTTCCGCCACCCATTAGCCCGGAGTCAACAATGTCGACGGTTAAGGTAAGCCCCATCGGACTTGAATCCGAACGTTGAACCCTCAACCCTTGAATGTCTAGTTTAAACATATGCAGTTTAATCAAAAGGAGGAACCCATGAAAAGACCAATCTGTTTTTTCGTATGCCTGATTCTGACGCTTTTGCTGGGGATCGCGATCATGACCAACCCCACCCCGGCCGAAGCCAAGGCACTAAATTTTGCGCTGAGGGGAAATCCGGATACCCTGGACCCCCACAAAACCTCGGGTACGCTCACCTTCCAGACCATTAAGTCTATTTATGATACCCTGGCGGAACCGGATATGAACGGGAAAATCGTACCGGCCCTGGCAGAGAGGTGGCAGGTTTCCGAGGATGCACTCACCTGGACGTTTTTTTTAAAAAAGGGAGTCGTTTTTCATAATGGCGACAAATTGACAGCCCGTGATGTTAAAGCGACCTTCGATAGGATCATGGATAAAGCAACCGGTTCACCCAAGGCCAAAGAATTTAAGTCGATCATAGGCATTGAAATACCGGATGATTTTACGGTTGTCTTAAAGGTAAAGGAACCGACTTCACCACTGCTGGCCAGTCTGGCTTCCGGTTGGGGCGCCATCTTACCCAAGGGCCTAATCGAAGCCGAGCATGATTTTGGAAACCAACCTGTCGGCACCGGCCCATTTGTATTAAAGAAATGGATCCGGGACAGCCAGATCGTTCTGGTAAAAAACAATAACTACTGGATGAAAGGCCTTCCGAAATTGGACGAAATCAGCATGCACATCATTCCCGAACGGGCGGTTTCAGTTCAGGGCCTGATATCCGGACAAATTGATGTGGCTTATCTGATTGACATAGAGGACCTTCCCATCCTTGAAACCAGCCCGGATGTGAAAATCGAAAAATCGATGTCGTCGCTCATTCAGGTCTTGTCCATCAATTGCAGTAATCCCATCTTACAGGATATCCGGGTGCGCCAGGCGATCAACCATGCCATCGACAAGCAGAAAGTTCTGGATATCGCTTACAATAGTGGTAAACCTATAGGAACATTTATGGATTACAGTAATGCCTATTACAAAGATTTCACTGCGCTGTATCCCTACGACCCGGAAAAGGCTATGAAGCTGCTGGCGGAAGCCGGTGTCGGCCAGGATACCGTTTTTGAGCTGTTTTTGCCGCAAAACTATGAACCGCATGTCAAAGCCGGCGAAGTGTATCAGGACATGCTGACCAAAGTCGGACTGAACGTGAAAATCAAATTGGTAGACTGGTCTACCTGGCTCAGCGATGTCTATCGGGCCGCAAAATATGCCCTGACGGTCATAGGACATACCGGCAAACTTGACCCGGACGGCACACTATCAGGCTATGGTACCAAAGATCGCTACGTCCGGTGGATCAATCCCCGTGCGGCTGAGCTGATCGGTCGGGCCCGGAAGGTGTCCGGGTTTGAAAATAGAAAACGGCTTTATGACGAAGTATTAGAAATTATGGCCAAAGAAGTCCCCTTCATGTATCTGGGATCCTCATACCGCCATACCGCGGTGAGAAAAAATGTTTCAGATTTCAGAATGACCCCGAAGCTGGACACCTTTGATTTCAGATGGACCACATTGGATTGAAGAATTTCGATTGAATAATGCATACTCATCGTAACACCATATTCTATCTATCCATTATTTTCCTGGTGATCCTGGGAGCTGCGGCCGTGTCTGCTCCCCTGATTGCCCCTTATCCTCCCACATCCCAGGATCTGGGGCAACGATTCAAACCATCCAGCAGTGCACACCTTCTGGGCACCGACAATTTCGGCCGAGACATTTTCAGTCGTGTGATATTCGGCTCCAGATCCGCGCTGCTGGTGGGTATTGTGGCCGTTTCCATTGCAGTTACAATCGGCACCATCGTAGGACTGGCGGCCGCTTTGTCCCGTGGCTATATTGACAACTTCTTAATGCTGCTGATGGACAGCCTGCTTTCGTTTCCAACCATTTTGCTGGCCATCACCGTGGTTTCATTTCTGGGTTACGGCCTGCTCCAGGTAATGCTGGCCATCGGCATCATTTTCAGTCCGGTATTCGCCCGTTTGGTAAGGGCGGAAACCCTGGCGATCAAAACCGAAGCTTACGTCGAAGCATCGCGGTCGCTGGGCAGTCCCATCGTAAAAATCGTCTACAAGCATATTCTGCCAAACATACTGGGCAAAGTTATTGTTCAATGCTCCATATCTTTTGCGCTGACGGTGGTCATCGAGGCATCCCTGTCCTACCTGGGATTGGGCTCCCAGCCACCGGACCCGAGCTGGGGACTGATGCTCAAGGATGCGCGCAACTATCTGGTGCAGGCGCCCTGGATGGCCATCTATCCGGGTCTGGCATTGGCTTTAACCGTGCTGTGTTTCAATATTTTAGGCGACACGCTGTCGGAAAAGCTGAATCCGAAACTCTAGTTCCGGATAAATCTTATTTTTATTAGAGCAGGATATTTTATATGAATTTCAAAAGCTTGCAATTTTAATTGAGAAAATGAGCTAAAATTTAGGCAATCGTTTTTTTGATATATCAGTCTGCTATAACGAGGAACAGAAGTAATAACTAGTATGACAATGGAAAACTAGAGAGTGTATTATTGAAAATCGGTATTTTATCCGACATACATATCGACCTTGAGCACTCCAGACCGGATAAGGTGTTGGAGGGGATAGTTGCAGCGATCAAAAAGAGCGATATCGGCCTTATGATTATAGCCGGTGATGTCGCCAATGACTATGAACTTACCCTGCGGGCCCTGGCAGGCATCGAAATGGCCTCCGGCGTGCGCTGCCTTTTTGTTCCCGGCAATCATGACATTTGGAATGTAAGCCATCCGGATAAAACCGCCTGGGATATCTATGACGCTCTGAAGACCTTCGGCGGCAACCTTGCCAATGGCCCCGCCGAGTTGACGGATGGCTGGGTCGTCATCGGGGATCTGGGCTGGTATGATTATACATTCGGCGATCAGCAATATTCCGTCCAAGAATTTGATCGTATGAAAATAAATGATCGTCTGTGGCAGGATAAGATTAAAGCTGTATGGGGAACATCCACCCTTGAAATGCACCGCCATTTCCATGACAAGCTTGAGAAGCAGCTGGCGGCCTGCAAGGGCAGCAACATCATTCTGGTTACCCATGTCCTGCCGATTATGGATTTTACGGTGCAGCCACCGGACAGCATATGGCAATATTTAAATGCATTTCTTGGCAGCAGACAATACGGCGAACTGGCGTTAAAATACTCGGTGAAGTATGCGATCAGCGGCCACGTTCATTACCGCATGCAGAAAACGGTTGAAAATACCACCTTCATCTGCAACTGTCTGAACTATGCCAGCCAGTGGATCGATAACGATGACCCTGTTTTGGAAGTCGCCAGGGCGCTTAAAACCATTGAAATATGAGGTGCAAAGACCGATGAAGCTAAAACAAATCGGGGAATTCGGTTTCATCGACAAAATCAGCAAGGGCTGTTTGATCCGACCGGACAACATCGTCAGGGCCATTGGAGACGACGCCGCCGCTTTTACCGTGGCCTCGGACCAGGTTTCTCTGATCACCACCGACTTGCTGGTTGAACGCATTCATTTCATTCGAAAAACGATCTCCGGGTTTGATCTGGGTTATAAATCCCTGGCCGTTAATCTCAGCGATATCGCCGCCATGGGAGGTGAGGCCCGGGAGGCGTTTGTCAGCATCGGCATTCCGCTGAAGTGTCCGTTGGAATATCTCGAAGCGGTTTACGACGGCATGAAACACCTGGCCGCCAAATTCGATGTCAATATTCTGGGCGGTGATACCACCCGCTCGGAAATTGATTTAATCATCAATGTTGTCGTGCACGGGACGGCTGCAAAAGACCAGTTGATGTGCCGTGACACGGCCAAGCCGGGAGACATCATTTTTTCAACCGGATATCTCGGTGACAGCAGGGCCGGACTGCACTTGATCCTAAACAATCTCCCGGTTGATTCCACCGCAATGCAGGCCCTTTACCGGGCCCATGTTTTACCTGCCCCCCATCTGCGCGAAGGACGCTTTCTGGCAGGCCAATCCGGCATCCGGGCGGCCATTGATATCAGCGATGGGCTCAGCGCCGACCTTGGCCATATTGCCGAACAAAGTGCGGTGGGCGCCAGAATTTATGCCTCTGAACTGCCAGTGTCCGATTCCCTGCAAAAATTTTGTGCCGCCTTTGGCTTCGACCCGTTTGAATACGCCCTTCGCGGCGGCGAAGATTACACCCTGCTGTGCACCGCGGCTGCGGAAAAAGCCGCTGAAATTGCTCAAAAATTTCAAAAAGAGTTCAAACGGCCGCTTTACCGCATCGGTGAAATGACTGCTGATAACCGGCTGGAGATTAACTATCCCGACGGCACATCCAAACCCATTTCACCCCGGGGCTGGGACCATTTTATGATGGAATAGATCCGAGAAGGAGATATTAAGCATGTCCGCTGAGAAGAGAAATGTTTCAAGGAGAAATTTTATGAAAACCGCCGGCGTAGCCGGTCTAGGGTCGGTGCTAATGCCCTTAAGTTGTTTAACCCAGGCCCATGGCAGCTCATCAACGAAGATACCTGAACAAATGGTTGTGCCGACGCGACCGTTTGGAAAAACAGGCGCAAATGTATCTATTCTTTCACTGGGTGGTGTATTAAAGGAATCAGACCAGTTAATGTTCAGGCAGGCCATTAAAACGGGTGTAACCTACTGGGATACGGCCGATTCATATGGATGGGGAAAAAACGAAAAGGCAATCGGAAAATACTTTGCCAAATTCCCAAGCGACCGCAAAAAAGTGTTCCTGGTAACTAAAGCAGGTACTTCAAATCCGCAAAAATTAACGAAGACATTAAATACCTCACTTCAAAGAATGAACACATCGTACGTCGATATGTATTTCATTCATTATGTGAGTGATATAAAAAAAGAGTTGACAGATGAAGTCAAAGTCTGGGCTGAAAAAGCCAAAGCTAAAGGAAAGATTCGTTTTTTTGGATTTAGCGCCCATAAGAATATGGAAAACGGTATGCTTGCGGCAGCTAAACTCGGATGGATCGATGGAATAATGATGAGTTATAATTACAGGCTAATGGTAAAAGACGAAATGAAAAGAGCGGTTGATGCCTGTGTTAACGCGGGCATCGGATTGACGGCTATGAAAACACAGGCTGCTTTCTCGGCAAACTTTTATGCTTCGATCGGGTCTGAAACTGATGATGCTCTGAAAATGACCGAAAGCTTTTTAAAAAAAGGATATACCGCTGAACAGGCCAAACTTAGGGTGGTGTGGGAAAATCCAAATATTACCAGCATCTGCTCGGCTATGCCCAATATGACCATCCTGCAAGCCAATGTTACCGCAGCCTTGAATAGGAAAAACCTATCGGGGGGCGACAAAAAACGCTTGGAACAATATGCTCAACAAACTGCTCCCGGCTATTGTGCCGGCTGTGCAAATATTTGCGAATCAGCGGTCGATCTTGGCATTCCGATCAGTGATATATTACGCTATTCCATGTACAATCACAGCTATGGCGATCGAAATACGGCGTTAACGCTATTCAATGCGCTGCCGACAAATATCAAGACAAATATTTTTAAGACCGACTATTCCAAAGCTGAAAAATATTGCCCCCAAAAAATTCAAATTGGTAGAGTTTTGAAAGAAACACATTCAGATTTAACTTAAACGGGAATGATAACGCGAAGTGACATCACTATTCGATGTTCAATGTTCTTCTTTCAAGACAACTTTGAACGCCGAACCATGAACCGTTGAACGCTTTCTGTTTCTCTTAGCGCAGCAAAATATAATACGCCGAAGTGGCAACTGCCCAGATAAGCACCCCCAACGTGCCGATCAAACAAACGCCGGCAAGGGTTCTGTGAAAGAAATTTTCTCTTTTTTGCTCCTGATATCCCAGCAGGTAGCCAAATATAATTCCGGCCAGAATTCCGCCGCCATGGCCCCAATTGTTAATTCCCGGAACCAGCATTCCAAAGATAAAGAGAAACACCACCCAGACGGCAATTTGCCGGTATAGCTGTTTACCATATACGCCGCCGCGGCTTTTACCATAGTAGAGGATAGCCCCTACTAGCCCGCATACCGAGGCAGATGCTCCAATGGTCAGATATACACCGGCCAGATAGGAAATCCAGAATCCGACGATGCCGCTGAGGGTGTAGATGGCAAACATGCGATAGACCCCAAACTCCCGATTGACGACGGCAGATAGCTGATTAAACGCCGCCATGTTGAAAAAGATGTGTAATATCCCGCCATGCAGGTAGCTGGCGGAGATTAGGGTCCAATACCGATGATACTCATTAATGGGAATGGTCCCGGTGGCACCCAACAACTTGAGAATCGGTTCTGAAGGCGACAAAAAGATGAGCGGATGGGGCGTTAAACCGGTGGATCTGGGATCAAATAAAATGGAAAGAATGTACATGCCCACATTGATCGAAATGATCAATTTAACGAATTTGTTGGGATCACGAAATCCTCGGGTCCAGACATTATTCTTCCACATTGAAGCCGGCTTGGCCATACTGCAATACGGACATTTAGACTCAGACGCACTGATAAGTTTTCTACAGTTGGGGCAAAGGATGGATTGTCGCTGATAATTTGCCATGGGCTCAGGTGAAAAGCTGCATCTACAATTTATTTTGCCGGAATCCGCGATCCTGAATTATTCCGACATCCACAATATGGAATCCGGATGCGGCAGTAAAACCCGCTCGCATAAATTTCAGGGCGGCCGCAAGGCCACCCTGAAAAGGAGGTTGTTAAAAATTTTAGCCAGCAGCTTAACCACTGCGTTTATTAAAATAATACCGATCCCCGATTGGTCAAGGTTATCGGAACACTTCCTGATATAATATTGACACGGGTCAGGCAGAAAGATATGATAGCACCTTGTAGCACAAGACTCGATTCGAATCCGCATTCGGTACCCCGAGGTTCTTTCAATGTCTCAAAGGTAAACCGGAGTGTATATTCCATTTGATTCGCAACGCAATCGGTTATTGCCAGATTATCGGCATATTCATGGGCGTATATGATTCGGGAAAATAAACACATCAGCAGTCGCCAAACATTTTCGAGTCTGGCCATCCTGACCATTCTCATCATTATTGGGACGGGAGTGATTATCGCCCAGTACCGTTACAATCCGGCGCTCTTACCAAAAGATGCCCTCTTGTCGACGGCAGCCAAAACCAGCCGATCTTCCCCGCCGTCCGCCGAAAAATCCTTTCTACCCTTGCCGCAGGGTCTGGCGCCCCTCACAGTCGGTGAGATTTTTGAGACTCAGAATCTTTCCGATAAAATCAATGGTAAGGCGGAATTATATTTATCCGCCGGTTTTGCCCGTCTGGTCAGTCAGCGTTTTAAAGATGAACGTGCGTCTGATCTGTGGATCGAGGCCTTTATATATGACATGGCCAACGGTCATAATGCGTTTTCGGTGTTCAGCGCCCAGCGACGGGACGATGGCATTCCGCTGGATATAACACCGCATTCTTACCGGACACCCAATGCTCTTTTTTTTGTTCATGGCAGCTATTATGTAGAAATAATTGCATCCGAAGCCTCCGAGCGGGTGGTCCAACCCATGAACCTGCTGGCCGCAAGATTCATCCGCAACACCCGCACAGAAACTGCCGCCATCAATGAAATGGAGCTGTTCCCGCAACAGGACCTTGTTGCAGACAGCATTGGGTTGATCTCATCGGATGCCTTCGGTTATGAAAGTTTGGACAAGGTGTACACCGCTGAATATGAACTGGATGGTACCGGTCTGATGGCGTATTTCTCCCGCCGGCTTACGGTCGATGATGCTAAAAAATTAGCCGGCAGCTACCGGAATTTCCTGGTAAATTTCGGTGGACAGTCCATTGAAAGCCAACTTCCGATCAAAAATGCGCAACTGGTGGAAATCCTCGATACCTACGAAATCATTTTTTGCTACGGTGCATATATGGCCGGCGTTCGGGAAGCAGTAACCATCGACCAGGCAAAAAAACTGGTTATTCGACTGTATGACCGCATAAAAGAGGTGAGCGGTGAACCATGACCCGTCTATCAAGGTGTTAAACAGACGGCAATTTCTGGTCCGTTCTGCAAAAGCCGGCGCCGCCATTGCCGCGGCCTGTGCCGCCGGTTTCTGGTTTCATGATGCCAAGGGTCCCGACCGGTCGGCAGAACATCATTCAGATATTCACCTGCCGGATTTTTCCATTGAGGGCCTGGGAGCCAAAATGAGTATTGTCCGCGGGCAGGACAGGGTCGCCACTTTACGTCTGGCCATAAAATCCATGGGCGGTATTGAAACATTTATTAAGAACGGCGATCGCGTCTTGCTAAAAGTCAATGCCGCCTTTGCATCTCCTGCCATGCTGTCGGCAACCACCCATCCGGCAATCATCGCTGAAATGACAGCACTTTGTTATGGGGCGGGTGCTGCATCGGTTGTGGTTACGGATAATCCCATCAATGATCCTGCCAGCTGCTTTAACCTGACCGGGATAGCCGAGGCCGCCCGCCGTGCCGGCGCCAAAGTCATATTGCCGCGCGCTGAATTATTTAAGTCCCTGACCGTACCGCAGGCAAAATTGATCCGGAACAGGCCGGTCCTTTACCAACCTTTGGTAGATATCACCAAAGTTATCGGGATGGCACCGGTCAAAGATCACCATCGCAGCGGCGCATCCATGGCCATGAAAAACTGGTACGGGCTTCTAGGGGGTCGCCGCAACATTTTCCATCAGGATATCAATACCATTATCAAAGAACTGGCCATGATGGTAAACCCGTCCCTGGTGATTCTGGATGGAACCATGAGCATGATGACCAATGGACCCACCGGCGGCAGTCTGTCAGACCTCAAGCAGACAAATACGATGATTGTTGCAACCGACCAGGTCGCTGCGGATGCGTTTGGAGCGACCTTACTTGATAAAACGTTCAACGATCTCCCATTCATCGGCATGGCTGAAGCAGCCGGTCTTGGAACTGCCGACTATCGCTCACTGGATCCGGCGGAATTGTCATTATAGCGCAGAGAACAAAGCACAGAGCGAAGAGCGTGAAAGAGGGTGGCGATATGGATATTGATTGTAAAGGTTTCGGGTGTCAGGGGTCAAGCCCAGCCGCTGGCCCGAAAAATTTTATGAAACTTAAGTTTCTTTTTCGATCAGACCGGCCGTTTTTTTGGCCGGCGGCTGGGCTGAACCCCGAACTCTGAACCTTGAACCCTGAACTTTGAACCCAGAACCCTATTCATGAGAATCTTAACCACCCGACGGATCAGTCAGACATTCTTTTTTGTCTTATTTTTGTGGTTTTGTGTGGCCACCACCTTAGGGGATCAATGGTGGCAACTGCGCGGTTGGCCGGTAAACTGGATCATTCAACTGGATCCTCTGGTCGGATTGGCCACCTTGCTGAGCACCCGCACCCTGTATGCCGGTCTGCTGTGGGGACTTGCCACCGTTGTCCTGACCATCGTTTTTGGAAGATTTTTCTGCGGCTGGGTGTGTCCCTTCGGTACCATCCACCAGTTCGTGGGATTTGCAGCCAACCGCAAAAAATCGGTCGCCGCCAGGATAAAACTTAATCGCTATCGTCCGGCCCAAGCCATCAAATATTGGATACTGATTTTTCTTTTGACCATCTCTGCACTTGATCTGGTAGTCGACCTAATTCGGTTGCCCACCACCCATGGCATGCTTTTCGGGATTCTGATCCTGGCCTTCCTGGCTGTGGCCGTCATTTACACTGTGCGTCAAACCCGGACGAATCCAAAAAATACGGCCTTGCTGTTTTTGGGATTTACAGCTCTCTGGCTACTCTTGGGTTATATTTTGAATGGAGATCAAATATCCGATGCATCACTTCAAATCGGGTTGCTGGATCCCATCCCACTGGTGTACCGCTCAATCAATCTCATTATTCTGCCACTCATCGATCAAACCGCACTAAAGCTTACCGCCGTCCCGCGGTTGTATGACGGCACCTGGCTGATTGCAGCGGTATTTATGGCGGCCATATTATTAAATCTG
>CAVXXE010000115.1:0-112035 GCA_963765595.1 uncultured delta proteobacterium
ATATACCGCTGAACAGGCCAAACTTAGGGTGGTGTGGGAAAATCCAAATATTACCAGCATCTGCTCGGCTATGCCCAATATGACCATCCTGCAAGCCAATGTTACCGCAGCCTTGAATAGGAAAAACCTATCGGGGGGCGACAAAAAACGCTTGGAACAATATGCTCAACAAACTGCTCCCGGCTATTGTGCCGGCTGTGCAAATATTTGCGAATTAGCGTCGATCTGGCATTCCGATCAGTGATATATTACGCTATTCCATGTACAATCACAGCTATGGCGATCGAAATACGGCGTTAACGCTATTCAATGCGCTGCCGACAAATATCAAGACAAATATTTTTAAGACCGACTATTCCAAAGCTGAAAAATATTGCCCCCAAAAAATTCAAATTGGTAGAGTTTTGAAAGAAACACATTCAGATTTAACTTAAACGGGAATGATAACGCGAAGTGACATCACTATTCGATGTTCAATGTTCTTCTTTCAAGACAACTTTGAACGCCGAACCATGAACCGTTGAACGCTTTCTGTTTCTCTTAGCGCAGCAAAATATAATACGCCGAAGTGGCAACTGCCCAGATAAGCACCCCCAACGTGCCGATCAAACAAACGCCGGCAAGGGTTCTGTGAAAGAAATTTTCTCTTTTTTGCTCCTGATATCCCAGCAGGTAGCCAAATATAATTCCGGCCAGAATTCCGCCGCCATGGCCCCAATTGTTAATTCCCGGAACCAGCATTCCAAAGATAAAGAGAAACACCACCCAGACGGCAATTTGCCGGTATAGCTGTTTACCATATACGCCGCCGCGGCTTTTACCATAGTAGAGGATAGCCCCTACTAGCCCGCATACCGAGGCAGATGCTCCAATGGTCAGATATACACCGGCCAGATAGGAAATCCAGAATCCGACGATGCCGCTGAGGGTGTAGATGGCAAACATGCGATAGACCCCAAACTCCCGATTGACGACGGCAGATAGCTGATTAAACGCCGCCATGTTGAAAAAGATGTGTAATATCCCGCCATGCAGGTAGCTGGCGGAGATTAGGGTCCAATACCGATGATACTCATTAATGGGAATGGTCCCGGTGGCACCCAACAACTTAGAGAATCGGTTCTGAAGGCGACAAAAAGATGAGCGGATGGGGCGTTAAACCGGTGGATCTGGGATCAAATAAAATGGAAAGAATGTACATGCCCACATTGATCGAAATGATCAATTTAACGAATTTGTTGGGATCACGAAATCCTCGGGTCCAGACATTATTCTTCCACATTGAAGCCGGCTTGGCCATACTGCAATACGGACATTTAGACTCAGACGCACTGATAAGTTTTCTACAGTTGGGGCAAAGGATGGATTGTCGCTGATAATTTGCCATGGGCTCAGGTGAAAAGCTGCATCTACAATTTATTTTGCCGGAATCCGCGATCCTGAATTATTCCGACATCCACAATATGGAATCCGGATGCGGCAGTAAAACCCGCTCGCATAAATTTCAGGGCGGCCGCAAGGCCACCCTGAAAAGGAGGTTGTTAAAAATTTTAGCCAGCAGCTTAACCACTGCGTTTATTAAAATAATACCGATCCCCGATTGGTCAAGGTTATCGGAACACTTCCTGATATAATATTGACACGGGTCAGGCAGAAAGATATGATAGCACCTTGTAGCACAAGACTCGATTCGAATCCGCATTCGGTACCCCGAGGTTCTTTCAATGTCTCAAAGGTAAACCGGAGTGTATATTCCATTTGATTCGCAACGCAATCGGTTATTGCCAGATTATCGGCATATTCATGGGCGTATATGATTCGGGAAAATAAACACATCAGCAGTCGCCAAACATTTTCGAGTCTGGCCATCCTGACCATTCTCATCATTATTGGGACGGGAGTGATTATCGCCCAGTACCGTTACAATCCGGCGCTCTTACCAAAAGATGCCCTCTTGTCGACGGCAGCCAAAACCAGCCGATCTTCCCCGCCGTCCGCCGAAAAATCCTTTCTACCCTTGCCGCAGGGTCTGGCGCCCCTCACAGTCGGTGAGATTTTTGAGACTCAGAATCTTTCCGATAAAATCAATGGTAAGGCGGAATTATATTTATCCGCCGGTTTTGCCCGTCTGGTCAGTCAGCGTTTTAAAGATGAACGTGCGTCTGATCTGTGGATCGAGGCCTTTATATATGACATGGCCAACGGTCATAATGCGTTTTCGGTGTTCAGCGCCCAGCGACGGGACGATGGCATTCCGCTGGATATAACACCGCATTCTTACCGGACACCCAATGCTCTTTTTTTTGTTCATGGCAGCTATTATGTAGAAATAATTGCATCCGAAGCCTCCGAGCGGGTGGTCCAACCCATGAACCTGCTGGCCGCAAGATTCATCCGCAACACCCGCACAGAAACTGCCGCCATCAATGAAATGGAGCTGTTCCCGCAACAGGACCTTGTTGCAGACAGCATTGGGTTGATCTCATCGGATGCCTTCGGTTATGAAAGTTTGGACAAGGTGTACACCGCTGAATATGAACTGGATGGTACCGGTCTGATGGCGTATTTCTCCCGCCGGCTTACGGTCGATGATGCTAAAAAATTAGCCGGCAGCTACCGGAATTTCCTGGTAAATTTCGGTGGACAGTCCATTGAAAGCCAACTTCCGATCAAAAATGCGCAACTGGTGGAAATCCTCGATACCTACGAAATCATTTTTTGCTACGGTGCATATATGGCCGGCGTTCGGGAAGCAGTAACCATCGACCAGGCAAAAAAACTGGTTATTCGACTGTATGACCGCATAAAAGAGGTGAGCGGTGAACCATGACCCGTCTATCAAGGTGTTAAACAGACGGCAATTTCTGGTCCGTTCTGCAAAAGCCGGCGCCGCCATTGCCGCGGCCTGTGCCGCCGGTTTCTGGTTTCATGATGCCAAGGGTCCCGACCGGTCGGCAGAACATCATTCAGATATTCACCTGCCGGATTTTTCCATTGAGGGCCTGGGAGCCAAAATGAGTATTGTCCGCGGGCAGGACAGGGTCGCCACTTTACGTCTGGCCATAAAATCCATGGGCGGTATTGAAACATTTATTAAGAACGGCGATCGCGTCTTGCTAAAAGTCAATGCCGCCTTTGCATCTCCTGCCATGCTGTCGGCAACCACCCATCCGGCAATCATCGCTGAAATGACAGCACTTTGTTATGGGGCGGGTGCTGCATCGGTTGTGGTTACGGATAATCCCATCAATGATCCTGCCAGCTGCTTTAACCTGACCGGGATAGCCGAGGCCGCCCGCCGTGCCGGCGCCAAAGTCATATTGCCGCGCGCTGAATTATTTAAGTCCCTGACCGTACCGCAGGCAAAATTGATCCGGAACAGGCCGGTCCTTTACCAACCTTTGGTAGATATCACCAAAGTTATCGGGATGGCACCGGTCAAAGATCACCATCGCAGCGGCGCATCCATGGCCATGAAAAACTGGTACGGGCTTCTCGGGGGTCGCCGCAACATTTTCCATCAGGATATCAATACCATTATCAAAGAACTGGCCATGATGGTAAACCCGTCCCTGGTGATTCTGGATGGAACCATGAGCATGATGACCAATGGACCCACCGGCGGCAGTCTGTCAGACCTCAAGCAGACAAATACGATGATTGTTGCAACCGACCAGGTCGCTGCGGATGCGTTTGGAGCGACCTTACTTGATAAAACGTTCAACGATCTCCCATTCATCGGCATGGCTGAAGCAGCCGGTCTTGGAACTGCCGACTATCGCTCACTGGATCCGGCGGAATTGTCATTATAGCGCAGAGAACAAAGCACAGAGCGAAGAGCGTGAAAGAGGGTGGCGATATGGATATTGATTGTAAAGGTTTCGGGTGTCAGGGGTCAAGCCCAGCCGCTGGCCCGAAAAATTTTATGAAACTTAAGTTTCTTTTTCGATCAGACCGGCCGTTTTTTTGGCCGGCGGCTGGGCTGAACCCCGAACTCTGAACCTTGAACCCTGAACTTTGAACCCAGAACCCTATTCATGAGAATCTTAACCACCCGACGGATCAGTCAGACATTCTTTTTTGTCTTATTTTTGTGGTTTTGTGTGGCCACCACCTTAGGGGATCAATGGTGGCAACTGCGCGGTTGGCCGGTAAACTGGATCATTCAACTGGATCCTCTGGTCGGATTGGCCACCTTGCTGAGCACCCGCACCCTGTATGCCGGTCTGCTGTGGGGACTTGCCACCGTTGTCCTGACCATCGTTTTTGGAAGATTTTTCTGCGGCTGGGTGTGTCCCTTCGGTACCATCCACCAGTTCGTGGGATTTGCAGCCAACCGCAAAAAATCGGTCGCCGCCAGGATAAAACTTAATCGCTATCGTCCGGCCCAAGCCATCAAATATTGGATACTGATTTTTCTTTTGACCATCTCTGCACTTGATCTGGTAGTCGACCTAATTCGGTTGCCCACCACCCATGGCATGCTTTTCGGGATTCTGATCCTGGCCTTCCTGGCTGTGGCCGTCATTTACACTGTGCGTCAAACCCGGACGAATCCAAAAAATACGGCCTTGCTGTTTTTGGGATTTACAGCTCTCTGGCTACTCTTGGGTTATATTTTGAATGGAGATCAAATATCCGATGCATCACTTCAAATCGGGTTGCTGGATCCCATCCCACTGGTGTACCGCTCAATCAATCTCATTATTCTGCCACTCATCGATCAAACCGCACTAAAGCTTACCGCCGTCCCGCGGTTGTATGACGGCACCTGGCTGATTGCAGCGGTATTTATGGCGGCCATATTATTAAATCTGGCCATGCCCCGCTTTTACTGCCGTTTTATCTGTCCGGCCGGGGCGCTCTTCGGGGTGTTAGGCCGCTTTGCCCTGTGGCGAATCGGTAAGATCCGGGATGAATGTGTCGATTGCCACATTTGTGAAAAAAACTGTGAAGGTGCCTGCGCCCCCACCTCCCAGATCAGATCGAGTGAATGCGTGCTGTGTATGAACTGCCTGGATGATTGCCGCCACGATTTGATGACCTACCGCAATGCATCCTCGGCTAGCGGTGAGATCCCGGGACCGAATCTGTCCCGCCGACAATTTTTGACGGCAACGATATCCGGCGCCGCCGTCATCCCGATGCTGCGGGTAAGTGGCAATTTGGGTTCCGGCTGGAACTCCGGGATTGTTCGTCCACCGGGTGCGCTGGCGGAACCAGAGTTTCTTTCACGCTGCATCAAGTGCGGCCAGTGCATGCGCGTTTGCCCGACCAACGTGATTCATCCGGCCGGCCTGGGGGGCGGTATTGAAGGGCTGTGGACGCCGGCCCTTAATTTTCGCCTCGGCACCAGCGGCTGCCAGTTTAATTGTATTGCCTGTGGCCATCTCTGCCCGACGGCAGCCATTCGGCCCCTTAGTTTGGATGAACGCTTGGGCCGAAACCGCTTCGCCGCTCAGGGGCCTCTAATAATCGGCACGGCCTTTATCGACCGGGGCCGCTGCCTACCCTGGGCCATGGACAGACCCTGCATTGTCTGCCAGGAAAATTGCCCGGTCAGCCCCAAGGCGATCCGAACCCGGCAAGCGTTTAACACGATTGACACCGCTGCCGAACTGATGGTGGCAAGGGCCGATGCCGGTTATATCGAATTTCAAACAGCCGCTCCCGGAGCGGACCAATTCGCCACGGGCGATTATTACTGTGTGGTTCCGACATCCGCAGACCATCGTCCGCGAAGAATTGTCAGCAGTTGGGAAAGAGGGTTGAAAATTGCCGACGGGCTGCCTTTTGAATCACTGCCGCCGCCCGGGAGTCCTGTTGAAATTCAGATAAGGCTTCAACAGCCCTATGTTGATCCCGAACATTGCATCGGCTGCGGTGTTTGCGAACACGAGTGCCCGGTCCCGGGAAAACGTGCCATCCGGGTGACGGCCGACGGGGAATCCCGGGACCGCAAACATTCATTACTTTTGCGAAGATAGTTGGAGTCGGCCTCCGGCCTCTCCGAGCTGTAGGCTCTCCGAGCCGGAAGCCGTAGGGGCTATGGGGGCCTACGCCCCGGAGGGAAGTCGGAATGCGCCCTCCGCCCCGGAGGGAATGTGGGAATAATAAAGTAAGGAATCCGTGCCCAAAGGACCCGGCTTCGACTTCACCCCAGAGGGGTGGTGCTTGCTGTTAGATGAAAATTGGAAAAATGGAATATTGGAATATTGGAATATTGGGTGTCAAAAGCGGGTGATGTCCCGATTTTAATTTCTGATCAATGTCATTGATATAGTAGAAATAGATCTCAATCCGCCAAACCCAGCATTCCATCATTCCACTACCCCGCGGCATTTGTTTACGGCATAGCCAATTATCTCTGACCCGGCATAGAGAACCAGGTTTTCAACGTTAAAATAAATGTCGAGGGCTGTCGGTTTTTAACTCAAGCGAAAGGCGTTTGATTTTTTTAAGGTATGCGCATGACTGATTCCAATCGCATCGTTTCACGCAGAGATTTTCTGAAGACCGCCGCCGGTGCAGCTTCAATAATCGGTGTTTTGGGCAATCCGGCAACGGCATCTCAACCTCAAGCAAGCATGCCGACCCGCCCCTTCGGCAAAACCGGCATAGACGTACCTATTCTCTCCTTCGGGGGTAGTCTGAATACCTCTCTGAGTATGCTGGTGCTGAGACAGGCCGTCAAGTGGGGCGTAACTTACTGGGATACGGCCAATACTTACATGGGCGGTAGAAGCGAAAAGGGTATGGGAAAATATTTCGCAAAGTATCCGGCCGACCGCAAACGGATTTTCCTGGTTACGAAATCCCACGCCTGGACCACCGAGGGCCTGAGCGAAGACCTTAATCTATCTTTAGAGCGCATGCGAACCGATTATATTGATCTCTATTTTATGCATTCCGTCAGCAGCAGCAGCGAACTGACAGAGGACAAAAAAGCTTGGGCCGAAAAGAAGAAGGCCGAAGGTAAAATCCGGCTCTTTGGATTCAGTACCCATTCGAACATGGCAGAATGCATGCTGGCAGCTGCCGGGCTGGGATGGATTGACGGCATTATGATGCGCTACAACTATCGATTGATGCACACCGATGAGATGCGCAGAGCAATGGATGCATGTTCCCGAGCGGGAATCGGTCTGACGGCCATGAAAAGCCAGGGCGGCGGTCAGGTCAAAACGGATACCGAAAGCGAACTCAAATTGGCCGGGCGATTTATGAAAAAGGGATTCACCGATGCCCAGGCCAAGCTCAAAGCCGTTTGGGGGCATCCGAATATTGCCAGCATATGCACCGAGATGCCCAACATGACGCTTCTGATGTCCAACGTCGCAGCGGCGATGGACAAAACGAAACTTTCTGCCCGGGAGATGGGCCTCTTGCAGCAATTCGCCCGTGAGACACGCTCGGCTTACTGCACCGGCTGTGCCGCCATCTGCGAGTCGGCTGTCGACGGTGGCATCCCCATTGGTGATGTCATGCGCTATCTCATGTACGCCCGAGGCTATGGTGATCGTCATCGAGGCAGGATGCATTTTCAAAAAATCCCACTGCGAATTCGCCAAGAAATGGAAGGGATGGATTATGGTCCGGCCGAGCAACGGTGTCCTCAAAAAATGGCGCTTGGCAGACTGATGCGCGAAGCGCTCGAGGAATTGGGATAAAAGCGGGCTGCAAGGCTCAAGGCGCAGCTCAAAGGACATCGTGTAAAAAAGATGCTGGGAAGTTTGGAGGCTGGGAAGTTAAGACACTGAGAGGCATTTACTTCACACATTGTCAAACCCAGTCTGCCCAATCAACTTGGTACCACAATGACACTTTATTTCAAAATAAGGTTCAAGGGATAAACAAGCCATGGACCGAAAAAACTCTGGAGGAATAAAATATGTCTGCTAAAAACAAATGCTGGTCCCGTCGAGATTTCTTAAGGGCCATTGGAATTACCGGTGCAGGCTCAGTGTTGGTCTCGACGATACCATCGGCCGAGGCCGCCGACGAAATTCTACAGGTACCGCAACGCCCGTTCGGAAAGACCGGTACGAATGTATCGGTTCTTTCACTGGGAGGTATGTTTAACATCGCCTCCAACCAGATGTTAATGAAACAGGCGATGAAATGGGGCGTAACATACTGGGATACGGCGGATTGTTATCAAAGAGGCAGTGAAAATGGTATCGGTAAATATTTCAAAAAATATCCTGAAGATCGTAATCGGGTCTTTCTGGTGACCAAATCCGACGCGCGGTCTCCCAAAGGCATGACAAAACGCCTAGATCGCTCCCTTGAAAAAATGAAAACCAACTACATCGATCTTTATTTTGTGCACGGCATCGATAGTATTGACGAATTGGATGAGAGCACCAAAACCTGGGCCGAAAAAGCCAAGTCCTCCGGAAAAATCCGCTTTTTCGGTTTCAGCACGCACAGCAACATGGCAGAATGTATGCTGGAGGCCGCCAGGCTCGGCTGGATCGACGGTATTATGATGACCTACAATTACCGCCTGATGCATACCGACCGCATGCAGCGTGCCGTAGAGGCCTGTGTCAAAGCGGGCATCGGAATGACCGCCATGAAAACCCAGGGCGGGGGTTCGGTAAAGACGGATACGGATACCGAGCTCAAAATGGCCGGAAAGTTTTTACAAAAAGGATTTACCGACGCTCAGGCCAAACTCATGGCAGTTTGGCAAAATCCAAATATCTCCAGTATCTGCTCGCAGATGCCGAACATGACCATTCTGATGTCAAACGCCGCCGCCGCCATGGGCAGGACGCAACTATCTTCCAATGACAGGAAATTATTGCAGCAATACGCCCAGGAGACGCACTCGGACTATTGTGCCGGATGCGCGGCAATATGTGAGTCCGCGATAACAGGCGATGTCCCGGTCGGCAAGGTGATGCGATATCTCATGTACAGTCGCAGCTATGGCGAACATGACCACGCCTGCCGGCGTTTCAATAATATTGCGCCGAGCATCCGTCGGCAGATGGCTGACTTAGACTATTCATTGGCCGAACAAAGATGTCCCCAAAAAATGCCGATCGGCCGGCTTATGAAAGAAGCGGGTATGGAATTATCATGACAACTGACTTATTTCATCAGGGCGGTCAACTATTACGTTTTTTTTATCTGCCGGGCATCATTGGACTTGATAAATTTCCCGCATCGCCTCGATCTCCTTGCAGATTTCGTCCCGCAGCGATTCAGGTGCCAGCACCTTGGCTTTCGCCCCCCACTTCAATACCCAGAATTCAATCTCCTTGGTGCCGGCCACTTCCGCTTCAAAAATGATGGCACCATCTTTTTGCGTCTCAATTTTCTGGGTTTCATGCCAGGTCTTTTCCTGGATGTAGTCGGCGATGTCAGCTGCAAACCAGATCCGCACCCTGACAGGTTCTCCGTGAAATACGCCGAAGCTGGATTTCATGAAATCATCGATATTGAAATCCTCAGGCATTTCAAAGGGCTCATCCGTGTGCCGGATGGTTTTTATACGGTCCAGGGCAAATATGCGGACATCATCCCGCAGCCCGCAGTTGCCGATCAAATAAAACGTGCCGTCAAAAAACCAGATTTTATAGGGCGCTACTTTGCGTCGCGTTTCCTTTTTACGGCTCATGGTGTAATACACAATTTCGACAATTTTTTTTTGAATCGCCGCTTCGCTGATGCGGCCTATCATATCCTGCAATTCACCGTACTGTTTGTGTGGTTTGGCCCTTACCTCGAGGCTTTTTTCGATCTGTCCGAGATACTCAAGGTACGCCGGTGGCAAAGTGGCCTTAATCTTATCAAACAAAGATTCCAGTGAATCGTAAAGCACGGTGTCCTTTAAGACCCCCATCATCCCCCTGCTGAAATAAAGTGCCATCAGTTCCGTGAGACTAAATGGTATGGGTATACTGTGTTTGGCCGTTTCAAGAACAGACCAGATGCTTTTACCTCCGACGACACTCGTATAAACCGGAAACCCTGCCGCCTGCAATGCTTCAAGATCCCGATAGACTGTTCGTGTGTGGCAACCGAGGTCTTCAGCTAAATCGGAAACTGATTTACCCAAACGAGAGGAGATTAATGACTGAATGATTTTCCACTGTCTTGCCAGTTGATCACCTCGCGCCATGGTGATGCTCCTTTTTTGCTGAATTGGGATTCTTTGTATCAATTTATCAATTCATGAATAAGGGTGAAAGGTTTTTTTTATTTTGGATCCCAAATAAAAAAAATAAAAAAAAATTGAGGTGTGACCGTATCTGTCACACCTCAGTGCTATATTTCAGCCCAAAGTGATTAACGGAAAAATTTTAGATCAAAAATTTTAAAGAAAGGGGACAAAAAATGACCACTAGCATTTCTTATCCGGATTATTACGATTGTTATGAATACCACGGAAGCACCACCATTGAATTGACCCGCAAACAAAATGGCACGACCATCTGGCGCGATTGGATCTTGTTCGACTCGGTTGAAGAAGCCGCTGAATATTTCAACGATACCTGTGTAACGCAGTAACGTACACAGCTGCAAGAGACGCGGAATTTAATAACGCCCCAAGCAGTAGAGTATTTTCAAATGGCCAAAGCGACTAAGCTTTTTCCGAGACTATGCTCAGAAAAAGTGGACCCTGAAGGGCAGCAAACACACTGATAGGTTAATGTCGCTAATTAAGGTTGTCAGAAAGACCGCGATAAGGGCCTAAATTATTTAAAGTGGGAGGTTCTACAATGATAAATAAAAAGCTTACCGGCATCGGATGCTTTGCAAAGCCGGCAACGCTCAGCCGGGTATTCAATAAAATGGTGCGAAACTACACCCTGGGACAACTTGAAAGCATCAACCTGGTCAACAGCCGTGACGAGGTAAGGGGCGCTGATGGTAACGCATTGTTGAGGGCACTGATGGCCGGAAAAGCCGGGAATTTCCCATCGCCGGATTCCGGGCCATGTGTTGTCGCGAAAAGCAGGAAAATTATCGGCTTTTTTTTAACGTTGAGAAATCAGCGGCTGAATTTGTCGATCTTTGCGCGGGGAGACTGCAACATTCGAGAAAGATACACGGCCAGTTTGGATGAATTTACGGAATTAAGGCAGAAGCGGCTGAACTGAGAGGTCCCGGGTTCAGGTTTCAAGGTTCAGCCCGGCCGCCGGCCAATAAAACAGCCGGCCTGATCGAATAAGAAACTGAAATTTATGAAGAAAAAAACTAGAATCCCCCTTTAAAAGTAATCATGCGAAAGGCAGCATGATTTTCAGCAGCCCGGATGGAACCGAACTGCCCTATTCTTCCGCCACATGGCAAGCTTTACAACTGGAGGGTCCGGCATTGGGCAGCTTTTCTTTCAGCACCCGGCCGGACTTTTCCAGCCTCTCGTTCTCGGCTTTGATTTCCCTGTGACAACCGATACACAGCTTGTGATAGGCGGTCTTGTAATAGTTGATTAACATCTCCTCATCGACCTTGCCGCCACCAGCCTTTATCGGGGACGCTGCCCCGTCATGGCAGCCGGAGGTGGTGCAGTTCTCAATCGGCCCATCCATTTCCCATTGATGGTGACAGGTATTGCAGGTATATACAAAGTGCGTGCCATGGGGAAAAGGAACCGGCGGCTGTTTGGCCTCCACATCTTCAGGCGGACCCAGTGGGATAACTCCCAGGGGAACACTTATGGTCTCATCGTCACTCTCCCCGGAAACAACCATTGCATTGCCGAAAATTACAGCCAGAATTAAACAAAGAACGCCGATGCTTATTTTATACATCCTCATCCCCCTTAATATTTATATCATTTTCAAAAGGTTATAATATTTTATGAATCAATCACATAAGCTATCTTGAAGCTGCTAAATTCAAAGAGGAATTAATGCTTCAAATCCAAAAAAAATGCAACCAAAAAATGATGAATCCATTAAAATTTCGAGATTATTGTGGGTTTCGTGTTTGGTGTTTAGTAACATTTTAAAACGCTCCCCTGGAAAACGATAACGCTCGAGTGAAACTACATGGAATGACGAATGGTGGATGTCGCTCTCCGAGGCGTAGGCGCTACAACCCCTACGAGCCCGCTTCGCTCCTTCTTTTTAAAATAGACAGAATACCTCCCTTCGACATTCGATATTCGTTATTCGATATTCGATATTCGCTTTTTCAAAGATTCTTTATTGATCAGACTGGCCGCTTTTTAGGCCGGCAGCCGGATGGTGATGGTGCACCCGGCGCCCTCGTTGTCGGCCGCGGTCACAGTTCCACCCATCAGGTGAACAAATTTTTTTACCAGAGCCAGACCGATTCCGGTGCCGCGGGTGGTACGGGTAAGGGAGTTATCCACCCGGTAAAAGTCGTCGAAAATTTTTCTTAAGGCATGCCGGGGAATACCGGGTCCGGTGTCGGACACCATGATTTTCACCCCATCCAGCTCCTGCACGGTTCGGATACCGATCTCACGTTCAGGGGCACTCTTGCCGAATTTCATACTGTTTTCAATCAGGTTCATCAATACCTGTATCATCACTTCGCGGTCATATTGAAAGGGCCGCAGCCGACCCGGCATTAAGGTTAAGGTGAATCCTTCCTGTTTAAGTTTTTCAGCCATTACCGCCTTGGTTTCAGCTGTGACCTCCTCAAAAGTGCCTGTTTGCAAGTTGATAGGCCGCTGGTTTTTTTCCAATTTGGACAATTCCAGAACATTGTTGATGAGTCGGGACAGGCGGACACCTTCCGAGTCCAGGATGCGAAAATATTCCTGTTCGCGCTCCGGGTTTACGGCAATGCCCTGTTCCAGCATCTCGATATACATCCGGATATTGGTCAGGGGTGTTTTTAATTCGTGGGTAACGGACGAAACAAATTGGGAACGCCGCTCGGAAAGGTCGACAATGGCCCGAACACTGCGGTAAATGGCAAACAAACCCATCAAAACGATAACCGCCAGAACAGTCAGCATGATAGTCAGTGTTTTGCGCCCGTCGGACCGCGGAATCCGCTCGCAGGTCAACGAGGCTTTTAAAAAGCTGAAGGGCGAGGGAAAGCCACGGTTGAGAATGAAATCGGGATTGTGGGAAATATCTCCGGTTTGCACCGCGTTGGCTACGCGCCCCTGGTCCACGACGCTAAGCCTCAGCGCTGTAAATTGCGCCAGGGGTTGCGTGAGAAAATATGTCCGGGTTAGATGGTCTAAGAAGGCGTTTGCCGCCAGGACAAAACCCTGACGATATATCTGGTTGTTAATCATAATCCGCCGGAAAATAAAGATCTGCGCATCGTTTAAAAAGACAGCCTGCAAGGGCGCCACCTCCACCTGGAAACCAGCCGCTTCATCTGCATCCGTATCTAAAGCGGGGGCCGGTTTAGCGTCACCTGCCGATTCCTCCAGATAGGATTCTGCGAATCGGCGCTTTTTGACGATCGGCGCTTTAGCCGCGGCCAGACCTTCAACCATTCTGCGGTCATCCTTACGGACTTCGGTTTTACCGACAACGGGAGTGCTGCTCATCACTTGCGGCAACTCCTGTTTGGCAATGTTGGCCGCCTGATTGACAGTAATATTTTCAAGTCTCTTCTCTGTTTGCCCCAGATAGGCTTTGGAGCGCTGGGTGCGCGATAAATCCAGATATTTGTCGGCAAATCCGGCTTTATGTTCAGCCTCTCTTTCAGCCACAATTTCAGCCGGCCGGGATTTAACCCTATCCGTCACCATCACCCGTTTGCGATTAAAGACCTGGTTGGCATCTTTCAGCTCTGATATCAGCTTGGCGTGCTCGGGGGGTATCCGCCCGCCGGTTTCCACCAGCGGAGTTTGAAACGAGCCGTCCGGATTATTCTGAAAATATCCGAGGATATAATTTTCGCGGGGTATTTGGGACAAAGGAGACAACTGCGGCTCGCCGGCTACCCGTTGCCGACCGGACGGGAATACATGATAATTGAATTCGTCGATGGCGCGGCCTTCTTCCTTCTGCACCAGCACCGCCAAGGCTTGTTCCATCTCGTCAAAAAGGGTTTCTGCAAAATAACGTAAGGTTGCGGCTTCTTCCTGCTCCAGCCCGCGGTAGGTTTTAAAAACAAAAAAGGCCAGCGGTATGCAAAGCGCCAGCGAAAATATCAGTATGAGAAGTTTAAGTTTTTGCATTTTGAGTTTCGCCAGGTACGGGCGGCAATTGTCTCACCGACTTAACCCCTAAGCCGGAGTTGAATATCGAAAATTCAATCATTCTCCAACCCGTATCCCGCAACCCGCAGCCTGCATCTCCTCACCCCGTCTCCAGCCGATACCCTTCGCCCCGAATCGTTGAAATCAAGGGTGTATCGCCTATCAGAGCTGAAATCTTTTTCCGCAGCTTGAGCAAATGGATATCAACCGTGCGGGTTTCGATGTCGGCGTCGGCATAATGCCAGACTTCGATCAAAAGCTCCTTTTTCGAGACGATTCTGTCCCTGTGACGATGCAGAAATATCATGATATCCATTTCTTTGCGGGTAAGTTCCACGGCTTGGTCCTCAATCTGAGCCACCAGGTTTCGGCCGTCAAAAAAAATGCCCCGGCAGTGAATTTCTTCGTCCCCCGGATTTTTTCCGGTGCGCCGTAAGACAGCTTCAACCCGTACCATGACCTCCCGCAACGAAAAGGGTTTGGTGATATAATCATCCGCCCCGGATTTAAATCCTGCCACAATGTCATCTTCCGCCCCTTTGGCCGTGATGATGATAATCCCCTGCCCCGGTATTTTGCTGCGAATTTCTTTACAAATTGTAAACCCGTCCAGGGTGGGCAACATCACGTCCAGAAGAATCAAGTCAAATCGTTCTGCCAGACCTGCTTTGAGTCCCTGACCGCCGTCCTCAACACCTTTAGCTTCATAGCCATTGAATACCAGCACATCCAATAGACCCCGCAGCAGGGCCGTATCATCTTCAACAACCAGGATCCGCGCTTTGGTTTGTCTCAATATAAGTATCTCCCAATTTATTCAATTCCCATCATGTTTCCGCAAGATTTATGTATCTATAATCTGATTCTTGCTTTTTTGATGATGGCGGCGAAATAAAATAGATAGAATACCACAAATCTTCAATCTTCAATCCCGGCTTGTCCTGGGTCTAGAGTATATCAGATGTTCACAAATTCAAAGTAAAAGTTATGCAAAAAACCTTCCGGTTTCTTTTACACTTCTTTGAATTGTGTTTGGCGGAATCTGAAGTAAAATTGAAATATGAAAGCAAAACCGGCTTTTATTTTTCCGTCGAAGACGCCCCAAATTTTCAGGGCCCTGACCTCATTCGGAGAAGATTCTCGGGAGGCCCTGATATCTAAATAACTTAAGAAATTTGTAGTGAAAATAAGCGTAAATTCAAGATGCAACAGAGTTTATCAAAAATAATCAATAAAATTCAGAACTATTCGCCCAAATTCAGTATTGCTGGCGCGATTTCAGAGATTTCTGTTGCATCTGATTTTACCACACCATCAGTAGTTCTGAATTTTAACCGAAAGGAGTATATGATGAAACGAACACGACTGAAAAATTTTTTGCTGATCTGCGTTCTTATCGCCGCCACCGTTATGGCCATGGCCTATTCATCAAACACGGCCGGTGTTTTACGATCGAATTGGCTTCCCGGCCCGACCCGCCATCATGCAGGCGATAGCGAAATTCTGGGGGTCTCCGGCCATCTCGTTCAAAACAAAGTCCTTCAGGGATCCGAGGGCACCGTGGGTCTGAACCTCACGCTGCAGGCCGCAGAGTTGCCGGCAACCGACGGCGGTGAAGCCCGAAATGTGAACCTAGTGATTGTCCTCGATCGCAGCGGCTCGATGAAAGGCCGCAAAATCGAGGATGCCCGCCGGGCGGTGTTGGCGTTATTGTCCAGCCTGTCCGCCGAAGATCGCTTCGCGCTGATCACATATTCGGACAGTGTTCACATCGCCTCCGGTCTGTCCAACGTCACCGCAGCCAACCGGGTCCGCCTAACGTCGGCAGTCAACACCATCCGGGCAGGCGGCGGAACCAATCTCGGCGCCGGTTTGCAGGCCGGAATCGACATTCTTATCTCCGCTGCCCGCCACACAAATGCTGCCAAAGTCATTTTGATCTCCGACGGTCTCGCCAATAAAGGACTGACAGATATCAAGGCGCTGTCCGACATTGCCGCCGTCGCCGTGGAAAAGGAATTTGCCGTCAGCACGGTGGGTGTCGGGATCGATTTCAATGAACATTTGATGACGACCATCGCCGACCGGGGAACCGGCAGCTATTATTACCTGGAAAACCCGGCAGCGTTTGCAGAGATATTTCAAAAAGAATTTTACAATACCCGGACAGCGGCCGTGACCGGCGTGAAGATTCAAGTACCTATGAATAGCGGGATCACCCTGGTCGATGCCGCCGGATACCCGATAATTAATATAGACGATCACCTGGTCTTTTACCCGGGCAACCTCCGTCCCGGACAAACCCGCAAACTGTTTCTAACCCTTAAGGTCCCGACGAACAGCCAGAAGACTTTTGCGCTCGATCAAATTAAACTCAGCTATCGATACGGCGACCGGGATTACGAAACCGCCCTGGATGAATCCTTTAAGATCGCCTGCGTGGGGGATCAAAAAAAAGTTTATTCTTCCATCAATAAGACAAGTTGGTCGGAGAAGGTCATCAATGAGGATTTCAACCGCCTTAAACAGGAAGTCGCCGCCGACATAAAATCCGGGGAAAAACAAAGCGCCTTGAAAAAAATAGACCGATACCACAAAGAACAGGAAGCGGTAAACGCGGCGGTCGGTTCGGCCCATGTGGCTGAAAATCTGGATAAAGATCTCAAAGAGCTGAGAACCTTTGTAAAAGACACGTTCGAGGGTGCACCGGCAGCAGTGCGCCAAAAGCAAAAGTCCAATGCCAAGACCCTTCAATTTGATGGCTATAGCGGCCGCCGTCAGTAACCCCTAACCCGGACAAACTTAGCCGGTTTTAGCGCAGCGGCCTCCGGCTCGGAGAGAGATCCCGCTCGCGGGGTTGTAGCGAAGGGTAAATCCCGTTTTATCGGAAAATTGAGAATTGAGGATGGTAAATTGAATATTTTTGGATTTTGGAAAACAACGGTATAATTTTAACGAACCCAACGATCTAAACGACCCTAACGATCAAACGAACCAAACCATCATAACCACAAGGAGGAATCATGGCAATTCTATCCAGAATAGTAAAAATCTTTAAGGCCGACATTCATGGTGTCATGGATCAGTTTGAGGATCGGGCGTTATTGCTCAAACAACATTTGAGGGAGATGGCGGAAATACTCAATCGCAAGGAAGCTAAACTCAGGAAAATGACGGCATCTCACAGTCGAGGGCTAAAGGATCTCGCTGGATACAAACAGCAATGGGAGGCACTGGATCATGATCTGACGGTGGCCGTTCGGAAGAATAAAGATGACATTGCCCGGATGCTCATAAAAAAAATAAAACCTCTGGGAGATCTGAGAAATGAACTTAGCCGTCATTTGAAAACGTTGGAAGAAGAAATGATACCATTTAAAGGCCACCTGCTGCAGCAGCGTCTCCGGTATGAACAACTCAAAAAACGAACCGCCGAATACCTCCACGCGTCACAGATGCAGCAGTGGGAAAAAGATGTGATCGGCCCGGTTTCCGATTTTCGATATGGGGAACTGGCTGATCAAGAGATTGAATTGGAGTTGTTGAAGCGCAAGGACGCGCTTGGTTTAGTCAGCTAACCCGGACAAGCCGAAATTGACTGTTAAAAAGGTTCATTCGCTTGAAGAAATTAAAAATAGTCCGATGCAAAGGATGGTCTATTGTCAAAAAAGGATAGCGGAACTCTCGATAAAAAATACAAATAGGAGGTATTGCGACATGGTCATATCACAGCATCCGATCCGAACAACCATATTCTTTGGTCTGATTTGCGGACTGTCTTTTATCCCGGCCAATCTTGCCCTGAATTACCTGCTCCGCGGTCCGAGCGTAATTAATCTGACCCTCTGGCTGTATACAGCAGGCTACGCACTGCTGTTGGGTCGTTGGAGCAAAAAACCGATTCTGTCCGCTGGGTTCCCACTCCTGTTCCTTTTTGTCACGTCCTTTCTGGTGGACTCCATTTCCGCTTTTTACCTGCTATCTTTGGTGGTCATCAGCTGGATTCGCACTGCGATTTATTTTAAAAATCCCGGCAGGATAAAACTGGTGGTGGAATTACTGCTTGGTATTTTAGGCGGGATCCCGCTGGCCGTGCACACACCCGGTTCTGCATTTGCCTGGATGCTGGGCATCTGGATGTTCTTTTTGATTCAATCGCTTTATTTTGTGATTTTTGAAAACAGGGCTATTATGATGCCACAAGATCAATCTGAGACAGATCTTTTTGAGCGCGTGAGCCGAAAGGCGGAGGCCATTCTGTCGGATCTCTGACTCGACCCTCCCCCCGGGAATAAACCGCTTTTTACTCTGGCAAATCCTTAGCCGTACTGGTTAAATCATCGATTTTCTTTAGGCTAACACTAGGCTGGTGAAAATTCCCCGTAACATATCCTTTAAATTTGATGCTGAATTGACATTTAAAATCAAAATTTTGGCACCTGCAAAATACCGGGTTATGCCATATTCGAATCAACTATTTGAAAATTAACAATTTTTTAAGCCCTCCCAAATTGGTCCGAATCTTGCTTTAAAATTTGGCAGCTGTGACTTGTGCAATTCGAAATCCTTATGGAGGGTGTTTGTATGGGAGCAAATCTGAACAAATCCGAAAAATCTTTATTCGTTATTGATAAACCTGAATGGAAAAACGGTGCCATTGCGATAGGGGCACCCTATTTTGCGATAAATAATATTTGGAATCCGATAATACATGCCCCTAAAAAATATTCTGAGAAGAATACCTGGTTGGTTTGCCCCCATTTATCCCAACCATATTTGGTTTATCGGTACTATATGGCTTCGGGTCTGATAAGCATCGTTTTGGGTAAATGCTTCTGTGAATCCTGTCTCGATATGATTTTATCCAGGGATGATTTGTCGGAATTGATCGGGTCGAGCAGACCCATGACGGACAGGCAGTTTCAGGAAAATTTTATCAGTCCCTTGATGGACAGCAATTATAATTTTACCAAACTCCTGGGGGATACATCAGACTACCTGGCGTCTCCAAAGACCTGGATCACCTGTTCTCATACAATCACACAGGACAACCTGAAAAAGCTCTATGCCGCCGGTGGTCAGATATTCATATTTGAAAGTTTTTTTGCCTGCCAGGATTGCTTTGAAAAAATTCCGACGGATAGTTTGGTGGACCTGCTTTATGCAGGGGAATCCATGACCGATGCATTTTTTCAAAGAAATATAATTGATCCTCTCTATACAATCAATTATGAGAGCTTGGATGCCGTTGGGCACTTTAAGAGGTGAAAGAAAAATCCGGTATAAATAGATTGACATCCAGTTTAGCGGCCCGGATCATTCGATCTGTGAAACTTGACATTTTTGTACTCCTGGTATAAAAATGTGAGATTGAATTGATTGGGCGATCCGTTGCCAGGAACCTGCAGATCATTTAATAAGCCAATCAAATGATTAAAAAGATTATATCAGGAGGCCAACCCGGAGTCGAGAGATCTGCTCTGGATGCTGCCATTAAACTTAATATTCCGCACGGTGGCTGGACCTATAAGACGCGTAGAACGGATGAAGGCATCATACCGGATAAGTACAGTGTCAAAGAATCACCCGATGTCGGATTCGCGGACCGGATAGAGAAAAATGTCCTTGAATCCGACGCCACCGCTATATTGACCCACGGCAGCCTTACGATTGGATTAAAAATAGTAAAAGAATATGCTGAAAAGCACAAGCGGCCTTATCTCCATGTCGATTTAAACGAAAACCCACTTAATCTGGCTTCCGCGTTGATCCGAAAATGGATGATTAACAACCGACTCGAGGCAATATATTTCACAGGTCCAAAATCAACCGGAGGTCTCAACATAAACCAGGAAGTCATTCAGATAATCGAGGGTATTTGTCGGATAGAAAGCGAGCAAGAAAAGTTGCCGGGCTTTCCGGAAAAAGATGACCATTCACCATCATAATTGGAGGCATCAATAATCCAATCTCTTCGTTGAAAGGCACAATCGCACCTTTTTATCAAGGATTGCGATTGCCTTGGAGAATTTATCACCACTCAACGCATGCGGCCCCGATTCCACTTTGACCAACCCCCGTTTTTCGGCCTCACTGACGGTAAATTTCCTCATCTTCCTTAAATTCCCATATCTGATAATAATCTGTTTTAACTCTACCTCATCATCGTTGATGTAAACATATGAATTTGTTGAACTCATAGGCTCTCCTTCAAGTTCAAATCAGGTATTTAAGCAAAACGCCATTTCCAATGGGAAAAAATTGATGGTTAGGCAGAATTATCAGCTGCGATTTTAGATGTCAAGAGGAAGAAGGATAATAAAAAAACGATAAAAAAAGGTGGCTCACTTAGGCGATGAGCCACCACGTTAAGGAGGAAAGCAAAAGATCAAAATCAGTTCTGACCTGCTCCCGGAGTTACAATTAGCAAACTTTATGCCATCTTATTCAACAGTGATTGATTTTGACAATATTTCAATTGTTTATTTGGAATAATAGCGCATTAATGCATTTCCGGTAAAAGCCTTTTAGGGTTTAATTTTATGGAATTAATTTCACACTATGAAATGTTTTTCCCAATTAAAATGGTGCTTAAGCAATTGCCGGACCGCTTTTTCATGAAGTTTCATGTGTTAGATCTCACCATATACAATTTTTTACGCCTTTACTTTTACAGTTGTTTAAGCTATTTTAAAAAAAATTACCCGTATAGTAGAATCCCGAATGTGGTTGTCTCCGTCGGGAAAGGAGCGTCTTTACATGGATTTTAGTATGATAAAAAGGCTGCAAATACCAAAACTGGACTTGCGCAATATTGAATGGCCAAGATTTGATTTCTCCGGAGACCAATGGCTGAAAATGCCGAAGCTCACAATCGGTGATGCCATTGCCAATCTGCCCATTGTTCAGGGTGGAATGGGGGTTGGCATATCTCTGTCGGGACTGGCTTCCGCCGTAGCCAATGAAGGCGGCATCGGAGTGATTGCAGCCAATTCAATCGGCATGCTGGACCCCGAATATTACGCCAAACATAAAGATGCCAATTCGATCATCTTGAGAAAGGAGATCCGCAAGGCCAAAGAAAAGACCGCGGGCCTTATCGGAGTCAATATTATGATGGCAGTGGATGATTGCCTTGATCTTATCAGGGTCGCCATTGATGAAAAGATCGATATTGTTTTTCTTGGTGCCGGGCTGCCGATCAAGGGTATTCCGGTTGAAGATCTCAGGTCGGCCGGGGTGAAAGTCATTCCGATCGTGAGCTCCGCCAGGGCAGCCGGGTTAATCTTCAGATCGTGGTCGAAGAAATATAAGGATATTCCCGATGCGGTGGTGGTCGAGGGACCCAAAGCAGGCGGGCACCTGGGATTTAAAGCCGATCAAATCGATGATCCGGATTTTGCGCTTGAACGGATATTGCCCGACGTGGTAGCCGAGATCAAGACCTTTGAGGGTAAATATCACCGCAAGATCCCGGTAATTGCTGCCGGCGGCGTTTTTAGCGGCGCTGATATCTACAAGGTATTCAAACTGGGTGCCAGCGGTGTCCAGATGGGGACCCGCTTTGTGGCCACCCATGAATGCGACGCCGATATCCGGTTCAAGGAAGCCTATATTGCCTGCCGCGAGGATGATCTCGAAATTATTAAAAGCCCGGTGGGTCTGCCCGGCCGGGCCATCAGAAACAGCTTTTTAAAAGATGTCGCTGCCGGGAAAAAGATGGGCTTTAAGTGTGCCTGGAGATGCCTTAAAAGTTGCGACATCAAAAACGCGCGCTATTGTATCTCTCTGGTCCTGGACAATGCCCGCCAGGGGATCCTCGATAAGGGCTTTGCCTTTGCCGGCAGCAATGCCTTTCGGGTCGATAAAATCGTTTCGGTCAACGAATTGCTCCAGGAGCTGGTCAGCCAATACCAGCACGCGGCAGAAAAAGGCGCCAGCAAATTAAGGGATGAATATGAAAAAGCCCTTGAAAAGCTGATCTCTCTGAAAGAAGAGTATTTCATTGCGATGAGAAAGCGCTTAAGTTCGCTCAAAGATGAATATGAACAGGGCCTCGAGAAAGGGGCCGGGCTATTCCGTGAAGAAAATTTAAAAACCATGGACAAAATCAGCTCGCTTAGAGTCGAATACCAAAACGTCGTGGACAAGGCCAACTTACTAAAGGCCGAACTTGTTGAACTGTTTGAAAAATATTCATTTTTCGATAAACTTCAGATCGAGGGAACCTGCCGGGAACCCTGTCGATAAATACTGTTTAGTGAAAATGGAATTGATCTTTAAAAGGGCGGATAAAAAAATATCCGCCCTTTTTTTGTATCAAATTAGGCCAGCTTTTTCTCGTACCACTCGATGCGAGAATAGACTTCAAACCCCATCGATTCGTACAGGCCCAGCGCCACCGGGTCCTCGCCGTCTGCCGTTAATTCAACGATGGCGACCCCTTTCTTTTTAAGATCGACCAATCCCGCCCGCAAAATGTTGCGGCCGATTCCCTGTTTACGGAAATCGGGGTCTACTCCCAACATATGGATCTCACCTTCCATGCTGCCTGCCGCCGGATTCTCTCCAGTCATTATCCGTGCCCAGCAATAGCCGATAGGCCTGCTTTTCAGGTAGGCCATCATGATATTTTCCGGCGAGCTCCTGCTTAAGTTGATGCGGTATTCAATTTCTGTAGAGGTGTTGGGATTAAAGCCCCAGGAATCGGCAAAAGCACGGTTTTGGATATGCGTTAATTTATCTGCTTCATCTCGTCCGAGACAACGAATAATATACCCTCCCGGCTCGACATCCGGCAGGCTGATTTTGTTGAGATCCAATCTCAACCCATGGAAGTGGCGGATAAATTGAAAGCCCAGGCGTGACGCCAGATTCCTGGCCCGCAGGTTATTTTGCGGAAGGCAGACCTGCACCACCCTGGAACCGACCTTCCCGGCATGCCGGATGGTGTGGTCCATCAGCGCTGTCGCGACACCTTTTTTTCGGTGCAGCGGATGTATCATACCTTCCAGAATGGCACGTTTAATGGCCGCCTCCAAAAAAATACCGGCATAGCCAATAATACTGCCGCCATGCTCTGCAACAAACAAATTATTTTCCGGCTGAAAACTTGGATGCTCCAGGTCCTCCGCCAAATGCTGCCTTGATATAGAGCGCCTCGATTGATCAAACTTGTTGCTCTCCGTATGCACTCTAACATAGTTGTCAAAATCACCGGGGCGATAATTTCGAATTTTGAAATAAGTTTCACTCATTTTTTTAACAGCCGCGCAATCTGTAGACCGGTAAACCGGTTCGGTGCGATAAAAGAGACCGACAAGGCAGATTTTAGGGACGAGATAGGTTTATGAAACCGCGTCTGATCAGACTTGCGCCTGCGGATATTTGCGGCCGCATAGCAGTGACTCTAATTTCGGTGTTTTTTCGTGACGACCTCAAAAATCAGATGTTCCGCTTTGGTACAGGTTAGACCGAAGACCAAAGCACATCCCCGCAAAGGTCGGAATCATGATCTCTAGCAGAAAAGGCCTCAAAGGCCTGCTTCTCCTTTTTTAACACCGTAGAATTTCCGTGGCCGGGATAAATCCGGGTGTCTTCAGGTAGAACGAAAATCTTGTTGGCGAGGGATTCCAAGATCCGCCGAAAGTCGGCAGGTGACCCGGTTTTACCCGGTCCATCCGGGAATATGGTGTCCCCTGCGATCAGGTAGTTTGCGGTCAAAAAACACAGGCTGCCCGGAGTGTGCCCCGGCGTGTGCAATACCGCTAAATGCATCTCTCCGCAGGCGATCACATCACCGTCACTTAACAGCATGTCCGGTTTCAGCGGCAAATTGCCGGCATCGTCGCAATGCGCGGCAATCGGGATGTTCAGGGCGGACTTTACTTCGGCCAGTGCGCCGGTATGGTCCATGTGATTGTGGGTCATTAGAATGTATTTGGGATCGGTTCCTTTCAGCTGCGCCAATATTCTGCCTGCTTCGCCCGGTGCATCCACCAGCACGCTGGCACCGGTTTGCCGGCAGGTCAGGATATAGGCATTGGTGCCGAAAGGTCCCAATTCAAGTTTTTCCATTTGAATGCTGTCATCTTTGACTAGGTTTACCATTTTTTCCCCCCAATTTCTTATCCCGGATAAAGTGGATAGTGGCCACGAAGGCACAGATACACAAAGCAAAAGTGTTTGCCTACCGTTCAGAGTTCAGAGGTTCAGGGTTCAAAGGTTACAAATGTTGGAAACTTCTTACAATAGCGATCAGGATCCGGAATACCAGAACCCAGCCATCGGGTGAAACGGCGTTATAAAAACGATGAAGACAGGATCCCTTTGACAGGAGTTGGTTGGATGTTTTTCAACCCGGAACGTTGAACCCTGAACAGCTCGACATATATTTGTGTTTTAGTGTCTTGGTGGCGAAAATGTTTTGTCACAAAATGCACAAATGTAATTGCTAAAGCCTATGCTAACTATCATTCATATTTTGCGGATGTCAAATTCCTTTTTATTCCGCATAATTTGGGTTTGACACTTTCACGATTGATCTCCATATTTATCCAGTGTTGCCAAAACCTCTTTTCATGCGTTGCTGTTTTCGGTTCCACAAACGATCGGTAAAATACGTTTATAACAAAAATTGCTCAACTCCATCCTAAGGTTGCAAAGCCGGAGGGAAAGCGATACCGGGGTTCAGTATGATTAAGGAGATTAGCCATGTCAAAAAATGATATTACCGTTTACGGGGCGTACTGGTGCCCGGATTGTCGGCGCAGCAAACAATTTTTAGGTGAGCATCAGATTCCGTACAATTGGGTGGATATCGAGGAAGACCCGCAAGCTGAAGAGCTTGTCATCCGAAAGAACGACGGCAAGCGGATTATCCCCACCATCGTTTTCCCAGACGACACCTTCCTGGTTGAGCCCACCAACGCCGAATTGGCGGCAAAGCTGGGATTGCGGACCAAAGCCAGCCGGAGCCATTACGATCTGATAATATTAGGCGGGGGGCCCGCCGGCCTGACCGCCGCATTGTACACGGCGCGTGAGGCCATCGATACGCTGGTCATTGAGCGCGCTGCATTTGGCGGCCAAGCGGCCGGCACGGAAAAACTGGACAACATGCCCGGGTTTCCCGAAGGGGTGGCCGGCATTGAATTCTCGCAGCGCTTGCGTCAGCAGGTTGAGCGTTTCGACGCAGAGCTGCTGCAGGCGCAAGAGGTTACCGCCATCCATCAGCATGATAACTATCACTGTGTGAAAACCAATGATGGCAGCGAATACAGTGCCAACGCCCTGCTGATTGCCACGGGCAGCCGCTACAAACGCTTAAATGTCCAGGGTGAGACGGATTATCTGGGTGCCGGTGTCCATTTTTGTGCCACCTGCGACGGCCCCTTTTACAAAGGCAAGCGTGTTGCGGTCATCGGCGGGGGCAACAGTGCCACTGAGGAAAGCCTCCTGCTGACCAAATTTGCCGCTCAGGTGACGATTTTGGTTCGAAAAGGCAAATTCAATGCGACCGCCGTCATTCAGGAAAAAGTGTTATCGCATCCAAAGATCGAAGTCCGCTGGTTTACCGAAGTTAAAGAATTTAGCGGCCAGGATTCAAAATTAACCCAGCTGAGAGTATTTAATAACCAGACAGGTGCCGAAGAAAATCTTCAAATGGACGGGGCTTTCATTTTCATCGGTCTCGTCCCCAATACAGGATTTATTGAAAACAGCAATATTTTATTGGATCGTTGGGGCTTTATTGTGACCGGCCATGCTATATTGCACGGCAATCATCGGCCGACCGGCTTCGCAGACCGCGATCCGTTATTGCTGGAAACCAGTGTTCCCGGTATCTTTGCTGCCGGAGATGTGCGCGATACGAGCACCAAACAGGTTGTCAGCGCTGCCGGAGAGGGGAGCACGGCCGCACTGATGGTTCGAGAGTATTTAAAAAGTGTCTGATTCTATTTCGTCATATTTATCTCTGCTTCAGCACCTTATTATAACAGATTTATATAGAGGAATAAACGAATGCCTAAAGTGAACTAAGCTTTTTCCGAGACTACGCTCGGAAAAAGTGGCCCCTGAAGGGCAGCAAACACGCCGATAATTTGTATGGGTTTCGGGTGTCAGGTGTCAGGTGTCAGCATCTAATATCTCCGTTCCCTGACACCTGGCACCTGAAACCTGAAACCTCAATTTTCTGACAGCGTGTTGTCAGATAAAGGCCGCTAAGGGCCTAATAGGAGAAGACCATTGGCAGAATTTCCTCTGATTAAAGCAGTCATTTTTGATTTCGGCAGGGTTATCTCCTCCCAAAAACCGAACGCCTTGTTTCGAGCCTACGAGGAAGACCTGGGATTGGTGCCCGAAACCATCAACCAAATTATGTTCGAAAGTCAGGCCTGGCGGGATGCATTGATCGGCCGCAGTTCAGCCAAAGAATTCTGGCATAGAATCGGACCCGCGTTAGGGCTTGAATCGCCTGATAAAATTGATGATTTTCGCAAGCGCTACCATGCCGATGAGTCAATCGACAAGGGTGTATTGAACTTAATCCGGCGCCTGCACGGCCGATATAAACTGGCTGTCCTCTCCAACTCACCGCCGGGTTTGGCCGACTGGTTGTCTGACTGGGGAATCCTTGACCTGTTTAATGTGATCTATTGCTCCGGTGACGAAGGCATAGTAAAGCCGCAGCCGGCGGTATACCATTCGACCCTGAGAAGATTGGGGACTTCACCGTGCGAGGCTGTGTTTATCGACGACACCATCGGCCATGTCGAGGCCGCCCAATCGCTCGGCATGCATGGTATCTGGTTTGCCAATGCAAAGCAGTTAAGGCGGGAACTCGACTGTTTGTTGAGTCGGCAGAAAAATGTAAATACGGGATAGGATTTATTGATTGGCATGGGCTTTATATTACTGGAAGGCGGCGCTGAATTCGGCGGCCGGATGGCAGATCCCGACAGGCAGGCAATGATGCGGGCGGGCGGACCCGATGTGCCGATAAGCATCATCCCTGCGGCCGCGGCTTCGGATAATAATCACCAGCAAGCCGGACGGAAGGGTGTCGACTGGTTTCAGGGGCTGGGCGCAACCAATGTTTCGGTTTTGCCCCTGATCAACAGCGCATCCGCGAATGACCCCGAGATAGTGGCGGCCCTGGCAAAATCAAGATTAATCTATCTTCTAGGAGGGTTTCCCCACTACCTGGGTCAAGCCTTAAACGGCAGCCCCAGTTGGCAGGCGATGTTAACCGCCTATCTGGCGGGGGCGGTGATTGCCGGCAGCAGTGCCGGTGCGATGGTGCTTTGTGAGTACTATTATGACCCGGTCTCCTCACAGGTGGTGAAAGGATTAAACCTGGTGGAGTACATCTGTATTTTACCCCACCACAACACGTACGGCAAAGACTGGGTTCCCCAGCTGAAACAGCAGCTCCCGGACATCGTTCTGGTCGGCATTGATGAGGAAACCGGTGCGCTCAAGGATGCCTCGCATGATGATTGGCGGGTTTATGGTAAAGGCAAGATCACGCTGTATCACAGCCGCCATGTTGAAGAATTTGAGGCGGAACAAGAATTTACCCTGGATAAAGCGGTGAGACAATTATAAGTACATAGCAGCCTTTATCCGATAAAATGTTATTTGAAATTTCTTAATAGCTTGTATGAATTCATTTTCTTACAACATGTTGCCAGATAAAACCCGATAAGGGTCGATTGAGACGGCTGATTTGCCATAATTTATTTATGCATTATTATTTCAATAATATATTTCAACGGGGGGGGGTCGGAAAACCGCATTATGCGGCCAAGCTGGGATATTGCGCGATGTAATTTCAAAAAACCATTCATAAATAATTTTGTTCGGTAGTATAACCCATACAGGTTTTCAAATGTCGCCTAAAAAGGGAAAAATCGTTCTGATGGGATCAGGGGAGCTGACCGCCACAATGGTCGAGGTTCACAAAGGCCTTTTGAACCAGTTGCCGGACTCTCCCCAGGCGGCCTTTCTGGACACGCCGGCCGGTTTTCAACTGAATGTGGATCAGATATCCCGCAAGGCCTTAGAATATTTCCGAATTCATGTTCAGCAGCCGATGTCCATATCCTCATTTAAATCCTACGAAGCGACCACAGATTTTGACGCGCAGCAGGCGTTTCAGATCTTGCGGAATTCCAACTATATTCTCATCGGGCCGGGCAGTCCGACCTATGCGGTGCGTCAGTTGAAAGAATCTCCGATACCGGAAATATTAACTCAATGCGTCACAAACGGCGGATGCCTGGTGGCCGCCAGCGCCGCAGCCCTGACTGTCGGGCGCTTCACCCTGCCGGTATATGAAATTTACCGAGTCGGTCAAAACCTGCACTGGGTGGACGGCATGGACATTCTCGGGCAATTCGGTTTTGATCTGGTCGTGATTCCCCACTGGAACAATGCCGAAGGCGGCACCCATGATACGCGCTTTTGTTTCATGGGCGAACCGCGCTTTCGCAGGCTCGAATCCCTCATTCCGGCAAAGGTGCCTGTGCTTGGATTGGACGAGCATACAGCCTGTATTCTGGATTTTGAAAAAGATCAAGCAATGATCAAAGGTATCGGCCGGGTCACACTGCGGAGTTCGGACAGAGAATTATCTTTCAACTCTGGTGATCGTTTTCCTTTGGATGTTTTGCGAGGAGGGGATGCGGATTCCGGCTGGCGTCCTGATCCGGCCGAGACCCGAACGCCGCAAAAAGACGCCGCCCGTGCCCCCGACTCGTTTTGGGATAAAATTCATTCACTGGCGGATCGCTTTCATATGGGTCTTGAGGAACACGACCCCAAAATCTCAACCAATGCCCTGCTGGAGCTGGATCGTAAGATTTGGCAAGCCCAACAGGGTCTTGAAAGTGACGAATTTATTGCCCAGGCCCGGGATACGCTCCGCGATCTCATTGTCCTGACGGGCAACGCGCTGGCCTCTTCTCCCGCAAACCAGGCCGAGTGCCTGACACCGCTGGTGGAAGCCCTACTCGAATTGCGACAGAAATTCAGAGCAAATCAGCGGTGGACCGAAGCCGACGCGATCCGTGATGTCCTTCATTCGGTAAACATAACAGTGGAGGATGCCCAAAACGGCTCACGGTGGCGATTGGGAGAATAGCAGCAGAACCCTAGTTGAGTTAAAAACCAGTTGGGAGTTATTAGTTATTGGTTATTGGTTAATCGTTTTAGAGGAACAAAATCCATTCTCATGTTTCATCTATAATTAAATTATAAAATGAAGGAATCATCACACTCTAATATCGAATAACAGACAACCATCAACGCCTAAATGGGCTTTTTCGCTCATTTAAGGCAAAACCTACTAGGCATCAAACAATCAGAAAGGCAGGGCAAGGTTATACGGCATGATTAATAACCTATCGATATCTATTCTATTTATCAAAGAAGCGGAAGATGTGTCTTTAAGCTCTTTTTTTACTTATCTCAGATCCATACCGCATATCCGGCTTTCGGAGCTACCGCAGCTGCCCCACGACCTGAGTTCTTATGATATCGTCATCACCTGTAACGCCCGGCATTCGGACACCACGATCGATCGCCTGACCCAGTTTGTCATCGCCGGCGGAGGGTGGCTAACGTTTGTCAATTTGTCCGAGCACCCATTGCCGAAAATTTTCGGTGTTCAGCAGGATCCGTTAGGACCGGCCACTGAATTGCGGGTCCTTTTTGAAAATGCCGAGCATCCCCTGGCGGCGCGATTGCCGGACGCTGTGTATCTGCAAGGTCGCTATCATGCGCTTCGCAAAACAGCCCAGGAAACCGAGACGATTCTTTACGCCGACTGGCGATACAGCCACAGGTCTGTCCTGACGTATCGAAGGGTGGGCCAGGGCAATGTTGCTTGCACCTCCTTGCAGGCCTATTCCGATCTCGCCTTGCAACGAATATTATACCGCCTGCTGCATCAGCTCGCTGGTCGCCGGATGGGGGAGAATCCTTTAGGCGTCGGCATATTGGGGTATGCGCCCTCCGTCGGCCGTACCCACGGTATGGGCGCCGAAAAGACGCCGGGCTTAGCCTTGCGCGCTGTTTGCGATTTGAATCCGGATCAACGCAATCGGGCACGGTGCGATTTTCCGGGTGTTCAGATTTATGAATCAGCCGAGGTGTTCGCCGACGCTGCGGGTGTGGACCTTGTGATTGTGGCGACCCCGCCCGATAGCCATGCGCGGTTGTGTCTGCAAATGATGAGCGCTGGCAAACATGTGGTCTGCGAAAAGCCTTTGGCCCTGAACTGCCGCGAAACCGACGCCTTGAAGGAGATGGCAGCGCAGCATGGTGTTCATTTGAGCTGCCATCAAAACCGTCGCTGGGATGCCGATTATTTGGCGATTAAGCAGAGCCTGGCCGATGGGTTGATCGGAGATCTATTTTACATGGAATCATTTGTCGGTGGTTTTCAGCATCCCTGCGGATACTGGCATTCGCACGCACCAGTATCAGGTGGAACATCGTATGACTGGGGGGCCCATTATTTGGACTGGACCGTAAGTTTGATGCCTGAGCGAGTGGAGGCGGTCGTTGCAACCCGGCACAAGCGCGTGTGGCAAGATGTGACGAATGCCGATCAAGAGCGAATTCAGGTCCGGTTTTCCGGAGGAAAAGAAGCCGAGTTCATGCATTCCGATATCGCGGCGGCACGCAAACCCAAATGGTTTCTGCTCGGTACCGAAGGCGCCATTGTCGGAAATTGGCGTGATGTGACTTCCCATGAATTCGATCCTGATCATTATTACCGGCGCCATGACATCCCCGCCACGGAAATGGTGCCAGATTTAACGGTATTCCGTCGCCATCACAGCGGTGACGTCATCCGCATAAAACCGGCAATTCCCGATCGCGATCACTATCGGTTTCACAGCAATTTGGCCGATCACCTGTTGTTGGGGGAACCGATTGCCGCCCCCCTGAGCGATTCGGTCAAAGTGGTGACAATTCTGGAAGCTGCCGCCCGATCGATGACTGACGGGGGCACCGTGGAGGTGGTAAATGACGGATCGGGTTAGCTGGGGAATCCTCGGCAATGCAACAATTGCACGCAAGTGCGTCATCGGGGCCCTTCAAAAATCCCGCAATGGCTGGGTCCATGCCCTTGCTACGCGGTCGCCGGCTGACGCTGAAGAAGTCGCAGCTAAAAACGGTATTAGCAATCTGTATGACGGCTATGAGGCGCTGCTGGCAGATCCGGCGGTCGATGCCGTCTATGTGCCGCTGCCGAATCATATGCACCTTCCCTGGACGTTAAAAGCTTTGTCCGCCGGCAAGCATGTGTTGTGTGAAAAGCCGCTGGCCTGCAATGTCGAAGAGGCCCGTGAGATGGCGGCTCGGGCGAAAGAGACCGGTTTGCTGCTGATGGAAGCGTTTATGTACCGTTTTCATCCCCGCAGTCGGCACATAAAGCAGATAGTGAACCAAGGTGAGATCGGCAAACCCTGCCTGGTGCGATCGGCATTCTGCTATCATATGGACGACGATATGTTGCAAAGCGGCGGTAATGCGCGCCTGCAAGCGGATATGGGCGGTGGCGCCCTGCTGGATGTCGGCTGCTACAGCGTGAGTGTGGCGCGATGGTTCATGGGCGCTGAGCCAACGGCAGTTCAGGCACAGGCCGTATATCATCCCGCCGGCGTCGACATGCAATTGGTCGGCACGCTGCGGTTTGCAGGGGAAAAATTGGCGACGTTGGAAGCCAGTTTTATTTCGGCTCTGCAGCAAACCTATACCGTCGTCGGAAGCGACGGTGCCATCGATCTCCCCCACGATGCCTTTATCCCCTGGGAAAAGGATGCCGCTTACACGCTGCGAAAAAAAGATGAAGAAGTGGGCAAAGAACACGTTATTTCGGGAGCGGACGAATACCAGATAATGGTTGAGCATTTTGCAGATGCGGTCCTCGGCCGGACAGCGCTGGATTATACGCCGGATGATAGTATCGCCAATATGCGCGTGCTGGATGCCTTGTCGCAAGCCGCGAAAACCGGCAACACGGTCTATTTAGAACCTTAGGATGCGGTTGAAAAAATGAGCGGCGAGCTTTGAATCCCAAAACCCTTGAACCCTGAACTTTTGAACCTGTGAACACTTACGAAAAGCCATACACGGTTGAATCTGAGACCTTGGACAGTATTTTCGTGCACTGGCAGCGGGCCGGCAGCCTTTTGCCATGGAATTGTCTATTTGTATTGCCGGTCTGGTTAAAACCCTGGTGGGATAATTTTGGGCGAAGAGGAGCGCTTTATCTCTTGTCTGTTCGTCATGAGGGCCGTATCATCGGCATTGCACCGCTTCAGAGAAGCGACGATACGGTCCGGCTCATTGGAGATGAGAATGTGTGCGATAATCTGGACTTTATCGTCGCCCCGCAGAAATCCGCAGAATTTTATCGCAGCCTGCTAAATCATTTAAAGCATAATGGGGTCAAGCGGCTGGAACTGCTGCCGGTTCGTCAGGATTCGTCGGTCATGACGCAGTTATTACCGGTAGCTGAGAAGACCGGCTGCAGGATTTCATACGAAGGCAATGACATGTCATATGAGCTGGCGCTGCCGGGCAGTTGGGACGACTATCTCACCATTTTAAGCGGCAAAGAACGCCATGAAATCAGACGCAAACTCAGGCGCTTGTATGAGGCCGGCCAAATAAGCTACCGGCTGGTCGAGGATGCTTCCTCGATAAAAAAAGAAATGGAAGCATTTCTCGAACTGTTCAGATCCTATCGATCCGATAAAGCTGAATTTATGAACGATCGCATGGTTTCGTTTTTCAAGGAGTTGGCAGAGACCCTGAAAGAGGCTCGCATTTTAAAACTTTTTTTCCTCGAACTTGATGAGAGACCCATCGCTGCGACCTTGTGTTTTAATTATCACGCGACCATGTATCTTTACAACAATGGCTATGATAAACGTTTTGGGTCGTTGAGCGTGGGATTGCTGAGCAAAGTGCTCAGCATTAAAGAAAGCATTCAATCCGGCCAAAAAACCTACGATTTTCTGAAAGGCGCGGAAGTATATAAAAAGCGTTTGGGGGGACAGCCAATTCAGCTATACCGATGTCTGATTGAGTTACTGTGATATCAATTTGACGTGTGAATCATGACAGCGAGGACAAAAAGGTGGAAAATAAAAAGTTAAGAATTGCAATGCTCAGCATCCATTCCAACCCCATCGGAGAATTGGGAACGAATGATACCGGCGGCATGAGCGTTTACATCCGGGAGCTCGCCCGTGAACTTGGAAGGCGCGGTCATTGGATCGATATTTTCACCCGCCTCCACAATGGCGGCCATCAACCGGTTATGGATCTTTTTGAGAACGTGCGGTTGGTTCATCTCGGCATTCCGAATAACGGCAATCTCTCCAGACTGGCGCTATACCCGTATTTACCCGATTTTTTTAAATCGATGGAGGATTTCAGGTTTCACGAAGGCATCGAGTATGATCTTATCCACAGTCATTACTGGCTGTCCGGCCGATTGGGGAGTTGGGTACAGGAGCTTTGGAATATCCCGCACCTCGTCATGCTGCATACCCTCGGTGAGGTGAAAAACCGAACGGGTGTGGGCCGGCCGGAACCCGAGATTCGCGTTGCCGCCGAAAAAGAACTCGTAGAAACCTGCCATCGCATTATAGCCCCAACTGACCGGGAGAAAAATAGCCTGGTGCGTTACTATAGCGTTAGCGAGCAGAAAATCGGCGTCGTGCCGTGCGGTGTCAACCTGGATCTTTTCAGACCTCGGCCAAAGCAGGCAGCCCGCAAACAGCTGGGTTTTGCCCGCGATGACATTATCCTTCTTAATGTCGGCCGGTTCGAGCCGTTAAAAGGCATCGACAGGCTTCTGGAGGCAATGATCCATGTTCGCGACCATCGGCGACTTCGATTGATCATCGTCGGCGGCGATGGTAATCAAGCGCCCGAGTCACAATTCCTGAGGCAAAAGGCCGCAAATTTGGGGATTGAAGATGAGGTAATATTTGCGGGACGAATTGAGCAAAAGTATTTGCCGCTGTATTATAGTTCGGCGGATGTTTTGGTGATGGCCTCCCATTACGAAAGCTTCGGTCTGGTCGGATTGGAAGCTTTGGCCTGCGGCCGGCCGGTGGTCTCCACCCCTGTGGGAGCTATGGAAACTCTGATACGGCAAAGTCAGGCCGGGCAGGTCGTCAGCGATACCTTACCCCGGTCCCTGGCCAAGGGAATTCAGTCGATTATCAGAAATTCTGCACTGCCGCAGGCCGATGAGATCCGCAAAGCCGTCCTCGCGTACAGCTGGTCCAATGTTGCAGCAGCAATACTCAAGGAATATGAAACAGCCATACGGCACCACTCTTATGAAGACGAGTGCCTGGTGTCTGCGCAAGCATCGTGTGGATGATCATGAACCGGAGGTGATGAACCAGGGAAAATTTATCCGGACAGTCTTTTTTTCGGCCATATTTGAAAGTCGGGAGGTTTTCTGTGACACAGACTTGCGATGTGATGGTTCTTGCCGCTCACCCGGATGACGCAGAATTCGGTGTCTCCGGAACAGTGGCGCGTTGGACAAATGAAGCCAGAGAGGTTGTATATGTTATTTGCACCAATGGCGATAAAGGCGCCAGCGACCGCAGACGCTGGTAACTTCAGATCCCTATCGCTGCTATCTCTGGCATCGGGACCATCGCATTGTCGGCCAGGTGGCCATGGATGCCGTGTTTCCATAGGCTTTCACCGGGTTGAATTACCCAAATAGCATACCCTTGAATTGAATATTTTCAATCTTCAATAGTCAATCCCGGCTTGTCCAGTTGTGGCTTGCCTTGTCCGCACAAAGGACAATTCTGCATTTGCAGGGGTTTTTCCAAGCCGCTCTTTTCGAGAAGTACCTGATCCTGCAACAGCGCCAGCGTGGGTCCGTCAGCCGTAACTCCGCCCTGGTGAATCACGATGGTTCTTTCGCAGACATCCACCGCCATGTCCAAATCATGGCTGGCAATAATTTTGGTGTGGTCAAATGATTTAAGCTGCTCGATCAGCCGGCGCCGGGCCCTGGGGTCAAGCCCTGAAGTGGGTTCATCCATTACCAGGATGTTGGGTGACATCGAAAGCACCGATGCGATGGCCACAGATCTCTTTTCACCGCCGGAAAGTTTATACGGCGGCCGATCCTTCAAGTGAGGCACCCCCATAGTATTAAGCGCCTGCATGACGACTGTTTCCACTTCTTCCACCGGCAGGCCCAGATTCAATGGACCGAAGGCCACATCATCGAAGACCGTGGGCATAAACAACTGGTCATCCGGGTCCTGAAAGACCATGCCGACCGTGCGCCTCACAGCCCTTAAATTTTTTTTGGTCAACGGATAATCGCCTATTCTTAGGGTTCCCTGGGTTGGCAGAAGATAGCCGTTTAAATGCAATAGCAGCGTGGATTTGCCGGCACCATTTTCTCCGACAATGGCAATTGACTCGCCATGGGTAATGCGAAAAGATACACCCCTGATACCCGGGGTGCCATCGGCGTAAATGTAATGCAGATCCCGGGCCTCAACAATGTGATGGCTCATTTGAAAAACTCCATAATAATGCTGCCCATCGAGGCGGGAACATTGTAAACCCGCATAAGGATAAACAGGGCCGACCACCCGACCGTAAATCCGATCTCCATGGGACCGAATCTTAAGGGTTTCACAATTCGGATTTCGCCGTCAAACCCTCGGCAGCACATCGCCCGATAAATGCGCTGGGCACGGTCTATGGTGCGCAGCAGTAAATGACCCACCAAAGGACCGTATGCCTTAATTCCTGAACCGCCTCCTTCAAAAGTCCGCAGAGATCTGGCACGAACCATCCGGGCGGCCTCATCCACAAGGACAAACAGATATCGGTAAAGAAACAGCAACTGCACCACGAAGACTCTGGGCGTGCCCAATCTATCCAGTGCCATGCAAACAGCGTTGAAACCGGTCACCGCAATCAAGGTCAGGGCAACCCCTACCGTCAGGACAAACCGGATCAGAATTGACACAAACGAAACCCAACCGCCGGATATGCCGCTTCCCCACAGGTTGACAAGGATATCACGGTCCAAGAGCGGGTTGAATATGCCGATCATAACGGCAAAAGGAGATACCAGCAGTAATTTTTTCAACAGGTAGACAGGCGGAATATTACCCATGGCACCCAAAAACACCGGATACACAAAATATGGGATGAGCCCCGAAATCTCATATTTGCCGAAAGAAATCACAATCGTGATAAACACAAGGCTGGTTATCAGTTTAGCACGCGGGTCCAGCTGATGAATCGGCGTCTGCTGAGCGGACAGCGTGTCCATGTAACCGATGTCAAAAAAATGTTTATCGAGCTTGGCCATTTCAACAGCAATACGATTTGGGCAGCGGTATTACTTTGTTATGCCCCTGCGGTAGGGTCTATAAACAATAACCTGTGAACGCCTATCAGAAAACGCTGGCGTTATCCTTTAGGTTCAATATTTTTTTTTACGACGCTTGAGTGCAAATCCGAGCAGCCCGGCCAGGAGCAAGGTGAGCACACCGCCGACCAGGCCTGAAACAGTCTTGCCCGTATCCATAGCCGGTTCGGGTTTGGGTGCCTCTGCCGGCTCGGGATTTTTTGATTGAAAGCCATAATCCGGTAGCAAGGCCGTTTTCTCCTGCACATGGGCCAGCGTGGCGTGCATCTCCGTCTGGGGCGTGTCCAAATTATCTGTGCCAATGGTTTTAAACATGGCCCACTCCAGGCCGTCCGGATTTGAAGACGCAAACCAACTCAATACGCCGCCGGTCACCACTGCTGCCGCCAGAAATCCGATGATCACTTTCCGCAGGGAACGGTTCCCGCCGGGCGCTACCGTACTCACCGCTTTAATTATGTCCGGTCGCGCCTTCCAGACAAAAATCACCACGGCTGAAGTTGCCAGGCCTTCAACAAGGCCGATGGCGAGATGAATAGGTTGCATCATCAGCACAAAAGTGATGAAGGACAGCTCTGTTACGCCGGAAAAAAGGGTTTGAAGCACGACGCTGAAAGCCCCCAGTTGAAGTCCGACAATGGCGGAAATAATGGCCGCTGCAAACAAACGCCTCTCGCTCGGCGTGGTGCCGGCAATATTTTTATAAATAAGCGGATAGGCGACAAAACATGGGAAAAATCCAAGATTAAAGATGTTGCACCCCAGCGCCATCAGACCGCCATCTGCGAAAAACAGTGCTTGAACAGCCAGCACTGAGGCCATCGTCAGAAAACCTGCATAAGGCCCGAGCAGGATGGCCAGAATCATACCACCCCCAAGATGTCCGCTGGAACCGGTGCCGGGGATGGTAAAATTGATCATCTGGGCGGCGAAAATAAATGCCCCCACCACCCCCATCAGGGGAATTCTGGCATCATCCAAATCATCTTTAAGCTTTTTGGAGCAATATCCAATCAGACCGGCAGAAGCCGCCCACATAGTGCCGCCTACGGCAGGAGATATCAAAGCATCGGCCATGTGCATTGTTTAGATCCTTTCACATAAAAGTCAGATACCGAATTTTTTAAGAATAAATGCCATCACTTGTCAAGAAGAATTCCCGATTTCAGTATCATATCTTTTTAAATATCTGAGCCGCCATCTTTTTGTTTGCCGAAGTTTTTGTTGCGGTCAAGGGCATTGATGTCGGCTTATAGCCAAAAATCGCATCGTTCGATTGACTCAACAAAAAAAAACTGCAATAAAGGCATTTCTTTTGATCCGAGCTGTCTATTTTTTTCAACCCGGAACGATGAACCCCTGACCCAGACCTGGATCAGATGTGAATGCCTTTATTCCAAGGGGCACAGAGGGTTAACGTCACCCAAGCGTATTCAAAGCAGCCGCGCTCTCCGAGGCGTAGGCTACGAGCCGGAGGCCAGGGCAGGCCTGAAACGCTCAACCTAGAAAGGAATAAACCGATGAAGAAAGGTATTGAGATCCAACCGGCGAATGGGAAACTCGGTGTATTGACCCCGGGCATGGGAGCGGTCGCAACGACCTTTGTTGCCGGTATTTACGCGGTTCGCAAAGGTTTGGGAAACCCGATCGGCTCCTTGACGCAAATGGGCACCATCAGACTCGGCAAACGAACGGATAAGCGGATTCCCATGATCAGGGATTTTGTGCCACTTTCCGGACTTGAGAATCTCGTATTCGGGGGTTGGGATATATTCGAAGATGACATGTATGCGGCGGCTGTCTCAGCCGGTGTATTAGACAGACAAACTCTTGACGGCCTCAAAACCGAATTGGAAAGTGTGAAGCCGATGCCGGCCGTTTTTGATCAGAGCTATGTGAAACGTCTCAAAGGGACTCACATTAAAAAAGGCAAGACCAAAATGGATCTTGCCGATCAGCTTCGCAAAGATTTACAGGATTTTAAGGCGAATCACCGGCTAACTCGTCTGGTCATGATTTGGTGCGGCAGCACGGAGGTTTATATTCAACCGCAGCCCGTGCACCGCTCAGTTGAAAAATTTGAAAAAGGCCTACGGGAAAATGATCCCGCCATTTCACCGAGCATGATATATGCATACGCGGCCCTCAGCGAGGGCGTCCCATTCGGCAACGGAGCCCCCAACTTAACGGTTGATATACCGGCATTGCTCGAGCTCGCAAAAAAAAATAAGGTGCCTGTCAGCGGAAAGGATTTTAAAACCGGCCAAACCTTAATGAAGACGGTCCTTGCCCCTGCATTCAAAGCACGTATGTTGGGGGTCGCCGGATGGTTTTCCACCAATATTCTCGGCAACCGCGATGGTGAAGTTTTAGATGAGCCCATGTCCTTTAAATCGAAGGAAGTGAGTAAACTGGGTGCACTGGAATACATTTTACAGCCGGATTTGTACCCGGATTTATACAGGGATTTATACCATAAAGTCAGAATAAATTATTATCCGCCCAGAGGGGATAACAAGGAAGGCTGGGATAACATCGATATTTTCGGCTGGCTTGGATATCCGATGCAGGTAAAACTGGATTTCCTCTGCCGGGATAGTATTCTGGCAGCGCCTCTCGTGCTGGATCTGGCCCTGTTTATGGATTTGGCGGCACGCGCCAGTATGAGCGGAATTCAAGAATGGCTTTCATTTTATTATAAAAGCCCTATGGTTGCTGAAGGGCTGTATCCGGAGCACGATCTATTTATCCAGCTGAAAAAGCTGAAAAATACGCTGCGGCATTTAAAGGGAGAAGAATTGATTACGCATCTGGGGCTCGAGTATTATGATTGAATAAAATATCACCCGGTTGCGATGTGAGCATGACTGCAAATTAATAGGATTTTAATCTATCCCTATACAGGCGGTCGTTAAGAATTTTTTATCGATAGAGGTTGGTCCTAAACACAAGCCTTTGAGCCAAACCAAATGTTCACATGTTCTGGATGGCCCCGGACATACGTATTTTTTTTTCCCGCACTAAAGATTTTTCCATGTATACCGATATATGAGTGGATGACAAGCCATCAGATTTATCACACTGAAAAGATGCCGTTAATTTATTTTAAGATCTGTATGATTAAAGATTAAGGTAATGTTCATTGAGGATTGAAAATTGATAAGAAGAGTTGACTTCGCTTGGATTGGTTAATCTTTTCACATAAGAATTCTCCAAGCCCGATACCTACTTTGAAGCGTACACTGTTGTATTTACACATACGGTTTCAAGCAAAGCAACCGCATATGTAAGGAGGATTGGATCGGTATTCAGAGTATCCTCTTACGGAGAAATCAGTCGGAGAGCCGGATGCGGTAGCTCCGCACGGCCGGTTTGATGAGTGGGATGGGAAACGGGGCTTTACGCGACCGCGCCCATCCTCGACTCTACTGGTTTTCAAAGTGTCAAGAAAACCATATGATCCCCCAGGCGCAATCTCCTGGGTACTATCATTTTTGTCAGCCTAACACAATGCTGACTCATCGCCATGGACGGTCAACCACCCCTTTTATGGCTGCAAATTTTGCTGACCATGCTTTGAGCGTTGCTGAACTATTGAAAATAAAAGCCTCACAGTAAAGTTGGACTTCCAGCCAATCATGTATGTGTTTGAAAATACCTGTATATGTCAGGCGTTCTGAATAAATTTAATGAGTTCAACCCTAAAGAATATTTTTGCGTTTGGAAAGGGAAAATGATTATGTGCTGGATACTTTTATAAACAGTGAATTAATTGAATAGGGAACTGTTGTGGCACAAAAACTGATTCTTGAATTGGTGGATGGGCAGAAGGTGGAAGCCTCCCTTATAGGGTCATTCAGGCCGGATGATGGGGAGATCGACATACTTCTTGATAAGAATGGAGAAATATCCAAATTACCGCTTTCCGAAATCTGCTGCATCTTTTTTAGCGATGATTTTGATCAGGTTGCATATTCATTGGATAAAGATTTTCCGGAGAATACAGAGTCGTTGCAAGAAGTGGAGACGGTATCAGGAAAGCATTTTCAAATACGGCTTGTTGGAGATCAGAAATTTCAGACAGGTTTTTTTGCGCGATCTATTGGTAGCCATACTCCACCTAAGCTCATATTTTTCGTGTTCGACGGGATAATGTTACGCAGTCAACACAGCCGCTTATGTGAAATTTTGGAGAAAAAGGGGTTGATTCGCAGTTCTGATATTCTAAATACCCTTGTAAAACAGCAATTGCTGAAATCGCGCCGGGTTGGCGAAATAATATCTGAGCAAGGTAAAATATCTGCCAACGATGTCGAAGCGGCGCTTCAAAGATCATACAAAAGCGATGCCATTCCGCCCAATACCAGAGTGGGTGATATTTTAGTTGCAGAAGGCCTGGTTACAAGGCAGCAAGTTGATGAGGCCCTTGCCAAGCAGCACTCGGGCAGAAAACAGAAGATCGGTCAGTTACTTGTTGAGTGCGGATTTATATCTGAAGATCAGCTCCTTTCGGCCCTTTCTACAAAATTTTGCATGAAGTTTGTATCTTTGGAAAATATTACACCGCACCAAAAAGCCATAGATGCATTGCCTGGATATTTAATACGTAAGTTGGGTATTTTTCCAATAGAATATACCGATAACCGACTTTTGGTAGCCACGTCTAATCCAACGGACTCATCAATTCCCAACATTATAAGGTTTTCCACCAATCAAAAACTTGAGTTGGTTGTAGCCACGTCCAATGATATAGCGGCGGCCACGAAACGCTATATTCCGGAACAAGAGGATATCGTAAAACTCATTACACGTGATAGTGAAGAAAGCGCTGTGGTTACTGAAGAAGATGAACCCGAAGATCCTGTTTTAAATGAAAGCGATTCTCAAATAGTCAGGCTGTGTAATCAGATATTAATAGATGCCTATGAGAAAAACGCATCGGACATTCATTTTGAACCTGGAACACGTAATAGTTTGTTGACTATCCGTTATCGCACCGAAGGATTTTGTAAAGTGGCACACCGTATTCCATCCATGTATAAAAAGCCACTCATATCAAGATTAAAAATCATTTCAGGCCTTGATATTACCGAGCATCGCAAGCCCCAAAGCGGTAAAATACTTCTCTCGGTTAAAAATAACAAGGTCGAATACCGGGTTGAAATCACACCTACCGTAGGCGATAATGAAGATGCGGTGTTGCGGGTGTTGTCAGGGTCCAAAACTTATCAATTGGGAGATATGGGCTTTTCACAGCAAAACCTGGAAAATTTAAAAAAAATACTCATCAAACCTTACGGCATTTTATTATGCGTTGGCCCTACAGGGTCCGGCAAAACAACCACTCTTCACTCAGCCCTGGATTTCATTAATTCACCTATCCGAAAAATATGGACTGTTGAAGATCCTGTGGAGATCACGCAACCGGGTCTCAGGCAGGTTCAGGTCAATCCCAAGGCAGGGTATACATTTCAGGATGCCCTGCGATCATTTTTAAGGGCTGATCCCGATGTTATTATGATAGGAGAGATGCGTGATTCTGAAACCGCGAAAATAGCAATCCAGGCATCTTTGACCGGTCATTTAGTTCTCAGCACTCTCCATACCAATAGCGCTCCTGAAACTATTGTTCGTCTTACAGAGATGGGGATTGATCCATTAAACTTTTCAGATGCCTTATTGGGGATTCTCTCCCAGCGATTAACCCTCAAGCTCTGCGACAATTGCAAGCAATCCTACCATCCCAGCAATGACGAGTATACGGAGCTGGTAGATGCATATGGCGCAGACTGGTTCAAATCGGACAAGATGGAAAATTACACAGATGACTTCACGCTGATGAAGAAAGTGGGGTGCGAACGATGCGACAGCAGCGGCTATAAAGGGCGGATCGCGCTTCATGAGCTACTTATGGGTACTGAACAGGCTAAAACCGCGGTAAAAAAGCAATATTCCGCTACTGAGATTAAACACCAGTCCCTTGCCGAAAATATGAAAACCATGAAGATGGATGGCATTAGTAAAGTGTTTCAGGGGATAACTGTTTTAAGCCAGGTCCTCAAGGTGTGTGGCTAAAGAAAATGTAGCCTTTACCATCATTTAAGTCTCCTGATAAGTGTGACGCAGATTATTGTTATCTGCCTTCTATTCTCCTCCTTTTCGATTAGTTTAGTAAAAATTTTGCCGGCCAATAAACTTTCAGTTGCACCCCGGCATCCTTACACCAAAGCCCTGGCGGACAGTGTCTTTATCACGGATCCGACGGCGCGTAAAGAAACGGTCCCCATCGAAGGCGAGGTGCCCAGTCCTTTTAACCTCCCGGCCGGTTGTGTTTTTGGAACCTGCTGCCCGTATGTTCGAAGCGTTTGCCGCGATACCCCGCCGACCCTGACCCAAATTGACAAGGATGAAACTGTGGCCAGCCATTTTCCGCTCAACAATTAGCCACTGACGAATCTGATGCACCATTGTCATCAGCTTTTCGTGAGCGTGGCCTTCCAGCCACAATTGAAAGTCGCCCCAAGGCCGAAATCTTTTAATCGTGGCTGGAAAGCCGCTCCCACAGAGATAACACCAGGTCTTTTAAATTAATGATATTTGCTTGCTGTTGCACAACAGTAAGGAATCCTGGTCCAAAAGAGTGGCATGCCCACGAAAATGATTGATAATTTTGAAAAAGAACGATATGCACCGAAGATGTTTAACTTTAGATATGAGCATTCGCAAGATATTGCCGGTATACGTAAAGTGCATGAATCGGCTTTTGAAAGGAGATAAAACCATAGCATACCGGTACCTCATCTGCCTGCTCATTTTCCTAAGCTACGTCCTGGTATTTTTTCACCGCCTCTGCCCGGCTGTTATCGCCCTTGATATTCAGTCCTCATTCGGTATCACCGGGACCTTGCTGGGCGTTCTGAGTTCGGCTTATTTCTACTCTTACGCCATTATGCAGTTACCCACCGGTCTCATGGCGGATTCATGGGGTCCCCGAAAAACCGTATCCGTTTTCTTAATTCTGGCCGGTGTCGGATCTGTGGTAATGGGCCTTGCACCGAGTTTGCCGGTGGCTATCTTGGGCCGGATCCTTGTCGGTATCGGCGTCTCCACCGTCTTCGTCTGCAACTTCAAACTGCTGTCTGAATGGTTCACCCCACGCCAATTTATCATCATGGGCAGTGCCTTCATGTCCATGGGCGGCATCGGGGCTTTGTCCTCCAGCGCACCTCTGGCATGGGTCAGCAATGTCATCGGTTGGAGAATGACCTTTATATCCGTGGGGGGGATTACCCTGCTGATGGCCGCCCTTGTGTCTGCCTTTGTCCGCAACCGGCCATCCGAGATGGATTTACCGCCGATCAGCCCGGATCGTGGAGAAACGCCAAAAAGCATTGGCCTCCTGAGCGGCATGAAGATGGTCGTTACCTCAAGTCGTTTCTGGCCGCCCGCCATCTGGGCTTTTTGTGTTATCGGCATATCTTTCGCCATCGGCGGACTGTGGGGCGGCCCCTATCTGATGCAGGTTTACGGTCATAGCAAGACCTCAGCCGGTGGGGTATTATCCACCTTCGCCTTGGCCTTGATCTTCGGCAGTCCGTTATTGGGCTGGTTGGCCAATCGGTTCGGCCGAAAATCGGTTCTTATCGGCTGCAGTGTGATATTAATAGTGGTCAGTGGTATCATGGGCTGCTATGTAGACTCAATGACCCTGCCGGCGCTTTACGTCCTGTTTTTTTGCTTTTTTTTCTCCGGCGGTGCCATTGGCCCGGTGATTGCCGCAATAGCCAAGGAGCTTTTTCCCATTGCCATTTCGGGAACGGCGGTCGGTGCGATTAACCTTTTCCCATTCGCAGGCGGCGCAATCTTTCAGGTCCTCATCGGCGCCGTGCTGACGGCTCAGAGTCCTGGCCAGGGGCAGTATACGACAGCAGGCTTTCAAACATGTTTTTAATCTGCCTGGCGGGTGCCGTGCTGTCTCTGGTGGCTGCTTTCCTTATAAAAGAGACCCTTCACAGTACAGAGGGTTCATAATGGATAAACTACCGGAAATTAAAATTGAAACGTTGATCGACCGCTATGAGGTGCTGCTACTGGACGCCTACGGTGTCCTGGTTCATTCATCCGGCATACTTGCCGGTGCCGCCGAACTGATCGCCAAGCTCAATCGGACCCCAAAACCCTATTACATCCTGACCAATGACGCCTCCAGATTGCCGGCCACTGCCGCTGCACGGTTCCAAAGCATGGGTCTGGCGATCGAAGCCGACAGGATCATCACCTCGGGCGCTTTGTTAAAAGGTTACTTCGCCAAAAACCGTCTTGCAGGTTCACGCTGCGTTGTGCTGGGTCCTGCAGACAGCATCCGCTACGTCGAATCGGCCGGAGGTACGGTGGTGTGCACGCATGAGACATTTGATGTCCTGGTGATCGGTGACGAATCCGGCTTCCCATTCCTTGACACTGTGGATACCGTTTTGACCGGACTGATTCGCAAACTCGATCACGGCGAAAATGTTCACCTGGTGCTACCCAACCCCGATTTGATCTATCCTAAATCCGATCGAGGTTTCGGTATTACCGGCGGTAGCATCGCCCTGATCCTCGAAGCGGCTCTTCACCAGCGATATCCCGGACGTAGTGATTTGCACTTTGACAGGCTCGGCAAACCCTATGCCGTCATCTTCAAGGAGGCATTGCGGCGCAGCGGTACCAGGAATATGGTTATGATCGGTGACCAGCTTGCTACCGACATTCGCGGCGCCCATGGCTTCGGCCTTGACTCCGTGCTGGTTGGCAGCGGCATCACCAATGCGGTTGCAATCACTGTTGGCGATGATCTGCTACCGACATACGTTATGCCGTCCATCATGCTATGAAAAAAGACCTCATCGACCTTATCATTTATCCTGCATGCCTGCCCCGGGAAGTTTCCCTGAAGTCGGTTATCCATGAATCAGAAGGAAATGACATCGTATCCGGGCGGTTATCCTGTCCTGCCTGTCGCGGCAGTTATTATATTTTTGCAATTAAATCGGTTTATGATATGTTTTTTTAAAATCGCCAAGAATCTATAAATCCATATAAAAGGTTAGAGAGGAATTTCATATCTAATGAGAAATGGTGCAGATCCAAAGCATATACCCGGCATTTACAATTACTGTGATCGATGGTGTGAACGATGTCCCTTCACGTCTCGCTGTCTGAATTTTGAACGGAATCTGAATTCCCGAATGCCAGAGCCTTTGTAAGACCCGGCTTTGATGAAACTGTCGCCGACAAGTAAAAATCCTAATTGGAGGGGAGGCGGGCCATATGAATAAATACAGTACGGATGACCCTATGGCTGATCGATTGCAGGCCGTGGTTCGGACGGGACAGGTGATACATCAACGTTTGAAAGACGATGGTTCTTTCCCCAACAATGAGAGGCTTCCGCTTCTGGTCTATCAGGGTGCCCTGGCACTGCCGCAGAGCAATCCGGCGGCGATTTTGGAAGACCTGTTTGAGTCCAACGGCTGGAACGGTTCCTGGCGCAACGGCATCTATGGATTTCATCATTACCACGCCACAGCTCATGAAGTCCTGGGTATCTATAGCGGTTCCGCCAAAGTTCAATTGGGCGGTGAGAATGGGATTACGCTAACGGTTCGGCGCGGGGATGTTGTCATCATTCCGGCCGGTGTGGCACACAAAAACCTGGGTGCCGGCAGCAAATTTAGAGTTGTCGGAGCATACCCACAGGGACAAAGTCCCGATATGTGTTACGGCAAAGCCGGTGAGAGGCCCCAGGCTGATAACCACATCAGCGGGGTATCATTGCCGCGCATGGATCCGGTTTATGGCGCCAGTGGTCCGCTGAAGGCGCATTGGGAAATTTCGGTTTAGGCATTACGGGATGCAGGGTGCGCGCTCTGTTTACTGCAATCTGTTTGAAGGGGAGAAGGCCAAATGATGGCGCGACTATTGGGGAGCTGTATTTTAATGATTTGTTTGATGACACCTTTCGGATGCACCCTGAAAACCGTTGATACAATGGAAACTGGTGATAAGACGACGGCAAAAAGCAAGGTGCTGATTGTAACCCAAAAGAGCCGGTTTAAAGGTGAGGTGGTCTCTGAAATCAAAAAAAAATTGGCTGAAAATGTATTTTATATCAAGGTGGTGGACGTAAAATGGCTTCCCAATGAGTCCGTTGATCAATACAGCGCCATTGTCATTCTGAATCAATGCATGGCCGGCCGACCGGACCCGAGGGTCGAGATTTTCATTGATAATATTCAACCTAAAAATAAGTTGGTGTTACTGACAACCGGCCGGCTGGATTCCTGGAAACCGGAATCACCGGAGGTGGATGCCATCACATCGGCTTCCACCATGTCTAAAACCGGAGTAGTGGCCCGCACAATCGCCGATAAAGTAATGGTTATTATTAATTCAAAGAAAAATATTTAGCAAAAAATCGGAAGGGAAATTAAATGCAAAACCAGATGATCCTGACGCCGTTTTTTCTGGATGAACCGCTGCCCGGGCTTGAATCCCTTGCGGCATCTGATTGGCGCATCAACAAACCGCATTTGCCCGATGGCGAAACGCAGCAGCGCCTGTCTGCCCTTCACAAGCCCTTGGCCGATTTTACGCAGCAATCCATTTTAAACGGAAAGCGGCCAATAAGTATCGCCGGAGATTGCTGTACCGCCATTGGTATGCTGGCCGGTTTGCAACGCGCCGGACTTGATCCGATCCTTATATGGTTTGATGCCCATGGCGACTTTAACACCTGGGAAACCACACTCAGCGGCTTTCTGGGCGGAATGCCGCTGGCCATGTTGGTCGGCAGAGGAGAGCAAACCATGCTAAGGGCACTGGAGCTGAAACCGCTGGCCGAAGATCGTGTGGTTATAACGGATGCCCGTGATCTCGATCCGGGGGAAAAGCAATTGATTGAAGCGGCAAATATTATTTATTTGCCGGATGTCAAAAGTTTATTGGACTTAACATTGCCTGATGATCCCCTATACGTTCACATTGATACGGATATTGTAAATCCGGCTGAAGCTTCGGCAATGAATTACCCGGCTGCCGGAGGTCCGTCTGCCGAAGAATTGCAGACGGTTATGAAACACCTGAGCCGGACGGAAAAAATAGCAGCGGTTTCCGTTTCGACCTGGAACCCCAAGATGGATGCAGACGGCCAAAGCCGCAGGTTGTGCATGGGATTGCTGGATACGCTGATCGGAAGTTAGAAAAAAGTGAAGAACCTTTTTGAACAAGTGCGCTGGGCTTGCAGGGAAGTTGCCGCTAATGCGACCCGGGTTCACATTAACTGGGATCAGATTTCCGCTTATGCCGCATCACTGCCGGTGCAAACGACAGTCTCCTCCGAACTTGATCCCCGCTGCCATTACCTCGGCAAAGAAGAAAAGACGGTTGCCTTTTTGCTGACCCTGGACACCATCAATTTCGGCTCCGGCTATTTTCCGCATCTGCGCAAACGCCCGGGAATGTCCGGATATTTTTCAATTGCATCTTCATTGAATGACGTGTACAAAAGCCATGGCTGCCTTTCAGCGGTAGATTTGGATCGAATCACGGTTGAAAAATGCACCCGCATCTTCGGCCAGGATCCTGGAAATCAGATCATCCGGGAGCTGATGCAGCATTTTACGACGGCCTTAAATGATCTGGGTCGATGCCTGCTCGACCGCTTCAACGGAAATTTTACCGCCCTGGTGGAGGCTGCCGCATCGTCCGCCGGACGGCTTGTACAGTTACTTAAAAAAATGCCCTATTTCAATGATGTCGAACCCTATGACGGAATCGAAGTCCCTTTCTACAAACGGGCACAGATTACTGCGGCGGATTTGTCAGTCGCCTTTAACGGTCGGGGATGGGGACATTTTAAGGATCTGGATCAACTGACCATTTTTGCCGATAATCTTGTGCCCCACGTATTGCGAATGGATGGCGTTTTGATATATGAAGCATCGCTGATTGAACGGATAGCGGCCGGAAAGTTAATTCCCGCAGGGTCCGCCGAAGAGGTGGAAATACGGGCATGTGCCGTTCATGCGGTGGAGTTTATTAAAAATGAAATTCGAAAAACGGGGCAAACCATCAATTCGCCGGACCTCGATTACTTCCTCTGGAATCGCGGTCAGCAGCCCAGTTACAAGGCGGTTCCACGACACCGCACACGATGCGTTTTCTATTAAGATTGGAAAAGACATAGGGTCGGAACTCTCTCATTCCGAACATCAATACTGATCTGTGGATGTAATTCACCGTAGTTGGTTAACAGCGGTCATTTATTACTTTTCATCGGAATTCGAAGATCTGTTAGTAACAGCGAACAACAGACAACAAACAACTGACAACCTGCTGACACGGCCTGCTTTATGACATCCGGATCCGATATCAGCCCCAAACACATCGCGTTCTATGATCCTGAAAGAAAGGGCATATTTATTCATAGCGATCAGCTGAGGGAAAGCCCCTTTGAAATTGGCGACAGGTTCGCGGTTCGCAAAGGAAAACGGGAACTGTTTGCCATGACCATCATAAAAGACGAATCAGGCGAAATCTTTTACGACAAAAAGGGAATATTCATCGAACGCACCCGCAAAATAGATATTTTACTCGGCGGCATATTTGATGAATATGCAATCTATATCGAACCCGAAATCCCACAGACCATCAAAATAAAAGCACTTGAAATTGTAAAGGACAAGAGCCAGAAGTGGTTTTAAATGAGATCTCAAAAAAGCCCTTGTTATTGGTGCCGACGGAATTGTTGCACCCCAGGTAAATTCGGCCCCAGAGGCGCAACAGATTCTGCGGTTGTGCAAATACCCGCCCCAGGGGGCCCGGTCGGTGGGTATCGGCAGAGCACATAAATAACCGCTACCGCTTTCATCCAGCAGGGGTTTTCCCTGATCGCCATCAGTACCGACGGGCTGTATATGGCGCTGGGAGCAAAAGAAACGCTGAATTCGCTAAAACGATAGGTCGGCAGAGACTTCATAAGGCCTTAGCGGGCTTTATCTGACAACATGTTACATGGAACTTAATGATTCACGTGTCGGGGAGGGGGGGATGGCGGATCAAATTTTGGAGAAGATGAAAAAAGGCGTGTACTATCCCGGAAACCATCTGGGAAAAAAACAGGAATTAAAGAATCTGGTCGATAAAGGTTATCTCCATCGCATGGACGGCTCCTTTCTTTGCGGACCGGACAGTGAGCCCAATTTCCGTCTGACAGACAAAGGAATTCTTTATAAAAAACGTAAGATCAAATGAAATTTGTTAAAGATCCCCGCGAGAAAACCACGGCGGTGACGGACATCGTATTGGCCCTTGTCGCTTTCGGCGGCATTGTTTTTTTACGGGATCTCTTATTGAATTCCGGCGAACTCTGGAAAATCAGCATCCGGAATCCTTGTCAGTATTATCGCAGCCGGAATCCAGGCAAGCAAATTCGTTAATCTGACCCTCATCTGGCGCTTTGATCACAACGGGATCTATCACCTGGTGCAGGTGGTTGGATTAATGCTTTTACTGATGGGTCTACGATCGTCAATTCAGCATTAGTGGAGCAATGGATGAGTATAAATTCCAAATAACAAACCACAAATAACAAACAAATTACAATGATCTAAATTCGAAATCCCAAAGCCGCTTAGCGTTTTAATTTGAACTTTGGTGCTTGAGATTTAGGATTTTAAGTTTTAGCTCTGATCACCATCATAGGACTTGGTATGCCCGCTAAGAATAAACTGCAAAGGCAACTGGAAACCATCATTGATGATTTATTGGATGAATTGAAGCCGCTGCGATTTGAGGCTCCGGTCAGCAACGTTTACAACCCGCTGGCCTATGCCCGGTCTGCATACGTCAAATATTTGCAGCTCTATGCCGAGTCGCCCAAGGAATTTGTCCTGATCGGAATGAATCCCGGGCCCTGGGGAATGGCTCAGACCGGCGTACCTTTCGGCGAGGTGACGGCAGTCAGGGATTGGCTGAATATCGAAGCCCCCGTCGGCGCACCGGCACAAATGCATCCGAAGCGTCCGGTTACGGGTTTCAAATGCCCCCGCAGTGAAGTCAGCGGCAAGCGTCTATGGGGATGGGCTCAAAAAACATTTAAAACTCCGGCCTGCTTTTTCTCTCGTTTTTTGGTTGCCAATTATTGCCCCCTTATGTTCATTGAGGCCGGCGGCCGCAACCGTACCCCCAATCAACTGCGGGCAAGAGAGCGCAAGCCTTTGTTGGAAGTTTGCGACCGGGCGTTGCGCCGCACCATCAAAGAGCTGGCCCCCCGTTATGTGATCGGGGTGGGCCTGTTTGCAGCAGAACGCGCCCGGATTGCATTGTCCGAAATGGATGTGACCATCGGACGAATCTCTCATCCGAGTCCGGCCAATCCCAAAGCAAATCGCGGATGGGAGGCGATCATTGAGAAAGAATTTGCGGCAATGGGGATTGAGTTGTGAGAAGTTGGGAAGTGGAATGCGGAATTTTTAGCCAGTTAAAATAGCCACGGACGCACACAGACATACCCGGACATTTTTTCTTTATCAAAGATTATACCGTCTGTGTGGGTCTGCCTGCCCTAAGGAATTTAAAATTGGGTAATATCCTTTAGAACCAATATTCCATCATTCTCTCCGAGGCGTAGGCTCTATGAGCCGGAGGCCAACGTTCCATTATTCCATCTGCTAATTATGCAGGATGCTATTAAAAAAAGACATATTTACAATGAATTTTAGGAATTCCGACAAGTTAACCTACCGTGTTTTATTGTTATTCGTGGTCTTTCTAAGCGCGTGCATCGGTGGCCAACAGATGGGCCAAGGATCTTCCGCAAACGAGAAGGCGGAAGACCACCGGGCAGCGGAAGCCTACCGCGAGAAAGTGGAGTCGTTGCAGATCGATTTAGCGGGCCTCAACCAACAGGCGAATTTGCTTGAAGCCGGACTGGTGGCGGAAACAGCCATCACATACTCCGATCAACTGGCCGAAGAATACCAATTGGTTCGCCCGGCGGTTTTACACAATGTGCTGATCCGGATGGGGCTGAAGGATCGTGGACTATGTTACCATTGGACGGAAGACCTCCTTAAACAGCTCCAATCACTGGATTTGAAAACCTATCAGTTTCACTGGGGAGTGGCACACCGCGGCAGCGAGTTGCGGGAACACAACAGTGTGGTCATCACCGCCAAGGGGCAGGCTTTTGAAAAAGGGATGGTTTTGGACCCATGGAGAAATTCCGGCGATCTATACTGGGCTATAGTCAAATCCGATCGGTATCCGTGGCAAGAACTGCCGCCGTCGGATTGGTAAAACCCGTCGTAAGTTGTTCGTTGGCAGCGAGCCGTTGCAGAAGAGATAAGCGCCGGGGGGGATAAAATCATCGGATATATATATCCAGCAGTAACACTTTTATTTTTATCTGCGTCATTCTACCTCTGTGGAATCCCGCCTGCGGGAGAAAAACTGCAGCAGCAAGGGTATGGAACTGATTGCCTGGAATATAAGGGACGCTCATGGATATATTTAAGCTCGTAAAAGCAGCCCGAAAGAGGATAGAGGGACACGCCCATGTGACCCCCATCATGACCTCGCGGACGTTGAATCAACTCACTGGGGCGGAAATCTTTTTGAAATGTGAAAATTTTCAGCGAATGGGCGCTTTCAAGTTTCGGGGTGCATACAATGCCATGTCCCGACTGACCGCTGATCAAAAAAAACACGGCGTTATCACCCATTCATCCGGCAATCATGCCCAGGCGGTCGCCCTCGTAGGACGGCTGTTGGGAATTAAAACAGTGGTAGTCATGCCGGAGGATGCACCGGAGATCAAACGTACCGCTACCGAGGCCTACGGTGCCTCGGTGATCGGATACGACCCTGGTGAATCCACCCGCGAAAAGATCTCGCAGGATCTTTCAATCCGTCACGGCTATACCTTGGTTCCACCCTATGATCATATTGACATCGTAGCCGGTCAGGGGACTGCCGCCATGGAGCTGTTGGACGAGCTTAATTTCCTGGATATGTTGCTGGTACCCTGCGGCGGTGGCGGGCTTTTGAGCGGCTGTGCCGTTGCCGCCCGGGCAATGTCCCCGCACTGCCGGGTCATCGGCATCGAGCCCAAATCCGCCGACGATGCCGCCAAATCGTTTCACAGCGGCAAACTGCACACGGTGACAAATCCGCCGACCATCGCCGACGGGACCCGAACACCGTCCCTGGGTAAGGTCACGTTTCCCCTGGTGCTGGAATACGTTGACGATATGCAAACTGTTTCGGAAAGCGCCATTATGGAAGCGGTCAAATTTTTATTTTACCGCATGAAACTGGTGGTGGAGCCATCGGGGGCTCTCGGTGTGGCTGCCCTTTTGAGTGGAGAGGTCCAGCCCCGCGGTCGTGTCGGCATCATTCTCAGCGGCGGCAACATCGATGGCACGACCATGAAAATGATATTGGATTCATAACTATTGACTTAGATGTTGCAGTACCTATTTTGAATTACCAATCAACAACTCAACAATCACAAAAATCTGTTGAAAGGAGACAAGCATGAGTTTGCAGGAAAAACTCGATGCCTATAAGGCGGGGATGGTAAAAATGGCTCCCAAAAAAGCACTGGAGATTATGCACCGGGCCACAGAAGATTTACGCAATTCGGCTGTAATGAAAGGGGTCGTAAAAGTCGGAGACCCGGCCCCGCAATTCGAGCTGCAAAATGTCGCCGGAGAGCTCACTCGGCTTAAGGATCTTCTTTCTGAGGGTCCTTTGGTTCTGAGCTTTTACCGTGGCAAGTGGTGACCATATTGCAACCTGGAGCTGGAAGCTCTAGCAAGAAGCTTTGCCTGCCATAAAATCCGCCGGAGCCGCCTTTGTGGCAATTTCACCCCAGCAAGCCGAATTTAACCGTGAATTTATTGAACAAAAAAAGTTTACCTTTGACCTGTTGAGCGACCCGGGAAATCAAACTGCCGGCGCATACGGCCTTGTCTATTCGCTGCCGGAAGATTTACGTAAAATTTATTTGCAGTTCGGCATCGATGTCCCTAAACATAATGGTGACGATTCCTGGACATTACCCTTGCCGGCCAGATATATTATTGACGGAAAGGGGATCGTCCGGTATGCAGAAGTCAATGTGGACTATACGGTAAGGCCTGAACCTGAACATACCCTCGCAGCCTTAAAAGAGTTGTAACCGTAAAACAAGAAAGAAACGATGAAAATATACACGGGCACCGGGGATCGGGGTAAAACCAGTCTTTTCAGCGGCCAAAGGCTTTCCAAGGCAGACAAACGTATTGAAGCCTATGGAGATATGGATGAATTAAACTCGATCATCGGCGCATTGGTTGCAAGCCTCGGCCCGGAGTACTCAGATCCGGTCGAGGAATTGCAGCAAATCCAGTCTGACCTCTTTACCATCAGCGCACTTCTGGCCACAACGCCGGACTCGCCTTCCATGGATACGATTACCGGCATTGGTCAGGAACACATCGAATTTCTGGAAAATTCCATCGATCGGATGGTAGACGCGCTACCCGAACTTAAAGGGTTTATTCTTCCCGGTGGTCATTCGGCGGCCGCATGGGCCCACATGGCCCGAACAGTTTGCCGGCGAACGGAACGGCGAATCGTCAGTTTTCTGGACGCATCGTTTAAAATGCAGGCGCCCGATTCATATCAACGATCGCTGATTTACATCAATCGACTGTCGGACTATCTTTTCATTGCAGCCCGCTATTGCAATCATCTTTTCGATGTCTCTGAAAAACTTTGGAAAAAATGAGAAAACGGTCATTCGTGGAAACCAAGGCCGAAAATTACACATCTGAATTGATAGAGCGCCGCTGGCTGTCAAATAAATCCTTTGAGATAACACTGACCAAACCGAAATATTTTAGATATATACCCGGTCAATGGATTCGTCTCAGCCACCGCACGGTTGAAAGGGATTATTCTCTGGTCTCCTCACCGACCGACCCGAACCTTGCGCTTTGTATTCGGAATATAGAACGCGGAATCCTGTCCGCCGGGTTGAGCAATACTCCTGTCGGCTCGCGCTTTAACTTCAACGGTCCCCATGGTTACTTTACCTACCGGCCTTCTACCCGGCCGGCGGTCTTCGTGGCCACCGGCACCGGAGCGGCACCCTTTGTCTCGATGGCACGCTCCGGTGTAAACGGGTTTGTTTTACTCCACGGAGTCCATTCAGCAGAAGATCTTTATTACACCGGCGTATTTCAATCTGCTGCCAAGCAATATATTCCCTGTATTTCAGAAACGGATAGCTTATCCGACGCGTATTTTCGGGGTCGCGTCACCGATTATTTGCGAAAAAATTTGGCAGCGGGCTTATATGATTTCTACCTGTGCGGTCGCCGGGAGATGATCCGGGACGTAACATTTTTAGTGGATGAGAAATTTGCGGGCTCTCTTATATTTACGGAAACCTTTTATTAACTAATCAACTTATCAACAATTCAACTCATTGACCACCCACCGGGAGAGAACATATGAAATTGGAAGCGATTGCAAGAGAAACGGTCCTGCTCGATCCTAACAACGACATGGCCCGTAAGCATATCCCGAATGAAATCCGCAAAGATCCCCTCACCGGTAAAACATCACGCATCTGCCATTTCAGGGAACTCAAGTGGAAAAAACCCGATATTGACAAGCTGATTTCCGGCACCGAGAATTGGTGCCCTTTTTGTCCGGACAAAGTGCTGAAAGTCACCCCCTGCTTTCCACCCGAAATCGTCCCCGAAGGCCGCATGACGTTGGACGACAAAGTATTATTCCCCAACATCGCCCCTTATGACAGGCTGAGTGCCGTGGCCACGCTGGGCAGTCGTCACTATATCCCCATGATTGAGATTGAACCACGGCAGATTGCCGACGGATTTCGTCTGGCGCTGAAATACTTCCGCCACCTGCACGAAATCAAACATGCCGAATCGGTTTATCACCTGGTGAGCTGGAATTACATGCCGGCTTCAGGCAGTTCCATCATCCACCCCCACCTGCAGGTATTCGCAAGTTCCTTTGCGCCGAATCGGTTGCGGGAAGAACTTCAGGCCGCTAAAATTTATAAGGAAGATAGAGGAACAAACTACTGGGATGATCTGGTCCAGGCCGAAAAAGAAAATCGCGATCGTTTTCTCGCAGAAATCGGCCGCACGACATGGCTCAGTGTTTTTGCACCCCTGGGGGCCGCCGGTGATGTGGTTGCCGTGGTGGATGGCGCTCGATCCACCCTCGATCTTACCGACATTGATTTAATCGACCTGGCAACGGGCCTCACGAAATTAATGGCCGCTTATGACAGGATGGGAATTTACAACTTTAACATGAGCTTTTTCGCAGGTTCACAACAGGATGATCACACCCGCTTTCATCTGGTTTTCTCACCGCGCATTTATTTTAACCCGGCCATCGGCACCCCCGACGTGGCCGCCCTGGGCCGCCTGTTCGGTGAAAGTGTCTGCATGGCGTTTCCGGAAGAAATTAACCGGATGCTGAAACCGGAATTTTAGTGAAACAGTAAGAGCCACGCTTCAGAGCCGTCACCGGCTGCCAAAGTCACCGCTTTGATCGAAAAAGAAATATAATAGTTCACCGCAGAGTTCGCAAAGAACGCCGAGAAAGGCCTGAAAGACAGAGCGAAGCGATTCCATACTTCGTCATTCGTCATTCGTCACTCGTCATTCTTCATTCCTCACTCATCTTCATCTCTGTGAACTTTGATGCGCTTGAATACGATATCATTCATCTTTTGGGGAGTGACCGCTCGCTGGGAGGTGAGTTCTTTGATCCCGGTTTTAAATGCCTGCAGGTCATGAAACGGGTGGGTGCCTTCCACGATTTTCAGTTCCGGATATTCCTTGCGGATGGTTGCCACAAATTCTTGCGTAAACGGGCAGACCTGAACCAGACAGGATGTCAAATGCAGCGCCTCGATGCCGTATTCCTTGAGCGCTTTGACTTTTTGCCAAATACGGTCCGAACCGAAGGCCGTGGGGCATCCGCCGCAATGGATGATGCCTACCAGTTCCGGCGGATCATCCTCCGGATATTGTTCAAACTTTCCCTGCCGGCCGCGCAGATTCCCAAAACAACCGATCATCACACAGTCCATGTCCCGGGTTGTGACGTCACATCCCAATATTCCTACTTTAGGCATCTCAACTCTCCTTTGTTTTAAATAAGGTTTCAGGTGTCGGGTTTCAGGTTTCAGGAAGGCGAGTCGCGAAATCCTGACACCTGAACACTGACACCTGAAACCTAACGTTCCTTGCAATATGTAGTAAGGTCGCACCTGATAAGGGCTTAAGTGCCTCGATTCGTAAATACAGTAACATATGTAACTCGATAAATTTAACCTAATTGATCACTCAGCGCCGCTACGTCAACCACCGTTTGCGACGCTTATAAAACTTTGCATCGCGATAGCTTCGTTTGGTGCCCATCTCGGTCAATCCCAGATAAAACATTTTAATATCTTCATTTTCTTTTAGTTTGTCGACCGTATCATCCAGCACGATCTTACCGTTTTCCATCACATACCCGTGTTCGGCGATGGAAAGGGCCAGATGTGCGTTTTGCTCCACCAGCAGCATCGTGATTTTTTGTTCCCGGTTGAGGCGCTTTAAAATGGTAAAAATTTCAGCCACCAAAATCGGGCTTAAACCGAGAGAAGGCTCGTCCAACATCATCAATCGCGTTCGAGCCATCAGGGCACGGCCGATCACCAGCATCTGCTGCTCGCCGCCCGACAGGTATCCGGCCAATCGGTGGCGCAAGGATTTGAGTGCCGGAAAATAATGCATCACCATGTCGCAGCGCTCCCGGATCTCGTTGCGATTTTTACGGGTCCGGGTGGCCGCCATCAGGTTTTCGTAGACAGTCAGATTTTCAAAGACACAGCGCCCCTCCATGACCTGGAAGATACCCATACGAACGATCTTTTCCGGCTCCATACCGTTGATTTGCCGGCCTAAAAATTCAATGGACCCGCCGGTAACCTCCCCTTCCTCAACTTTCAATAATCCCGAGATGGCCTTCAGGGTCGTGGTTTTGCCGGCGCCGTTGGCCCCTAGCAACGCTACGATCTGACCCTCTTTGACCTCTATAGAGAGGCCCTTGAGGACCAGGATCACATCGTCATAGATGACTTCGATGTTGTTGACGTTGAGCATAACTCGCAACCTTCCCTGGTAATAAAGTATTACCGTTCATATACTCATAAAGTGATCTTGATTGAGTTCCGATTTTAGGTTTCAGGTGTCAGGTGTCAGGTGTCAGGTGTCGGAATTGAGCGACATAATAGCTGAAACTCTAAATCCATCCTGACACCTGAAACCAGCTTCTCTGAAAGCAGAACAAATCGAATAATTGCGAAGAACCAATTAATAGATACCGTGCATCACCTAACTTTTAACCTGGATCCTCTCCTGCAAAACAAACCGCTGAACCTTTCCCCCGGTCGTTTTGGGGATGCTTTCCGTAAACTCGATCAAACGTGGATATTTGTAGGCCGCGATGCGATCCTTGACAAACTGTTTGATATCTTCCTGCAGGCCGTCAGATGCGAATGAATCGGGGTTCAGCACCACAAACGCATAGGGTTTGATGAGTTCATCTTTCCCCTGGTAGCCCACCACCGCGCTTTCCGCCACCGCCGGATGCAAATTGAGGGTCTTTTCAACCTCCTGGGGCGCCAGCCATTTGCCACCGACCCGCAGCATGTCATCACTTCTTCCCCGGAAGTAATAATATCCCGCTTCATCCACCGCATAGCGGTCTCCGGTAACGAACCATTCACCCAGCATATTGCGCCGGGTTTCATCCCGCTGATTCCAGTAAGCCGACGCAATGGAACCGCCGCTGACCATAAGGTTTCCAACCTGGCCCGGACCGACCGGTTTACCATCCTCATCCAGCAGTCGCGTCTGGTAGCCCGGTACCACCTTGCCGGTACTGCCGGGTTGAACTTCCCCGAATCGGTTGGAAAGGAAAATATGGCAAATTTCGGTGGAACCGGTACCTTCCAGGATTTCAACGCCGAATTCTTCCATAAAATGATGATAGATGTCCGGCGATAAAATTTCGGCCGATGAAATACAGGCCCTCAAGCTGTCCACAGGAGGCAGATCTTTTTCTTCCCGGCGGCATGTTTTTTTAAAATCGGCCAGTGCGCCCAGCAAGGTCGGCACGGTGAAAAAGAGGGTCGGCTTGTATTTTAGCAGATCATCATAGAACAATTCCGGCTTGGGCGGATGACTGATGAGTATGGTCGTGGCACCCACCGCAAAGGGGAAGTAAGCACCGTTGCCGAGGCCGTATGCAAAAAAGAGAAAGGAGCCCATGGCCCGGTCATCGGCGGTCATATCGAGTATTCCCCGGGCATAGGCTTCGGCACAATAAACCATATGGCTATGGTGGTGCACGGCACCCATTAATTTTTCAGGGTTTCGACCGCTGTACAGCCAGAAGGCCGCATCGTCGCAGGTTGTCGGTGCTGCCTTGAAGTCCGTTCCAGCCTCTGCAAGTAATTTATCAAACGAGAGATAGTTGTGATCCTGCTCCCCGCAGACCACCACGTTTTTCAGAAATACGGCCTGGTCCAGGATCTTCTCAATTTCCGGCAGAAATACCGCATCGACGATCAAGACCGGTGCCCGGCTGTCGTTGAGCATATAAAGAAAATCAGGCGCCTTCATCAGAATGTTGGTTGGAACAGGTACCGCACCCGTTTTGATGGCCCCGTAAAAAGAATAGATCATCTCCGGCGTGTCACGCAGCAGCAGCAGCACGCGGGATTCCATGCCCACGCCCAGTTCGATGAGTCCATTGGCCACCCGGTTGACATTCTCCATCAGATTGTCGTAGGTAACCGCCTGGTCCTCAAACAAAATGGCTGTTTTCCCTCCCCGGCCTGCGGTCACATTGCGATCCACGAAATATTCAGCGGCGTTGAATTGTCTGGGCAAATTTAGATTAAGCATAGGTCTGATTCACCACCCTTAGGCCCTAAATTCTTTTTATGCATTTTGTGGCAAAAAAATTGTATTGGAATGTTTTCGTTATCTTCAAATGATTGAATATTAAAGATTTTAGGAACTCTTTCCATTTTTAAAAAGGACGGAGCGAAGCGACCTCCACAAATATTCAATCTTCAATTTTCAATTCCGGTTTATCCGGGTTATCTTCCAAGCCCCTGTCAGTAGCCAGTTGTCCGTGGTCAGCTGCGATTTGCTTAAAGCACCTTCTCACCAACAAACAACGGACCACTAACAACGGGCTTTTTTTATTTACCGAAATACTCCATATCCCTGGGCAGTTCAATCCAGTCACTGACAGGCACTATTTTACCATTCTGGATCTGATACATTTTTGCGGCCATGCTGGCGCGATGGTCGGTTTTGGTGAAGGTCAGCGGTGGCCCCAGACCACCCGTGCTGAAGTTTCGGAATTGTTCAAAAGCATTACGGATTCCGCCAGGCGTCAAGTCACCCGCTTTATCCGCTGCTTTCAACGCTTCGGTGACGGAAAGAATGTTCACCCAGCCTTCCACGTAAACATTGGTGCCCGTTTCGCCCGGATGCCATTTCTCATGGGATCCAACCACTTTTTTCATACCGGGAACATCTGCACCGTAAGGCGCGATGGGATGGACGCCATAAGTCCCCTCTGCAGCGCCGCCACTCAGGGTAATCAGCGATTCCTCAAAATTCCGGATGTTGGAGATGAACTTGGTCTTGATGCCGAGGGCCTTGGCATTCTTCAAAATGACGGCCCCATTCATGGCGGTGGAAGTAATATAGGCATAATCCGGATCATAGCGGGTCATGTTGGTCAACTGGACCGTGGCATCTTTGGTGGGCCAATCGACGACTTGATCCGGTCCCACATCGACCCCGATTTTCTTAGCGTAGCCCTTGCAAACTTCTAAAATATCCCGGCCGTATGGGCCATCCGGATACATATAAACAATCTTCGGGTTTCGGTTGTTATCTTTCCAGGTCATGCGGACCCATTTGAGGGCAATGCGCCCCATAGTTCCATAAGAAGGAGAAACAAAAAAGCTGAAAGGTGTCTTTTCCGGATTTTGCAATTTTGAGGAAAACGAGGCCGCAATGGTTGCCACCCCGTCGGCAACAATCTTCTTTACAAGGGTTAGCGTGGTGCCGGTGGACTGGATATATAGCCCCAACACTTTTTCCGAGTCTACCAGACGGTTGTAGCCTGCAACGCCCTTTCGCGTGTCATAACCATCGTCAATAACGATCAGTTTCAGCTCTTTGCCGTTGATGCCACCGTTCTCGTTAACCCACCGCATCGCATCCAATTGGCCCTTAACCTGATTCTTACCCCAGTCCGAGGTGGGGCCGGAAAGATCGATCAGAACCCCCCACTTGATGACATCTGCGGCACCTGCTTGATTCGGCAGAGGACCGAGAGATAATGCCACAGCGACAGCCAATACGGCAATTAGTATGGTACATTTTTTCATGATTCGTTCTCCTTTCTTGGTGTATTTTCAAAGTTGAACATATGTTAATACGAAAACGGCCACAATTTCCAATAGGCTCTTATCGCCCGCCAGCGGGCGGCCAGACCGTCCGGCTCGAAAATGAGAAACAAAATGATGACCAGCCCAAAAACAATCTCCCGGATGGATACAAACCAGGTGATATGATCGGGATAAGCCGAATTCAATGAAGTGGTGACGACTTCAAGCATCCTTTCAAGAATAAACCAGAACCCAACCCCAAAAATACCACCGACGATGTGGCCCAGCCCGCCGATAATACACATGGCCAGGTAGTCGACGGAATGAAGGATTGTAAAAGACTCATGGGTAATCACCTCAAGATATTGCGCCATTAACGCACCGGCGATACCGGCAAAAAATGACGATACGGCAAAAGACATCAGACGGTACTTAAACAGGTTCACGCCGATGACTTCAGCGGCCAGATACCGATCACGAATGGCAACAAATGCGCGACCGGATCGGGAGCGAATGATATTTTTTGTCGCCATCGTAACCGCCACAACCAAGATAAACGTAAGATAATACAAATGAAGGGGATCATCGAAGTGAAAGGGACCCAATTTACCCGGATCCACGTACATACCGTTCACACCTCCGGTCAGATTGTCCCAGCGCCGAATGGTAAATTCAATGATAAACTGGGCCGCAATGGTCGCCATCGCCAGATACAATCCCCGCAATCTAAGTGAAGGAATACCGAAAATCATGCCGATCAAGGCTGTCATGGCACCCGCGCAAAACAGAGATACGATAAAGGGCACCCCAGCCTGGCTGACAAGAATCGAACTGGTATAGGCACCGACTCCCATGAAAGCGGCGTGGCCCAGCGATATTTGACCGGTGAATCCGGTCAGAAGATTCAGACCGTGACAGGCAATAATCGCAATACCCACATCGATCATGATGGATATCATATATTTAGATGCAAACACAGGAAACAGGATACATGTCACTAAAAAGGCAATTAACCAGATCCTGACAAACCAGGTTTGGAAGATGCGTTCATCCGTGCGATAATTTTCGTGAAATAGTCCAGCAGGCATAGGTTAGTTTCGATCCATTCTACATTTTACAAGTTTTTGAGTTAACTTCCGTTTGTCATGCTTTTGAACAATTTTACGTTGCGTGTTGTGTTTTGTGTGTTGGAAAATACACGCCTTCACTTAAAATATCCACCTCCCAGATTCCGATATTTTTACCCAACTCAATTCAATATGCGCCTCACCTTCCCAGCTTCCTAACCTCCCACCTTCAGTTTTTTCCACCTTCCCCTTTCCCACTTCATACGCTCTGTGCCATCACAGACAGTACAACCCTCAATAAATAAAAAACGTCCGTGTGGGTCTGTGGCTAATTTAACCGACCACAATTCCGCATTCCCCATTTTACCTTCCGCATTCATCTAGACTCTTTCGATCTCCTCAGTACCAAACAGCCCGTGGGGCTTGATCATTAGAACCAATACTAGAACGATAAAAGGAAAGACTTGGTTAATGGCCGGAATATAAGGATCCAGGTATCCGGCTGACAGAAATTCCAGGACGCCAACAACCAGACCACCGATGATGGCGCCCAAAATACTGTCCAATCCACCAAAGATGACAGCCGGTAGTACTTTGAGCCCAAAATGACCTAGCTCCACCCCTACTCCGCCGATGTTGCCGACCAGTATGCCCCCAATGGAAGAGACCACAGCGGCAATACACCAACTCATGGCAAATACCCTTTTCACCGAAATTCCCATGCTCTGGGCCGCCGTCTGGTGGTCTGCCACGGCCCGCATAAATATTCCGGTGCGGGCATATTTGAAAAATACAGCAAAAATGGTGAGCAGCGCCAGTGAAATCCCCATGCTCCAGAGATACAGATAGGTTATCTTCACCCCCCAGAGATCAATAGGCTCCGCGGGAAAAATATTGAACTGGCGGATATCATTGCCCCACAGCATGATGACCACACCGCGCAGGATATAGGTCAAACCCAGGGTTACCATGATGATGGAGATGATCGGCTCCCCGATTAAGGGTCTGAGCACCAGCCGCTCAACAGCCAGGCCCAGAATAACCGAAAACACCATGGTAATCAGAAAAGACGCAAAAAAATTGAGCCCGAAATCCAGAGTCATGGAAAGACATATATAGGCGCCGACCATCATAAACTCACCCTGGGCCAGGTTGAGAATCGATGTGGATTTGTAAATCAAAACGAAACCCAGTGCCACCAGAGCGTAGATCGAGCCCATGGACAAACCCGTAATTAAAAACTGCATGAAAAAGAAAATTTCGCTTTGCACCTACATCCCTCCTTTAAATCGCGCCCAGAAGCCCTTCTTTTTCAGCAGATCCTGATAGGCCTCCGCCGGTTTCATGGCACGAATAATGAGATTGGTGCGCAGCGTGGCGGTTTTCCCATCCTGATAACGAATGATCGTCTCAATCGGCAATTCCGCCACATCGCTGTAAAGGGCGTCAATCTCTTGGGCATATTTTTGGTTGATAAATTTCCGGCGAATTTTTTTAGTCCGGGTCAGTTCCTCATCATCCGGATCCAATTCCTTGTAGAGCAGAAGGAATTTTTGGATGCGGGCTTTTTCCGGTAAGGTCGCATTCACCCGGACCACTTCCCGCTCAATTAGATCATAGACTTCTTCCTTGCACGCCAGATCCGAGTAAGTGGTATAGATAATGCGGTGATCTTCCGCCCACTTGCCCACATGTTTGTAGTCGATGCAGATCATGGCCGTGACATAATCCCGCTCGTGTCCCAGAACGACCGTTTCCACAATGTAAGGACAAAATTTAAGCTTGTTTTCGATGAACATCGGTGAAAATTTGGCCCCGCTTTTCAGATGCATCAGGTCCTTGACCCGATCGATGATCACCAGATGGCCATGGTCCGTAAAATAGCCGGCATCGCCCGTGTGAAACCAGCCATCGATGATGGCACTCTGTGTCTCGTCCTGGTTTTTCAGGTATCCCTGAAACAGGCCGGGCCCCCGGGATAGAATCTCTCCGACGCCCTCGGCATCGGACTCATAAATCGAGATTTCCGCTGCCGGTACCGGAATCCCGACTGAATCAAAATTGATATCGCCGTCGCGGTGAATCGTTGAATACCCGGCAATCTCTGTCTGTCCGTAAATTTGTTTGAGGTTGACGCCAAGGGCATGAAAAAAACGAAAAACATCGGGTCCTAAAGCAGCGCCGCCTGTCATAGCCGATCGAATCCGGCTAAAACCCAAGCGATCGCGCAATGCTCTGAACATGGCGGCATAGGCGATCCAGTAAAGAAGCTTCCAGCCCAGCGAGGGATTCTTTTTTTCAAATTTAAAATCCGCCCAGCGATAACCAATCGGCAGACAGAGATCGTAAATGAGTTTTTTTAAAAAAGAGGCGTCCAGATGCTTGACCATAACCTGACGCGAGATACCCTCCCACAATCGGGGGGATGCGACCACCAGACTGGGTGCAATTTCGTAGAGGTCCGCCATGGCCGATTCCGGTCCTTCCGGGAAATTAACCGTATACCCCGCATACAGAGATGAAAAGACACTCATGGTCTGTTCCACGATCCAGGGCAGCGGAATAAACGAAAGAAACTGGTCGTCCGGATGCTTGGGGTCCACCTCATACAGAGAGGCGACCATGGTAAGGATGTTGTTATGGGTCAGCAGGGTGCCTTTGGGATTACCGGTGGTACCGGATGTATAGCATATAATAGCCAGGTCGTCTGCGTTGATGGCACCTACATTCTTATCAAAGCGTTCCGGCTCTTTTTGATGCAATTGCCAACCCAGGCGGTCGATGTCGACAAACTCGACCAGAAGGTCCTTTTCCTCATAATCCCACAATCCCTTGGGATCGGTATAAATGATCTTTTTAAGACGGGGTAATTGATCTTTTAAATCCAGGATTTTGTCTACCTGTTCCTGATCTTCCGCCACAATCATGGTGGCTTCGGAATGATCAATGATATAGGCCACCTCACTGAGTATGGAGTCTTGGAATATACCGAAAGGAATCGCCCCGGCAGCCTGGGCGGCCAGCTCGGCATAAATCCATTCCGGCCGGTTGCCGCAGATGATTCCAATGGATTCTCTGGGTTTGAGGCCAAGGGAAATGAGTCCGAGAGAAAAATTGCGCACACGTTCCAGGTATTGCTGCCAAGTGACGGACTGCCAGATACCGAATTCTTTTTCCCGCAGGGCCACCCGGCCATTACCGAATCGCCGGGCATTACTGACCAGCAGACCGGGAAGGCTCTTTGGGGTTTTATTCGCAGCAGGTTTTGATTGATTCATAGCTATAGCCGAGAATACGCTTTTTCATCTTCTCCCAGGTATGCCCGGACAACCTGGGGGTTTTCCTGTATTTCCCGCGGGGAGCCTTCGGCAATTTTCTGCCCGAACTCCAGTACACACACCCGTTTCGAAATATCCATGACCACACCCATGTCATGTTCCACAAGAATGATACTAACGTCCCACATTTGATTGACGTTGAGGATAAAGCGGGCCATGTCCTCGGTTTCCTCGAGATTCATGCCTGCCATGGGTTCGTCCAGCAAAAGTACCTCGGGCTGCATGGCCAGGGCCCTGGCAAGCTCGACGCGTTTTTGAAAACCATAAGGCAGTGTGCCCACCACTTTTTTTCGAATCGCTTCGATCTCCAGCAGATCTATAATTTTTTCTTCAATCTCCCGGCGAAGTTTCAGTTCTTCGCGCCGGGTTCTGCCCCAGTAAATCACATCGGAGAAGATACCGGATTTGAGAAAGGCGTGTCTTCCAAGCTTGATGTTGTCAAGGACGGTCATTCCTTTGAAAAGTTCAATGTTCTGAAAAGTACGTGCAATGCCCAACTTGGCAATGCCATGGGTAGGAACACCGAGGATGTTCTGGCCCTTGTAAAGGATTTGACCTTCCTGAGGCGTGTAGAATCGGCTGATACAGTTGAGCAGGCAGGTTTTACCGGCCCCGTTGGGCCCGATAACAGCGGAGATTTCGCCGCTCGAAAATTGGGTGCTTATGTTAAAAAGCGCCTGGACGCCGCCGAAAGCCAGCATCAGGGTCTCAATTTTTATGATGACATCATCGCTCAATCTGATTTACTTTCATCTCTTTGTTGATCACAGGGTCTAATATTCTACCGTCGGAGTATGGTTATAGAGAATAAGGATATGAATGTCAAGGCATCCAAACAATGAATTTCGTTCACTTTGTATTACTGTGTATGATACAGCTGTCTATTAATGTCGGTAAAAATCCCTGGGAGCTGAAATTCCAGTTAAGGTGTATCCATTTCGTGGGCCTAAACAATAAATCGTAGGTTGGGTTAAGCCGATGGTCTGCGACCAATCTTGTTGGGTTCGCTAATTTTGTTGCTATTCCCAACTGTTGAGGCGCCTTAAGATAGGCGAACCCAACATAAATTGTGTCTACATCCCGCTGAACCCACCAACTATATGCGCAAGACCAGCGAAGTGGATACCCAATTTCCAGATATTTTGAACTGGACTCATCTATTGATTTCCATTATAGTTTGGCAGCCATCATCGTTAGGTCCTTAAGACCTTTTATTGTAATGCGACATTTTCTCCATCTCCAAACGGTCGAAGATATTCGATTGAAGAATGAAAATTTGTGGTCCGCCGCCGGCGGATAAATTTAGGGATTACTTTTAAGTTATCCGCGTATCCGGCTTAGGATTCCGGATTTTTCTCAATGGAGGACCTTACATGACGATTATCCAGAAAACCATCGGGCAGATGATAGCGGAAATTGCGCAGTCATATCCAAATCGAGATGCCCTGGTTCATACCGAAACGGGAGCCCGTTACGATTACAATCAGCTATCGAATCAAATCGACCGGACCGCCAGAGGCTTTTTAAATCAGGGACTGCAGCCGGGAGACAGAGTGGCGCTCTGGGCATCTAATGTCCCCGAGTGGATCTTTGCAGTGCTGGGTTTGGCCAAAATCGGGGTAATGACAGTACCCATTGATCCGGCTGCATCGGAAGATAGCCTGCGTTATATACTTTTGCAATCCGAAAGCTGCGGCCTCATTGTTGCAGGGCAAAATGGTGATAAAGACGTCGTAAAAACAGCCATTGACGCCAAAAAAACCATCCCGTCGCTGGAACATATTATTGTGATGAGCGATTCCTCCGAAGCAGACACGATCTCCTGGAGTGTGTTGATTGCCGGTGGCAATGCTATCGAGCAGGATAGGTTGGAAAAAATCGCGACGACGGTAAGCGCGGAAGATCCGGTGGCCATCATGTATACCTCCGGTACCACCGGCCGGCCCAAAGGTGTGGTTTTGGACCATCTGGGACTGATCAATAAATCCATGGTTGCCACCGAACGACAAGGCATTTCGGCCGAGGACAGACTCTGTCTGTTTTTCCCGCTTTTTCACATGTTCGGCAATACCTGCATTGCACTGGCAGGACTCCTGCGGGGCGCAGCCCTTGTTATGCCCTGCCGGCGATTTGATCCCGCAAAGATCCTGGCGTCCATTCCCGCTGAAACGTGCACGGCGATTTATGGATCACCCAGCATGCTGATTACCTTGATCGATCATCCGCAATTTCGCAAAAGCGATTGGGGATCTCTGGCCAAAGGAATTATCGGGGGCGCACCCTGCCCCATGGAGTTGATGAGAAAAATCGTAGAAGATATCGGCCTGTCGGATATTACCGTGGCTTATGGTATCACGGAGGCTTCCTCCTGGATCACCATGACCCATCCCCGGGATCCCATTGAATTGAGAGTATCCACCATCGGAACGTCTTTGGCCTGCAATGAAGTAAAAATTGTAGATCCCGGCAGTGGCGAAATACTTGGACCCGATCGACAGGGAGAGCTTTGCACCCGTGGTTTTTTGATGAAAGAATATTATAAAATGCCGGCAGCCACTGCAGCGGCCGTCGATCGGGACAACTGGTTTCACACCGGAGATCTGAGCATCATGGACAAATCTGGGTACGTTCGTATTACGGGACGGCTAAAAGACGTGATTGTGCGAAATGGCATCGAAATATACCCCGTTGAAGTCGAGGAAGTCATCTACATGCTGCCGGAAATTTCCGAGATCCAGGTATTCGGCTTCCTCGATTCCGAAAAAAAACAGGAAGTTGCCGCCTGGATAAAGTTAAAAGAGGGCAGCGAGCTAACCCTGGATAAAGTGTCCGCACACGTTCAGGCGCAATTACCGGCGGAAAAAAATCCGAAGTATTATAAAATCGTCGGCGAATTTCCCATGACCGGCAGCGGCAAAGTGCAAAAATTCAAAATGGCGGAAATGATGGAGCAAGAGTACCGCTAAATTATACCGGAATAAGAATAATGTTATGTTGGGGTAATTGAATCATGAATTAGGTAAATCACAAATCCCAAATTTCAATTATCAAACAAATAACAATAACCAAAATTCCAAATTCAACTCGGCTGAGCCATTCGACCCCGAGCTGTTCACCTTTGAGCATACGGCCGAAAGGCTCGTCGCAGGCCAAAGATTTTGGTCATTGAAAATTGGTAGTTGGGATTTATTTGTAATTTGGTGCTTGGAATTTGGGATTTTATAAAGCTGATCCCTACGCCATCTGAAAGCACTAAAACGCTTAGTCTGAAAGGAAGTCCAACATTGGGCGAGCTGAGTGAATTCTCTCTTAAGTACCGGCTGTTTTTAAAAACCTACCGCTGGCGGCGCATTGAGCCGGTACCGTGGACACCATTGAAAAAACCACTGCGTGACTGTCGTCTGGTATTGGTGTCAAGTGCCGGAATAGTGGCATCGCATCAGGAGCCCTTCGATAGTGCTATTCTCGGGGGGGACCCCAGTATACGAGAAATTCCCGTCGATACCGATGTGTCGACGCTGAAGGAGACTCACCGCAGCAAAGCTTTCGATCACGCCGGCATCCGACAGGACCCCAACCTTGCATTTCCCATCGATCGATTGCGGGAGCTAACGGATGCCGGACGTATCGGATCTCTGAACCACAGACATTTGTCATTGATGGGGTCGATAACCGCCCCGGGACGCTTGATAAAAAGAGAGGTGCCGCCTGTGATATCCCGGCTGGTAGCAGATGGCGTCGATATTGCACTTTTCATACCCGCCTGACCGGTATGTAACCAGACCGTGGGTCTGGTCGCGGCAGAATTTGAGCGTCAGGAGATTTCGACAGTTGCTATCCAGCTATTGCGGTTGGTGACCGAAAAAGTGCGGCCGCCACGGGCCTTGTGTGTCCCCTTCCGCCACGGCTACCCCCTGGATTCACCCAATGACCCGCAAAAACAGCACAAGGTGCTGGCCGCCGCCCTGGGCCTATTGGAAAATCAGGAATTAAAACCACCCGCAATCGTTGATTTCAAAAAATAGGAGCAATGATGAAATTCAAAAAACTCGAATTCACAAATGCGGCTGGGCAAAAACTGTCAGCCAGGCTGGATCTCCCGTCGGACGATAAACCCTCCGCCTATGCCCTGTTTGCCCATTGTTTTACCTGTTCAAAAAACATCAAGGCCATCAGCCATATCAGTCGGGCCTTGACCCGTAACGGGATCGCCGTGATGCGGTTCGATTTCACCGGGCTTGGTGAAAGCGAAGGAGATTTTGCCGACACCAACTTTACTTCCAACGTCGGCGATCTCGTGGTGGCGGCGGAATTCATGGCAATTAATCATGCGGCGCCGAAGATTTTAATTGGCCATTCCCTGGGCGGTGCGGCTGTGCTGCAGGCCGCGGCCAAGATACCTTCCGCCGCAGCTGTAATCACCGTGGCGGCACCGGCGGATCCCGGTCATGTGACCCGCGCCCTGGGCGATACAAAAGATATCATTGAACGCCGGGGTGAAGCCAATGTCAATTTAGCCGGCAGAACCTTTAAAATCAAAAAACAATTTCTAGACGATCTTGAGTCGGTACCCATGCAGCAAACCATTCGCAATTTAAATCGGGCCCTTTTAATATTTCATTCGCCTGCTGACGGTGTCGTCGGGATCGAAAATGCGGCTAAAATATTCCAGATTGCACGCCACCCCAAAAGCTTCATTTCTCTGGACACGGCCGATCATCTGTTAATGAATCCTAAAGACTCACAGTATGTCGGCGCTCTCATCGCAGTCTGGGCAATGAAATATATTGAAAAGGAGAATTTGAGATGAAAGATATTTCGACAATCGATTATGCGGCCCTGGACCGACCGGAGGTTCTCATGTATCTGTTTCACCCGCGGCCCGAGCCGGCCGTTTCACCGGTTCAGGCCGCTGAATCCGAAACCCGAATGACAGGGCAAAAAGATATTCTGATTCCGGTGCAGGCGGAAATCGCCGTCGGGGCCCGTTTTCATCTGGGGGAAAAATCCGGTGGCAACCTTCTTTTTTTCCACGGCAACGGAGAGATTGCAGCCGACTACGACGAACTGGGTGCCGTCTACAATCAGATGGGCATCAATTTATTGGCGGTTGATTATCGCGGGTATGGTCGTTCCGGCGGCAAACCGACTGTCACCGCTATGATGCGGGATTGCCATATCATCTTTCATTTTGTGCGCAGATGGCTTCAGCAAAACAATTTTAACGGCCCGCTCCTCCTGATGGGCCGCTCCCTCGGCAGTGCATCCGTTCTCGAACTGGCGGCCGCGTATAAAGATTTAATCGATGGCCTCATTGTTGAGAGTGGATTCGCTTACGCCGGTCCTTTGTTGAGCCTTTTGGGGATCGATTTCGCAACTCTGGGATTCAAAGAGGAAAAAGGCTTTCGCAATGTCGATAAAATCAAAAACTTCGACAAACCCACTCTGATCATTCACGCCGAATTCGATCATATCATTCCGTATTCCGACGGCCAAACCCTGCATGACGCCTGTCCGTCCGGAGATAAAAAATTATTAAAGATTCCCGGTGCCAACCATAATGATATCTTTATGCGCGGCCCGCAGGAGTACCTGGCGGCAGTAAAAAATATCGCTGAAACGGTAAAAAAAACTACGGAACTAAAACCAATAAATAGGTGATTTAAAGGTTGCCGAAAATTGCGGTTCGCTTTTCCCTGGCTCTGCGATTCGCTGTTTGACCGCGCGGAGTCTCGTCGAGTGCGTCAGGATTCAAATCCCTGGCGCTTCCGTCCCCTTGTAAGAAACCTCGTTTCTAATATGGAAGAATAGAATAATTCTTCATTTTATCCATACAAGTGTTGAATTGCACCATATACTCAATAGGAATTCTGTCTGTATAAATGACAGCACCCAGCGATTCCACAAATCCAAAATTTGCAATTCAAAATCCCACATTATGACCAACGACTCCCTAAGAATAGAAACGGGATCACGTTGTAAAATCGGATTCAACCTGTCTTTACCATTTCAGGCCGAGGCCGACCGGTCATTTTCACACCGGTTTTCCCGCCCAGATCTGACCGAATCTTCAGTAAAATCGTATTTTTGCTCAAGTTTTTGACCGGCTAAGACGATAATAATAAAGACTGGTTTGCCGGCATCCCGCCTGTGTACCCAGGTGGCTCGTACACCCGAAAATTAAAGTGAAAATTCTGCCATGGCTGTAGTACCGACTGACAAAATAAAATCCGGACAAATTCTGGCCGAGGAGGTCCGCGATATAAACGGCCGTCTCCTATTTACAGAAGGCCAAACAATAGAGGCTCAACATATTCGAATTTTTAAGATCTGGGGAATTTCAGAGGTCAATCTTGTGGGGGCCGACCATCACGCAGCTACATCTGATCCGTCATTGGATGCGGCCATGATTGAACAAACAAAAAACAACATCGAGCCTCTTTTATGCCATGTGGATCTGGCGCATCCGGCCATCCGAGAGATATACAGAATTGCAGTGAAGTTCAGATGCAAACACAACATCATCGTAACAAAGGACAATTTGCCGGTCGACAATCAGTCGACCTTGCAACACGATCGCGAAAAGGATTTCCTGAAAAAACTGCAAAAGAAAAGTTTAATTTTGCCTGAAATTCCGTCTGTTGTATTTGAGCTGCAAAAGGTTATTGAAAATCCCAAGTCCTCCGCCGAAAACATTGCCCGGGTCGTAAGCAGAAGCCCCAGTTTGACGGCAGTGTTGTTAAAAATTGTTAATTCGTCATTTTATGGTCTCCCATCGAAAATAAGCACCGTAAGCCATGCGGTCTCGCTTATCGGCACCCAGGAAATTTCGGTACTCGCCCTGGGCATCTGTGTCCTATCGATTTTTAAAAATATTCCAAAAGCAACCATAGATATGCACTCATTTCTAAGGCACAGTCTGGTGTGTGGCCTTTTATCCCGGGTTTTCGCTGCTCACATAAATCTTCCGCAGACCGAGCAGTTGTTTGTTTCCGGGTTGCTGCATGATCTGGGCCGCTTGATTCTCTATATTTATTTTCCGGATGAGTCGCGCCATGTTTTGGCCCGCTCAAGAAATCGCAACAAATTATTATACAAAGAAGAAAAAGATTACCTGGGATGTGACCATGCCCAGATAGGGGTGGAACTTATGAAACAATGGAAGCTGCCTCTGATTCTGGAAAATAATGTCTTCTACCATCACAAACCTTCGGAGGCCCAGCAATCTGTCCCGGCGACCATCGTCCATCTGGCGGATATTATCGTAAACAGCCTGGGGATCGGCAGCAGCGGTGAAAAATTTATACCACCCCTCGACGACTGTGCCTGGGAAAATCTCAAATTATCGCCCAACAGCTTTGAAACAATCATCGGGCAGGCCACCCACCAGTTTCAAGCACTGGAATCAATTCTGCAGGCTTGAAGGTATGATGAATAGAAACGTAAAAATAGGTCCTGAAAATCTGCGGGCGCGGATTGAGTATCTGGAGGAAAACGGCCGTCTGATACAAAATGCCCTTGAGATGGCGCTTTCGCTGGGCGATTTTCAGGAAAATATCAATAATAGCTATGATGCGGAAAATATTCTGCTAGAAGCCGAAAAAAGAATACGATATTTGATCCCATTTGATGCGAGTGCATTTTATCTAACGGACCAGGATAAATCGGATTTTATTTTTTCCCTGTGCGAGCCGTCTGAAAAAAAACAATTCATAGAAGATCAGGTCGGCGACATGATCTCAAAAGGCTTTTTTGCCTGGGCAATTCGTGAAAGAAGGGGAATAACCATCTCTTCCCATGATCATTCCAGACAACTTATGCTGCATGTGATCGCAACCTCTTCCAGAATCAGCGGCATTTTTATCGGCCTGCTGCCGGACAAGGCAAATATCATTCCGGATAAATCCCAGAACCTGGTATCATTCATTCTTCTGAATACGGCCATTGCCCTGGAAAGCCTTGAATATCATAAGCTGTTACGCGATCAGAACAGCGTTCTCGAAAAAAAAGTTGAAGAAAGAACCAAGGCGCTTGCGCGTTCTGAAAGCCAACTGCAACAGGTGATGAAACTGCAGGCCATCGGTACCCTGGCGGGCGGTATTGCGCACGACTTTAACAACATCCTCTTTCCGATTGTCGGCTACACCGAGCTAACCATGGACGACGTCCCTGAAGACAGCCAGGCCAGAAAGAATCTGGCCGAGGTTCTCAAGGCAACAAACCGGGCTAAGGAACTGGTTCAACAAATCCTTACATTCAGCCGGCAAAACGGGCAGGAACGTAAACCACTGAAAGTTCAGACCCTCATAAAAGAAGCTCTCAAACTGCTGCGGGCCACGATCCCGTCATCCATTGAAATCCAATGCTTCGTTAAAGAAGACTGTGGACTCGTCAAAGGAGATCCGACACAGATCCATCAGGTCATCATGAATTTGTGTACCAATGCCTATCACGCCTTGCAGGAAACCGGCGGAAAACTTGAAGTAAGCCTGGATGAGGTCAACCTTAGCTACGAGCAATCACTGAAAAGGGTGGGGATGAAAGCCGGCCGACACCTTGTGCTGATTGTGAAGGATAACGGCCAGGGAATGCCCCCCGAGGTATTGGAGCGAATATTTGAACCGTATTACACCACCAAGGAACAAGGCAAGGGAACGGGACTGGGTCTATCCGTAATTCATGGCATCATCAAGAATCATGGGGGCGATGTCAGCGTCCGCAGCCGACCGGGTCAAGGTTCCACGTTTAGCGTTTACCTGCCCGTAATCGATGATATGGACGTGGAAATTGAACCGCTGATGACTGCAGGTGCTACCAACGGCAATGAACGCATTCTGTTGATTGATGACGAGGAGCAGATCATTGATTTCGAACGCCGGATTCTGGAAAGTCTCGGATATGAGGTAACTCCCAAAACCGACAGTGAGGAGGCGTTGGCGGAATTTAGTGCCCGACCCGACCGGTTTGATCTGGTCATCACCGATATGACCATGCCCAAAATAACCGGTGACCGGCTGGCACGAAGATTGATGGATATCAACCCCCAAATTCCGGTAATTCTGTGTACCGGATTTAATGAAGCCATCACCGAGGAAAAAGCCTTGGCTATGGGAATCGACAAATTTGTCATGAAGCCGATTGTCAAGAATGAACTGGCCAACACCATCCGCACTGTGTTGGATAACCCCAAATCTTTGCCGAATTAAGATTAGAATGTACTCAGCGCTCAAGGCTAAAAGCTTAATTGCCGAAAAGGTCCCCATGCCCGCTTAACTATCCCAACGATCTAAACCATCTAACCATATCGACGACTTCCCATTACCCGTTTGATTTTTTAAATTTGAATTGTTTGAATTTATTTGCTATTTGGAATTAAAAGGATGAATCCTGAAACTGTGAAAACCTGTCAAAGATGGAAATATACCGATGCACACACACAATTTTGTTGAAAATTACCAGGGTCTGGTGGGATATGGCGCGGACCGGGAAACGGATGAAAACACAATCATATATTATCTTCAAAAGTTTTCCGACGATAAATTCATGGCAACGATCATCAAAAGAATGACAGATGCGGAACTGCTGGAAATGTTCGAATTCATCAACCGCCTCTTAAAAAAACATCTTACCGAATCCGAATACCATCAGTTATTTCTCAAAGATGATGACTGATTGGAGGCACCATTAAATGCTGGTGATCGTTAGAATCAGATTTAAGGGCCTAATAACTCCGGGAGAAACAATCATGTTCACCCCAAAGCAGTTGCAACGATATGCGGATGTGCTGTGGTGGGGCTTAACCACCGCCAGATCAGCACCATTCAAAAAGAATGATATTGTCGTTATTCGCTATAATAAGCCTGCCGTCAGGTTGGCTGAAATCCTTTTTGGCAAACTGTTGGCTTTGGGAATTCACCCGGTCCAGCGCATGAATCCAACCCCTGCCATGGAAAGATATTTTTATCTGAGTTCCTCCGGCAAACAGCTCGTTTTTTTACCGCCCGGCGAAAAAGAACTGATGTCGCACCTGAGTGGCAGCATTTTTCTTCACGCACCGGAATCCATTACCCACCTGGGCGATATCGATCCTAAAAAAATCGGAAAGACCGCCGTAGCGCAAAAGGTTTTGCGCGACATCGCAAGCCAAAGAGAGGCCCGCGGCGCATTCAGTTGGACCTTAGGTGTATTCCCCACTGCCGAACTGGCCGAACACGCCGGCCTGTCTCTGGCTGAATACACCGGACAGATTATCCAAGCATGCTTCTTAAACAAAACTGATCCGGAATCCCACTGGCGAAAAATCTATAATAATGCGCAATCAATTAAAAAATGGCTGAATGCTTTGGATGTCACTTATTTTCATATCGAGTCTGAAAATATTGACCTGCAAGTTGGTCCTGGAGAAAAAAGACAGTGGATCGGCATCTCCGGACGCAATATTCCCTCATTTGAGATCTTTGTATCTCCCGACTGGCGCACCATCAGCGGAAAGTATTACGCCGATCAGCCCTCCTATCGCAGCGGCAACCGTGTTGAGGGCGTGAGATTGGAATTTCACAAAGGCCGTGCCATTAAGATATCGGCCGATGCCGGGGAAGATTTTGTTAAAAAACAGTTGGCGATGGATAAAGGTGCCGATAAAATAGGAGAGTTTTCATTAACAGACAAACGGTTTTCCAAGATCAACCGTTTTATGGCCAATACGCTGTATGATGAGAACTATGGTGGTCACTATGGAAACTGCCATATTGCCCTCGGCGCCTCGTATTCGAACACATACACCGGAGACAGCAGAAGATTAAACCCGGATCGAAAACGGAAACTGGGCTTCAATGAATCGGCCCTTCACTGGGATCTGGTCAACACCGAAAAAAAGAGAGTCACCGCCCATCTACAATCCGGCGAGGCCAGGGTTATCTATGAAAATGGCCGATTTAAGTACTAAACTGAGAGTTCCCGGTTCAGGGTTCAAAGGTTTAGAGGGTAATTTTTCCGTAATATTACCCAATAAAATCAAGTGATTCTGAATCGGCTCACGCGCCCATGGCCGCCCTGGGTGGAACCGGCGCCAACGACCGGATCGAATCAATCAACTGTTTTAGTGGAAACGGCTTCGGCAACACCATATCAAAATTATCGGCTCCCAGCAGCCACGGCGTACCGGATATGCCGATGACGGGAATGGACTGCTTTTCAGATTTTCGGATATGCGCCACGACACCGTTACCGTCGATGACCGGCATGCGAATGTCGGTAATTACAATATCAAAACAACCGTCATCAAATTTCCGGATCCCCTCTCGACCATCGTCGGCTGTTTCGACATTGTGTCCGAATTTAGTCAGGGCCTGATGCATAAGCTGCAAAATGCCTTTTTCATCGTCGATAACCAGGATTGCTGACATGCCGTTTCTCCACAACATTCTGACATCACGGTTTCAGGCGGGTTAAAATCTTTTAAGTCAAAATAATGAGAGCTGTTTATAGAAAATCGTGCTGGGGTGTCAAATGGGGTTAGGGTAGGTTTTTGATTTTGAGAAAAATAATTATCAACAATATCCATGCAATTGAATTTAATAAGGATATTATGAGTGTCCTTCTCAGGCCCTTAAAATAAAGGACTTACGGGGAAAGTATTTTTTTTAAATATTTTAGGCAGATCCGATTTTTTCAACAACTTATGAACAATCAGCTTTCTTTAAAAATCACAAGGAATCTTCTGTTTTTAAGGAATTTATACTTTATATTTGCCGAAATCATCCGGGGACAAATTTTCTAGATAATCCGCCCATTTTTTGCCCTCTTCGCTGGTATCCGACACCTCGGCTTCACCATCGCTGATTTTTGATTGTTGCATGACGGAGTCTTCCACATAGATGGGGGCGTTAAATCGCAAGGCCAGGGCGATAGCATCGCTGGGTCGGGCGTCGATGTCGAAATTACTGTCTTTCGATACAAAATAGATGCGGGCGTAAAAGGTGCTGTCTTTTAAATCACAAACTTCGACCTTGGTAATCGAAATGTGTAATGTGTCTGAGAAATTTTTAAAAAGATCGTGGGTCATGGGGCGTTCGTATTTTATATCCTGAAGGGCCGATGCAATGGAAGTGGCTTCGAGCAGTCCGATCCAGATCGGGATGGCCTGATCATGCTCCTCCGACTTTAAAATAATTATAGGCGTATTCGATGCCGGATCCATTGTCAGACCCGCTATGCTTACTTTATGCAGCATAACTTTTTTCTCCTTTCAACCCTCCGGTTGCAGATTTAACCTCAACAGGTTTGCCCCAAAGTGAGTGGGCGTATGCCTTCTCAATTTTGGTACGAACTATTTTTCCCTGAAATATGCCATTGCAGCCCTGCAGATTGTCATTATGATAAAAGTTGACGATTTTATTGGTGGACGTCCGTCCGGTCCACTGGACAGCTGTTTGGGGGTCGTTAAAACTGCCGGATAATTGTTTTTTACTGGTACCTTCGACGAGAATCGGCTGAACGGAGCCGACCAGCGCCTGATTTTTCATTCTGGTAAAATTTTCCTGCAATGCCAGCAAGGCTTGCAGCCTTTTTCTCTTTACCTCTTCTGAGATCTTATTTTTAAATTGCACCGCCGGCGCATTGGGGCGATCCGAATAGGCAAACGCGAAAAGACCGTCAAATTGTACCGTCTCCATCAAATCCAGGGTCTCATTGAAATCAGCGTCCGTCTCCCCCGGAAACCCCACAATGAGATCGGATGTTATCGCTATCCCGGGACAAGTATCCTTGAGTTCGGTGATTTTGTCAAGATACAGCTCTCTGGTATATTTGCGGTTCATTCGCTTTAATATCCGGTCGGATCCTGATTGGACCGGCAAATGAATATGATCGCACACCTTTTCGTTGGTCTTAAATGCGTTAATCAGACCGCTGCCGAAATCCTTGGGGTGCGAAGTTGTAAACCGGATTCGCAAGAGCCCCTCAATCGAATTAACGCGCGCGAGTAATTCCGGAAAAGAACACAGGCCTTCCTTTTTCCCATAGCTGTTTACATTCTGCCCGAGCAGGGTAACTTCCTTTACACCGGCGTGAACAAGACCCCTGATTTCTTCCATGATGTGATCCGGATGCCGGCTCGCTTCCCGTCCCCGCACGTGGGGAACCACGCAATATGTACAAAAATTATCGCATCCACGCATGATGGTCACAAAAGTAGACACTGTGCCATCGGCTCGACGATCGGTCAGGGTGGTGGGTCGGTCCGGTTTTTCCGTCAATGCGACATCGACGATGCGACAGCGTTTGCTCTCTATTTTCGGAATTAGAAGCGACAGGCGATCAATCGCCTGCGTCCCGAATACGAGGTCGATCTGTGGAACCCGCCTGAGTATTTTTTCTCCCTCCTGCTGTGCCACACAGCCACCAATTCCGATAATGAGACCCGGCTTTTTAATTTTCAGCCTGACAAGCCGTCCCAGGAAACTAAAGGCTTTTTGTTCGGCTTTGGCCCGAATAGTACAGGTGTTGACAATAACGAGATCGGCTACTTCCAGATCACCTGTTTGCTGATATCCCAGACCGGCCAGCCGGGCGGCAATTTGCTCGGAATCATACACATTCATCTGGCAGCCAATGGTATTTATGTAGAAATACTTATTCAGCATGGGAACTTTTTATTCAATTCAAACCTGAGCCGCTTCCAGCATGATATCGCCTTTAAGGTCCCTCAAAATCATATCCACGTCGGATTCGCAACCGGGTGCGATGTAAAGGACGATGTCACCCGACTCGGGGTTCAGGGTCTCAATGATCGCGAGACCGTCGTATGCTTCGAATATGAATCTTAAAAAGGCAATTTTGCGGCGATCGACGCGGTAATACCACTTTATAGTTTTCAAGGTTTGTAATAAACCCTCCGATATCTGCCCACAATATTAAACAAAATCCGGCATACCCGTAATGCACATCGAGTGAAACAGGATTATAACCGGATGAAGACACGATCCCTCTGATACGCCTTGTCTGGTTTTTTTCAACCTGGAACGTTGAACTCTGCGTGTGGGGTCGACGTGTCCCGTCGTCGCTCGAAGAGCGAAGTCGGAAGCCCGAAGGGCGTAGCCCCAAATCGCTCAACCCAATTTAGTATAACCATATCCTTTGCTTTTTCAATAAAAAAGCGTGTGGGATATAAAAACAGCTGTCAACCATACGACAATCCGCAATCCAAATTCTAACTTCCAAAATCATTTTGGTTGTTACCCATCAATATTTAAGGTATATGGCGCAACCATGAAAAATCACTGGCACATGTTAAATCCGGACCCGGCTGAAATCAAAGAGCTGAGCCAAAAATTGAGTTGCCATCCGGTCACAGCGGGCGTTTTGATCAATCGGGACATCAAAACCTTCCAGGCTGCCACGGACTTTTTGAGCACATCTTTGAATAACTTACGTTCGCCCTTTGCCCTCAAGGATATGGATGTCGCCATCAATCGTATTTATAAGGCCATCACCGGTAATGAAAAAATTTTGATATTTGGTGACTACGATGTTGACGGCATCACTGCAACCGTTATTTTGCTGAACTTTTTGCGCAATGCCGGAGCCGATGTCTCTTATTACATTCCCCACCGGGTAACGGAGGGTTACAGTATCCAGCCCGGACATATTTCCCGTTACGCGCGCCCGCATAAGATTAATCTGATCATTACCGCAGACTGCGGATCCGACAGCCATCAGGCGGTGGCGGCGGCCGGCAGATCCGGTATTGATGTGATTATTACGGATCACCACACCATTACGGAAAACATTCCGCCGGCGCTGGCGGTTATAAATCCAAAACGCCGGGACTGCAAGGCGGATCTGCAAAATCTGGCCGGTGTCGGTGTGGCCTTTTTCCTGCTGATCTGTCTTCGAACCCACCTGCGCGAAAAGGGGTTCTGGCAGGAGCACCCCGAGCCCAATTTGAAAAATTATTGTGATCTTGTTGCTCTGGGTACCGTGGCGGACATGGTGCCGCTCATTGAGGAAAACCGCATCCTGTGTAAAACCGGTCTCAAGGTCATCCTCACCGGCAGACGGCCCGGTCTGGCGGCTCTTTTAGAAGCCAGCGCAATTCACAATAATGCCCTTGATGCCGACGATATTGCATTCCGGCTGGCCCCCCGTTTAAATGCGGCTGGTCGCATGGACCATGCCGCCCGGGCCGTTGAACTATTGACTACCAAAGATATGGATATTGCAACAAAAACAGCGCAGACCCTTAATTTATTAAACCAGAAAAGACGCCAGATAGAACAAGGAATTTTGGCAGACGTTCAACGGTTTGTAGAAAACAATGCTTCTTTACTCCAACAACGCTCTCTGGTTTTGGCCGGGCAAGGATGGCATGCGGGAGTTCTCGGGATTGTTGCGTCGCAGATGGTGAACGCCTATTATCGCCCGGTTGTTCTAATCACAACCCGGGACGGTATCGGAATGGGTTCCGCCAGAAGTGTTGCAGGGCTTAACCTTTATGATGCCCTCGCGAACTGCAGATCTTACCTTGAATCCTTCGGGGGGCATTCAATGGCCGCCGGTCTGAAGATCCGGGAAGAAAACATAGCTGACTTCCAAGACGCCTTCGAAAGCGTCATCGGGCGTATTTCTCAACCCGAGGATTTAGCGCCGGCCCTGCAAATTGACGCTGAATTGAATTTTGATACAATCTCAGCTGCGCTCATCGATGAACTGGAAGCTCTGATGCCGTTTGGCACCGGGAACCCGGAACCGCTGTTCATGACTACCGAGGTTAAAGTGGTATCATCAAAAATTGTGGGGAAAAACCACCGGCGCATGACCCTGGGGCAATCATCGAAGCCGAACACGCCGGTCTTCCAGGCGATCCAATTCAATGTCGATTCCCGGGTTTCAAACAAACAAAATTTTTCCCAGCTAGTATTCAAACTTCGGTGGAACCGCTGGAAAGATAGAAAAACCGCTCAACTTGTGGTTGAAGATCTGCAATCATGAAATGATGGAATACTGGGGTATTGAAAAAAAGACATCAAACCTTTTTTCTTGCAATCCTTACTATGAATTATTATTATACGTCAACATCATAAAAAATATAAATGGCAGTATTCCATAAATATTCAGTATACAATTTTCAATCTTCAATTAATAGGAAGGTGGTACGACATGGGCAAGGTCTTCCGGCCAAGTTCTCGCGAATCAACCATATTATCGAAAATTGAGTCGACCAAGGAGCACATGCGACGATTGGCGATCAGCAAGGTCCGGGACTGTTCGGAGCCTCTGGCCGGTGCGATTGCCATGAAACTGGTAGAGAAAAACCTGATTGAAACAACCAATAAAAACGCCCTTGACGAACAGCTAAAAAAATGTCTTGAAAAGATGAACCGGTTGGAAGATTTTGATATTGATTACCAGATTGCACCCCTTCGAAATCTAGTTTCCCAGCCTCATGTCGTCAGTCTTTATGTGACCTCATTCGTTATTGAACAGCTCATCAAGCACAAGGACGTGGTGGATATTTTCGGTTCCGATGAAGAAATATATTTTACCATCAACGAACAAGTCAAAAAGTTCTTACCGCAATAATGCGTCCCAGTTTTCAGCCCAGGCTAATCAACGGTCCCTTTGATGATCCCGGGCTTTTCATTCCATTTCAATTTCAAAATCGTGCCGTAATTTTCGATCTCGGCGACATCAATTGCCTGACGCCCAGAGACATCCTCAAAATCAGCCATGTCTTTGTATCCCACACCCACATGGACCATTTCATCGGCTTTGACCGACTGCTACGTCTGTCTCTGGGACGCCTGAAAAATCTTTCGCTTTATGGCCCGCCCGGTTTTTTGAAAAATGTGGAAGGCAAGCTGGCCGGATATTCCTGGAATCTTGCCGACAAATACAACTACCCGCTCAGTTTACAGGTTAGTGAAGTCCATCCGCGATACGCGCTCTGCCGGCGGTACCGGTGCCGGGACAGGTTCCAGCCGCTTAGAAATCCGGTCGAGCAGCCGTTTAGCGGTACGCTGTATGAAGAGCCGGCCTTCAAGGTCTCGGCCATTGTCCTCGATCACAAAATCCCCTGTCTGGGCTTTTCCATCCGCGAACGCTTCCATGTAAACATCATCACAGACGGTTTAAAAGCCCTGGGTCTTACACCGGGCCCCTGGTTAACGGAGTTTAAGCAGGCGTTATACAGTCAGACTGATCCCGCTGCGAAATTTGAAGCCAAATTCGACCGCCAAAAGCCGGCAAAGCATTTTACCCTGGGAGCGCTTGCCGATAAAATTGCCCGCATCACACCGGGCCAAAAAATAAGCTACATAACCGATGTGATGTACAGCGCTGCGAACAGCGAGAAAATAGTAGAAGTTGCCATGGGTTCGGATCACCTCTTTATCGAGGCCGCATTTTTGGACCAAGACCGTGAGCTTGCTAATAGAAAGCATCACCTCACGGCTCGCCAGGCCGGACACCTGGCGGGGACGGCACAGGTAAAACAGGTTACTGTCTTTCACTTCTCACCCCGATACACGGGAATGGAGCGGGAGTTGCGGGAAGAAGCCAGGGCGGCATATGAGAGCGGCTTCCGTCAGAGGGCAGAGAACGGTAATCAGAGGGTGGTGTGGGAAGAATGAAAGCAATCGGTGCTCAAAGGTGAAATCGCAAGGAATAAGGATTATGAATTAATTTTTAGAAGCTCAAGGGGAAAGCGGAAGATTATCATTTGTTGCTTATTTAAACTGTTGGGGTGCATTAAGATAGCGCCCCAACATAATTTTTGCATACTTCCTGCTTAACATAACCTACTATATGCACAAGGGAGGGTTAAAATTTGAATATTTGCCTGTCGAACGGCAAAAAACCCAATGGGAGCTAATTGACATCTTTTCAAAAACTTCTCAGCATTTTTGTATATTAGACATCCCGTGCAAGCTCATCTACGACATCGTCACCCTCGCAGAAAATTATACCTTCAATGGTTCCCCAGCCCGGATTGTCGGTCTCGAATTCGACCGGCTTGAAAAAAATCAGAAAAAAAAGATAGACATCCTGCTGAATATGATCCAAGAGAAGGTTCAAGTTTAAAAACCGACTCCCGATACAGTCGGCAGGTTTAGAGAAATCGCAGGCGATCACAGGTTCCGGGTTATCATTTTTTCGTCAACCTTGCTCAATGGCCGGCCCCCCAGTTTTTCACCTTCTTTTCCATTCAGCTCTGACCTTTCAGCCTCCAGCTCTTATTGCCTCCTCACTTCCCATCCTCACAGCCTCCCCGCTTCCCCTCTTTAATCTTACCCGTCCGTGTATGTCTGTGCCTGCCCCGTAGGTAGGGACTATCGTACTGGAGTGGGTCTGCCTGCCCAACCTGTCCAGTTAAATGCGCTCTTTTATAAATTCAGCGCCTATTTAACCGGGATGAAATGTTTTTTCTTTTCTATTTCATCGGGGTGGCTAATCAATCCCCAAACTCAAAACCTGAATCAAATAAACAGGCTGATCCCCCGTATTTTCAACACTCACAGGGCCTTTTTCAGTGACGACGATCGACATGCCCTGGTTTAAATTGTATGGCCCCCCGGCGGCCGTGACCCTGGCCGCGCCTTCCACCACAATCAGGTGCATGGCGGCCGGTGCCTCCATTTCCGTCTGCAGGGTTGATGCAGGATAGACCATCAGTCTGGCAACGCTGAAATCCTCTTTTTGTTCGAGCCATGCACGGCTTCCCCAGGGATAATGAACGGTTCGGTGCTGGTAATATTCTTTTCTGCCTTTCTCCTTCAGCCGGGTGACAATTGATTTAACATCCCGGCTGTGATCGATGTCGGAGACAAATATGGAGTCCGGCGTTTCTATCACCACTGTGTCTTCGATATGATTGACGGCAATCAGACGATCGCTTCCCAGAATGAAACAGCCTTGAGTGTTATTGGCAATCACATCGCCGTCAATAACATTGCGGTTGGCGTCTTTGGGTAAAAAATCATATAAAGATTTCCAGGAACCAATATCGCTCCACCCGAAATCGGAAGGCAGAACCACGCCCTGGTTGGTTTTTTCCATGACGGCGTAATCGATGGAAATATCCGGCAGCCGGTCATACTCCGCTTTGGTGATCGGGCGGTCCGGGTCGAACATTGCATTCATTTGTTCGAGAAGGTCCGGTTGCCAAGCGCGAAATTCATCCATGATGACGGAGGCCTTGAATGCAAACATGCCGCTGTTCCAGAAAAAATTCCCGGCCTTTATGTATTGTTGAGCGGTCTTTCGATCCGGCTTTTCGACAAACCGCTTGACGCGCAGTGCACCTTCGGAAATAACGGCAGCCCCTTCGACATAGCCGTAGCCGGTTTCGGCATAAATAGGTGTGATGCCGAAGGTCACAATGTAGCCTTGATCCGCCAGCCGGATGGCGGCCTTCAACCGCTCGTGGAACCGCTCGATATTTCCGATGACATGATCGGCCGGAAAAACACATAAAACAGCATCTTTTTCCACGATCAGGGTGTGCAATACGGCCAGCAATATCGCGGGCGCCGTATTGCGGCCGCTGGGTTCGCAGATAATCTTACCGTCAGCCTGCAGACCGATGTCCTGTATGTGTCGGGCCGTCTCATGAAAGTGTTGCTCGCCGCACACGATCCGGACATTTCCAATATCCACCACCGGGGACAGGCGTTTGATCGTGCTCTGCACGAGTGAATCATCCCCTATGAATTTGACCAGCTGCTTTGGATAGAGCTGTCGGGAAACGGGCCACAAACGCGTTCCGGTTCCCCCGGCCAACAAAATTGCATAAACATTACTTGCCGAATCCGCCATGAAGAGTATGCTCCCTGGTTTAAACCTCGTCGAATAGATGAATTGTTGAATGGTTGATTAAGCAAATTATAGTCATAATTTCAATATTTTCCGATGGTTGTTTAAAGATTTGGGGGACACAGATTTCCACAGATAACCGCAGATTAGCACGAAACACCTGGCGGCGGAACCATGTCCAGACATATGTAGCAGCCTGCTTGCTAGGTGTCCTTTCTCGCCGAAGGCGAAACAGACTTTATTTTTTTTTATCCGTGTTAATCCGTGGTCATCTGTGTCCTAATTGTCCTTTCTTTTGAAACATGAAGTGTCCAATTAATTTGTAAATATGGGATAAATTCATATTTACAACTACTTAACTAATCAACCAATCAACGATATCTGTGGTTGCTTAGTTCTTAAATTTTCTGCGACCGTTAACTCCGTTCGCTGCCGCTGCAGAGGTCACCGCACTGCAGCGTGTTTCAACGGCTTGATAGCCCAGAAAGCCGTTCACTTCCCGGGTCAGAGGACCTCCTGCCTTTAATTTAAACCCATCCGGCAGGGCGATGATGGAATCCGTATTATCCGGACTTCGTAAATGAATAAACGCCGGGCATAGCCCGGGATGTCTTTTGAGGATGTCGTGCAAATTCTCAAGCCCTTCCCGATCCGTACGGCTTATTTCCAGATTAAAATGAACGCTCGCCGCCCAGGTTTCCTCGGCCTTATCGATGGGGATTACCGCATCCGCCAGAATTTTCACAGATTTTTCGTCCTTTTGAACCTGCCCTTGAACAAGCACGGGACGATCCTCCACCAGTAAATCTCTCACATCGGTAAACACGCGTGAAAAGATGATAACCTCCACCGACCCGTGCATGTCCTCGATGGTCACGAAGGCCATCAAATCCCCTTTTTTGGTTTTTATGTTTTTAGTGCTCCGGACAAGCCCGCCGATGCGCACAACACCCCCGTCGTTGAGCTCCTTGATGGATATGGCATTGGCATTTGTGAATTTATCCAATACCTCCTCATAACGCGTCAGGGGATGACCGGACAGATAAAATCCGAGGGCTTCCTTCTCAAAAGTTAAAAACTGCTTTCCATCCCACTCACCAATGTCCGGCAGTGCAGGTGCGTTGATGCTGGGTTGCTTATCTCCCAGATCAAAAAGGCCCATTTGAGGATCGGTGCGCTCTTTCTGAACCCGCTGACCATATTCAAGCGCACTTTCAAGCGCCGCCGTCATCTGGGATCGTTTTGCGCCGGTGCCGTCATACGCACCGCATTTGATCAGGCTTTCGATCACGCGCTTGTTGACTTTTTTCAAATCAACCCGTTCGCAGAAATCAAACAACGATTCAAATGGCTGATCCGTGCGACTGGCAATGATGGATTCAATGGCGCTTTCACCGACATTTTTTACGGCCACCAACCCGAATCGGATGCGCGAGCCGTCCACCGTAAACTCGGTATCACTTTTATTGATATCCGGCGGCAGAATCGGAATATCGTGCTGTTGGCATTCGACGATAAATTTTACCACACCGTCGGTGGAATGCATTTCACTGGTCAACAGGGATGCCATGATCTCCACCGGAAAATGCGCTTTTAAAAAGGCCGTCTGGTAAGCAATCAGGGCATACGCAGCACTGTGGGATTTGTTAAATCCGTATCCGCCGAATTTTTCGATCAGATCGAACAGCTTTTTGGCCTTTTTCTCCGCAATTTTGTTGGCCATCGCCCCCTCCACAAAGCGTTGCCGGTGCCGCGCCATGATTTCAATTTTTTTCTTGCCCATGGCCTTGCGCAGGTCATCGGCCTCCGCCATGGAATAGTTGGCCAGATCGGCGGCAATCTTCATGACCTGCTCCTGATAAACGATCACCCCATACGTTTCACTGAGGATCGGTTCGAGCTCAGGCACCATGTATTCTACCACTTTTTTCCCGTGTTTGCGCGCCACGTAGTCATCGATCATGCCGCTTTCCATGGGACCGGGGCGATAAAGCGCCACCAGCGCAATGATGTCATCAAAGCACTCCGGCCTTAACCGCACGAGCAGATCTTTCATCCCCGAGCTTTCAAGCTGAAAAACACCGGTAGTGTCGCCGGCTGACAGCAGACGATAAGTGGCAGCGTCGGTCAACTCGAGTTTTTCCAGATCCGGCGGCGTTTTCCCCTGCCGCGCGATCAACCCGAGGGTTTTGGCGATCACCGTCAGGTTGCGCAATCCCAGAAAATCAAATTTGACTAGGCCGATCTTTTCGACGATTTTCATGTCGAACTGGGTTACCACCTCCCCTTTTTTGCCTCTGTAAAGCGGAAGATAGTCGATCAAAGGCCGGTCGGCAATAACCACCCCGGCCGCATGGGTCGAAGCGTGCCGCGGAAGGCCCTCAAGCACCCGGCAGATCTGTATCAGTTCGGCCACATTGGGATCCTTCTCGACCAGTTCCATCATCCGGGGTTCCTGCTTCAGGGCATCATCGAGGCTGATATTCAATACATCCGGCACCATTTTGGCGATGGTATCGACTTCTCGCAGGGGTATGTCCAGGGCCCGGCCGACATCGCGAATGACCGCCCGGGTTTTGAGTTTCCCGAAGGTTATGATCTGGGCCACATAATCGCCCCCGCCGTATTTATCAACCACGTATTTATAGATATCTTCCCGGCCGTCGATGCAAAAATCCACATCGATATCCGGCATGCTCTTGCGGGCCGGATTGAGAAAGCGTTCAAAAATCAAACCATGGAAAATAGGATCCAGATCGGTGATCCCCAGGCTGTAGGCCACCAGGCTGCCGGCCGCCGACCCTCTGCCAGGTCCCACCGGCACGCCGGACGCTTTGGCATGACGAATGAAGTCGGCCACAATCAAAAAGTATCCCGAAAATCCCATTTCCTTGATGACCGAAATTTCGTAATCGAGACGGTCACGATAAACCGCTTCATCAAATTGCGGATTCATGCTTTTTACGCGTTCGAGAACACTCACAAATCCTTCCCGCACGTTTTGTTCAAAGAGCTCGTCCGCCGTCTGCGCGGAACCGGTATCGAACTTCGGGAAATGATAAGTTTTGAAATCGAATTCCAAATTGCAGCGCCGGGCAATGTCCACGGTGTTGCTGATGGCATCCGGGTAGCTATTGAATGAGGCGTGCATCTCCTCTTTTGATTTAAAATAAAGCTGATCGGTTCTAAATTGCAGCCGGTTGGTATCGTGAACGGTTTTGCCGGTTTGAATGCACAATAATACATCATGCGCGCGCACATCCTCCCTGTCCAGGTAATGGCAGTCATTGCTGGCTACCAGAGGAATCGACAGTCGCCGGCTCATATCCAAAAGGGCTTCGTTGACCCGATCCTGAATTTCGATACCGTTGTTTTGCACTTCCAGGTAAAAGCGGTTTTCCCCGAAAATTTCCAGATACTCTTGGGCCGCCGCATCCGCAATCTCCATTCTGCTATCCTGAATCCGGCGTGGGATCTCACCGTGCAGACAGGCGGTCATGCCAATCAATCCCTTGCTGTTCTCTCTCAGGATCTGTTTATCGATCCGGGGTTTGTAGTAAAACCCTTCAAGCTGAGCAACGGAGGCCAATTTACATAGATTGCGGTAACCTTCCTGATTTTCAGCCAGCAGGATTAAATGGCAAAGGTCCCGGTTGTCTATCGGTGTTTTGTCGAATCGGGTTCTGGGGGCAACATAAATTTCGATGCCGATAACGGGCTTGATGCCGGCCTTGGTCGCTTTTTCATAAAACTCGACGGCACCGAACATAGTGCCATGATCGGTGGTAGCCACCGAATGCATGCCGAATTGCGCGGCCCGCTGCAACAGGTCGTCGATGCGAATGGCACCATCCAAAAGGCTGTACTGGGTGTGTACGTGAAGATGGACAAAATCAGGAATGTTGGTGGTTGTCATCGTATAATATGCTTTCGTTGGGGTTGCGGGTTAGGCGCTACGAGTTGCGGGTTATAGAAGCTGAAAGCTCAAGGCTGAAAGCTCAAAGTTAAGAGACGCTCAGCAGGGTTTTCAGTCAATTAAGGAGCGCTTCGCTTTAGGTTTTTAGGTTCACGAAAGACCGAGGGATGATGGAGGTCCGCTTCAGTCTTCGCTCTTCGAGCTACGCCCCGACAAGTCGCTAAGAGGAGGGAGGACGGAGGGTCTCGGCCTGTTTCTCCATGGCGTTTATTAGGCAAGAAGATTAGAAGATAAGAAACTCAGAAGGTTAGATAAGAAGGAAATCAGAAACATAATTTCGCAGCATTCATTTCCATTGCTGCCGCGAAAAAGCACGCCTGTAAACTTAAAGATCTCGAAAGTGTTTTATATCTTTCCTTTTTACTATTTCAATCTCTTTTCCCAGCTTTTAATCTTCTCAATTTCTCAACTTCTTATCGTCTGTCCCCTCCCAGTTTCTAATCTTCTCATTTTCTAAATGAACCGCGATGCTCCGTCTTTTTTAAATCGACAGCATACCACAAATATTCAATCTTCAATCGACAATATTCAATCATTGGAAGATGGTGAAGGCATCCGCATATAATTTTATTGCCGCAAAATACACAAAAATAATTGCCAAGGAGCTACTCCAGCCGATAATTCGGCGCCTCTTTGGTAATGATCACATCATGGACGTGGCTTTCGCGCATGCCGGCGGCACTGATCTTCACAAAGCGCGCTTTTTCCCTCAGCTCATCCAGTGTTCGGCAGCCGCAGTATCCCATCCCGGCTTTAAGGCCACCGATGAGCTGGAAAATATTTGCCGAAAGGGAGCCCCGGTAAGGCACCCGGCCGACAATACCCTCTGGAACAAGCTTATCATCTTCCGTTTGCTCACTTTGATAATAACGGTCCTTGCTGCCTTTTTTCATGGCCTCAACCGAGCCCATGCCCCGATACATTTTGTAGCTGCGGCCCTGAAAGAAGACCACCTCCCCCGGACTCTCTTCGGTTCCGGCTAAAAGCCCGCCGACCATAATACAGTGCGCACCGGCTCCGATCGCCTTGGTGATATCACCGGAAAATCGGATACCGCCATCGGCTATCAAAGGAACACCGGTTTTAGCGGCGATAGACCGGCAATTAGTGATTGCGGTCAACTGGGGCACTCCGATGCCGGCAACGATTCGGGTCGTGCAAATGGAGCCGCCTCCGATACCGATCTTCACTCCGTCGACGCCTGCATTGATGAGGTCTTCGGCACCTTTGGCCGTGCCCACATTGCCGGCGACCAGCTCAAAGTCGTCAAACGTGCCCTTTAAGGTTTTAACGGCATCGATGACATTGGCCGAATGGCCGTGAGATGTATCGATCACAATTGCGTCAGCTCCGGCTCTTAATAGCGCCTCAGCGCGCTCGGTCATATCCGGTCCGACACCAACAGCGGCCCCCACCCGCAGCCGCCCCAGGGAATCTTTGCACGCATTGGGGTATTTTTTGATTTTTTCAATATCCTTGGTGGTGATCAAGCCCGTCAGGTGGCCCTCTTTGTCCACCACCAGAAGCTTCTCGATGCGGTGCCGGTGCAGCAGCTTTTTCGAATCTTCCAACGTAATCCCCTCGGAGACGGTTATCAGATTGTCCTTGGTCATCACCTCCGAGATCCTTTTTTCCAGATTAGTTTCAAAACGCAGATCCCGGTTGGTTACGATCCCAACAAGTTGATCGCCACGGGTCACGGGAACCCCTGAAATTCGATAGTTTTCCATCAAACTAAGAACCTCGCCCACCTTTTGTTCCGGACGGATGGTAACCGGGTCAACAATCATTCCGCTTTCGGATTTTTTAACCTTATCCACTTCCATAGCATGACTCTGGATACTCATGTTGCGGTGGATAAAACCCATGCCGCCCTCCCTGGCCATGGTGATAGCGGCATCCGCCTCGGTTACGGTGTCCATGGCGGCACTGACGATTGGAATATTGAGGTTTATGTTTCTGGTCAGGCGGGTGCTGACATTGACATCTTTTGGTAATATATCCGAATAATTAGGCATCAGCAGGACATCATCGAACGAATATGCTTCTTCCAGCGGAATTTTTGGCATTGGAATCCTCTTTAAAGTTTTAACTTGGCGTTCTTTGCATTTGGTATTTGAAACTGAAAACTTCTGGCATCGAATAGCAAATGGTCACGTCTTTGGCAATCTTTAATTGTGATCTTGACAGCATGTGGAGATCCATAATAAAGAAAAGCCTTTTATTTATGCAGTGGTACACGGATAAACATTTTCGTAGAATGTTAAATACTAGTATTTTTATCGATGTATTTATCGTACAATAAAGTTATGTATCACCGGTGTGTGATCTGGATAAACGATCCTGGATAACTCCGGTATTAAACCTCCACTTCAAGGGGTGGAACCGAGTAGAAAACAGCGAAGCCATGGAAAATAAGAATATCGAATATCTGATCAAATCCCGTACTGAGAAACTTAATGCCCTGCAGGGTCTTATCAAACATACGTTGGCGCGGAAAAACTATAGATGCTAATCAATATTAATGCCCATAACCCCCAACCGCGATTCATCGAGAAAGTCGTGGGAATCCTAAAAAAGGGTGGTGTCGTCATCTATCCGACCGATACCAATTACGGTATTGGATGCGACATTATGAACAAAAAAGCCATTGAAAGGATTTATCAGATAAAACAAAGGAATCAAAGCAAACCATTCAGCTTTATTTGTTCCGGCCTTAAGAATATCAGCCATTATGCCAAGGTATCCAATTATGCCTATAAAACCATGAGACGGCTTTTGCCGGGTCCGTATACCTTCATTCTGGAAGGCTCGAAGCTGGTTCCCAAAATTATGCTGACCCATCGTAAAACTGCCGGAATCCGGGTACCGCATAATTCAATTTGCCTGGCCCTGGTAAACGAGTTGGGAAATCCCATCATAACCACCAGTGCAACCATGTCGAACGGGAGTGCCTTTCATGATGCGTCCTTAATTCACGAGTATTTCGGCAACCGTATCGATGCCGTCATTGACGGCAGCATCGTGCCCGGCAAACCGTCAAGTGTCATTTCTTTGATCAATGACATCCCCGAAGTGATCCGCGAAGGTATGGGAGATATAAGGATTTTTGAATGATTATTAGTAATCTCAGGTGCTTAGCTGGTTTTTTCTAACTACATGTTGTCAGAAACTGAAGGTTTCAGGTGTCAGTGTTCAGCCCAGCCGCCAGCCAAAAAAATCGCCGATCTGATCGAAAAAGTGACTCCAACCTTGTGCGGTTATAAAAAAGCGAATGTCGAATATCGAAGGAATGTATTCTGTCTATTTTTAAAAAAGCCTGAGCGCAGCGATTCCATCCTTCGATATTCTGCGGTTCGCTTTTTTAATTTCGTGTAGTTTCACACGAGAGTGTTCAGGTTTCAGGATATTGGGCCTCACCTTTCTGACACCCGAAACCTGACGCCTATAATTTGCGACATTAACCAATCAGCGTGCTTGCTGCCCTTCATGAACTACTTTTTCCGAGTGCGATCTCGAAACCAGACTAAAACACGATTTCTTTGATACGAGATGTCCAATTTTTTTTCAACCCGGAACGTTTAACCCTGAACCGCTCAACCTACCTGTATAAACAACCTGCCCCGTCACGCTTGTGCGGAACAGGGCAGATATTTGTGAACTATTTATTTTTTTGTGTCTTGGTGGCAGAACCTTTAGTCCTCGTTTAATTTTTCCTGGAGATTTTCCCGTAAGATTTCACCAAAGCTGGATGTTGCAGGCCCCATATTGTTGACATAATCGTTAAGAAGCCCTTGTTCGTCTTCTATTTCCATACGTTTGATGGACAATCCGATTCGTCTTTCGTCACTGTTGATATTCATCACCCTGGCAGTAATGACCTCACCGATGTTATATTGTCCAACCGGTGTCTTAGTCTTTTCTTTACTGATTTCCGACACATGAACCAGACCTTCGATACCTTCCTCGAGTTCTACGAAAATCCCGAAGTCAGTCAAATTGGTTATGGTGCCGGTTATCTCTTTGCCGACCTCGTATCGTTCAGCCACAGAGGTCCATGGGTCGTCCTGAAGCTGCTTTATCCCCAGGGAAAAGCGCTCACTCTCTTTTTCGATATCCAGAACGATGGCCTGGATCACATCCCCCTTTTTATAAAGCTCGGACGGATGCTTAATTCGTTTGATCCAGGATATATCCGAAATGTGAACAAGACCGTCGATTCCCTCGTCGATCCCGATAAACAGGCCGAAATCGGTAATGTTTTTTATCTTACCCTCAATGGTTGTACCCACAGGATATTTCTCCGCAATTACGTCCCACGGATTCGGTACCACCTGTTTCATTCCCAGCGAAATCCTACGGCTTTCGGGTTTGATGTCAAGCACCACCGCTTCAACTTCTTCGGCGACGGAAACAACCTTTGAGGGATGGCGGACTTTCCGGGTCCAAGACATCTCCGAGACGTGGATCAATCCCTCTATACCTTCCTCCAGTTCGATGAAAGCACCGTAGTCGGTTAGGCTGACAACCACACCGCTAACCCGGGAACCCACCGGATACTTTTCCGACGCAACCGACCATGGATCAACGCTGAGTTGCTTCATACCCAGCGAAACCCGTTCCTTTTCTAAATCAAAACTTAATACTTTTACGCTGATCGTGTCACCCACGGCAAAAAGTTCCGATGGGTGCTTGACCCTTCCCCAGGAGATGTCGGTGATGTGGAGTAGGCCGTCGACACCGCCGAGATCAATAAATACGCCGTAATCGGTGATATTTTTAACAATGCCTTCAACAACCTGGTCTTCATGAATGGATGCGAGGGTGGCCGCTCTTTTAGATTCCCGTTCCTTCTCTAGTATGGCTCGACGGGATAAAACGATATTGCTGCGTTTTCGATTATATTTGAGGATCTTGAATTCATAGGTCTGCCCGACAAGTTCATCGAGATTACGAATAGGCCGCAAGTCTGCCTGGGAACCAGGTAAAAAAGCCTGGACGCCGATATCCACCGAGAATCCACCTTTTACTCTAGTGGAAATGACGCCTTCAACCGTTCCATCCTCGTCGTAGGATGTTTTAATGGCATCCCAGATTTTAATATTTGCGGCCTTTTCTTTGGAGAGAACAACGCGCTCTTCCTCGTCATCCCACCACTCGACCATCACCTCGACGCTGTCACCGAGTTTGGCAGTGACCTCGCCTTCTTCATTTTTAAATTCGTGAATCCGAATCTGCCCTTCGGATTTGTAACCGATATCTACAAGTACGTGGTCCTTGTCGATGGAAATGATACGGCCGGTGACGACTTCCCCCTCGGCAAATCGTTTGAAGCTTTCTTCATACAGATTCATCACGCTTTCCATGCTGTCCCCGGATTCCTGCAAGGCATCCGCAGGCGTGTCAGTCGAAGTCGGATCTGATTTCAAGGACTCTTCTTGCGGCGTATCCACCTCTTCTGATGGCTTCAAAGCACCTTCATCGGACAGATCGGTCTGGTCCGTTTTTTCTTTAATATTATTGTCGTCGCCATTAGCCATAAAACAAATTTCCCCCTTAGCCATTTTATTCTTGCCACCCTTGAAAGAGTGATCAATCGGGTACTTTTAACAGATTTTTGTAAAAAAGCAATAATTAATTTTCTATTTTTGTAAATCCTGCTGAAATTTTTGAGTATGGGATACCATCAACTCAACGACCTCTGCAACGCTCAGGTCGGTGGAATTGACCAAAATGGCATCCTGAGCCGGTTTTAAGGGTGCCAGCGCCCGTGTGCTGTCGTTGCGGTCCCGGCGTTGGATATCCTGACCGACCTCCTCCAGGGTTTGGCTGGATTTTGATTTTAATTCACCATAACGTCTCAAGGTCCTCGTCCGAGTGGATGCGTCCAGAAAAAATTTCAAATCGGCTTCCGGAAATACCACCGTCCCCATGTCCCGTCCCTCAAACACGGCAGCTTTTTCTTTTCCCAGATTTCTTTGCAAATCAAGCAGGTATTCCCTCACAACCGGCCTGGCCGAAATGGCCGACGCCAACATCGTAATTTCCGCTGATCGAATGCGATCGGTGATATCCTCCCGGTTTAAAAAAAGACGCAAGCCCCCTTCTTTTTGGACAAATGCCAACTCGAGTTCAGCGCAAAGCCGTTTGAGTCCGTCATCATTCTCGGGATTGCACCCCCGGGTTTTAACCACCAGCGCCACGGCCCGGTAAAGTGCTCCGGTGTCAATATACCGGTACCCCAATCGAACTGCCAAAGCACGGCTCACCGTCGTTTTGCCGGCACCGGCCGGTCCATCGATTGTGATCAACAGTTTTTTCATTTTAATACAACTTCCAGCGCTTCCAACAATCGCACATTCTCGTGGTGACGTCCAACACTTACCCGGATGCAATCCGGATATCCGTATGAAGTCATCGATCGCACAATAACGCCCTGCTTGAGAAGGTTTTCGAATACCTCATCGGCGTTTCTATCGACTCGAATGAGGAAAAAATTGGTTTGGGTTGCCAGATACTCGATACCGAGATCATCCAATGCCGCGTATAAAAAATCCAATTCGTTGTAAACCAGAGTAACCGTTTTAATGAGAAACTCCTTATCCTCGAGGGCCGCAATGGCCCCCGCCTGGGCAAGTGAATTCACATTGAAAGGTTGTCTGACACGGTTGAGAAGATCGGCCAGAAAAGAAGGCATAAGGCCGTATCCGATGCGCAGGCCGGCTAACCCGTACGCTTTGGAAAATGTCCGCAGCCCGACCACGATTTTGTCTGATTTCAGGTAATCGATACTTTTCGGACATTCCCGTTCCCTGACGAATTCAATATAAGCTTCATCAATGACCAGAACGATATCGGCCGGTAGCGCTGCGATAAAGGCTTCGAGTGATTCCCTTGAAATCAGCGATCCTGTGGGGTTATGGGGGTTGTTCAAGAACACCAGGCGGGTTTTGGCATTGATGCAGGCCAGCATCCCATCCAGGTCTGTTGAACAGGATTTCAACGGCACCCCAACCGGTGTCGCACCGGAACCGCGGATTACGATATCATAAAACAGAAATGCAGGCTGGGGCAGGACAGCCTCATCCCCGGCCTGCAGCAACACCTGGGCCAGCATGGCGATAATATCGTCGGATCCGTTGCCGAGAACGATGTTTTCGCGGTTTAAATTCAATCGTTTTGAAAGACGTCCGATCAGATCATAGCTTCCGCCGTTGGGATAACGGTGCATCTTTTCAACGGCCCGCTGGATGGCTTTCACCGCCATCGGCGAGGGTCCCAGGGGATTCTCATTGGAGGCCAGTTTAACCGCATCGGTAATTCCGTATTCCCGTTCAAGTTCTTCAAGCGGTTTTCCTGCAACATAGGGTTTGAGCCTTAGGATGTGGTCGGGTATGGAAAGTTTCATTTGGCAAGCGCCGCCTTTTGACCTGCCTCGAGCGCTTTCATGTTGAGGGGAATGAGTTTTTCTTTTTGGGCAAATTTATCCTTGACGGCTTTTTGCAGCAAAGCAAAATCGATGACATTGCTGCGGCTAACGAATGCAGCCAGGGCGACAATGTTGGCGGCCTTGACATTGCCCAATTCTTTGGCGATTGCGATGATGGGTACGCTGACGACATCGACATCATCACGGCCGGCACCGATGGATATGATGGAACTGTTGATAAATATCACACCGCCGGATTTTACGGTCGGTGCAAATTTTTCCAAGGAAGGCCGATTCATGGCAATCAGATGTTTGGGATTGCGAATAATGGGTGAACCAATGAGCCTGTCGCTGATGACCACCGTGCAATAAGCGGTCCCGCCCCGCATCTCAGGACCATAGGACGGAATCCACACCACTTCAAAGCCCCCGTCCATAGCGGCTTGGGCAAGAATCTGCCCCATTACCATAATCCCCTGACCGCCGAATCCGGCGAATTGAATTTCACTTTGCATGACGCCTCCTCTATCCCATAGCGTTAAGCCCGTTTAGATAGTTTGGATCGCTTAGTTCGTTAAAACCGATGAAGAAAGGATGACCGCTTCGCAAAGAAGAGGGACGATGGAAGAAGGAGATCATCCTTCTCTCCCATTCTTTGAGCTCTTTTTTCTAAGTCTTCAATCTGGGCCCTAATCTTCTGATTTTCTTAACTTCTCAATTTCTCGTCCTTTTTCACCCCTCGTCCTTCGTCCCTCGTCCATCTCATCAATGATTCAACCCATCCAAACGATCTAAATTTATCCCGTTAAACCTTCTTGTTTTCTTGTTTAACTGGGACCATCCTCATTCCGGCTCCGGCGTTTTATAATCACCCAATTCATAATATGGCATCATCTTCTCCTCGGCCCATTTCAACGCGTCGATCGGTGTCATGCCCCAGTTTGTGGGGCAGGTGCTGAGCAGTTCTACGAGGCTGAAGCATCGATTTTCCATTTGATACGTAAACGCTTTTTTAATCGCTTTTTTGGCCCTGTTGATGTACTTGGGCCGGGTCAATGCCTGGCGGGTAATATATGAAGGGGTCTGCAAAGATGCCAGCAATTCGGCCACTTTGATCGGCATGCCCATGCTGGCCGTTTTGCGCCCGAATGGAGAAGTAGTCGTCCGTTGATCGGGCATGCTGGTGGGGGCCATCTGGCCGCCGGTCATACCATAAACGGCATTATTGATAAAAATTGTCGTAAACTTTTCTCCTCGATTCGCTGAATGGACAATCTCGCTCAACCCGATGCTCGCCAGATCGCCATCGCCCTGGTAGGTAAAAACCATCAAATCCGGTCGAACCCGTTTAATCCCGGTAGCCATAGCGGGTGCACGACCGTGGGCGGACTCTTGAAAATCGAATGTGAAATAGTTGTACATCAAAACGGCGCATCCTACCGGTGCAATCCCCACAGTTCGATCTCGAATCCCGAGCTCATCGATTACCTCGGCAACCAATCGGTGGGCCACACCGTGGGTGCAACCCGGACAGTAATGCGTGATCGTGTCCGCCAGAGCTTCCGGTTTATCAAATGTCTTTCCCATTATGGTTACTCCCTATTTAATTTTTGAATCCGAAACCCGAAAAACGAATCGAATTTCGTATTTTCAATAGATTCGCTGTGTTCTCACCGGGTCGGTAAAACCTTTTCCAGGTCCACCGCTGGAAGCAGTGGCTGAATATTGGCGTTATCAATCCACTAATTTCCTAACCGCCTCTATCACCTCTTCGGGGGTCGGGACATCACCGCCACACTTGCCATACCAGTGAACGGGAGACTTACCGGCAACGCTACGTTCCACGTCTTCCACCATCTGTCCCATGGACATCTCAACACTGAGGACAGCCCGGCAGCTGTTTTTTGCAGCGGCATCGCGAATGGGCCCGGATGGGAATGGAAACAGATGTTTTGGCCGCAGCATAGCAATTTCCAACCCTTCATCCTTGAGCATATCAACGGCGGTCCGGCAAACCCGACTCATGGTACCGTATGAAACAATGAGAAGCTGATAATCACCGTCAAAATTATAGGCTTCAAATTTGACTTCCTCGCGCGCCATCTGATCGTACTTGGCTTTTAGTTTCAGATTATGCGCGTTGAGCTCCACGGGGTCCAGATAAAGGGTTTTGACCAGGTTGCGTGTATTGCTTTTGCGGGTGCCCATACCATTGGTGGCCCAATCGTCTTTGTTGCTGGGTTCAATTTTGAGGTGATCCGGGAATTCCACCGGTTCCATCATCTGGCCGATCAACCCGTCGCCCAGAATCATCACCGGGTTACGGTATTTATCGGCCAGGGCAAAGGCCTGCATGACCATTTCAACCGCTTCCTGAACACTGGCCGGCGCCATAACCAGCAGCCTGTAATCGCCATGCCCACCGCCTTTGGTCGCTTGAAAATAATCCGCCTGGGACGGAAGGATTCCTCCCAGCCCGGGCCCTCCCCGCATAATATTAACAAACACCGTCGGACATTCGGCGGCGGTAATGTAGCTGATGCCCTCACTCATCAGACTGATCCCCGGGCTCGAGGAAGTTGTAAAAACTCTCTCACCGCAAGCCGCGGCGCCGAAAATCATATAGGATACGGCCACTTCACTTTCGCCCTGTAAAAAAACACCCCCAACCTCAGTCATGCGCTTGGAAAGATATTCAGCCACTTCAGTTTGCGGCGTAATGGGATAGGCAAAGTAATTGAGGCATCCGGCCCGAATGGCAGCCTCGCCGATTGCTTCATTGCCTTTCATCAATACCTTACTCATATTTATCCTCCGATTATTTTGATGCTGTCGCTTTTTCTTCTAACTCACGGATGGTTATGGCAACATCCGGACACATGGTGCAGCAGATGGCGCAGAAGATACAGTCTTCCGGACGCGCCTGGTAGGCCGGAAAATAGCCTTTGGTATTGATCTTATCTGAAATTTCCAGAACATTTTTGGGGCAGACGGTAACACATAACCCGCAACCTTTGCAGCGGTCTTTGTCGATATAGTGCTGATATGCCATACGGAAAAAACTCCTCTCGAAAATGATAATTTCTTAATTCCTGAATTCACTTACCTTTAACCAGGGTGGAACCAGTTGCCGGGCAATGGGCAAGACCGCACAGGAAAACCGTTTCATATCGATTTCCGGCAGCAGCTCCTGCGAAACGGTAATAAACTCCAGCGCCAGGCCGCTTTCCTGCGACACGGTTTGGACAAATTCATATCCACTGTATATATCTTCGGCCCTGGTTTCATCAATCAGATTAGCGTTGCCGATAAGTCCTGTGATCGTCATATGGGCTGCTTTTTCAATTTCATTGCGCATTGTTAGGCAACCCGACACGGTGCTTGTTTGCGGACGCAGTGGATTTACAACCTGCAGCATTTGCACCCTTTTACCGCTGAAAGCATCTGCCAGAGCGGACAGGACCATTGCACCGGCATCGTCGCCACCGACATCCAGGATCAAAAAATCGCCGCAATTCCGAATCATACCGGCTATGGCCGGGCTGAGAACCGGAAGGTCGGCCTGCAGATACTGCTCCGGCGGTAAAATCACTTCGATTCCGAGATCGGTCAGTGTAATCCTGGCTTCGCGGGTCCTGAAATAAGGGTTTACCAGATCAAGATCGGCAATGCCGACGTTTAAACCGGCCCGCTTACGGTTGACCGCCAGATTGATCGCAACCTCCGTCTTGCCGCTGCCGTAGTTTCCGACGATGACAACTAATCCATTTAAATTGATGTCCAAACTACGCCCTTTCGTGCGAATGGAATGATATAAGCCTTAAAACAAAAATAATGCTTTGAACACATTTATACAATAAAACAGGCCGAATCTGCAAACATATTGGGAATTTTATTCCATGTCAAGTGTTTTTGAATCTTGCAGCAACTCTAATTTGGGGGCCTCTTCGCAACGATCTCAAGAGCTGGATCGTTAAGTGGCTGAGATCGCTAAGATCGTCAGGTGCGTTTTTTCCCTTTCAGCTTTGAGCCTTGAGCTTTGAGCTTTTATTTGCTCTAAGCCTTCGTATACTTTCCCCTTTTGATTTAACAGTCGGTATGATAGTAGAAAAGTAGAGTCTATCGTTGTGACATTGGGGTTCACATGTTTACCTGAGAAGACGCTAACCCGGATAATCCGGGAATAGCAAATTACAAGCATCAAATTACAAATAAATTCCAAATTACAGTATCCAAATCTCAAATAAGAACCAAAGCCAACTGTTTGGAATTTTAAATTTTAGTCATTGTGATTTGTTTGCTATTTGTCTTTTGGCTATTGTGATTTTATCTTGTTTTCTGACATTAAAACGCAAAACATCATATATAAGGGCCTAACGTTGAGACATTGGCGAAGATTGGAATAGAGATATGGTAACCGTACAAACCGGTCTTGAAAAATTGATCGCAGAACCTCAGCATTGGATCCGGGATGAACGCATTGGCCTTCTATGCAACCCGGCCTCGGTCGATCGACAGATCACACATGCGCGAACACTGATTCATCAAGCGTTTCCGGGCAAACTGAAGGCACTGTATTCCCCCCAGCATGGATTTTTTGCCGAAAAGCAGGACAATATGATCGAGTCGGAGGATATGCTGGATCCGGTTTTACGGATTCCTGTTTTCAGTCTGTACGGACACTCCCGTATTCCCAGCGCGCGGATGTTCGCGCCCATCGATGTCCTGATCGTGGACTTGCAGGATGTCGGTACCCGTGTATACACCTTTATCTATACCCTTTCGTATTGCCTCGAAGCGGCCTCAAAATACGACGTTCGGGTTTTGATCCTGGATCGGCCCAATCCCATAAATGGGATCGATATCGAGGGTAATCAGCTGTCTTCTGATTGCAAGTCTTTCGTCGGAAGATTTCCGATCCCCATGCGGCACGGGTTAACCATCGGCGAACTTGCGGTATTGTTCAACGACCATTTCGAAATCGGATGCGATCTTGAAGTAATTCCCATGAATGGCTGGAATCGAAGTATGCTGTTTGCAGACACCGGCCTGCCATGGGTTGCCCCTTCGCCCAATTTGCCGACGCCGGTGTCGGCCATGGTATACCCCGGACAGGTTATATGGGAAGGTACCAATGTATCGGAAGGACGCGGCACCACCCAGCCGTTTGAGTTGTTTGGCGCACCGTACATCGATGTGGCAAAAATTACTGCCGCTTTAGGGGCGACGGAGATTCCTGGCGTTATTTTCAGGCCGGTTGTCTTCGAACCGGCATCAAACAAATGGCGCGATACCCCGTGCAATGGCTTTCAGATTCACGTCACGGACCCTTTGCGGTATCGCCCATATAAAACGACGTTGCACCTGCTCAGAGCCATAATGGCGCAACACCGTGGGCAATTTGAATGGAAGCCTCCGCCCTATGAATATGAATTTGAACGGTTGCCCATCGACCTTATCATCGGGGATCGGAGTATTCGTGAGCAGCTTGAAAACATGGACCCGATTGACGTTATTGAGGCCGGCTGGCAGGATAACCTCAACCATTTCAAAAACATCAGCCGGGAGTTTCAGCTGTATGGATAAACAGCGTGGGGCATGGGGCGAAGGGCATAAGGCAAAGAGGTGGAAGCCTGAGGCTGTTGGAGATAGAGAAACTCGAAGCAAAGAAAAGCTCAAGGCTCAAAGCTGAAGACTCAAAGGGAAGGTCTGAAACGCACATAACGATCCTAACCATCTAAATTTATCCCGTTAAACCTTTTTGTGGTCTTGTATAACTGGGACGCCCATAACGAACATGACCAAAGATCATCGATCGGAAATCAAAGACTGGAAACGAATGTGGTTTAAAGAAAACAAGGTCTGGGTGGCCACAGATGCCCGGGGAATGCCAGTTTTCAACGACGGCAAGGTGTTGATCAAATACCAGATTAAACAGGATTATGAATACTGGGTGAATAAAAAAAATGTTCGGACCTTGGACTCCCCTCCGGCAAAATCGTTGCACCCCCCCCAAAAAAAGTCTCGAAATAAAAATTTTAGCAAAGGGGGAAAAACTGCCGACCAGACGGCCTGGAATGACACCGAATATAAGGACAAAATCTGTTTATTTACTGATGGGGCTTCTTCCGGAAATCCGGGACCATCCGGAATCGGCGTGCTGCTGCGTTACGGGGAGCATGAAAAGGAAATCTCAGAATATATCGGGAATGCCACCAACAACATCGCGGAGCTTAAGGCCATCGAAGCCGGTTTGGCAGCCTTGAAAAATACGGACATCCCCGTCAGACTGTTTACGGACAGCAAATATGCCTACGGACTTCTCATGCTGAACTGGAAGGCAAGGAAAAATCAGGAAATGGTGGAATCCATCAAAAATATCATGGGCAAATTTAAAGACCTTCAAATAATCAAGGTCAAGGGGCATTCCGGCCATCCGGGAAATGAAAGGGCGGACTATTTAGCCACCTCTGCCATCAAGCAGGGGCAAAAGAAGGAATTCTAACGATTTTTTCTAAAAAGATAGAGCGACACGCGGCGCAAGCGCCTGCGCTGCGCGAGCGATTCCACCCTTCGATATTCGATATTCTGCGGTTCTACGGTTCGCTGTTCAACCCTGAGCCGGCCATCGAAGCGTATGATTTGATCGAAATGGAGACACGATCCTTTTGATACGAGCTGTCTGGGTTTTTAAACCCTGAACGTAGAACCCTGAACCCCTCAACCTGAGTTTTAAAGAAAAAGAGCCCGGCAATTTAAGCTGCCGGGCTCCCATGGTTCTTCGGAATTATTCTTTCTTTAAGGTTTCGATCTCTTCTTTGAGTTCATCTATCTCTTTTTTATATTGTTCAACATCCTCACCGGGTCCGGAATCAGCTACCGGGGTTTCCGCTTCCTTCCAGGTATCTTTGAGTTCATCGACACCCAGGTAAATGGCCAGAGCACCACCGAGCAAAAGCATCACAGGAACAGTACCAGCCAGAACTGTCAGAAATTGAGGAAACCAGGCCACAATCCCGATCACTCCCAATATCGCTGCGATTGCGCCGCCAACTAATGTCTTCATATAACCATGACCTCCTTTCATTGAATTAATATTATATTAAATGGGAAACCATCTTAAACTGGTTTGTGGGGAAATACCATAATTTCGTGTGTAACACAAGCCAATAAAATATTGCAAACCATATGCTATTCTGTTAGTTTAAAAAGGTAAACTTTCCCTACGGATTCCAATCATGTCAAAAAAGGAAAAGCCCGTGCAATCCGGTGGGATATCCCCCCGATGGACCAACAAACTCTTGCAGGGCTCCTATGAACATTATACCTGCTTTCTTCCCCAGGACATCGGCAGTTTCTCAAACCTGATTCTGAAGCTCTTCTATTCCGGAATTAAGTTCGACGACGAGCAGATGGAAATTGTTCAGCAGCTGGATAAAAATGCAGTTGTGGTGTACGTTACAAAATTCCAGAGTAATTTCGAATACCTATTCTACTACAACCGCTACCGGGAAAAAAATCTGCCGTTCCCGCAGGTCGGCTTTGACTATAAGGTGTATCTCTGGCAGCCGGTATCCCGCATTCTCCGGATTTTGTTTGCCAAGCTGGTTTTTTTTCTCCGGCATCAGGGGCTGCCCAACCCTTATCGCCGCGGGCACCTAAAGCAGGAATTGCTCAACGGTCGCTGTGGATTTTTATCGCTGGTCGGCAAAAAGAATTTTTATCGCCGATTCATCAAGGCCGAAACCGATCCGATTCAATACCTCATCGACATGCAGAAGTCCATCGACCGGCCTATCTTCATGATACCTCAGCTGATGTTTTTCAGCAAAACCGCCCGTCGTGAGAACCCGACTTTGATCGACATTTTGTTCGGGCCTGAAGATAAACCCGGAAAAATCAGGCGGCTATACAGGTTGTCCAAAAACCCCGGCAAGGTTTTTGTGGAAATGTCTGAACCGTTAAACCTGAAACGCTACCTGCAGTCCGCTAAAATCCGGCATCAATCCACCGAATATCAGTCTTTGGTGCTGCGCCGCGATCTGGTGGTGCGGTTAAATCGACACCGCCAGAGCATCACCGGACCTATTCGGAAATCAAGAGAGGAGCTGAAGGAGAGTATTCTGACCTCCGGACGTTTTCAGCGCTTCATGGATACCTATGCGGAAAATCGAGGTGTCCCCATCCATGAGGTTCGCCGCAAGGCGGCTGCGCTTATTGAAGAAATTGCCGCCAATTATAAGCCGGCGTTTATAAAGATTGCAGCGGTTATTGTGGCCTGGATCAGCCGCACCATGTTCGACGGCTTTACAACCAATCATGAGATTCTCAGCAAAGTAAAAAATATGTCCCAAAAGGGGCCTCTTGTCCTGATCCCCTGTCACAAGAGCCACATTGACTACCTGATTCTCGATTACGTCTTGTATCACAACAACATGCAGGTGCCCCATATCGCGGCCGGCAAAAACCTTTCCTTCTGGCCCATGGGGCCCTTATTTCGCAGTGGCGGCGCTTTTTTCCTGCGCCGATCTTTCGCGGGGGCGGTGCTCTATGCAAGGGTTTTCGCCGAATACGTCCATAAGCTGCTGGAGGAAGGATATCATATCGAGCAATTTATCGAAGGCGGTCGAAGCCGGACCGGTAAACTGCTCATGCCGAAACTGGGTTTACTGTCCATCCTTATCAGTGCCTTTAAAAACGGTGCATGTGAGGATATGATTATCGTGCCGGTCTATATCGGATATGACAGGATTATCGAAGAAAAGTCCTACCTGCACGAACTCGGCGGCGGCCAGAAAGAAACGGAAAACTTTTTCCAGGTTATCCGGGCCCGCAAATTTCTTAAAAAACGCTACGGCAAAATATATATTCAATTTCATGAACCCATATCCTTGAACCAGTTGTTAAGGCGCTATAATCAGCCGCTGGGCCAGATGACATCCAAAGAAAAAAACGCCCTGATTCGAAACCTGGGCCATCGCGTGCTAAACGCCATCAACCGGGTAACGGTGGTAACGGCGCATGCGGTGGTTGCCAGTGCGATTCTGAACTCTCCTAAAGAAACATTTTCTTTTAGCGAATTGCTCGATGTCAATCTAATCTACCTGAAATACCTGGCAGTCCAGAATGCCAAACTGGCCGACACCCTTGTTTCCGATAGACTGCGGGCCTTTGAACAGGTGCTTGATTCATATTCCCAGAGAAAATTCATCGAAAGAATCGACAAAGATAAAAAGCCAAAAGATGCTGAACAACATTTTTTAATCAACGAGGACAGGCGGCTTCACCTGGAATATTACAAAAACAATTGTATCGCGTTTTTCATTCCGGCGGCATACACGGCAATGGCAATCCTTCAGAAAGATACTTTCCGGTTTTGCGCTCCCGAGTTGCATGATGGATATGCATTTTGGCAGGATTTCTTCAAATATGAATTTGCCTATGATGTCGACAGCAGCCCCGGATTTAATGTCAGAAAAACCATCAAAGCCTTCATTGACGATGCCATTGTGATTCCCCATCAAACCCTTCCCAACACCTATGATGTCACCCCGACGGGCTTTCGCAAACTAAAGCTGTTTGCCTTTTTCCTTAAAACCTTTTTAGAGTCATACTGGATCGTGCTCAACTACTTCATGCGCAATCCGCAAAAATCCGCAAAGTCCAAAGATCACCTTAAAAAAATAACCAACAGGGGAAATCGCATGTTTAAACGCAAAGAAATCGAGCGTAAAGAAGCCTTATCCAAAGTCAGCTATCAAAATGCCTTTGAACTATTCTCCAGCCGGGGAATAAAGGGGACCGAAGACACCGAAAAAATCAAAACCTATGCCGCTGCCATCCAAAATGCACTGAAGCATTTGCAGCCATGAAAGCAATGATCCTGGCCGCTGGTTATGGGAGCCGTTTACGGCCCTACACCGACCATACACCAAAACCCTTGTTTTCCATCGCCGGTCGTCCCCTGCTGGATGTCATCATCGACCAACTGCAAAAAGCCGGCTGCAAAGCAGTAATCATTAATACCCATCATTTGCATCAAAAAATCGAAGCGTTTCTCGCGGCCCAAAATTACAGCCTCGAGGTAAATACACGCTTTGAACCGCAGATACTCGGCACCGGTGGTGCCATAAAAAATGTGGCTGATTTCTGGGATAATCAGCCCTTTATGGTGGTCAATGCCGACATTGTTGCCGATATTGACTTAAAAGAAGTTTATCGCGCTCATTGCCGCCATCACCCGCCGGCAACGCTTGTGCTCTGTGATGATCCCGCCTTTAACAGCGTTGCCGTCAGACAAAACAAATGGATTTCAGGATTTTACAATCGTGCCGACAGCCCCCGGCAGCCGCCGGACGACCTACTGACGTTTACCGGCATCCAGGTATTGGAACCTCAAGTCCTGAATTATATACCGGACAACACGTATTACAGCAGTATCGATGCGTTTAAACAAATCCTGGCCGGTGGCAAAAGGCTCGGGGCATTTATTGCACCCAGAAACCGGTGGCAGGATATCGGGACACCGGAAAATTATCGACAGGCCGCAATTAATAAGGCTTGGCCCGCAGCTTTTCAACGGGCTTTCGCAGCTCCCCCCTCCGGTCGGGTTCACCGGGATAAGCTCAAAGGGGACGGGTCCCAAAGGCAGTGGCATCGTCTGACGGCAGCAGATCAATCCCTCATCATGGTTGATCATGGTATCCGCCAAAACGCGCTGACATCGGAGGTCGATTCCTTTGTTCACCTGGGACGGCATTTATACCGCCAGGGTGTAAGCGTACCGAAAATTCACTTCTACGACACCTTCAGCGGGCTGGTTTTTTTGGAAGATTTAGGGGACGTCCATCTGCAGCAAACGGTGCATTCCGGAAATGACGTGATGGTTATGGACCTGTACAAATCGGTCATCGAGCAGCTCATTAAATTATCCCGCAATGGTGCCGTCAAATTTGACCGGAACTGGACCTATCAGACGCCGGACTACAATCAGGAATTGATACTTGAAAAAGAATGCCGCTATTTTCTGGAGGCGTTCTTAAACGGCTATCTCAACTTCAAAGAGCGCTTTGAAGATCTTCAGGCGGATTTTATCGCCCTGGCAGACAAAGCCCTGCAATATCCGACCCTGGGGTTCATGCATCGTGACATGCAGTCTCGAAATATTATGATCAAAGGCCGCGATATTTATTTTATTGATTTCCAGGGCGGACGTATCGGTCCAATTCAATATGATCTGGCCTCCCTGTTGATCGACCCTTATGTTGAACTGCCGCACGCCATCCAGGCCCAATTGATAGACTACAGCATTGAAGCGCTGTCGGCGGTAACCGAGCTGACACCGGAAAAATTTCTTTCCTGCTACCACTATTGCAGTTTGACCCGCAACCTGCAGATTCTTGGCGCCTACTCATATCTGAGCAAAGTGAAAGGTAAAATGTATTTTGAAAGATACATACCGGCGGCGGTAAGATCCCTAAAATCCATTCTCGCCGCCGGCGGTCAAATGGAATTTCCCACTTTAAGCGCGATAACACGAAAGATTTGCACCCACATGGAAATCAGTTAAGGAGATTAAAATGACCCCAATCAACGTCATGGTCAATGGACTGCCTGGCAACGTCTCCCGCATAGTGGCCGCGCAAATCCTGCAAGACCAGCGATTTGAGCTGGTACCCTGTTCTTTGACCGGTCCGGAAATCCAGGCGCCCGATTACGCTTTTGAATCCGTCACAGTGAAGCTCATTCAGCCGGACAAAAGGAAAGCGCGCATCGAAGAGATCATTAAATCCCATGGAAGGTTTCTAAGTGTGGATTACACCCACCCGTCAGCAGTCAATTCCAACGCTGAATTTTACTGTGATTGCGGATTGCCGTTTGTGATGGGGACTACCGGCGGCGATCGTAAAAAGCTTGAGGAAACCGTGGTTTCATCATCCATCGCAGCCGTTATCGCACCCAACATGGCCAAACAAATCGTTGGTTTTCAGGCCATGATGGCATACGCCGCCGACACCTTTCCAGGTTTATTTAAAGGGTATTCACTTGAGATACGGGAAAGCCATCAGGAGGGGAAAGCCGACACCAGCGGCACGGCTAAGGCCATGGTCGGATATTTCAACGAATTGGGCGTTTCTTTTTCAGAAGATCAAATCCTTAAAATGAGGGACCCCGAAGCCCAGAAAACCCGCTGGGGCATTCCTGAGCAGTATCTGGCCGGCCATGGCTGGCACACCTACACCCTGGTTTCGGGGGATCAGACCGTCCGGTTTGAATTCACCCATAACGTCAACGGCCGGATGGTTTATACCCTCGGTACGCTGGATGCGCTTCTATTCCTGTCTGCAAAAGTAAAAGCGGGCGTCAACGGTAAGATGTTTACCATGATCGATGTTTTAAAAGGCATTCGTCATTCCAAATGTCCGACGACCTCATAGGCTTTTTCCAGCGCCTGATCCAGTTTTTGCGGCTGGTTCCCGCCGGCCTGCGCCATGTCCGGTCTGCCTCCGCCCTTGCCGCCGACCACGGCGGCAACCTGGGTGACAATCTTGCCGGCATGATATCGATCGGTGAGATCCTTGGTAACGACGGTAATCAGCATGACCTTGGCGCCGGCGGTACTTCCCAGGACCACAATACCCGACTTGATCTTGTCTTTGAGCTGATCGGCCAGATTCCTCAAGGCGGCTGGGGTTTCCACCGACACTCTTTGCGCCATCATTTTAACACCGTTTATTGATTTAACGGTTTCTCCGGATGCATCGGTTTCTTCTGTGGCCAGTTTTGTTTTCAGATGATCCACCTCTTTTTCAAAGGCTTTAATATCCGACATCATTTTTTGGACCCTCGGGGGAACGGCTTCCACTTTCTCCTTCAACAGATGGGCCGTACCCTCTAAAATCCTCGACCTCTTTTGGGTGTACGTCAAAGCTTCCGCTCCGGTTATAGCCTCAATGCGTCTGACCCCCGAGGATACGCTGGATTCACTGACGATTCTGAAAAGACCGATATTTCCGGTTCGGTCGGTGTGAGTTCCGCCGCAAAGTTCCTTGCTGAAATCAGTCAAGGAAACAACACGCACGCGATCCCCGTATTTTTCCTCAAACAGGGCGGTTGCACCGGATTTAAATGCATCATCCGCATCCATCTCCTGGGTGTTCGTCACGACGTTTTCACGGATACGCAGGTTGACGAGGCCTTCGATGGTATCTATGGTATCACGGTCCAACAGGGAGAAATGCGTGAAATCAAAGCGCAGTCTGTTCGGTGCCACCAGGGAGCCGGCCTGTTTGACATGCTCTCCGAGGACTTGACGCAAAACGGCGTGCAGAATATGAGTAGCGGTATGATTCAAGGCCGTAGCCTGGCGTCTGGCATCATCCACATGCAGGCTGACCGCCGCCCCTTTTTGGATCCGTCCGGAAATCACCTCCCCTCTGTGTATGATAAGTCCGGTGGGATCTTTAATTGTGTCCAGCACGGCCATTTCAAATTCGGATCCGGCTATCGTTCCGGCGTCACCGATCTGTCCGCCGGATTCTGCGTAAAACGGGGTGGCTTCCGTCACGACTTCAATCTGTTGGCCCTTTCCGGCCTCGGCAATCTCATGGCCATCAGCCACCATAACCAGAATTTTGGAGTCAGCGGTCAGGGTCCCGTATCCAACGAACTCGGGTTTGACCCCCCGGGCGGATAGGTTTTTATAGGCATCGCTGATCTGGTCAAATGTGGCCACAGACCTGGATCGGGTCCGCTGCTGCGCCATGGCCTGATCAAACCCTGCCATGTCGAGGCTGATATTTTCATCCCGGATGACGTCCTGCACGATATCCACCGGGAATCCGTAGGTGTCGTACAATTTGAAGATAACATCGCCGGGCACCCGGTTGCCGCCGCCTGCTTTTATCTCTGCCAGGGAATCATTTAAAAGCTTCAGCCCGGTATCCAGGGTTTCCAAAAACCTGACCTCTTCATTTTTAATAACATTGGTGATAAAAGCGGAGGCTTCGGAAAGTTCAGGATAGGCCGGTTTCATAATGTCAAACACGACCTCGGCTGTTTGGTAAAGAAACGGCCGGTTAAGCCCGATATTGCGCCCGTAGCGAATCGCCCGACGCATGATTCTGCGCAGCACATAGCCCCGTCCCTCATTGGAGGGCAGAATGCCGTCGCCGATAAGAAAAGCGGCCGCCCGGCTGTGATCGGCAATCACTTTCAGGGCCACATCGGTCCCACGGGACTCACCCAATTTTCTTTCAGCCAGGTTTTCAGTTTTTTCTATAATCGGCCGGATGAGATCCGTGTCATAATTGGTCGGCACATTCTGCAGAATCGTCACCATGCGTTCAAGCCCCAAACCGGTATCGATGCTCGGTTTGGGCAGCGGGGACATTTTCCCGGAAGCATCACGGTTAAACTGCATAAACACCAGGTTCCATATCTCCAGATATCGATCGCAGTCGCAACCGGCGGTACACTCCGGCCGTCCGCAACCGTAATGCTCACCGCGATCAATCAGAATCTCCGAACACGGTCCGCACGGTCCTGTATCACCCATGGACCAGAAATTATCTTCCTCACCCAATCTCACAATACGGTCTTCGGGCAGACCAATCATTTTATGCCAGAGGTCATAAGCGTCATCATCATCGAGGTAAACGGAAGCCCACAGTTTGTCCTCCGGCAATCCATACCCATTGGTCAAAAGGTCCCAGGCATACTCGACGGCGACCTTCTTGAAATAATCACCGAAGGAAAAATTACCGAGCATCTCAAAAAACGTATGGTGCCGAGCGGTATGGCCGACATTTTCCAGGTCATTGTGCTTGCCGCCGGCACGGACGCATTTTTGTGAGGTGGTTGCTCGGACATAGCTTCTTTTGTCCTCGCCGAGGAACACACGTTTGAATTGTACCATTCCGGCATTGATAAAAAGCAGTGTGGGGTCTTCCTGGGGGACCAGTGAGGCACTACGGACAATCTGGTGATCATTTTTTTGAAAATATTCAAGAAATTGTCTGCGTATATCGTTTCCTGTCATCTAAATCTCCGGTTGCGTGCAATATTCGTTTAGAGGGTTTAGAACGTTTATTTGCTTTCAGCCTTGGGCTTCTTCTCCTTTCCACCTTCCTCATTCCGCCTTCCGCCTTCACCCTCTTCCTCTATTTTTTTTACTAACCCCAGGGCTTCCCTGGATTTTCGATATATGTCGTCGTAGATATCCTGGTTATCACCGAGAAATCGTTT
>CAVXXE010000116.1:0-11873 GCA_963765595.1 uncultured delta proteobacterium
CTGTATGAGTGTCTGCCCGACCGGTTGTATCTCTTTGGGCGGTCAAAAAAGTATAGCGGCTGTATTTGAGAAAACCGCTGAATCGTGTGGCCAAGACTACGGACCCTGCTGAAATATTGACATTCTTTCGGCCGTGTTCTACAAATATTCAAATCATTTCAACGATAAATTATGCACAATGTGTTTCAAAACAACATTTAGCAGTAAATATGGATATAGATGGAAACGGAAAGAAAAGTTAAACTGCTAATTGACCGACTGTCGCTCAGTTTCGGCGGTGTTCATGCGCTTTATGAAGTGAGTCTGGACGTCAGGGATAATGAGATCCTGGCAATCATTGGCCCGAATGGGGCCGGCAAGACCGCTCTTCTCAACTGCCTCAATGGATTCTACAAACCCCAGGAGGGGGAGATCTACTTCGATGGAAAAAAAATCACCCGCATGCGCCCCGATAAGCTGACCAAACTCGGCATTGCCAGAACTTTCCAGAATATCGAGCTCTACACGGGGCTCAACACCCAGGATAACATCATGGCTGCCCGGCATGTTCTGATGAAGCAGAACTTTGTCACCGGCGCGCTGTACTTAGGCTGGGCACTTAAGGAAGAAATCAGGCACCGTCAAGCGGTGGAGGAGATTATCGACTTTCTGGAAATGGCGCCGATGAGAAAACGAGTCGTCGGTGTATTGCCTTACGGGATGCAAAAAAGAGTTGAGTTGGGAAGAGCCTTGGCACTTGAACCGAAAGTGTTGTTGCTGGATGAACCCATGGCAGGGATGAATCTGGAGGAAAAGGAGGACATCGCCCGATTCATTTTAGACATATTTGAAGGCCAGGGAGCCACCTATCCCGACTCGCCTGTTCTCAGAGATGGGATTCGCAGCATCATCCTGGTCGAACATGATATGGGGGTGGTGATGGACATCGCCGATCGGATTGTGGTTCTTGATTTTGGACGCAAAATTGCCGAGGGAACGCCGGCTGAAATTAAGACGAATCCGGAGGTTATCAGCGCTTACCTGGGGAAGGAAAAATAAAGGCAGAGCAGACAAATGCTGGAAGTCAAAAATATTGAAGTTGTCTATATGAATGTTATCCGGGTGCTGCGAGGCGTATCGCTGACGGTGGCTGACGGCCAGATCGTTGCGCTACTCGGAGCAAACGGCGGCGGGAAAACGACGACGCTCAAGGCTATCTCGGGGATGCTCAAAACCGAAGAGGGTGAAGTCACCGACGGCAGCATCGAGTTTGACGGCAAGCGCATAGATCGCTTCGGTCCCGAACGTATCGCTGTGATGGGCATCAGCCAAGCCATGGAAGGACGCAGAGTTCTCGAGCACCTCAGCGTAGAGGAAAATTTGCTCGTAGGCGCTTACTGCCGCAAAGACCGCCAGGAAGTCAAGCAGGACCTTGAAATGGTCTTTGACTACTTCCCGTCGATTAAACGTCTGCGCCGCCGGATGAGCGGTTATCTGTCCGGCGGTGAACAGCAGATGCTGGTGACCGGGCGGGCACTTATGGCGCGTCCTCAACTGATGCTCCTGGATGAACCGTCCCTCGGTCTCGCTCCGCTCATGGTTCAGGAAATATATGAAATTATTCAAAAAATTAATGCCGAGCAAAAAATGGCTATACTTCTGGTGGAGCAAAACGTCAGAGCCGCGCTGGGCATCGCCGATTACGGTCATGTTCTGGAAAATGGCCGCGTCGTTCTGAGCGGACCGGCAAAGAATTTAAAGGATAATGAGGATGTGCGCGAGTTCTATATGGGACTGTCGGCGGTCGGCTCCCAAAAGAGTTATCGTGAAGTCAAGCACTACCGGCGCAAAAAACGGTGGTTGGGTTAATCCCCGGATAAGCCGGAATTGACTAATGACTATTGAAAATTGACTATTGGTTGTGGTCGCTTGCGCAGCGCAGGCGCTTGCCATTCAGTAACCCAGAGTGCAGGTGTCAGGTTTCGGGTGTCAGGAAGGAGAGTCAATAAATCCTGAAACCTGAACACTGAAACCTGAAACCTTATGTCTCTGACAACATTTTGTAAATTAGAGCCCGATAAGCGCCTATATCAAGGGGGAAATGACGAACAGGATGGAGCAAGCCTACCGGGAAAAGGGTGATACCTGGCCCAAGATACTCAAGTACAATTACGAAAAATATGGCGATAAGCGCAGGGCCATACGTCACAAGCACTATGGGGTCTGGCAGCCGCATACCTGGAAGGACTATTATCTCAATGTTAAACGCTTGGCACTTGGATTACTGGCCTTTGGTTTTGAGCTCGGAGACAAGGTGCTCATTATCGGAGATAATGCTCCCCAGTGGTACTACGCCGAGCTTGCCGCTCAAGCCAACCACGGCCTGTCTGTAGGGTTGTTTTCGGAGCTGCTGCCATCGGAAATAAAATACATTGCCGAAAATTGTGAGGCCCGCTTTGCCGTGGTTGAAGGCCAGGAGCAGGTTGATAAGCTGCTTGAAATCAAAGATGCGCTTCCCCTTCTTAAAAAAGTCATTTACTGGAACTACAAGGGGCTTGCTCACTATGATAATGAGATCCTGGTCGGATACAGGGAGGCGCTAATACAGGGGAAGTCCTATGAAGCAGAACACTCCGGGCTCTTTGAGCAAAATGTGGAGACCGGCACAGCGGATGACGAATGCGCTGTCATTTACACTGCCGGAACCACCGGGGCTGCACCCAAAGGAGCCGTCCACACTTACCGTACATTGAGTGCGGGCACAGACTATCTTTTGCAGCTCGACCCCTGGTTTGAGAATGATAATGTGGTTCCCTATCTGCCGCCCGTCTGGATAAACGAGCAATGGCTCGGCATCGGCTGCCACCTCTTATCAGCCGGTATGCTGAACTTTGCCGAAGCATCGGAAACCCAGCAACGGGACAGCCGGGAAACAGGACCGAGTATCGTATTCTACGGCGCGCGGCTGTGGGAAAGTCAGGCCGCTGCGGTGCAAGCCCGGATTCTCGGGGCGGATGTCATTAAGCGCTTTGCCTACCGGCTGTTGATGCCGATAGGTTACAAGACCGCCGAATTGAGATATCGCCGGCAAAACCGAGGCGCAATCTTGAAAATGCTGTATTATTTCGCGGATATCTTCCTGTTCAGGTCCATCAAACGCAGCCTGGGTTTGTCAAATGCCAGAATCTGCTATACGATCGGAGCGATACTCAGCCCGGATGCCTTCAGGTTCTACCACGCCCTCAATATTCCGCTTAAAAGCCTGTATGGAACAACCGAAGGGGGGGCGCTCACCGGTGCCGGAAATGATGAGATCCATTTTGAGACGGTCGGACCTGCGCATGAGGGGACGGAGGTAGACATCAGCGCAACCGGTGAAATCAAATACCGTCAGCCGGGTATTTTTATCGGGTATTACAAGGACCCGGAAGGGACGGCGGCGGTGCTTAAAGACGGGTGGTTTCACAGCGGCGACAGCGGCTTGATTCGAGAAGACGGGCACCTTGTTTTTACGGACCGGCGCAAAGACCTCATGGAACTGCCCGGTGGCCATAAAGTGGCTCCCCAATCTATTGAAAGCCGGCTGAGATCCAGTCCCCATATAAAGGATGCCTGGATACTGGCCGGGCCGGAAGGTGCCTACCTCGCGGCGATTATCGTCATTAACTATGATAACGTCAGCAGGTGGGCGGGAAAAAACAGAGTGGCGTTTACTTCCTTCACCGAACTTTCCCAGGCACCGGAGGTTTATGAGTTGGTAAGGCAGGACATCGACAGAGTCAACCAAACGGTGCCTGCCGGCGCCCGGGTGAGAAAATACATCAACCTCCACAAGGAACTCGATCCCGACGAGGGGGAGCTGACCAGAACCAGGAATTTGAGAAGAGCGTTTTTGAAAGAACGCTACCGCAAGGTAGTCGATGCTATGTACAGTGACAATGACGCGGTGTCGATAGAAGCCCGGGACGGATACCGTGACGGGCGGACGGGAACCATCGAAACATCGCTTCGAATCCAGTCTGTCGAAGGAGCCGGCTGATGACCTTTTTCCTACAATTAATCGTAACCGGTCTTGCCCAGGGCATGGTTTATGCGTTGATCGCCATCGGCTTTGTGATCATTCTGAAATGCTCGGAGGTATTTAACATTGCCCAGGGACACTTTGTTTTGATCGGCGGCTATCTTGGCTGGACCTTTCTCGTGCCGCTGGGTCTGCCGATATGGGCCGCTCTGCTGGCCGCAATCGCAACCGCCGTCATTATGGGTTTGCTGATCGAGCGGTTGATGCTGCGCCCGATGATCGGTCAACCGGTACTGGCCGTCGTCATGATGACCATCGCCCTTTCCACGGTATTGGGCGGGCTGGCGACCCTGCTATGGGGTGCCGAATACAAGGCCTATCATGGACTGCTGCCGACGATAAACATGAAAATCGGCGCGATATCCATACCTTCGGAGTCATTGATTGGACTCATCGTCTCTGTCATCTGTGTGGCGATACTCATGTTTGTTTTCCGCTATACCAAAATCGGACTTGCCATGCGGGCGACGGCCGAGGATTTGCAGGTGGTGCAAAGTGTGGGTATCAAGGCGACCACCGTCTATGCCGTTTCATGGGTCATTGCCAGTGTTGTCGGGGTTATCGGCGGCATCCTGCTGGGGGGCGTATCCGGAGCGAATATGGATCTCGCCAATATCGGCCTCAAGGCATTCGCAGTTGTGCTGCTGGGCGGGGTCAACTCCGTCGGGGGTGCCATTGTCGCCGGAATCATCCTGGGGATGCTGGAAAACGTGGCTGCCGGGTACCTGGACCCGTTGCTGCCCGGCGGTGGACTGGCCCAGGTATTCCCGTTTTTTGTGATGATCATCGTCTTGGTCTTCAGGCCGCACGGGCTTTTTGGCCTTGCACATATAGAAAGGGTTTAATCAATGGGTTTGCGCACCGGAACCTTCCACGAAAATTATGCACAGGAAATGGCAATCTTGAGCTCCAAGCGGCAGTGGGGGATAGTTGTTGTTTTTATCGTCTTTCTTTTCGCCTGTCCCCTTTTTTTCAGCGACAGGATGCTGACCATCCTGACGACAATGGGCATCGCCGTTGTCAGCGTCCACGGGCTCAATATTCTCACCGGCTACTGCGGTCAAATTTCTATCGGCCATTCGGGATTCATGGCGGTTGGCGGTTATACCTCGGCGATTCTGTGCGCCAAGCTCGGTTGGCCATTCTGGGCCGCTCTTCCGTGTGGCGCCCTGGCTGCGGGAATTGCCGGTTTGTTGTTTGGCCTGCCATCTCTGAAAATCAAAGGCTTCTACCTCATTATGGCGACCATTGCGGCCCAATTTATTATCATCTGGATCATCATCCAGCTGCGCGGTATTACGGGTGGGACGGATGGGTTGCTCGTTCCCAAACCGACGATCGGCGGTATCGCGCTGAGTTCCAAAACCAACTATTACTACCTGGTGATGGTTTTTGTCGTCCTGGCGACAATCACGGCGCACAACATCGTCAGAACCAGGGCCGGCAGGGCTTTTATCGCCATTCGGGACAACGACTTGGCGGCGGAGGTCATGGGGGTCAGTCTGTGGAGCTACAAGCTGCAGGCATTTTTTATCGGTTGTATTTATGCCGGTGTGGCCGGATCGCTGCTGGTTCACTACATCAGGTTCGTCAGCATAGAACAGTTCCCTTTTATGGATTCCGTATGGTATTTGGGGATGCTGATCGTGGGGGGCATGGGCAGCACGGCCGGAGCGATCTTCGGTGTGATAGCCCTTAAGCTGCTGGATGAGCTCGTCACCGTTTCCGGACCGATTCTGGCCGCCGCAGTCGCCCCGCAGGCAGCCGCCTCACTGGCGCTTATTTCCCATGGGTTGATCATCATCATCTTTTTGATTTTTGAACCGCGGGGGCTTCATCACCGCTGGGAGATCATCAAGGCTTATTTTAGGCTGTGGCCATTTTCCCATGAAGCGTCGGAGTAAAGAACGGCGACACGCATTTTCGACTGGTCGCCACGGCCGGTTGTATTTAAAATCTAAACAAGGAAGGAGAAACCAAAAGAGCAGAAGTTTTAATGGAGGCAATCAAGCGTATAACCTGAGATTTGCATGAAACTATGCAAAATCCAGATGTCAACCAATAACAAGCGATCAGGAAGGAGGTAAACCATGGCTAAAAACAGATGGATGTTAGCAGCTGTTACGACTTTTTTGATGGTGGCAACAATGTTACTACCCGTCAGCGCTCAAGCTGAAAAGGTATTGTATGTCGGCGGCACCCAGTCGCTGACCGGGCCCTTTGCCGAAGATTCCGCGGCAGTCCTGGCCGGCATAGAGGACTACGTCAATTATGTAAATGAGACCAATAGTCTGTCTCCCTGGCGCGAGGAGAAATTTCCCGCTGATGTAAAGCTGGAGGTGCTGTGGCGCGATGACGAGCTCAAGCCGCCCAAAGCGCTGTCAATCTATGAAGAACTCAAGGCCAAGGGGATGCTGGTCGGCCGGATATCGGGCTCACCCATAGCGTTGGCGCTCAAAGACAGATTATGGGAGGATCAGATGGGCGCCACCAGTATGGCTACCGGACCCTATTACCTGTCGCCGCCTCAAAGCTGCTTCACTTATTATCCCATTTATACCGATTCTATTGCGGCCATCGCCGACTGGTTTAAAGAGAACTGGAAGGAGGCACGGAAGCCTAAAGTTGCCTATCTGACTGCCGACAACGCCATGGGTAGGTCGATTGAAATACCCGAGATGAAAGCCTACCTTGAAAAAATCGGCTACGAGTTTGTCGGCATCCAGTATGTACCGTTGGTACCGACTTCGCCGCCCACCACCCAGTTGACCTGGCTCAAACAAAAAGGCGTTGATCTTGCCCTGGGTGTCATGATCAACCCGGGTTCACAGCCGACGGTCAAGGAGATGGTAAGGCTAGGGATGGGGCCCAATCAACCCTACAAAATGACCTTTGGAGTCCCAGCGCCCGGTCACTCTGCCGTGTTCGCCGAGGCCATGGGAGAGCTGGGTGACGGCTATGTCTGCGCCGGCAGCTTCCGCCCCATGGATGACCTTGCCACCCCCGGAATAAAGTTCTGCAGCGACCTGCAGGATAAGTATCGTTCCGGCAAGCGGATTACCCATATCATGTATCAAGCCGGGGTCCTGGAGGCCATGATTCAGGTTGAGGCCTTGAGGCTGGCCATGCAAAAGGTGCCTTTTGAAAAACTGACATCGCGTGACGTGCTGGAGCATGGCTTTTACCAGATCAAAAATCTTCCCACCGGTGACATCAGCAGTACGCCCCTGACCTTTGGCAAAGGTGATATCGAGGGAGTTGATCAGGTCCGTATTGACCAGGTGCAGAAGGGCAAGTCGGTAAAAGTGGGCATCTTTCCGTTGCGCCATATTTTTAATAAAAAATGAGCTAAAACTAGTGGTTGAATAAAAAGTACGATTTTCGGTAGGTTGGGTTGAGCCCGATCGTATATGTTGTCCGCCTTTGGCGGATCAACCCAACCTACGAAAATTAAACATTTATGGAATTATTGGTTCAGAGGCTGAAACCCAATAAATCCGGTTAAGATTTCGAGTGAATTCTTGACTTAGAATTTCGAAAATGCATATCCTTCGCCAATGTGCCGTGCAAAACGCTTTGGCAGTAATAGATAGATAAAATGGGAAGGAACCGTTTCACATGACGCTCACCAAAGACCAAACAGTCATATTGGACAAATTTGACTTTGACGTACCGCCGGTTGGCGTTAAATTCCTGGTCAAACCGCCGAACATGGTCGATAGGATAGACGAGAACATGGCCTTGTGTGAAATGCTCAAAAGGGCACAGGAGGGCAAGGCCTTTTTTGCCAACGCAGAAAACCACACCTGTGAAGCTGGATTGTATGTATTGGGGCAGGCCGATGCTCCTGAGCCGTTTATCAGTGGAGAATTCGGGGCCGGTCTGCAGATCTATGAAGAACCGCGGTCCGCAAGCCGGCTTTACCTGCATATTCCCAGGATCGGTAAAGGCGTCGTTCACCATGTGGCCTTTGCTCCTTTGGGTAAGCTCACCTTTGAGCCGGATCTATTGATCCTGCTGGCCGACACCCCTCAGACAGAAATCCTGCTCCGGGCAATGAGTTACCGAACAGGGCAGATGTGGATCAGCAAGTACACACCCGCCATCGGATGTGCGTGGATATACACCTATCCATATCTCAGCGGGGAACTAAATTACACCATAGCCGGTCTCGGTCATGGGATGAAACGCAGACAACTGTTTCCGGAAGGCCGGCAAATTATTTCCATCCCCTTTGATCTGTTGCCTTCCCTACTGCTAACATTGCAGGATATGCCATGGGTCCTGCCGGCGTATAAACCCGATGGGCTGGAATTTGTCGGACGACTATTGGATAAATTGGGTATTACTCCGCCGGAGTAAAGGAAATGATGTAAAAGGAAAATAGCATATGAACCTTGCTAAAAATTTAGAGACGACAGCATCATTCTTTCCGGACAGACCTGCAATCAGTGAAGATTTGTCCGAAACAAGCTATAAACAGTTGAATAACCGGGCTAATCGAGTGGCTACGGCGTTGCTCCAAATGGGGATTCAGACCGGAGATCATGTCGGGTTGTGCGCACCCAATTCCGGTGACTGGCTGGCCTTTTATTTTGGTGTCCTCAAGGCGGGCGCCGTGGCAGTGACCCTTTCCAGCCAGCTTAAAAAGGACGAGTTGGACCTTCTGATCAACCACTCCAGACCTAAAGTGATTTTCACATTTGATGAAAAACTGGAGGGCCTGTCTGCTCTGCGAGATGAGAACTGCCTGCGCAAAATCATCAGCCCACAAGGGGACATGTCTTTCAACGACTTGATGGAAAAGGGGTCTGGAAATTTCAGAGCCGTTGACATGGAACGTGGCGATACAGCCGCTATCCTATACACCGGCGGCACGACTGGCGTTCCCAAGGGTGTCATGCTCAGTCACGAAAACATCAATGCCGCTATCTACGGTGTGATTCTGCAGGAGCGTTCCAATGAAAACGATCGGGCGCTCTGTTTTCTTCCCTTTAACCACGTGTTTGGCCAGATGCACATCATGAATGCAACCATACTCAGCGGCGGGTGTCTGGAATTGATGCCTGGTTTTGATCTGGATCAGGTGTTGACTCTCATGGGTGCCGGCCGGGTCACCAAATTTTTTTCCGTTCCGACCATCTATGTGCGTTTGTTGAATTTGGAGGGGCTCAAAGAAAAATTGGGTAAGGTTGACTATTGCTTTTCAGCTGCGGCCAGCATGGCCGCCGATATCGTCCACCAATGGAAAGCCAGGACCGGTCTGGCCATACACGAAGGCTACGGTATGACCGAGGCCGCCCCGACGGTAACTTATAATCACCACATCAAACACGTCATCGGTTCGGTGGGAACCGAAGTGCCTAACGTTGAAATTCAAATCAGGGATCCGAATGGCATCCAGTTGGAACAGGGCCGGGAAGGCGAAGTGTGTGTGCGCGGACCCAACATCATGAAGGGATATTACAACAACCCCGAAGGAACCCGGGAAGCATTCTGGGGCAATGGATGGTTGCGCTCCGGGGATGTGGGACTGCTGGACGAGGATGGTTACCTGTATATCGTGGATCGACTGAAGGACATGATAATTACCGGAGGGGAGAATGTCTACTCTCTGGAAGTGGAAGATGTCATCTACACCCATCCGGATGTACAGGAGTGTGCGGTTATCGGGTCTCCTGATAAGGAATGGGGTGAGATTGTGACCGCATTTGTCATACCGCAGCCCAATAAAACCATCGATGAAAAAAGATTAAAAGATTTTCTGAAATCAAGACTTTCTTCATACAAGGTGCCCAAATTGATTTCCATTGTAGACGATTTCCCGAAAAGCCCTGCTGGAAAAATATTAAAAAGAGCGTTGAGAAAATCGCTCAAAAAAAGCTGAGCTGTTGAATGGAGCACACTTTTTTCTGGCTCATATTCTCTTTCCACTTTGCGGGATAATGAAAGCCACCCCTTTCACTGGTGGTGGTTTACTGATTTTTGAAAATTCTTTTATCACAGGTTTGGGCAGGACTGTGATCTCCAAGAAGCATCCAAAGATAATTTCGACATTCTTTGTGTCTCTCATTCCCTTACCGAAATGAAAGTAAATATTAAAAAGGTAAATAGAAGGGATTTTGTAACACAATCTATCATTGTTAGACGAAAATTATAGCTTTGTCTGACCCAATATGTTGTGCAAGAAGCAATACTGGAAGTTAGTATTGCCAATGTTCGATAGCGGCTATGAACCAATAATCCAGAGAGCCGTCAAAATGATTTCATTTCACTTACAAATACACATGGTCAACCCTTAACGCTGTGTGGGGATTGTGTGGAGAAAATTGGCAAAAATGTGCTAAAGTGTGGAAATCAGCAAATCCGGCCTTCGAAACCACAATTTTATAATATTTTTAAAGGGTTACAAATTTTTTGTGGCCCTTTTTTGTTGGCCACCTGTCAGAAGTGATTAGACACCAATTTCTTTAGTTTTCTACCAATTTTCGAAATCCAAAATTTCGTCATCCTCAACCATAACCACCCTGCCCTGCTTTAGCTTTTATAAATCTACCATTCCACGTTGCCCGGTCTTGCCAAATTTAGAAAATGTTCACCCCGGGAGACCATTAACCTTTTTCCTCAACCTACCTGACCATTGAAAGGTTACAACTCTCCTTGGTTTCATCAGGAAGTTAAGGGACGTTCTCTATTTTTAAAGTATAACTACAATTGACGAAAATGACTTTGCCTAATATAAGGATATATTTAATTCCTTGGCAATTTTCTCACCCCGGACGACAGCATTGCTGATTGCCATCACTGATACATTCATTCGGCGAGAAAGTTCTGACATACTGATCTCCAACTCCCGATTTGCCCAATAGCATAAAACACTTTTAGCCCGCACCCGCCACCGGTGTTTGCCGGGTGCCCAAAGCTCTGTGGACGGCATATCAAATATTTCAGCTACTCGCTCAGCCAGGCTTTTAATATTTATTCCCATTGCCTGAATGGCGTACCGGCGCTTCATTTTTTCCTCAGCCGCCACTAATACATTCTTAACGAAATCCCCATCACCTAAAATGCGTTCATCGGCCTTTTCAAATATCTTTGCACGCCGCATCGCCTTCACATTGGCCCAACCGCCATGGCTGCGTATCAAACCTCCGCCAATTAAATCCTCTCGTTTGCCAATGACGATACCCTTTTCAACAAACGCACGATATCGACTTCTGGCAGCAGATACCTTTTCGCCAAATAGCCTCAATACAGAATCGGTATCCTGCCAATCGTTGCTATGCCTGCCCATAATTACCCCATGACCGCTAAAGGAATATTTATCTAGATCGGTCAGATCGCGCACGAGTCTGGCTCGTAGAGGGTTAAGATGAATATAGCGTACCAATTCCAGAAGATAGGTATCTTCCTGGCATAGAATCGATTTATATCGGTTTTGGAACAAATGTCCACTGCGCCGGTGCCGGCGGTTGTACCACAGTGCATGTCCGGTCAACAACTTTCTCATTACTGTCGCTATTGGAACATTGCCTGTTTTTAAAATCAGGTGAAAATGATTGGGGATAATGGCCCATGCAAAACAGCTTGTTTCAGTGTCTTTTATGATATTTTCTAATCGATCGATAAAATTTCGTTTGTCGGTAGGATCCTGAAAAATCTTACCCCGATCAATTCCCCTGGCGATAACATGATGCAAAGCACCGGCAGCATCAATTCGTGATTTCCTTGGCATTGTTTGGCTTTATCATAATAATTTTATATTGTAAACTTTAAATATATAGTACGTCCCCTATATTCCTTTTCTTTGTTT
>CAVXXE010000117.1:0-24418 GCA_963765595.1 uncultured delta proteobacterium
AGACCTCGTTGAATAGTTTACTGGTTGACTGGTTGATTAGGTAAATTATAGTTATAATCTTAGAATGTTAAGATTGTTAAAGCATGAAGTGTTCAATTATTTTGCAAATATGGGATAAATCCATATTTACGACCACTTAACCAATCAGCTAATCAACCAATCAACGATATCTGTAGCAAGCCAAGACAGAGGATGCCATGAACCATCTCATTCTATCCATTGATCAAGGCACCGGCGGAACCAAGACCGTGCTGTTCGAAACCGATGGTGGTGTCGTAGCCAAAGCCGCGGTCCCGTTACAGTCGCACTACCCTCAAGTCGGATTTGTGGAGCAGGACCCGGGCGAACTGTATGAAAATGTCCTTGCATCTGTTCGTCTCTGCATCGACAAGGCCGTGCAGCAAGATCGGAACGTACTGAATCGGATTGTGGCCGCGGGTGTTTCCAATCAGCGTGAAACCTTTCTTTTGTGGGACAAGACAGGGACACCCCTTTGCAGGGCCGTGGTCTGGCAATGCAAACGCGCCGTGTCCATATGCGAACGGCTCAAGGGGACGAGTGTCGAGGCTGAGATCCGCGCCCGAACCGGCCTGATCATGGATCCTTATTTTTCAGGCGCAAAGCTTGCATGGCTGATGGAGAATGATCCGGTCGTAAGAGATGCTGTCCACTCCGGCCAGGCTTGTTTCGGTACTGTGGACACATGGCTTCTGTACAGGCTTACGGATGGAGGTTCATATTTCACGGATTACACCAACGCTTCGCGCACGCTTTTGTTCAACATTCACACCCTCGATTGGGATGAAATCCTTCTAAACGCATTCGGTGCCGCAAGCCTGGTCACTCCCAAGGTCGCACCTTCCTCCTTTCCATACGGGGCCTCGGACTTCGAAGGTCTATTTCCAAACCCAATTCCAATTACCGGCATGATTGGCGACTCCCACGCAGCTGCCTTTGGCGAAGGCTGTTTCCACCCCGGAGAGGCTAAGGCCACCCTGGGCTCGGGCTCATCCATTCTTTGCAATATCGGCCCGGTTCCCTTAGCTTCGGATCACGGCATGGTCACCACCATCTGCTGGAGCACGGTCGAACGCATCGATTACGCGTTGGAGGGCATCATTGTCACCTGCGGCGCCACAGTCAAGTGGCTGCGTGATCAATTGGGACTTATTGCTTCCAGCGCCGAAACAGAGTCCATGGCGCGCGCCGTCGAGAGCAATGGCGGGGTTTACTTTATCCCGGCCTTCAGCGGTATGGGCGCGCCTCACTGGAAAATGGACGCCAGGGCCGCCATTGTCGGCCTGACCTTCGGTTCGAAAAAAAATCATGTCGTCCGCGCCGCGTTGGAGGCCGTTGCCTTTCAGATCAAAGACGTCATCGTGGCCATGGAAAAGGATAGCGGGATATCTTTGTCCGAGCTCAAGGTGGATGGCGGGATGACTGCTAATAGTTTCCTGATGCAGCTCATTGCCGACCTGTTGGGCGTCAAGGCCGTCAATATCGGCTTGGAGGAGGTCTCGGCCTTGGGTGCGGCCTATATGGCCGGGTTGGGGGTCGGCGAATTTAAACGCATCAATGATCTCGCCTCGCTGCACTACAACCAAAAGGTCTTCGAGCCCAGTGAGGCGGCGGAGCAAATCCAGGAAAACTATAACGCCTGGCAGGCGATGATCGACAAGCACTGCTAACTCTCTGCGTCCTTCCGTTTAGAACAAAGCTTGTCGGACCAAATTAACTATTTGCATTAATGATCTGAGCTCATTCACTGTTTCGCCTTCAAAAGTAATCACACCCCGCAAATTGATGACTTCGCCATGGAAAATATTGGCATCGTTGTGAAAATCAACATTTGCAAAATATCCTTTGTATTCAATCATGGCGTCACCCCCGCTTCTATCAAGAATCTTTGTACAGAGTCACTGCGGCAGGACTTCCTGCAGGTACTGACCGGTATAGCTGGCAGGGTTTTTCGCTACAGCTTCGGGAGCACCATGGGCGACGATCAATCGGCCCTGGCCCAGCTTCAAGGTGGTCTCGACCGAATCGGCAAGGCGTTTGCGAAATGATTTTGCCTTTCTGACGATCAGCCGGTCCACCATTTCCTGGGTATTGCCGTGGCCTACCCGTTGGCCGCAGCTGATGCAGAATTGCACGCCGATGCGCGCGAACAATACGCGTAAATAGTCATACACCTCGGTAATGGTGCCGACCGTGGAGCGGGGATTCTTGCTGGCGGTTTTTTGCTCGATGGCGATGGTGGGCGATAACCCGCGAATAGTATCGTATTTGGGCTTTTCCATCTGCCCGATGAACTGGCGGGCATAGGCGGACAGCGATTCCACATACCGCCGCTGCCCTTCGGCGAAAATGGTATCGAAGGCCAGGCTCGATTTACCTGATCCGGAGACACCGGTGATAACCACCAGTTTTTTCTTGGGCAGGGTGACATCGATGGATTTGAGATTGTGCTCCCTGGCGCCGCGCACCTCGATGGCATCCAATTCTGTGGAGGGGCGTTTCCCTCTGCGTGACCTTTTTTGAGATGTTGGTGGCTTCTTCGCGGGCATAAATCATGTGCAAATATGATGTGATTTCAATAAATGGGTTTTAAAACCACTTCCGGGTGGAAACCCCTGCCGGCGGTCAGATATAGCATGGAACCGGTCCGTTATCCAGGGAATTGGGTTTCTTTATAATGACCTTTTCACAATATTAACTGAAAGGCACTTCTAATATTATAAAGTCATCTTCAAATTCATCCTGATTTCCTATATTCTTAGCATGCCGGTATCGGCGATCCAATCTTGATTGGCCATCCGTGCTGATTTTGTTCATAAATTCCACAAAATCTTGAAATCGCCACATTGATCCATCTGCAAAAAACGTTGCACTTTGCGCCATAGTTACTGTATTTTCAACTAATTGATGATAAGCTTGATGACGGTGCTTTGATAAGGGGGTTAAAGGAGAGATTATAACCTATGTTTGACTTTGAAAAAGGTAAGATCCGATTTATCCGCGGCGGGAAATATCCCCAGAGCAACAGCCTTTTGATTGATGATGATATGCGCACAATTATCGACCCTGCCTGCAATGAGGAGAAGCTATTGTCTATTCACAGGGAGCGACCCATAGATGTGATCATAAATAGTCATGGCCATGAAGATCATATTCTGTACAATTCCCGTTTTCCGGATGCACAGCTCTGGGTGCATGAATTGGACGCACACGTTTTTAAAGATATGGACGTTTTTCTAAATCAGTTTTTTCATCCGGATGAAGTGGATGCGAAAACCAAAGCGGACTGGTCTCAACTCTTAGCAGAGGTCGTGAAGTACCAGCCGAGAGAGCCTGATCGTTTGTTGGAGGACGAAGAAATTCTTGATTTCGGTCAAACCCAGGTTCAGGTACTGCACACCCCAGGGCATACTCCGGGGCATCTTTCATTTCATTTTTTAGATGAAAAAGTGATCTTTTTAGCCGATTTAGATTTGGTAAAATTCGGCCCCTATTATGCCGATATCGCTTCCAGCATTGAAAATACGATAAAATCTTTGCAGCGTCTGGCAAAAATAGACGCTGACGTTTATCTGGTCTCCCATGGAAAAGAAGGAATAATGGATGGCGATCCGGCTCATATCCAACGTTATATACAAGTAATCTACCAAAGGGAGGAAAAACTCTTGGCGTTTCTGGCTTCAGGACCAAAAACAATGCAGGAGATTGCCGCCCATGGTATCATCTATGGTGGACACAGATTGGCAAATGGGGCCTGGGATCTTAGCAAAAGTGAAAAATCGATGATGCAAAAACATCTTGAACGCCTGGAGCGAATCGGTAGCGTCAAAAAAGAAAACGGCGCTTACATCCTTGTGTGAAATATACCGGCAATAAGACCATCTTCCGTTTTCATCAGCGGCACCGGAACATGCTATTACCTTAGTGCGCCTATTCATAATTACGGTAACCTATTAGCCGTAATACTTTTTCCTAATAAGACACTGAGTGTTGAATGGATTCGATTTTTAATTTTTTATTTTTGACCCCGATGGAATGAGATAAAAAGATACCATTGGGCAGGCAGGATTTACAGGATTATTGGCCCGGGTTAAATACGCTGCGCTGTTCTTCGAAGTTTAACAAGGTAAAGATTTTTTTCGCCTGCGGCGATCACCCGTTTTATTATCCGACCTTTGCGATATCTGCTAAATGTGACCTTATCGAGTCAATCGTCCAAAACAACCAGGCCGTCCACAGCCACAGGTGAGCCATTTTTGATGACAAACGGGTTGATATCTATCTCCTGAATTCGTGGATGGCTATAGCCCAGCTCGCCCAGACGGACCAGTATCCGGGCAAGCGCCTCCCTATCGACAGGATCGAAGCCTCTGAATCCGTTGAGTAGTTTTTGGGATTTTAGCCGACCGATCATATCCAATGCTTCTGAAAAAGTTATCGGAGCGACGCCGAAAACCGTATCGTTGATGGCCTCGGCCAGAATGCCTCCCAGACCGCACATGATGCATGGTCCGAATTGGGGATCGCGGATAAATCCCGCCATCATTTCTATCTCACCTTTTACCATCCTTTGGATCAATACTTTTCCCCTGCCTTTCGTTGCCGCCTGTAACCTATCGAATGACACTTCAATCCCGGCGGTTGAATCGATCCCGAGGTGTACCAGCCCTGATTCGGTTTTGTGACTCGCCCCTTTCATAAGGCCTTTTACCACCACCGGAAAACCGAAATGAAGGGCCGCCGCCTTTGCTTCCTCTATTGTAGCAACCAGTTGTTCTTCCACAACCGGAATTCCCGTCTCTGAAAGAATCTGCTTTGAATGGTACTCGTCGATGTCTCCCTTTTCTGTTTCAAGTATTATAGACGATGCATCGGACACCTTGATCGCCGCCGATGGTCTTGAGAGTTTCGGTTGTTTGGCGGCTTTAGACCCGTCGGGCCGGAGAAGAATCGACAGGCATTCCACACCCCGCAGCAGTTCTCGAAATACCGGAACCGATAATTGTTCAGCTTCGCGTTGAAAGGCGTATACTTGTTCCCGTTCTCCTGAAATCCAACATATCAACGGCTTGTCCGCCTGGCGTGCTACGTCCGACAGGTAAGGAAGATCCGGTTCGAGTTCAAACCCGCCGACAAAGCAATGTACGAAAACAGCATCCACATTAGGATCGGCGGCTACCGCCGCCATGGCTGCTCCGAAAGCCTTGCGCGGCCCGTTTAAAATAGCTCCCGGCCACAAATCTACGGGGTTTGACGGTGGCATCCATTCGGGAAAAACAGACCTTAACTTCTCAACGGTTGGATTTGATAACTCCGCCGGCACAAGGCCGCAGCCATCCATGATGTCGGTTGACACGATACCCGCCCCGCCGCTGTAAGTAAGGATGGCAATACGGTTTCGACTTTCAGGACGAATCTTGGGATACATGCAAAGCGTTCGACAGAAATCCATAAGTTGATAGAAGGCCCTTGCCTCGAAAACGCCAGCCTGTGCCAGCGCACCTTCTGTCACCGCACCGTTACACGAAAGACTGGCCGTGTGGCTCATGGCCGCCTGCGCGCCCTTGGCTGTTTTGCCACCGTTCAAAACCACAATTGGCTTGGGCGATCGGCGGCACAAATCAATAAATCGACGGCCGTCGGCAAAGGATTCAAGATATAGCCCAATGGCTTTTGTTCCCGAATCTTGAATGAGGTATTCGATAAGATCGTTTTCATTCACATCCATTTTATTGCCGATGGAGCATACTTTATTGACCCCCATTGTCCCGTGTGAAATGATGTCAATAAGAAAAGCCCCGGAGAGCATTCCGCTCTGGACAATCAGGGAAACACCGCCCGGTACCAGATGGGTGTCCCAGATCGTAGGGGTGACCGTTGAAAAAATGAACCGACTAGGAGCGTCGACGAGTCCCATACAGTTCGGCCCCCACAACCTGATACCGGACAGATCTGCTATCCGTTTTATTTCATCTTGAATTGCCTTGCCCTGACCGCCGGTTTCTGCAAACCCGGCTGATTGAATCATGACACCGGGGATTTTTCGCGTTGCGCATGCATCTATGACCGCGGGCACCAAATGAGCGGAAACAAAAACAATGGCAAGATCAATCGGATCCGGGACATCCAGAATCGATGGATAACATGGATATCCTTCAATGACTTCGTAACGGGGATTTACGGGATAAATCTCTCCTGTATATCCTCTGTTAAGATTGTTGATAATGACATGGCCGCCCTTTCCCTGAGCGGGCGTTGCGCCCACAACTGCAATTCCTCGGGGTTTAAAGAAAAATTCCATTAATTTAGCTCCTCATGGCTATAGAATCTTTTTTTATAAAACTATGAAGTATTTTTCCTAATTTTTCTTAAAACATTTCTAAGCTCATTTCCGCTATAATCGAAAATTCCATATAAAATCAGACAATTAAATACAAGCATGTAATAGTTAGTTATTCTTTGGCACAATCATTGTATATGATGAGTATATGTTTGAATCTATGCTGCTATGGCCATGACACCTATTGATTACTTTAACCTTGGAGCAGAGTTATGCGTTATCTAAGATATTATATGAAAATTAGTTTTAGTGAAATAGTCATAAAAAAAATAATACTATTTTTAGTGTTTGGCGGTATCTTCATTCTGTCCACAGCGGGGCACGCCGGTTTCGATCCACAAAAAACATTTTCAAATAACACGAATCTCTTTGGAAAACCAAATCTTACACGGATTGGTTACAATGTTGATTACCCTTTGGCAGTCGAAGAAGCAATCTTTGGACAACCAAAAGAAAACAATATTTACGATTATTTTCAAAATGATACAATCTTATCCGATGAAGGAGCGATTGATTCAGAACACGTCGCTCAGCAGATATTGGAGCACGCCCTCACGCTTTGTCAATTGTCTCAGGAATATTGGCAAAGTGGTGAACTTAATAAAGCAATCGAACTGCTGGATCAGGCCTACCTGCTGATATTGGGTATCAACAAAGATGAAAGTGATTATCTGATTCAGCAAAAAGAAGATTTGCGATTTATGATTTCCAAGCGCATTATTGAAATTCATGCATCACGCCAGATCGTGATTAACGGATGTCAAAATGAAATACCGATTAACATAAACAAACAAGTTCAACATGAGATTGACCTTTATACTAAAGGTCATCTGAGAAATCATTTCATTGCTTCGTACAAAAGATCGGGAAAATACCGGCAGATGATCGTTGATATGCTAAAGGCAGAAGATCTGCCACAAGAACTCTCATGGCTGCCGTTAATCGAAAGTGGGTTTAAAGCTAAGGCTCTGTCAAAGGCCAGAGCTTTAGGCTTATGGCAATTTATACCCTCGACAGGATACAAGTTCGGGCTCAGTCGCAATCAATACATTGATGAGCGTTTAGACCCGCTGAAATCAACACAAGCAGCGATCAATTATTTAAAAGAGCTTCATAGCCACTTCGGAGATTGGTCCACTGTGCTGGCAGCATATAATTGCGGAGAAACCAGGGTTTTGAGAGTTATCCGGAACCAGAAAATTAGATACTTGGATAACTTTTGGGATCTGTATGAGCACCTTCCCCGGGAGACTGCGCGCTATGTACCAAAGTTTATAGCAACTTTGCATATTGTAAATAATCCGGCAAAATATGGACTGGATAAAATAACCATCGATGCGCCATTAAAATCTGAATCCCTGACGGTTACACAAAAGGTTCACCTTAAAAATGCCGCTAAAATAACGGGAATCGATAGAAAAATTTTAGAAGAGCTAAATCCTGAGCTCAGGCAGCACATTATTCCCAGTGGAAAGTATGCACTTAAAATCCCCATGGGAAGCAAGCAGATATTGCTGGCCAATATTGACCAGATACTTCGCTTAAATCCTGCACGTGTAGATTTCGTCAAACACCGAGTGCGATCCGGGGAAACCTTATCGCTGATCGCTCACCGCTATCGCACCAGCGTTGCAGATATTATGCTGGCAAACAATCTACCCCGCGCTAACTATATTGTCACCGGCAACACGCTTAAAATTCCGAGCAAAATAAAACCTTCCGTGCAAGGTAAAATTGAAAGTTGATATCTTGCACCAGCACTTTTGTCCGTCACTTTTTTACACCGGGTAGAGTTTGAGAAGCCGCTGGGGGGGGGGGGGGGAGTAAACCGGCGTAAGTCTCTTTCTCAGAAGGTAGGAACTTGTTGAGTTTGTATAAGACTTTAGTTACCTTCGAACAAAGAAAGGAGACATCTAAAGGATACGAGCAAAACTCTGTTACCACTGAAAGTTAACAGAAGCGTTCCTCTGTGATCTCCCACCGGGGCTTAGGACCTATGGCTTCCGGCTCCTAGCGCCTAAAGCTCGAAAAGGCCGGAGGCTGCGACTCGAGCGACTTGTCGGGTCGTAGCTCGCAGAGCGAAGCCTGAAGCGGGCTGTGACTCAATGTCTTAACAATATTGTGAAATGAATTGCATATTGATTTGTCGCTTATTACCATAATGATCTGGAGTACCGTTTATTTTCCAGGACATAACTCTCTGTTATAAAACAAATTTAATAAATCTCATTGAAGATATCCAGTTTTGCACGATTATTGCATTATCAATATTTTGTTAAGATAGAATTTCCCAGACTCCAAGGCAATCGAGTTTTTGAAATCGGAAATTTTTAGGAGGGATATATCATCGATACAATATTATTGATTATTGCTGGAATAGCGGGGATATCTTGCTTATTTGGAGCTGTAACTTACCTGATTTCGATTTCAAATGAAATTCAGAATTCAGATATTGAGGAAATCGAACTTGTAAAGTAGTTGATGTAAATTCTGTCTTTAGCTGGGCTGGAATAATGGGTTGCGGGATGCTGGACCGATATTCCTTGATTCCATTATTCCAGGAGTGGGGTGAAGCTCGGTAGGGGATAAAATTCTAGATTGTCATTAAGTTTTATGATTTTCAGGATGTCTGATTCTTAACCACTCTTTGGCCGTTTTCTAACAAATATTCCATGGTTGATCGGTTTACAGCAGCATATCAGGATTCTTTCTCCTTTTCTATCTTCTTGTCAGGAGTTTTTTTTTCCTCTTCATCCGACGCGCCTTTAAAATTTCGAATGGCCTTGCCCATTCCCGCGCCGATCTCCGGCAATTTGCCGGCTCCAAAGATGATGAGGATAATCACTAATATTATGATAAGTTCCGGCATTCCAATTCCAAACATATTACCTCCTATCCTTCGGGCCTGGTTTGTTTGAGTTCATTAACAAGCTGCTTAAATTCATTTGATTTTAGATACCGGTCAACGCTGCTCTGATAATCGATCCATGTTTTCCAGGCATCAACCCAGGCCTCATTATGCCAGTAACAGTCCGGATCCCCGGCTCCTTTGAGCCGTTCAATAAAGTCTAAATATTCGTCCGAGCACCCTTCGCAAAAATTATAAGGCACGTTCAGTTTGCGACGGTAACCGGTGGTGTCATCCGAACCCCGCTCAATGTGCGTGCCGCACTTCTCACATTTAAAGGCGCATTGGGTGCACTGGAAAACTTTTCGAACCGCCAGGATCTTGCGCTTTCTAATTAACGCGGTCTGTTTCTGTTCGACCAGACCTTTTTTGTCTTTGAATGATATAATATTCGACATTTGTTACTCTGGTAACCCAGGTTCGGTTCATCCGTACTTCAATAGAGATCAGCAAGATCATCAGACGCTCTGAATATAACACCGGGCAATTTTCGTGTCAATCATTTCAAGTTTTAATTTGCGAGGTGCGAGATTCGGGTTGCGAGTTGCGTGTGGTGGGTTGTGGGTTGTGGGTTACGAGTTGCGGGTTACGAGATTCGAGTTAGGGCATACGGGATGTGGGCCTGACCTTAATTTGAGTCCTTTAATCTCTCACTGAGCCCACAGAGTGCACCGAGAAAAATCAAAAATCTAAATCTTGCTAAACAAGTTTTCTCGTGTTAATTTAGCAGTTTTGGAGCAGAGGTCAGCCAACCGCAAAGACGCGAAGGACGTAGAGATGTTTTTTCTTATTGTTTGCGAGCTCTGCGGTGATTTATTACGTTTCGAATAGGGTTTTATCCCTATTAGAATACCTAAAAATATCGTTCCGCTAGGAGTCCCGAAAATGATCGAAACGTTTCAGGCGAACTGTCTTGCCACCCTGATCGGCAGTCTCCCACTGACCGATCATGGAAAAGCCAGCGACCTGATAATGGAATATACACCTGAAATTCCTTTCTGGGCACAGCTTCCAGCTCATAAAAAAGAGGGGATGATGGTCCAGTTTACGTCGGGACTGCCGGGTTTTTACAGTGATAACGGCAACGGGTTTGTCAATACGGACAGTGAATCCTATGATAATGATCTGTTGGCATTTTTTGAAGATTATATGGCGGTGATTGACGGGCAAATCGAACTTGAGACCTCTCGATTTGCCCTGAATGAGGATAGCGCCAGCGGATTTTTTGTGTTTTTGGACCGTCTTAAAACCCTTGCCACGCCCCCTACAGCCGTTAAAGGTCAGATTACCGGCCCATTCACATTCGGTACCGGTATTGTCGATCAGAATAAACGTCCCATTTTTTATGATCCCATACTAAGAGATGCGGCGGTTAAGCTATTGGCCCTGAAAGCCCGCTGGCAGGCACGCCGGCTTTCATTTCTGCAACGGCCGGTGATGATATTTTTTGACGAACCCGCCCTGGCGGGGGTCGGTTCCTCGGAGTTTACCAGTATTTCCAATGAGGATATCCGCCAGTGCTTTGAGGAAGTCTGCGAAGCTGTTCACCTGGAAGGCGGACTTGCCGGAGTCCATATCTGTGCCAATACCGACTGGTCACTGGTACTTGAATCCTCGGTCGATATTGTCAGTTTTGACGCCTATGCCTATTTCGACCGGTTTATTCTTTATCCCGAAGAGATAAAACAATTTCTCGAATCCGGTAAAATCTTGGCGTGGGGAATTGTGCCGACATTGAATGTCGAGCAACTTGAAAGGGAAACGGCTGCCTCATTGCTGAATCAGTGGGATGAACAGGCCAAATGGTTTGAATCAATTGGAATTGACGCACAAAAGCTGACGGCTCAATCCCTGATTACACCCAGTTGCGGTACCGGGTCTTTGAGCATTGATCTTGCTAAAAAGGTGCTTAAATTGACCAGGGATATATCGCAGGAAATAAGAAGTCGGCGATCTAATTGAATATTTAAGGTCCGCCTTTCTCCGAGCTGTAAGCTCTACGAGCCGGAAGCCGACGGATCCATTTTAAATAGGACGGAGCGAAGCGACATCCATAAATCTTCAATTTTCAATTCGGTTCGTCCGGGTTCAGGATCTAAGCTGCTGAAAAAGAAAGTTAATATAATAACAACATATTACTGCTAATAAAAAAAGGTGAGGTATTCGATGGGAGACAATCACAGTGGAAGGCAGTTTGCCGGCGCATCCCGTTACGTTTTGGATGAAGAACTGGCAAATATTGTAAACATATCAATGGCACTTGAGATGCCGCTGCTGCTCAAAGGCGAGCCGGGTACGGGTAAGACCATGCTTGCGCATGCGATTGCAGAAAATCTGAAAATGCCCTTGATTGTGCTCAATGTTAAATCCAGCATGAAGCTGGTCGAAGCTTTGTACCAGTACGACACCCTGACACGGCTCAACGACAGCCGTTTCGGAGATTCCAGCCGCAATGTCAGCAACATTGAAGACTATATAAAAATGGGCAAGATCGGCCAGGCTTTTACGACAGATATCCGGACCGTACTTTTAATCGATGAAATCGACAAGGCGGATACCGATTTTCAGGATGACATGCTGGATGTGCTGGATCAAATGGAATTTGATATCATCGAGATTGATAAAACCGTCAAGGCACTGACCCGCCCGGTGATCATCATCACCTCAAACGCCAAAAAAGACCTGTCGGACCCGTTTTTAGGACGGTGCAATTTCCACCATATCGCCTTTCCCGAGCCGGACATGATGCGCCGGATAATCGGTGTTCATTTTCCCGAAATCGACACCGAACTGATGGAAAAGGCCATTTCCGCCTTTTACCGCATGCGCAAGCTGGATGCCGTTGAAAAGAAGCCGGCCACCCGGGAATTGTTAAACTGGATCAGGGCTTTGCGCGCGGACCCGGATTTTAAACCCAAACAGATAGCCAAAGGGGAGCTGCCGTATCTAGGGGTGCTGTTCAAAAAAAGCCAGGACTATAACAGGGCCCGGAGTATGCTAAGCGGCCGCAGAATGAACTAAATAGCAGAGGGCATAGGGCATAGGGCAAAGCGCATAGTGTTTCAGCGATTCTTTCGGCCTTTTCGCTATGCTCCGTGCGCTAAGCACTCTGCCAAGCGAAGCTTGAGATATGTTTGTCGATTTTTTCTATAAATTAAAGGAAGTGGGGATACCGGTCAGCCCGACGGCGTTTTTGACGCTGCAAAAGGCACTCCGAAACGGATTGGTAATTTCCCTGGATGATTTTTATACAGCTTCGCGTGCGATTCTGGTAAAAAGTGAGCGGTATTTTGATCTGTATGATCAGGTTTTTGCCCACCATTTCCAGGGTGCCGAATTGCCCGATTATGAGGGGGTCGAACTCGATGAACTGGTCCGGACCATGCTGGAGACCTGGCTTCAGAACCCCAGCGAGTTGTCCAAGCTACTGGGAATGGATGAATCAGCCTTGGCAAAACTGACCCCCGAGGAGTTGATCGAATATTTTAAAGAGCGCCTTAAAGATCAGACCGAAGCGCACCATGGCGGCGCCAAATGGATCGGCACCGGGGGATATTCCCCGGTGGGCCATTCGGGTTACCATCCGGGGGGTATGCGGGTGGGCGGTGTTTCCGGAAATAAATCGGCCGTAAAAGTGGCCATGGATAGGCGTTATAAAGATTATTCGCAAAGTGGACCGCTGACCCTGTCGATGGTCGGAGAGGCCTTAAAAAGGTTGCGCAATCTGATGCCGGTGGGTCCCGAAGATCAGGTAAATATTGACGACACCATTTACCAAACCATGAAAAACGCAGGTGAGATCGAGATTGTTTTTGACAGGCGTTTAAAAGACCGGCTGAAAGTCATCCTGGCCATCGATAATGGGGGATGGTCCATGGATCCCTATGTACCGATCGTTCAGACGCTTTTTGATTATTCCAGGAATCAGTTTAAGGATTTAAAGACCTATTTTTTCCACAACACGATTTATTCCACCCTCTGGGGAGATCCGGCGCGGTATAAAAAGCCCCGGCGGATTGAAGAATTTGCCCGTCTGGACTCTCAAACCCGGCTTGTCATGGTCGGAGACGCCTCCATGGCGCCTTACGAATTGATGGCCAGCGACGGATCCATTCATCTCGAAGAGCGCAGCGGCATGCCCAGTCTTGAATGTCTCAATTTTCTTGCCAAAACGTTTCCCCATTCCGTATGGCTAAATCCCGTGCCGGCATCCATGTGGAACTACACCCGCACCATTGGCGCCATCCGCGAGATCTTTCCCATGTTTGAGTTGACCCTGGACGGCCTGGAGGAGGCGGTGGCGCAATTGATGGCGAAATGAGCGGGTTGCACATTGCGAGTCGGAGGTTGCGGGTTACGTGTTGCGAGTACGCTATGAATGCCCAGTCGGCGATACCTTTTACCGGTTGCATGTCTAAATCCGGCACTTCTTTTTTGAGCTCCCTGGTGTAAGCCTTATAAGAATCAAGAAATTGCTTTGTCAAAATAAATATTGACAATTATGTTTAGGTACTATACATATTATTTATGAACGATGAACACATCACAAATCTACCGCGCCATTTGGTCGAGAAATTCATGGGTATTGTCAGGCGCACGGCCGAGTTAGAGAATCGGCCATGGCATTTCGGCACCACCGAAACTTTGTACCGTTCGGAAATTTTCTTGCTGGAACTCATCGGGGATCAGGAGGGCATTGGTGTCACCGAAGCGGCCAATCTGCTGGGGATCACCAAAGGCGCCGTCTCCCAGACATTGAAAAAACTCGATGCCAAAGGATTGATGGAAAAGCGATCCGACCCGATCAACAGTCTGAAGGCCTGCCTTTACCTGACCAACAAGGGGAAAAGTGCTTTTTATGCCCATAAACACTGGCACGAAACCATGGATGGAGGGTTCAAAAATTATTTCAGCAGACTCAGCCAGGAAAATATTTCATTTCTCGAAGATTTCCTGAACCAGTTGGATGCTTTTCTGGACAAGTGGCAGGAAAACCTTGATGAAAGAACCAAAAAGTCAAATTGTTGAACTAAATGCAGTTTCTACCCTTTTTTTGCATAAATAGTATAGTATCTAAACAATATTTGTCCCCAGGAATACAAACCGATCAGGCTGTATTCAAAAACCAAGCGAGTAAGGAGAAAACTATGAATACCCATGTGTGCCCGGCATCCCATGCCGGATTTTTATCGACCTCCTTGAGGCGTTTGATCCAAAAACCGGAGAAAATACTCGATGGCCTTGTGACACCGGGGCAAACTGCTGCAGACATCGGATGCGGCCCTGGTTTTTTTACGGTGCCATTGGCTAAGATGGTGGGAGAAAACGGTACGGTGATCGCCGCCGACTTGCAAGCGGAAATGCTGGACAGAGTCAGGGCAAAAGCTGCGCGGCTAGATATAACAAACACCATCAAGTATCATATTTGTGAACCGCAGCAAATTGGTATTACTGAAAACCTCGACTTCATTTTGGCGTTTTACATGGTCCACGAAGTGCCGAGCCCCGACGCTTTTTTCCGGGAAAGCCGGTCTATGGTTAATTCGGCGGGCCGGCTGCTGTACGTTGAACCCAAGTTTCATGTCGGCCGGGATGAATTCCAGTCCATGGTAGCTTTGGCGGAAACTGCAGGTTGGAGCCCGGAAAGTTTTCCGAAAATATTATTGAGTCGGGCAGTTTTATTAAGATAATAGCTATCCGTGAGCCGGGGATAGTGTCAAGAAGCCAGGAACCAGCGAGCAGCCGCCATTGACAACTAACCGGAAGCCGGCTTTCAGCTTCAAGCTTGCAAGCCATACAACCGGCATGTATTCTGCCAGACAGTCTGAGCCAGTTGATCCGGCTCCTCCTGCCTTACCGCGGCCAGCTTCAGCATGACCGATTTGACAAAGGCGGGCTCATTGCGCCGATGGTGATTTTTTTCCGGTGCCGGGACGAGATACGGGGCATCGGTTTCCACCAGAAGACGCTCCGGGGGAATGAAGACGGCCAGTTCACGTAATTGGGCGCCCCGGCCTTTTATGGTTATAATGCCGGTGATGCCGATATAAAGCCCCAGGTCCAGGTATTGTTCCAGTTCATTGTGATTTCCGCTGAAGCAGTGGACAACGCCTTTAAGTTTTTGAACGGCATGTTTTTTCAACATCTCGAGAAAGCGGCCGTTGCTGTCCCGTTCATGGAAAATCATCGGAAGGTCCAGGCTCAATGCGGTTTCAAGTTGCCTGCGGAACCATTTCTCCTGATCTTCCCTGGGTGAGTACATGCGGTTAAAATCAAGCCCGATCTCACCCCAGGCACGCACCTTTGGGTTTTCTGCGAGGTTTATCAAATCGTCGATTACAGATTCGCGACAATTGCCGGCATCGTGGGGGTGGACACCCACCGATGCGTAGATATCCGGGTGGGATTCCGCCAGTTCGACGGCGCGGGCCGAGGTTTTGCCATTCACGCCAATCGTCATCAAGCGGGCGACGCCGGCGCTGTGGGCCCGTTCGATAACGCTGTCAAGGTCCCGGGTATAGGTTTTGTCATCGAGATGACAATGACTGTCGAACACTTTCATTTTTTTTTGTTTAGATGGTTAGATCGTTCGGTTCGTTGGAATCGTTAAGATGGCTTAGATTGTTCGGTTCGTTAGGATCGTTTTATCAGCAACCAGAGATCAGCAGTCCACAATCGGCATCTATCATCGAGTATCGAGTATCGAGTATCCAGCATCCAGTAACCAGCATCGAGTATAAAGTATCGAGGATTGAGCACCCAGCACCGAGTATCATTGGTTGTTGAAATTTTCAACATTTTACCTTGATTTAACCCAATTCTTTTGAGATTATTCTATCTTTTGGGGAATAGTTCACCGTAGAGATCGCAAAGATCGCAGAGAAAATCATAATACAATTAAAATAGATGAATATAAGAAAAATTTTTAGATAAATTAAAAGAAACGCTATTTTTTTAAAAATCTCTGCGACCTCTGCGTTCTCTGCGGTTGGCTGCACTTTTACTTTTCTGGCTGATAGTTTCCTTCAGCTCTGGTTGCATATAAACCGTTGATTTAGAAGTTAACGGATTGGAGGCTTAAAATGTTCAAAATTGTTAAACGTGAAGAAATGTCCGAGGGCAATGTGATTCTCAATGAGATCGAAGCACCCAAGATCGCGCGCAAGGCAAAACCCGGCCAGTTTGTCATCCTGAAGGCCAATGAAGACGGAGAGCGCATTCCGTTGACCATGGCCGAGACAGACGTGGAAAAAGGGACCATCACGGTGATTTATATGATCGTCGGCAAGTCCACCGGCCTGTTTAAATCCTTGCAGGTGGGCGATGGCTACCAGGATGTTATCGGCCCTTTGGGTAAAGCGACCCACATTGAAAAACTGGGTAACGTCGTATGTGTGGGCGGCGGTACGGGGATCGCTGTTTTGCACCCGATCACCCGGGCCATGAAAGAAGCCGGCAACCATGTCATCAGCATCATCGGAGCCCGCAGCAAGGATCTGCTTATCATGGAAGACAGAATGAAGGCCGCCTCCCACGATTTGCGCGTGTGCACGGACGACGGCTCATACGGGCACCACGGGTTTGTCACCGAGGTTTTGAAGGAAGTACTGGAAGCTGAGAAGATCGACCAGGTGGTTGCCATCGGGCCGGTGCCGATGATGAAGTTTGTTTCCCTGATTACCAAAGACTTCAATGTGCCGACCTTGGTCAGTCTGAACCCAATAATGGTGGATGGAACCGGTATGTGCGGCGGCTGCCGGGTTACGGTGGGGGGCAAGACCAAATTTGCCTGTGTGGACGGACCCGAATTTGACGGTCACCAGGTAGACTATGATGAGTTAATGCTGCGGCTCCAGGCTTACTGCGAGGATGAGCAGAAGTGCTATAATGAATTTTGCATGATGCAGGAGGCCTAGCGGTATAGCCGTCGGACTAAGAAAATTTGCGACCTGTGCGTTTAATTAAGTCAGAACATCCATGATATCAATTTGTTTTCACCGCAGAGACGCGAAGGACGCAGAGATGTTTTATCTTATTCTTTGCCGTTGAGAGGACAGCAAAGAATAAAAGAGCACTTTTTCTGAAAATAATTAAACCTTTGCGTTCTTTGCGCCTTTGCGGTGAATAATTGGATGTAGTGAGGCGTTACTGTTCAAACACAAATTCTTGAAAAGATTGATGGATCAGCATTCTCAGAGTTGTTTTGGGGGAGGAATATATGGCTGAAGAAGCACAGAAAAAGGTAAAGAAAGAGAAGATATCCAGGGTGCCGATGCCCGAACAGGAACCGGCTGTCAGAGCCAGAAATTTTCTGGAGGTTCCGACGGGTTATACACCGGAAATGGCCATGAAAGAGGCCCAGCGATGCATCCAATGCAAAAAGCCGGGCTGTGTTGCCGGCTGTCCGGTGGAAATTGACATACCCGGGTTTATCAGGCTTGTTAAGGAAGGAGATTTTACCCAGTCCATCCGGCATATATGGCAGAAAAACAGCCTGCCGGCGGTATGCGGGCGGGTTTGCCCCCAGGAAATTCAATGTGAAGGGCGATGTATTGTCGGCAAAAAAGATGATCCGGTGGCCATCGGCAACCTGGAACGTTTTGTGGCGGATTGGGAAAGAGAAAACGGTAGCGGCGAGCTGCCGCCAAAAACCGAGCCCACCGGCAAAAAAGTTGCCGTGGTGGGTTCCGGCCCTTCCGGGTTGACCGTTGCCGGCGATTTGATTGTCAAGGGCCACGATGTCACCGTGATGGAGGCGTTTCATAAATCCGGCGGTGTGCTGGTTTACGGAATTCCGGAATTCAGACTGCCCAAAGCCATTGTCGCCCAGGAAGTCAATTTTCTCGAGCGATTGGGCGTTAAGGTCGAGTGCAATGCCGTGGTGGGAAGAACCGTAACTCTGGATGAGCTTTTCGAAGAAGGATATGATGCCGTTTATATCGGCGTCGGCGCTGGACTGCCGCGGTTTATGAATATTCCGGGTGAAAATTTTATCGGGATCCTTTCCGCCAATGAATATCTGACCCGGGCCAATCTGATGAAGGCTTATCTTTTCCCTAAGGTAGACACTCCGATTCCCCGGGCCAAAAATGTCGTCGTGCTGGGAGCCGGCAATGTGGCCATGGATTCCGCCCGGACCGCGATGCGTCTGGGTGCGGATAAGGTCAGGATCGTATACCGCCGTTCCAGACAGGAAATGCCGGCCAGGATTGCGGAAATCCACCATGCCGAAGAAGAAGGCATCGAATTTTTTCTGTTGACCAATCCCACCCGATATCTTGGCAACGAAAAAGGACGATTAACCGGCATGGAATGTTTGAAGATGGAACTGGGTGAGCCCGACGCTTCGGGCCGCCGTCGGCCGGTTCCCATCAAAGGCTCGGAGTTTGAACTGGAATGTGACATGTGTGTCGTGGCAGTGGGTTCCGGCGCCAATCCCCTGTTGACCGAGTCGACGCCGGATCTGAAATTGAATAAATGGGGGTATATCGACGCGGACCCGGAAACAGGCAAGACCTACAAAAAAGGCGTATGGGCGGGGGGCGATATCGTCACCGGTGCGGCCACGGTCATTTTGGCCATGGGTGCGGGTCGTAAGGCCTCCGATTCGATCCATGAATATTTGATGCGGGGCTGGTAAGCGGAAAAGAGCATGGCGCATGGTGCAAAGGGCATAGGGTAAGGGGCAGATGACAGGAAACAGAGGCCGGACGGCATAGTGACGGGGGCTTTAACGGTCTCGAATGAAACATTTGACGAATGCGGAAGTCGGAATGTGGCCTCCGGCCTCTCCGAGCTGTAGGCTCTACGAGCCGGAAGCCGTAGGGGTCATAGGGGCCTACGCCCCGGAGGGAATGCGGAAGGATGGAGTCGCTGCGCTCTATCTCTCTAGTTAAATAAAGATGGGGTTTTATTTTAGGATTTAACACCTTTGAGATCTCATACGAAACTTCAGAGGAATGGACTCGATTTTATTTTTTTGGACCCCAGAGAAATAGGTGCAAATAAGATTTCACAGGGCAGGCAGGATTTACAGGATTGACGGCCCCGGTTAAATGCGGTTCTGCCGAAATAGGTAGCGATCCGGAGCAATATTTAATCGTTTCAAATAATTTAACACTTCCGGGGCAATGATTTAACGGGGTAAAGATTTTTCCGCCTTCGGCGAGGAGCCCTTTCGGCCGAAGGCCGTTTTATCCCGATGATCCTGTTGATCCTGTCCAATTGTCTTTTAATGATTAGAATCCATTCCTCAAGTATTACGTTACTTTAGCCACTCATGAAATCCGAGGCCGCTTTTTTAAGCATCAACAGGTTTTGGGGCGGCACATTGGGCGGGATGCCGCAACCGGGCATCAGGATATAGCCGCGCGGGGCCCGACTGCCTTGGGCCAGCGCGGCCATGCACAGGCGGTAGATTTCAGCGGGCCGACCCATATGGATAACCGCCGGCTCGATATTGCCGGCGATGATACAATCACGGCCGAAGAATTTGACGGCCGTTTCGATGGCCACTTCATGACCGAAACTGACGATGCCCGGATTCCCCATGGGTATCTTGCGCCACAGGGGCAGATTTTTGTTTTGTTCCCCGCAGATGTGGCAGTAGATGTGGCGAATTCCCGCTTGAAGGATTTCTTCATGCAGTTTTTTCTGGTAGGGAAGCACATAGGTTTCAAAAAACCGGGGCGAGAGCATCTGGTTCGAAGCCGTGGGCGCAGCCAAATAGGTCAGGATATCTTCGGGCGGGAAAGTGGCCGCAAACAGGCGCACCACCGCCACGCTGTAGGCAGTGGCCAGCCGCAGCAGCCGGTGGGCCAGATCGGGTTGTTTGATCATCCAGCGCATCAAAAGCTCAGGGCCGCACAAACTGCGGGCGCCTTCGATGGGTGAGGTAATAAAGGGGAAAATCGGCAGGCTATTTTCTTGGCAGCGCCGGGCAAAGTCCAAGTAAAGGGGCAACGGTCCGGCCGCGGCAACATCGTCCGGCATTGACAGCGCTTCCGCTTCGGCTTTGGAATTGGCCGGGTGGTGAGTGGCCGTGGGCGCCATAGAGTATTCGTCGGCAGGCCATTTGAGGGTGCCGCCAAAAGCCCAGGTTACATCCGAGGCCCCGCCCACTGCCATGCGGGGAATTCCGTCTTCACCGAATTGGGCGATGGTTTTGATCTGAGCATCAAAGCATTTTTGCGGATCGTTATAGGCGGCTGCCACCGGATATCCGGCGTTTTGAACCGCAAATGAGGGCGCCGCCCCCCATAGCCAAACCAGCGGGCGGTTTTTTATTTTACCCGACAGAAGATGTCTGAATTTGTTGCCGATCCGTGTGCTGTCCATGGTAGAGACCGTTATCGCCGTTTAGCGATTGTCATAAATACGTTCATTTGAGACAAGATTTCGTATCGATGATGAACTATGCATAGATTTTAGAATTTGGATTGCGGATTTTGGATTTAAGGTATTCTGCCTGTTTTATTAATGGACAGAGCGAAGCGATACAACAAATCCGCAATCCGCAATCCAAAATCTACAACTAGTTATAATTGTTACCGGCAGTGCCGGATCAGGTCGACCGCGGATAACGGGCATACTGTTCCATAAACCAGGCCCGGGCCTCGTAGGCTTGCAATAGATGTTCCGCCGGAACACCATAGGGAATATCTCACCCCGGCGCAAAAGTGTATCCCCGGGTGCCGCCGGCCGCCAGGCTGATCAGGGCATCTTCGCGCGGAGAGATCATCCCCAGCATCAGGCTGGTGGTCAATTTCAGATTACCACCAAAACCTTTGCCGTATTTATAGGCTATGTCACGCACAAAACTCAAGTTCATCTGCTCGTCGATGGCAAACCCGTGGGTGCCGACCTTACAGACTTCCTCCAGTACTTTGCTGCAGTTACCGCAAATGAAAAAGGTAGATGTCAACCCGGCGTTGTGGATGACATCGATTGCCGGCCGGCAATTGGGGGTGACGAATTCGGCGAAAACCTGAGGTCGGATTTGGGATGCCACCGGATCTACGATGGCAATGATATCGCACCCCATTTGAGTATAAAACCGCGCGGCCTGGGCGCCCACCTCGCCGGCGAATGCCAAAACGGCATGGGCGAATTCTTTGCGTTTCAGCAGGGCCGTAAATATCTTAGGGCCGGCCAGATGCGAGGCCAGAGTCAACGGGCCGCACAGCAGTCCCAGCATGGCACAGTCCAAATCTTCCAGGCGGGGTTTGGCCAATCGGGCGGCTTCAAATATGATCGGCCAGCGGCCGTCTGCGGCCGAGGGCATCTTGAGATCCATCTCCGCGGGAGTCTTTTCGACACAGGGATGACCAATGATCGATGGCACATTGTCTTCATAGTATGTCGCCTCGCAACCGACGCTTTCGGCTTCCACCGACAGGTCAAATAGAAGGGGAATCCCGTCAGCGTGATAAAGATCGGCAGCGTTTACCACGCCTTTGGCCAGCAACCCGGCATCCTTAATAAATGCGTCGGCCGGTTGATCGATCAACGCGGCACAATGTACCCCGGCGTAAGGCAGCCAGGGCGGCATCTCGGTCTGTTTGCCCCGGGTGGCATCGATTAACATCTGTTTCGCCATTCTAATACCTCTTTTATGAACATTTATTTAGACAGGATTAACAGGATTAACAGGATTTTTTTTGCTCAGTCTGGTTATGTCCTGTCCATCCAGTTGATCCTAACTATTACGGTTCATCCGGGTTAAAAAGGAAATTCCACGCCCATATCGGCGATTTCGTCTTTGACTTTGCGGTACATGTCGTAATGCTCCTGGATCGGCAGGGCCTTGTGGACATCGTAGCACTCATGGTATTCCTTACCCTTGGAGGCTGTGGCCGCCTGGTCTTCATAGGTGGCCAACAACTTCAGGGCGATCTCGTTGGCCTGCTCGCGTTTCATACCCATGTTGGCCACGGCATGGCCCACTTCCACGCCCAAACGGGCCTCCATGGGGGTTGCGCGATTGCGGTATTTATTGCGGGTGGAGGCCATCTCCCACAGATGCCAGCCGCAGACGGTGCTGACCAGGGCATGGCAGGCGGTCTCTCTGAAAAGCATTTCGGTCATGGGGCCGGCATTGGCGAAACCATTGGAGGTATGCAGCAGTTTGCTGTTGCGTGCCAGGGCCTGGCCTGACATGGCGATGGGCCACAACAATTCCCGGGTGGTGTTGGAACCCCAGTTGAGATGAAAGGGGAAATGCTGGTTGAAAATGGCGCCGTGGATCAGAAGCCCATTGAGGCTGTAGGCCACGAGTGTGACCGCCACGCCTTCCGACCCGCCGCACCAGCCGCCGTAAATGGGGCCGGTCAGGTTGCCGGTATAGCAACCATACTGGGCGTAATGCACCGAGCGGTTGAGCAGGGTGTCGGCGGTTTTAAATTCGGTTAAGGATCCCACCAAACGGGCATCGGATGTGCGAACGCCCCAGGCGTTGTCAGAGACGGCAATCTGACCGGCATCGTGCTCTGCGGTTCCCACGGCCACGAAAAAAGTGCCGGGGCGTCCCACCTGTTTGGCAGCCAGCCGCATGTTGTAGATGTGCTGGATACAACCGTTAATTTCGGTGGGGCCGCCGGATTGGATCAGTTGACCGATCGCATCTTCCAGGATCGGGGCGCAGAAACCATCCAAAAGCGGCTCCTTGAGATAGGCTGCGCACATGGAATGATGCAGGTGTTCGTCAACCGTTATATCCGGGCTGAAGATGCAGAACGGCGGTTCGGTATCTTCCACCTGGCGATGCTTCCACAGTTTGGCATCCTTTCCCGCGCCCACCCAGTACTGGTCTTTGGCCATGTACAACGCTTCCTTGATCTCTTCGTCGGTGACCTGGATGATGCGATGCGAATCAGTGTTGTAAACACCGACTTCCCGGAAAAGGTCCCAGCCCGCCTGCCAGATCCGATCCGCCATATCGTCGTCGGCCGGCACCGGTGTAGCGGGATCATACTTTATATCGTATTTTTTAATCAGCTTTTTCAGGGTTGGGGTAAACAGTTTGGGTAAAAAATCATCTTCATCAATATGAGGACCGGTTTTAGACCGTTCCATCATTTCCCAAATACGATAAGCAGTGGTCATGGTTTTCCTCCCATCAGCGGCGTCTTGCCGGAGTCGGCATCTCCCGGTGCAGACGTTCAGCCGTTATGCCGATTTCTAAACTTGCGAATCGGCTTTGTATTTATTCCCTCGGTTCGTTAGTATTAGAGGGCAGTTGCACCTAATCGACTTATTCTTTCAAGGCGGCCATCTTTTGGGATGCACAATTGGCGTCTTCGCAATAGAGATCGGCCCCGATCTTATCCGCCCACATCTGGGACGTGGGGGCGCCGCCGATCACCACCTTGTATTTGTCGCGCACGCCTTTGTCTTTTAAAAATTCGATGATCTCCTGCTGACGCGGTATGGTGGTGGTCATCAGGGAGGATGCACCGATGAAATCGGCCCCCATCTCCTCGGCGGCCTTGATAAAATCCAGCGAATCCACATCATAGCCGAGATCCTTGACTTCAAAACCGTTGGTCTCGAGCATCAGTTTGACGATATTTTTTCCGATTTCATGCAGATCGCCTTTGACAACGCCAATGACCACCTTGCCCTTGACGAGCACCCGATCGGTGGTCTTCAGCGCAGGTTTGACGATATCCACCACGGCGGTCAAGGCTTCACCGGCCAGCATTACTTCGGGCAGAAATATTTCCAGATCGGCGAACAGGGCGCCGACACGCTGCATGGTCTGGGTCAGTTTGTCCAGGATCTCCAGTGGATCGGTTCCGCCCGCCAACAGTTCGCGGACCATGGCCTCACTCTCTTCCTTTTCACCGTCTTCCACAAGTTTGCTCAACTGGTCTAATGACATGATTTACCTCCTGGTATATATTGAAATTGAACTGGTATCAAATTAATAGATATTATGTTTGTATATACAATACACTTAACCCGGATGAACCGGAATTGAAAATTGAATATTTAAGGAATTCTGTCTATTATAAATTGATAGAGCGCGGCGATGCCACAAATCCAAAATCCGCAATCTAAAATCCCAAATTATGACCAATGACTCCATAGGAATAAAAACGGGATGATTTTGTAAAAGCGGAGTCAGTATATTTTCACCATCCCAGTTAAGG
>CAVXXE010000118.1:0-72322 GCA_963765595.1 uncultured delta proteobacterium
CTACCCCTCTGATCACTTTCCGGTATATGCGAAATTTAGATGGATTGATAAAAGCTGATCAAGATTTTACCCTGCGAGAATGGGTCACGATCATGACAAATAACTTTCTTCTGTTTTCTATTGTAACGGAAAGATTCTCATGCTCCGCAAAAAACACATATATACCAGCCCGCATCGCCTAAGCGGCATGCGATGGGGGGCGGGTTTTCTGCATACTGCATCACATTATTTGCCAATGTATTGTATGCCACAGGATTTTCCGGGAAGTTGAAATCGGAATAGCTTTGTTGAAAGACTTGGAATTGATATAAAAGAATATCCACCAGCTAATCTGTCCGTGCGCTGCTTTCAAAGCATAGCTTATGATAAGGCGAATCGGCTATAGGTTACCCGAAAAAATATATAATAATATCAATTTATTCAACGAGTTGTATTGAGAAAACCACACTCAGTTAAAAATGTAGATTAAAATAATTGACCTTTTATTTCCATTTGGTATTTATATATCTGAGAACACATCAGACTTCGATCCCCATCACCGTTTAAAAACCTAAATTTCTGGAGCAAATCAAAGACTCAGGAAAGTTTTAAACGCAAACTCGCAGCAACGCCCAGCACCGACGTCCTTTGTTTTCTTGACAAGTTGCCATTAGCGACCTACATTTTTGGTGGTTGTCAAACTAACCCCCCAAAAATAAATGAGTTAAGATTCTATAAATATCAATATATTATAATTCACTGGAGGTAATTATGAGCAATAATGAAATGCCTCACGAAGGACATGATAAACATCTATGTGCCCTACACGAGGATGGATTGTTGAAGGATAATTTTAAAGAGTGGATAAAATTGGTTTCCAATGGGCAATATGTTTGCGGCGGTTGTGGAAGGGTTGCGAATAGCTCTGAAAATCTTTGTGATCCTCAAAAGTTTTAATACCACCAATTCAAAGAAGACCCCACCATATTCAGCGTGGTCATTTATTAGCGTTGATACCCGGTAACATTCCTATAGGTAGATGTTGGGCAGGATAGTGGGCTGAACTCTTCGGACTCGCACGCCTGCCTAACTCCAACCAATCATCAGAAATTAGTGGTCATAAATATTTATGTTATTTTTGACCCCAGGTCTTATTACCGGATTGATGTTTCTGCTATATCTGTACGTTTGAAACTCTAAAGACAGTGTGATATCAGAAACTTATCTTAGTTAATTTCGATAAACATCGAATTAAAGATCATTGCAGTTATGGATAATTGGTACACACTGGCGATCATTGCATTGATTTTAATGGGGACCCAAAGTTTTCTTTACAAGGTTTCGGCTGAAAGAAACTGTAATACCGCCTGGACAACATTTTCGTTTATGGCCACGGTGGCGCTTTTAAGTTCGGTGGTGTTTTTCTTACGCAGCGAATCGGTTCCCAATATCACTTTCACATTTTTCGTCGGCATTTTAAACAGCAGTGCTTTTTTGGTAGCCACAATGACGCATATCGAGGCATTAAAGCGTCTGCCGTCAAGCATCGTCTATTCGATTGTCCGGCTAAATGTGGTGGTGGTTGTCCTTTTCTCGATTGTCTATTTTAAGGATCGCCCAACGTATTATCAAATCGCAGGCATAATGCTCGCCGTCATTGTCATCTTGATACTGACACGACAACCAGGGGCTGAGGAACCCTCAGCCGGGCAGACTAAAGGCGGTCTGATATTGGTTTTTGTTTCGCTTTTCTGCGGTTCAATTGCTTCAATTTCGAGCAAATTTGCGGCCATGCATGCCAATCCCTTGACCTTTATGGCCATTTCCTATCTCTTTTCGACCTTATTTTCTATCGGTTTGAGAAATAAACTTCAAACTGAACCTGCTCAAGCTAATTATAAGGAAGCTCTGGCTATCGGTCTTTCGATGGGCCTCATCAATTTTGCCGGCTACTACACATTTCTAAAAGCCCTTTCGATAGGACCCCTGTCAATTGTTGTCGCAATCATCGGCCTTCATTTTGTGATCGCTATCCTTTTGTCGGTCATGATCTATAAAGAAAAATTAACCCCACCCACAATAGCCGCGATTTCATTGACAATTTTATCGGTCATTCTATTGCGTCATTAACCGGTCATGAGCCGGCTAAACCATTTAGTGGCGGTGTGTCACACGGATTTTGCAAGTTAGGATCAATAGAGTTTTTGATGTAATTGAAAAAGGCTTTGAGGCTGGAATAACGATTGCGTTTGGTTGATTGTTTGGTTCCGTCAGTGAGCTTGGTCAGAAAGGAAAGGATCTCATCCGGAGTGATGGAATCAGCTAACCTGTCACCAAATTCATCCTGGAACTGGGTAAAGACAAACTCATAATTCTTCACCGTATTTTTTTTTAGAATTGATGCTGTGATAGTCTTTGTACGATTCGATTGCCTGAAAGATTTTCATTTTTCACCTCCATTGTTTGGAATTAATAATTAATTGACCTTGGCCGACATGTTCGGATAATAGCATAAATGGGTTCGAAATTCAGGACAAATCAAAAGAATTGGAAATGACCATGGGACTAAGCATAAGGATTTTCATTGTTGAGGATGATGATACTATAAAACGTCTTCCGCTGGCCCGTTACGAGCGGCTGCTAAAGCGTGATCCAGATGAGCGGCTTTCAAAATATGCTGGCAAACGAGTCCGTTACGCTTTGATAGTCGTTGATCTGGTTAATCGAAAACCAATAGAAGTGGTAAGGGATGAGTTCGCCTATTTAGATTTTGACGAAGAGGGACGATTAAAAGTGCAGAATATGAGAAAAAGGAAAGTTCAGCCTTTGATATGCTTGACGATTTTCTCTGAACAAACGGATAGGCGGGTCATCGATGCACGGCATAAATTTGCAAAAAAGAGGTATATCGATAAATATAGCTGGGAACCGACGGATGAAATAATCGCCGCCATTGCAGAGGCCATATTCGGTAAATTTTTCTAACAAAGAATTTACATCGTCAAAAGATGCATCACTTATGGGTTAGCAGAGGAAATTCACAATAAATCATCTGCTCATCGGAGATATGGGAGCAGGCACGCAACCTAATAAAAATAATGATGCAAAAAAGAATGGATAAGTGATTGGCCAATCTGCAATTTACTTCAACTGCCGATTCAGTCTTAATTATTAGAACAAGATGCCTGTATTGGCTTTTGATCTTACTACAAAATATTAATGAGTTGCCGGTCCCAGTTCATCCCAATCTTCCGATAATGATTCTGAGCAATCTACATGAAGTTCCTTGTCTAAGCGTATCAGAGGGGTATTACGGAAAGCCTGGATAATGTCCCGGAATCTCCAGATCTCTTTTTTACCCAATACTGCCACATAGTCACCACTCTTTTGTTGAGGATCCCAAATATAAACATAGTAGTTTCCTGGGATTGTAATATATTCATCGAAAACTGGGCCTTTATAGTAGCTCTTTCCGCCAAAAAATTCATAAAATGTCTCTCGTGGTTCATCAATAGTGCCATTTTGGATCACTTCGATTCCGCAGCCTGGAGGGATATCGAAGGGCATGGGCGCTTTTGGCTCAGGTAATCCTGGACCAGCCAAAGCTAACCACGGTAGGAATTCTTCATAGCCCTTGCAGACTGGCACTATAACTTCCAGGTATACGCTTGTCGGTTCATTTATCCGGAATACAAAAACATCTATATCTCCAGAGTTGCCAAGATCGTTATTTTCCAGCCATGCATAAATGGCAAGTGACTGCTCGATTGAGTATTCTACCGTAAAAGGCTGTTTCGCGGAGAAGTCATTGTGTTCAAAATAGGGAACATGGGCCCAAGATTGCGCCGTAACCAAGGTAAATGTTGAAATTATAAAAAGTATTTTAAAAATCTGCTTTAGCATTCATTATTCCCTGTCGTGCAGAATTAAACAAGGAGCCTGTTACAATAAACGGGTGATAAAAGGAAATCAGGTATCTGCCCCCAACTTTGTTATAAAACACTGAGAGCCTCATCCATCCTTGCTTCTAATGTTTCCCGTTCAGTCGCCGGCAGCTCATAAATTAATTCAGGGCTATCAATGAACACTTGAATATGAACCATTAGATCCTCAATGTCTGAGATGCCCTCGTTTGTTAAAAATGTTACAAAGCTTTCCTTGGTTTCCATCTTAGTTTTTAGACCCCCTGTGATATTCAATGGCTTACTTATCTCTGAACCATTCACATAAACCATCCTCATCAAATCGAACCATGCGCTTGCTTACCCGGCACAAAATTATTGTTCTAAATTGCATGCAATAAGCCACTCAATAGACCTGTTACCTTTAAGAACCAAAACGTACAAAGAAACAAGAATGCAATCAAACTGGTGGGAATTAATTTTCCCGAATTTTTAATATTCATTTGCCCTCCATTTTTTAAGGAAAGGGTCACCCATTGCGCTCATAAATTTTAATTATTTAATATTTTATAATTAAAACAATTCTGTTTGTCAAGTATTTTCTGATTTGATGGATATATTTGTGCCTAAAGTGGAATAGGCAAAAAAATTGCGTCTGGGGTCGGGACATTAAATGCGTCTGGGGTCGACCACGGTAAGGTATTGATTATTAATCTTTAACGTTCCAGGAAAAGGTGTTTTTAAGGTCTATATCCTCGTTTTCAGCCTCGAAAAGGACCTTATAGGGAGCGGGGCTCTCCCGGACTGGGCTATCTGGCAGTAGCGCCATTTCCTTGTAAAGCCCTTCGATCACCAGATAAGCGACCAATTCCTTAAATACCGGCATAGCATGTACATCGATCAGCAGGGTCCGGTTCGTATCCCGTTTAGCTACCTGCACCGCTGTCCAGTAGAGCTGCAAAAAAGCAATCTCAACTACTGGATCGAACAGGAACGCAGGAATCGAGAAACACTGTTCTGCCGGTTTACGGGGAACCAGCTCCGGGCGGTCTTTACGGAACGGTACACGGCCATCGACCACATGGAGGTTCTGACTAAAATTCTGGAATATGGCTTTGATCCAGCCGCTGAAGTTCACCTTTCCCTTGATTCGGAAATGATGGTTCTGAAAGTTCCCGAGTACGACCGTCTATTCAGGCTATCGGAAAATGACAAGATCATACCCGGTATCAGTATCGCGAATTCCGAGGTTGGCATTTTGGCCCTATCAATTGAAGCCTTTTATTACCGCTTGGTTTGCAGCAACGGCATGATTGCCAAGACATCGGTAGATGCTCGGTATAAACACATCTCCCGGCGGATTATGGATGAATTCCCGCTGGTGCTTGAAAACGTGATCAGTCAATCCCGCCATGGTCAGGATCGATTCCAGATATCTATGCAGACCTCGGTATCAAACCCCGTAAGCACCATCGAGACATTTGCCCGGCAGTTTGCGCTCACTCGAAACGAGACTGAAGTTGTGAAAAATGCTTTTTACCTGGAGCAAGGTGCGACCATGTTTCATGTCATCAATTCATTTACAAGGGCAGGCCAGTGGCCAGGATTGAGCGCATCTGACGCTTACCGGCTGGAAACGACCGGAGGCCGAATTTTAGCCATGGTCAAATAACAAAATCAACCTGAATCAAATCTATGAAGCCCTGCTGGTTTTCCAGCGGGGCTTCTGCATTTAAGGGGGGGGGGGGGGCTATGACAAAAGAACAAAGGCGAAAATACAGCGAACCAGAGCTCTTGAGGGACATATTTAAAAGGGTGCTGGCAGGTCGGAAATTTCAATTAGACTGCGGACATTTTGTATCTTTCGGCCACAATCTTGGAAACGACATAACCATTATCAACGGGAAAGAATTCAAAATTATCTGCTCACTTTGTGGGCACTAAACAAAGGAGGGATAAACCATGTGCGATTTTCTTGATGATTTTGATGAATTTGGCGAAAACGGTTTCATGAATGATGATTCATTCGAAGACAGCCCTGAAGGGGATTTGGATGAACCATTTGCTGATGAGCCTGACCACGATGGTGAACCTGATGATGCTGAATCACAGGGTGATGATTTAACAGTTGATCCCTTTTTCATCGGCGGTGCTATGGGCTTCGCCTATGAGGCTGGCGTAGAGGAAAGACGTCGGAAGCGTTTGTTGAAAGAACAATCCAACCGGAGAAAGCGGAAAAGGTTCAGTGATGATTCTGATTAGGATTTGATTGGAGCCAATCATAATGTCCAGATCGTCCTGCTGTATCAGATTTAAGCAGTGGGGCGGTCTGGACAGTTCATTCGAAAATTTGTAATTTGGATAATGGTATGATATCAAGATATCCATGTTGGCCCGAAGTTTGAACACATCGCCGCACTTTGTTGTTGAAATAGTGTACTGAAGAGAATTTTCCATATTCACAGAATCTTGTATTTGATTGCTTTAATGGCTTTTAGTAGGATTTAATTCTCAAACTGTTTTGAATAATAATTCTCTCGGATTAAATAATCTGCTAAAACCGGAAGACACAGCAATTTTTGGGCGTTTCAGCTAAGTGTTGATTCCAGCTATATTTTTCTCAAATATCTGTTTACAATTCTTATTTGACACATTCAATTTGAAGCTATAATAGAGATTTAAACAGTTAAAATAAATTTAAATATCATATTTTAAATAGACCACACAACTTTCGATCTGATCATGCCGCCAAATCTCGTTCAACTCTACCATATTACCCATGTTGATAATTTGATAGGAATTATTAATAATGGTGGGCTGCTGGCAAATTGCCAAATCCAAAGATGCTCAATCAATTTCAAAAATATCGCTTACGATGGCATTCAGGACAGAAGGGCTTTCACTAATGTGCCATGCGGTCCAGGTGGCACACTACACGATTACATCCCCTTTTATTTCGCACCCAGATCACCAATGTTATATACGATCCATCGCGGAAATGTTCCAGGCTATAGTGGCGGGCAGGCTGATATAATTTATATTATTTCTAATGTTAATGTGGTCGTGGAAAATTCCCTAAAGTATGTTTTTACAGATGGACATGGCATTATGGCCTGGTCTGAATTTTATGATGATTTGAATAGACTCAATGAAGTAGACTGGGGAATAATGAACAGTAAGTATTGGAACGATACAATTGATCATCCAGACAGAAACGAAAGCGACAGGCTGAGTTTTTAGTTTATCAGAATATGCCATGGAATTGCCTGACCCACATTGCTGTCATCAGCCCACACGTAAAAATAAAAGTTGAGAATTCATTGCCTGTAAACGGACATAGGCCACAGGTTTTAGAGCAACCTAATTGGTATTATTAAAGGAGGCGTTATGATTACTTTAACAAAAGGGAATCTGCTGGAGTCTGACGCCCAGGCTTTTGTAAATACAGTCAATTGTGTTGGAATAATGGGAAAAGGAATTGCTCTACAATTCAAAAAAGCCTTTCCTGAAAATTATGATGAATATGCCAGGGCTTGTAAGAAAGGAGAGGTTCGTATCGGAAAAATGTTTGTCTATAAAACGAATGAATTGTTTAACCCAAAATATATTATCAACTTCCCAACAAAACGACACTGGAAATCAAAATCGAAAATTGATGATATAAAGAAGGGGTTAGATGATCTTATCCGTCAAATAGAACTTTTAGGAATTAAATCAATCGCCATTCCTCCACTCGGCAGTGGTTTAGGCGGACTTAACTGGACTCAAGTTAAGCATCTCATCGAATCAGCTTTTAAAGCTACCCCCAATATTGCTGTTCAATTATATCAGCCTCTTGGGCCTCCAAAGGCAGACAAAATCCTCATTAGAACAAAAAAGCCAAATATGACGAAAGGGAGAGCTCTCCTAATTAAGGCGTTAGATCTCTATAGGAGCCAAGGCTACCGACATAGCTTATTAGAAATTCAAAAGTTAATGTTCTTTTTACAAGAGGCTGGTGAGAAGCTTCAGTTAAATTTTCAAGCAGATCAGTTTGGCCCCTATGCGGATAATTTACACCATGTGCTACAGCATATGGATGGACATTACATTCGTGGATATGGCGATCGAGTCTCAAGGCCTGAAATATACTTAATCGGAGATGCTATGGAGAAGGCAACAGCTTTTCTAACTCAAAATAAAGAGACCGAGCAGAGATTTGAATGCCTGGCAAGGCTTATTAGAGGATTCGAAACCCCATATGGTATGGAATTGTTAGCAACTGTCTACTGGGTTGTGAGGGAATATCCTGATGCTGCGGAGGACGCAGGTAAAGCTATTGAAAAGGTGAGAAATTGGAATGATAGAAAGAAGAATTTAATGAAACCAAATCACATAAAAAAAGCATGGGAACGATTAAAATCGGAAAATTGGTTTACTTGTAAAGACGGCACGAAAATACCCTCCAAGCCGAATTTTTGCTTAAACAGTTAATTTCAAAATCAAAGCAAGTAGGACGGTACAATATTTGTTTACCCCTCCCTCTGGCCGATCTATTAGAAGAAGATCGAAGCGCTAAGGGTATGATTGTTTAATCAAGATGATGAGAGAAGCGTGGAGAATCAATTCAGTTCCACGCTTTTTCATTTTAAGAAAAATCACATTACATTTTTTTCTACCAACACATCATATCAAGTCCCCCTATAACCCCATCATAGAATTTGCTCTGAAAAAAGGATACATTGAGAAAAATCCTTTAGACTTGGTCAATCCAATTAAGGTCAAGCACAAAAAACCTCAACCATTGAGCCAGGATGAAATCAAGCGTTTTCTTCAACATGTGAGCCCATTGTATAGCGATTTCTTCGCTTTTATGTTCATCACCGGCCTTCGAATGGGGGAGGCCGCTGCGCTTCAGTGGCAAGACGTGAAGCTTGCAGAAGGGTATTTCAACGTTAAAAAGACCTACGTTCGGGGTAATGTCTATGATCCTAAACGGATTCGTCTAAAAGGCAGGTTAAGCTGAATGGGATCACCAGAGATATTCTTGTGAGACAGGCAAAGAAAACTAAAGGCAAAGGTGAGCACGTTTTTCTGAATAGAGACGGCAGGCCGCTGAGAGCTAATAGCATAAATGCCCATCATTTTAGGCCGACTCTAAAGAAAGCCGGGTTGTCAGAAAATAGGAGCTGCCGGGATACTCGGGGGACATTTATCACGAATGCCCTTGATGCCAATGAGACCATGGGATTCGTTCAGAATCAGGTCGGTCATTCCTCAATTAAGCCGATTGTGAATCATTATTACAATCGGATTCCGAGGGATGAAGACGGGCAAAAACTGGAAGAATCGTTAAAAAATGCCCAAGTTTTGCCCGACCTCGAGGATGAATTAAAATGGTGCTTTGTAGTGCCTGTGCTAAGTACTTGAAACTATTGGTTCTACAAACTTGCTCTCCGTATCCCAGGGAAACAGGATCCAGGTGTCCTGGCTGACCTCGGTAATGAACGTGTCGACCAGGGGGCGGCCTTCCGGTTTGGCGTAGACGGTGGCAAAGTGGGCTTTGGGGAGCATGTCCCTGACGATGTTGGCCGTGCGGCCGGTGTCGACTAGATCGTCTACGAGGAGCCAGTCTTCGTCGTCGATATCTACTGGTTTCAATATTTTGCTTTCACCCATTTCCTTAAAATCATAACTGGAGATACATACGGTATCCACCAGCCGGATTTCCAGTTCACGGGCGATAATTGAAGCAGGCACCAGCCCGCCTCTGGTGATGGCGATAATGCCCTTCCAGGTCTTCATATCCACCAACCGCCAGGCCAGGGCCTTGGCATCGCGGTGCAGCTGCTCCCAGGAAATGGGAAAGGTCTTGTTGTAGCGTTGATGATCTTCGGTCATGTAGAAATTTCCTTTCATTAGTAATATTTTTTCACCACAGAGACACAGAGGACACAGAGATTATTTTTGTTTTGCCCATCAGAAGACGACAATGGGCAAAAAGTCTATCCGTTGGATGAAAATGCCAAACCTTTCATTTAAAATAAAAAATAGAGCGAAGCGATTGCACCGTTCGTCGTTCGTCAATCGAACTTTTTGTTTACTTATCCTCTCGCATATAGGATTTCGCCAGTGCGCTGGGGGCGCCGACTCGTTTGCTCAAGGCTTCCCACCAGGTCAGAACAACCAGAACAATAATTGTGGTCAGGTAAGGGAGCATGTTTAGATAAGCGGCCGGGATCGTTGTCCCGGATGCCTGCAGCCTGAACTGGACGGCATTGATCCCACCAAAGATAACAGCTCCCCAGATGGCCCGGGCAGGATTCCACATGGAGAATATGACGAGCGCGATGACGATCCAGCCTCTTCCCCCGGTAATATTCTCGGTCCAGCCCGGGGCATAAGACAAGGAGAGATGAGCGCCGCCGATGCCCACCAGCATCCCGCCCATAATAGTGTAAAAATAGCGGACTGTTGCGACATTGATCCCCATGGCATCAGCGGTATAGGGGTTTTCACCCACGGCCCGAAGGTTCAAGCCGTTGCGGGTTTTGTAGAGATAATACCAGGCAAGCGGCAGCAGTAAATAGACGAGGTAGGTGAGAACATCCTGGTTGAAAACGGCCCCGATTATCGGAAGACTGCTTAACAATGGTACCGTCAGGGATTCAAACTTGGATCCGACAAGTCCAACCAGATAGCCTGAATTTGATGCCGGACCGAGCTTTTGTCCTAAAAAACTTGCCATACCCGATCCGAAAAGCGTAATACACAGACCGCTGACGACCTGATTGGCGCGCATGGTAATAGAGAGAAATGCGTGGATGGCGGCCAACATCCCGCCCACAAACATCGCAACCAGAATACCCAAAAACAGGCTGTCGCTATAATAGACGGTGGCAAAGGATGACACCGCACTCATCAACATCATGCCTTCAATGCCCAGGTTGAGGATCCCCGAGCGCTCGGTGTATATCTCACCGATGGTTGCAAAAATGAGAGAGGTCCCGGCACGCAGGGTTATTGCCAGTAGTGATGTTAATAATGCGATCATGCGGCTACCTGTTCAGTGGAGGTACTCGACTAAATCGGAAATTCAAAATAAGCTAATAGTTCAGCCTCTAAGGCTAAACTCGGATAAGCCGGAAACAACAAATCACAAGCACCAAATTACAAATAAATTCCAATATCCAAATCTCAAATAATATCAATAGTCAATTGTTTGGAACTTTTAATTTCGGTCATTGTGATTTGTTTGGTATTTGTGATTTGTTATTTGAAATTTTTCAATTCCTGAAACCTGAACACCGACACCTTCATTATATGTCGCTGTAATTGAGAATCGAAACGCTATGTGCCTAAAGTACCAGAGAGTCTGGAACGAATGAATCGTAGTTTGTATTCCGTGAAAAGGGAGCCGGCCAGCATTGGTATCAGAAGCATACCCTGAAGAACCAATCCCATGGAAGCCGGCAGCCCCATCATCATCTGAACCTGATCGCCCCCCACGAGGAGTGCGGCCATTAATACGGCTACCGGTATGGCGGCAATGGGGTTGAGCTGCGCCAGCCAGGCTACAATGATCGCCGTATAGCCGTACCCGATGGAAAGCCCCTGCTGCAGCCTTCGCGAGATGCCGGTAACCTCACAGACCCCTGCAAGCCCGCTCAGCGCGCCTGCAAACAGCAGGGCGATCATGACATTTTTCGCAATGTTGATGCCCTGGCATTGGGCGGCGGACGGATTACTACCGATAATCTTGAGTTCGAAACCCCAGCGCGTTCTATTTAGGATGAACCAGATCAGAACAGCCAGAACGAGGGCAAAAATCAAGCCCAGGTGGGCACGTCCTGCAATCCGCGGCAGCCATGCAAATTCCGGGAAAGAGGGCGTTCCGGGAAAACCGTACCCCTTGGGATCGCGCCAGGGCCCGTAGTAGAGGTGCTCTGCGAACAGAATGGCAACATAATTGAGCATCAGGGTTGTCAGGACTTCATCGACTTTCAAACTGACTTTGAGAAAGGCCGGGATTCCCGCCCATACTGCGCCTGCCGACATTCCGACTATGATCGAGACCGGAAGCACCATCCAGGGATTTAAAAAAGGGGACCAGAACAATACAACCCAGGTTGCCGCGATGCCGCCGAAAGTAAGCTGCCCTTCTGCGCCGATATTCCAGAATTTCAGGCGGAAGGCGATTAAAACCCCCAAACCGGTGAGCATCAAAGGAATAGCCTTGACCAGGGTTTCCGTAAAATTCGGCCAGGTGCCGAAGGCACCCTTGAACATGGCGGCATACGTCACGAAAGGATTGGTATTAAATATCGTCAGCAAAATAGCCGTTAACAGGAGTGAAATGACAAAGGAGGCCAAGGGAACCAGAAAAATGGCTTTGCGTGACAGGGTTTTTCTTTTTTCAAAGATAATGCGCATTAGAATCTCTATTGAGCAAAAACCGCTCAATGTGTGTTGTGTTTTGCATGTTGTCAGTTACTTCCAAATTCATAATTTATAATTCAACATTCTTTTTACAATATCTTTTTGTAACAACCGACAACGGACCACTCACAACTAACGAATTGAGTTTCACTCAATTCCAGCCATCATCATACCCAGCTTTTCGGTATCCGCTTCTTTGCAGGTGAGGGTCCCCATGATGCGGCCTTCATATAATACGGCAATTTGATCTGCAACGGTCATCAGCTCTTCCAGGTCTTCAGAAATCAGCAAAACCGCCTTGCCCGATTCGCTTTGCTCGATTATCTGGTTGCGAACATATTCGGTCGCACCCACATCCAGGCCCCTTGAAGGATAGGCCGCTACGAGCAGTCCCCGGCAGGCATCGATTTCTCTGGCTAAAATAATTTTTTGAACGTTACCTCCGGAGAGGAATTTGGCGTGGGTCTGCGGTGTGGGTGTATCAATGCGGAAGGCGTCGATCATGCGACGGGCCAACTCCAGAATTCTTTTAGGATGCAAAATTCCCTTTTTCGTTAACGGCGATTTGCGATAGCCTTTCATGGCAAGGTTATCGGCAACACTCATGTCGCCGACGACCCCGCGCACGTTCCGGTCGGCCGGAATATGGCTGACGCCGGAGCAGATCATATCATAGGGGGTTTTGTTGGTTTTGACCTCACCATTGATCCTTATCCGGCCGCCTGTGGTTTTGCGAAGCCCCGTTAAAACCTCGGCCAGTTGTTTCTGACCGTTACCCGCCACCCCGGCGATGCCCAGGATTTCCCCTGAGCGAATTTTGAAAGAAACCCCTTTAAGTGCCGGCAGCCCTTTATCATCAATTGCCTGAACATCATTTAACTCGAGCACCACATCGCCCGGGCTGCGGTCCTTTTTTTCCAGACAGAAAAGTACGTCTCGGCCCACCATCAACCGCACGAGTTCCCCGGGTTCTGTTTCATCGGTCTTTTTTACCGCAACCAGACGCCCTTTATGCAGTACGCGCACCCAGTCGGAAAATGCAATGACTTCTTCCATCTTGTGGGTAATGAAAATGGCGGATTTGCCCTCAGCGGTCATCTGATGAATTACCTGGTTTAATTCCCGGGCTTCCTGGGGGGTTAAGACCGCCGTGGGCTCGTCCAAGATGAGGATCTCGGCGCCGCGATAGATAAGCTTCAGAATTTCAACTCTTTGGCGCTCTCCCACACCCAGTTGCCAAACATAACTTTGCGGGTCGACCTGAAGATTATACCTTTCAGAAAGGTTGTGTATCCGTTGACTGATATCTGCCATATCCGGAACAAACGGCAGGTCCGATATCCCCAAAACGATGTTCTCCGCTACGGTCATGGTGTCGACCAGCATGAAGTTCTGGTGGACCATGCCGATGCCTAACAACATGGCATTACGGGGAGAGGTGATTTCGACCTGCTTGCCCCGGATATGGATTTCGCCCTCGTCGGCCCGGTAAAGTCCGGCCAGAACATTCATGAGGCTGCTTTTGCCGGCTCCATTTTCCCCCAGCAGGGCAAGGACTTCACCGGGATAGAGCTCCAAATCCACCCCCTCATTCGCAATGACATTGGGAAATCTCTTGGTAATCCCTTTCATTTCGAGGAGGGGAGTTTTCATTGGGCAGTACGTCCGTGGTTAGTTGTCGGTAGCTAGTTGTTCAAATCAGCACATCCATGATATCAAATAGATCTCGTTGAAAATATTCAATTTCCCGCCTTACCAATGACACCCTTTACAAAAAAACTCATATTGAGCATATCGGGATCGCTCATTTTACCGCCGGCGGGAACCACCTCCTTGCCGTCTTGGTCCACAATGGGGCCGTGGAATACGTCCCAGGTCCCGTTAACGATCGTTAGCTGTTTGGCGGCGACCAAATCTTTAACCTCTTGCGGCACTTTGGGACTGAAATCGGAAAGACGAACGATCCCTTCTTTCAATCCGCCCCAGTACTGTTGAGTTTTCCATGTCCCGTTTAAAGCTGCGGTTACCCTCTCTATGTAGTAGGAACCCCAATTCCAGACCGGGCTGACCAGAACGCTGTCGCCGACAAACTTGCGCATGTCAGAGTCATAGCCGATACTTAGAAGCCCCCGATCCTTTGCCGCTTTCTGCGGTTCGGTGGTGTCCTGATGCTGGGCGATTAGGTCAGCACCCGCATCCAGCAGCGCCACTGCCGCCTCACGCTCTTTGACCGGATCGAACCATGTGCTGGTCCACACCACCCGTACCTGGGCATTAGGATTCACGGAACGCGCACCCATAGTAAAGGCGTTAATCCCCCGGATAACTTCCGGAATCGGAAATGCTGCGACGTAGCCGATAATATTGGATTTGGTCATTTTTCCGGCCACGATTCCGGAAAGATAACGGGGCTGATACATACGGCCGAAGTAGGTGCTCATGTTGGGGGCCGTTTTGTATCCGGAGCAATGTTCAAAGTAGACATTGGGAAAATCCCGGGCTACCTCCACCATGGGGTCCATGTATCCGAAGGAGGTGGCGAAAATCACTTTGTAACCCTGCATGGCATACTGACGAATAATCCTGACCGCATCGGGTCCCTCGGGCACGCTTTCTATGATGGCGGTCTTCACCTTGTCGCCCAGCTCTGCCTCGAGCATCTTGCGGCCGTTATCATGTTCATAGCTCCATCCCAGATCTCCCACCGAACTGACATAGATGAAAGCAATTTTCTGGGGTTCTGCGGCTTTGGCCTTAGCTGGCGCGCCACCGCTAAAAAGGATCCAGGTGATCATACCAATTACCAACAACGCTGATAATACTCTGTTTTTTCTCATTTTATCCTCCTTTGTAGATAATGAATGGTTTGGTGGCATCGTAATTATCACATACCATTTTCCAGCGCAAGTTCTGATGTTTTTTTATGAAAATCATTGACATATCAGCCTATATCTTTTAGCCAAGCTATTGTGAAAGGTTAAAGGTTAAAGGTGAAAGGTGTAAAGGTGAAAGGTGAAAGGTGAAAGGTTAAAGGTGAAAGGGGAAAGGTGAAAGGTGAATGGCGAAGGACGAGGGATGAAGGACGAGGGACGGGGGAAGAGTGACGAAGGATGGACAGGGAATGACGAAGGGCGAATGCGGAATGTCGAAGGGTGGAATTGCTTCGCTCTGTCTTTTCATTTAAAAAGTTATTCGTTCAAGGCGGACTGCGGCATTCGATGTTAACCCCGGCAACAATGGGGAGTTAACTTTCCGTCTGGCGGAACAACTGAAAAGATCTATTTACACAGTACGGAGGAAAGGCTACAAAATTGGAAAACATTCTCAGTTTGAAATGTCTTGTTTGCGGTAAGCAGTATTCTCCCGACGAGGTCGACTATGTCTGCCCGGATCATGGTGACGAAGGGGTCCTTGACGTTCAGTACGACTACGATCTTATTGGACGGCAGATAAACAGGGAAACCATTTCGCACGCCGACAACCTCACGATCTGGCGCTACAAACCCATGCTGCCGGTCCAATCCGACGCCGAGGTGCCCCTCCTGTCCGTGGGCTGGACGCCTTTATATCCCGCGCCACGTCTGGCCTCAGAGTTGGGGCTCAAGACGGTGTGGGTCAAGGATGATGGACTTCAACCGACGGGATCTTTCAAGGACCGGGCCAGCGCCGTCGCCGTGGTTAACGCCATGCAAAAGGGCGCTCGGATCATCACAACGGCCAGTACCGGCAACGCCGCGGCGGCGTTAAGCGGTCTGTGCGCCAGCGTGGGTCAGTCGAATGTGATTTTCGTACCTGAAACCGCCCCCCAGGCCAAAATTGCTCAGCTGCTGGTTTTCGGCTCCCGGGTCCTTCTTGTAAAAGGGTCCTATGATGATGCTTTTGAGCTTTGCCTCAAGGCTGCTAAAATCTATGGATGGTACAACCGCAACTCCGGATATAATCCCTACATGACCGAAGGCAAAAAGACCGCCGCCTACGAAATCTGTGAACAGCTCGAGTGGAAAGCACCGGACCGTATTTTTGTTTCCGTGGGTGACGGCTGTATCATCGGGGGGCTGCACAAGGGGTTAAAGGATCTGCTCGCACTGGGATGGATCGACAAAATGCCGAAGCTGATGGGTGCGCAGGCGGCAGGCAGCAGTTATCTGTATACGGCCTGGAAAAACGGTGAGGATATCCTCACCAAACCGCCGATAAACGCCCAAACGGTTGCCGACAGCATCAGTGCCGGGTTGCCCCGGGACCGCATCAAAGCGCTGGCGGCCGTAACGGAGACCGGTGGTGCCTACATTTGCCTTTCGGATGACGAGATTTTGGCCGCAATTCCCGCATTGGCCCGCAGCACCGGGGTCTTTGCCGAACCCGCCGGTGCGGCCGCCTATGCCGGCCTGGTGAAAGCGGTGGACAAACGACTGGTTTGCAGGGACGAAAAGATCGTCGTGCTCAACACCGGCAATGGGTTGAAGGATGTGGCCGGTGCCATGCAGGCGGTGGATCTTGTAAAAACCAGACCGTTTCGGGTGATGCCGGATTTGGCAGCGCTCGAGCAGGTGGTGGCGGGATGGGGGAAAAATGATGAAATGACGATTGACGAATTTCGAAGGAATGAGGAATGGGTTCGATTTTTATTTTTTTTAGACAGGATTTACAGGATTGACGGGATTTTTTTCGCCTGCAGCGAAAGGCCCTTCGGCCGAAGGCCGCTCTATCCTGACAATCCTGTCCAATTACTTTTCAAAGATCAGAATCCATTCCTCTAATCCATCAATACTCCATTACTGGCTTTAAAGGAGACTGACCATGATAGATTTAACCGTTAATACCCAAGCACTCGAAAGGGCCGTGCAAAGTGCCCGGGAAAGAAACATCATTATCCCCACGTTAAAGCAGCAGCGTGACCCCGGCCTGATTCCGGACACGGTCGTCTCCCGCTTGAAAAACATCGGCCTGTGGGATATCGACCCCCTGAACCTGTTTCGCATCACCTGGCACAACGAGCCCGTTGTCCACGGCGGCGGGTTTGGCGGCGTTAATTTTATCGAATTTCCCCGGGAGCTGACCGGTGTCAAGGCCCGGATCGTCGCTCCCGTCGGCAAATGGTTTCCCACCGGGGCGCACAAGGTCGGCGCCGCCTTCGGCTGTCTGGTTCCCCGGCTGGTAACCGGTCAATTCGATCCCAGCACCCAGAAAGCCGTATGGCCGTCCACCGGCAACTACTGCCGCGGCGGGGCTTACGATGCCACACTTTTGGGCTGCGCGTCGATTGCCATCCTGCCGGAAGAAATGAGTCAGGAACGTTTTGACTGGCTGGCCTCAGTGGCGGGTGAAACCATCAAAACACCAGGCAGCGAAAGCAACGTCAAGGAAATTTTCGACAAATGCTGGGAGTTGCGGAAATCCGGCGAGGACCTTGTTATCTTCAATCAATTTGATGAGTTCGGCAACTACCTGTGGCACCACGAGATCACCGGTCCGGCTATGATCGAGGTGCTCGAGGGTATCATGGGACCTGGAGATAGGTTCCGGGGGATTATTTCGGCCACCGGTTCCGGCGGCACTATTGCCTGCGGCGATTATCTCAAAAAACGCTTTCCATTGAGCAAGATCGTTGCTGTCGAAGCGCTGCAATGCCCGACCTTACTGCTAAACGGCTTCGGCGCACACCGCATCGAGGGCATCGGCGACAAACATGTGCCCTGGATTCACAACACCAAGAATACGGACATGGTCATCGCGGTGGACGATGAATCCCCGATCAGTCTTATGAGACTGTTTAACGAACCGGCCGGCAAACACTATCTGGTGTCAAAAGGTGCCCCCGAATCACTGATCAACGAACTGAACCTGCTGGGAATTTCCTGCATCGGCAACCTGGTCGGGGCGATCAAATTCGCCAGGTATTACGAATTGGGCGAAAATGACATCGTGCTGACGGTGCTGACCGATTCCATGGAAATGTACGACAGTCGGCTGCGCGAGCTGACCGAAGAACGCGGTCCTTTCACGGAAAATGATGCCGCCGCCGTCTACGCCCAACATCTGCGGGGGGTGGCCATCGACAACATGGAGGAACTGACTTACTACGGACGTAAGCGCATTCACAACCTCAAATACTACACCTGGGTTGAGCAGCAGGGCAAGACCTACGAGGAAATTCAGCAGCAGTGGTATAATGACGACTATTGGGAAAACATCCCGGCCTGCGTGGATCAAATCGACGAGCTGATTGAGGAATTCAACGCTAAAACCGGTTTGCTGAAAAACCTGTAGCCTGAAATTAAAGGAATTTCTGTTTTTCAGAGAGGATAGACAGAATTATTTCCGCAAACTGCAACGGCGTAAAAAATGTGAAGTTGTTTTTGAGTGAGCCTTTATTATCGTGAAAATACAAAACAAAGTCAATCAATTTTGAGATTCCAACGCCCACAGCGACGGTCGTCTCAACCCCAGATGGGAAACAAAAAAACCGGCTTCCGGCTGGCTTTAGGATCCGTCTTCAGCGGGGTGGGAATATTGCAGATCCCAAACCTTTTTGGGTCCGTCGGATTATAAAATGAATTAGGATTACTTTATAAATATATGATATAACTAAAAAAAACCTTGACAGGCCCAAAATTATTAAGCTAAGGTGTCTAACAAAAAAATTAGATGAATTCGCGTAATTCGGGAAAAAATATTTTGGTTTTAAAAGGAATTGTGTGAAAGAATGAGAGATAGTCATCTATAAGTAAGAAAGGAAAAGGGATCCGACTGCCATCAGATCCCTCTTTTTCGTGCACGCCAAAAGGGTATTCTCAACGTACCGCTAAAATTATGATCTAATTTCTTACTGTCAATACCCTTCTAAGGCGCTTAGAGGGGTATTTTTTTGCAATAAATGTGGCCGTGTTGTTGTTTAATCGTCCAATGAAAACGGTGAACAGACTCCTTTGCGATTTGCTCGAACTTTTATCCATAACCACAGAGCCCATTAGACCCGAACGGAAATTTCCACGGAATCATAGAAAAGGAAGACGGCTATGAATAAAATGCTGCCTACTTTCGCATGGATTTCCCTCACCGCAATTTCTTTGTTCTTGCTTATCTCAAGCTTTCAGATCATCAATATCGACTCCCCTGAAGCTAAAAACGGCGTTTTAGATCTCCGCCAGTGGAATTTCGATCAAGATGGCCCAGTGGAATTGACAGGCGAGTGGGAATTTTACTGGTCGGCCCATTTGGCCCCTGAAGATTTTGCGGACTCTGCAAGGCCGCAGAAAACAGGCCTGATTAAGGTGCCGTCCGTATGGAACGGCTACCCGGTAGCCGGCAAAAAGCTGACCGGCGACGGTTTTGCTACGCTTCGTCTTAAGGTGCTCCTCGGTGATGTGCCTGATTCCATGGCACTTAAAATCATGGAATTAATGACGGCCTGCACGGTGTATGTCAATGGAAAGACCGTCGCCACCGTCGGATCAGCCGGCCGCGACATGGAAAGCAGCATCCCCGATTGGCGCCCCCTTGTCTATGATTTTGAGACCAGCACTAACACCCTTGACGTGATTTTTCACATATCCAATTTTCACCACAACGTAGGAGGCATCCACAAGTCCATTTTACTGGGTGAGGAATCCCAGATACGTGAAATTGTCGTTAAAAAAAGAGGCTTCGAGCTGTTTCTGGTGGGAAGCCTTTTCATTATGGGGCTGTACCATTTCGGACTTTGGACTCTCAGAAGAAGCGAACGCTCAACGTTGATTTTTGGCATATTTTGTTTCATTCTTAGCCTTTACGCACTGTTCACCGGTGAGATGTACTTTGTCCATTTGTTTCCGAATGCTTCCTGGCAGCTTGTTCTAAAGCTGATATATTTAAGCTTTTATTTCGGCGTGCCGGTGTTTTTTATGTTTATATATTCTCTATATCCTCAAGAATGCAAGATGCGCTATGTCCGGATCGTCCAGTGGCTGTGTATCCTTTTTTCCCTGCTGCTGATTTTTTCCACGGCAAAGGTATTCCGGCCAATGGTGCGCATCTATCACCTGATATGCCTGGTCCAGGGATTCTATATTATTTACGTTCTGATATTGGCCTACCGGCGCAAACGCGAAGGCGTGGGGATGTTCATGTTAGGCTTTGCAGCGCTGTTTGCCGCGGCGATAAACGACATTCTTTACAGCAATCGGCTGATCGAAACCACCGAGCTGGCACCATTCGGCTTATTTGTGTTTTTATTCTCCCAGGCCTTTTTGCTCTCGCAGCGTTTTTCCGGGGCATTTAATACCGTCGAACGTCAGCGCGAGGTACTGTCGCAAACGAACCGGGCCTACAGCCAGGAAATTGTAGAGCACAAAAAAGCCAGGTCTGAGCTCGTGATGGTTCAAAACAGGCTTGAAGAGCTGGTGGCGGAACGTACCCATGAGCTGGAGTGCAACAACTGCCGGCTCGAGGATGAAATCGAAGAGCATCGCACAACAGAAATAGCGTTGCGGCATAGTGAGCAGCGCTACCGCACGATTTTCGAAAATATCCTGGATACCTATGTCAGGATTGCGGCGGATGGTATCATTACTGAAATCAGTCCGTCAGGGGCCCGGCTGTTAGACTATGACAGCACGGATGAATTGAACGGCAAGGATTTTGTGCGGGATTTGTGTTTCGATGTGGAAGAAGGCCAAAATTTTCAGGCTGAGCTCATGCAACACGGCCGTGTGGCTCATTTTGAAATTAGACTCAAACGCCGCGACGGCACAACAGTTTTCGTAGAGGTCATGGCCCACATCATATCCGACGAGTCGGGACGGCCGGCCGGATCGGAAGGAATGATCCGTGATATCACTGAACGTATAAAATCCTGGGAGGAGCAGCGGCGGCTAGAAGATCAGCTCGTCCGTGCCCGTAAAATGGAAGCCCTGGGGCTGCTTGCCGGTGGCGTTGCCCACGATTTAAACAATGTGCTTTCAGGAGTCGTAGCTTATCCTGAACTTCTGCTCCTTGATCTTCCGGAGGACAGTCCATTGAAAGCGCCGCTTAAGGCCATCCAAACCTCCGGACAAAGGGCCGCGGCCATTGTCCAGGATTTGCTGACGCTGGCCCAAAGAGGTGTCATTCAAACCGAGGTGCTTAACCTTAACAGTGTCATTTCGGAATACATGATATCAGTGGAATACCAGAAATTTAAGCAGGACCACCCTTTGGTGGCGGTGGAGGTCAGGTTAGCGCCTGACCTTATGAATGTACGTGGATCCCGGATTTACCTTTGCAAATCTGTGGCGAACCTCATTGCCAATGCGGTGGAGGCCCAGTCGACCGGAGGAAAAATTCTTGTTTCGACGGCAAACCGCTACGTCGACCAACCGATAAGTGGCTACGATACCATCAACGAAGGCGACTACGCCGTGGTCAAAGTGCAGGACTTTGGTAGCGGCATTTCATCCGAGGATATGGAGCGTATTTTCGAGCCTTTTTACACAAAAAAGGCTATGGGCCGAAGCGGAACCGGTTTAGGCATGGCATTGGTTTGGGGAACCATTCAGGATCACAAAGGCTACATTCACGTCAATAGCACACCGGGTGTCGGCACCACCTTCGAGCTCTACTTGCCAATTGCCCGCGAAGAGGTCCGGGATGATGTCGAACCTATCAAAATCGACGCGTGTCTGGCCAACGGTGAAAAAGTTTTAATTGTAGATGATATTATCTATCAACGTGAAATCGCCGCTTGTATGCTGCAAAAACTTGGTTATGCCACTGATGCGGTTGCCAGTGGTGAAGAAGCCGTGGAGTACATACAAAATAATGAGGTCGATCTGATCGTATTGGATATGATAATGGATCCGGGGATTGACGGCCTGGAGACTTACAGACGTATAAAAAAATTACGGCCGGACCAAAAGGCGATCATCGCCAGCGGATTTTCAGAAGGTATACGTGTCAAGAAGACGCAGGAATTAGGGGCCGGAGCTTATGTCAAGAAACCTTACACAATTGAGAAGATCGCCCGGGCGTTACAGGATGAGCTGAAAAATTGATTCTGCAGCCAAATACTCAAACACTGTTGGGGTTGGGCCACGGCAAGTAATTGACATTGCGAATAAAATTGACCCAAAAGGAGGACCTCAGATTTTGGAATGGTTAGCGTACCGTCAAAAAATCCGGCCGCATTAAATTTGTTCTGATTTCCCACGAAATGTATGAAAAGTTCTTGGCGCTGGAAGACGCCTACTGGGCTTATCTTGCCAGACAAGCAGAAGCGGAAGGTTATTTGGGTGAAGATGAAACGGAAAAGTTTTTAAAACGAGATCGACCTACCAACAGCAATATCCACCGTCAATCACCAAATCAGCTCCCGTCATCATGTCCGACACTTCAGATGCCATGAAAACCACTGCCCCCTGGAGGTCAGTGACCTGCCCAAACTTTCCCATCGGAATCATACCGATCCACGCATCCATCTTAGCCTTTCCTTCGGGTGTAGAGACGAGTTCATCTACCAGATTCGTGTAGGTATAGCCGGGGCTAATGCTGTTAACCCTGATTCCGCGATCTGCCCACTCGGTTGCGAGGCTCCGCGTGAGATGAATAACCCCCGCCTTTGAAGTGTTATATGCTGCCTGATTTTGGGGCGTGTTTACGATATGCCCGGACATAGATGCCGTATTGATAATCTTGCCGTAGCCGTTTGGAGCCATAGCCTTTGCCTCTTCCTGGCAACACACAAACACCGCATCAAGGTTGAGTGACATGATCTCCCGCCAATCGTTGTCGGTCAGATCGAGAGTGTCTTTCCACCGTCCGATACCGGCATTGTTTACACCGATGGTGAGAGATCCCCAAGCGTCAATCACATCGCTCACCGCTTTCTGTACCTGAGATCGCTCCGTGACATCGGCCTGTACCGAAAGGCTTTCGATACCTTTTTCTTCAAGCTCTGCAGCTGTGGCAATAGCCAGATCGCCGTTGATGTCTACTATCGCAACCTTGGCCCCTGCTTCGCCCAAGGCATGTGCGAAGGCCCTGCCAATCCCCTGACCACCTCCAGTAATCAGAGCTGTACAGCCATTCAAGGAAAATCGCTCCAGAATGGGCTTTGCAATCAGAACTGTATCCTCCATGTCTGCCTCCATTGCTCGTAATCCAATTTTCTGATCTTCTTTCTGAGATTCGTTCCTGTAACCTCAATAGCGACTTCGTGTCCCGCTTTCCAAATCCTCGGGCGATCGACCGCCGAAGTGATGACGCCTTGATTTTCGTCAATCAGCAGTGCCTTTTCCCCCCGTTACCCCCGATCAAGCCCAATATACATGTCGGGATTCCCGTTCGCAAAGGTTCCACTCAGAGCGCCCCTTCCAGGTAGCTTGTGACAACAGCCTCTGCACCTTGCAACCAGATGGCCTGCAGCATGAAGGCAAAGCGTTCACGAAACATTTCGGAGCGGCCGACTTCACCGTAGATGTCTTCCATCTTCAACCAGGCCGTCGCATCATCTTTGGCAGCGCGGGCGACAGGCACAAGACGATCCCAGCCGGGGTCATTGGGTTCAATCGTTTGGCCGCTTTCAGTTGTACCATAGCAGTAGCGGCACCACAGCGCCGATTCAAGGGCGAGTCCCGTGACGCCTGTTCCTGCTTTCAACCGGTCGGCAATGGAGGGAATGATGAATTTGGGTTGGCGATTGGAGCCATCGAAGCACAGTCTGCGAATGGTGTCCCCGATCTTGGGGTTGGCGAAACGCTCCTCAATTTTGTTAAAATAGTTTCGCAAATCCGTATCCGGCACCGGCGCAACAACGGGGATGATCTCTTCACGTTCGATCTTTTGGAGAAAACTGCGGATCATGGGATGTTCCATCGCCTCATGGGCGAAGTGGATATCCAGAAGGCCTGCCGGATAAGCGATGACTGCATGGCCGCCATTGAGAATACGGATTTTCATATTCTCATAGGGCGTTACATCGGGTACGAATTGCACCCCGACAGTCTCAAGTGCCGGACGACCGGCGGGAAAATTGTCTTCCAGCACCCATTGGGTGAAGTCTTCGCAGAAAACCGGCCAATTATCCTCAATGCCGAAGTCACGGTCTAAAATTTCCCGCTCGCGATCTCCAGTGGCAGGGGTGATCCGGTCCACCATGCCGTTTGGAAAAGCGACATGGTCGAGAATCCACTGGCCGAATTCGGGATCGGACAGTTTGGCCAGGCCAGCCACCGCGTTGCGGGCGACAACCCCATTATGGGGGATGTTGTCGCAGGACATGACCGTGAATGGCTCGATGCCTGCCTCACACCGTCGTTTGAGCCCTGCAACGATCAAACCGAAAACGGTCTTCGGGCTCTCTGGAGTGGCCCCGTCCGCCACTAGTTCAGAATTCCCAGCGTCAAAAACGCCGGAGGCGGGATCGATGAAATAGCCGCCTTCCGTGATGGTCAAGGACACAATCCGGATTGAAGGATCGGACAGTGTCTGGATGATGGCCGCCGGATCATCCGGGGAAAGGAAATCGATCATAGCGCCGGTGACTCTTGCAGCGCTATGGCTTGCCGACTGTTCCACGACGGTGGTCAGATAATCCTGATCTGCGAGGACCCGGCACATCTTTTCATCCGATGGCATCACGCCGGCACCAATGATGGCCCATCCATGATCACGGCCGGTATTTAAAAGTGCGTCCAGATAGACAGCCTGGTGGGCGCGGTGAAAATTGCCGACACCGAAATGCAGGATGCCTGCAGAGAGCGCCGATCGGTCGTAGTTGGGAGTGGCTGCAGAGGCGGAAATGACCTCTAGGTTCTGGGCTGTAAGTTTTGTCGTCATTAAGGTCCTCCTGTCTGAATTGCTTTTCAGGCTTGCATATCAGCTTAACTCAACCAGTTTCCGCCATCGACATTGTAGGTCTGGGCGACGATATAGTCGGCCTCGGAACTGGCCAGGAATACGGCCATACCGGTCAAATCTGCAGCGGTTGCCATACGTCCGAAGGGCACGGCTTCGCCGACCAGGCGTTTTTTTTCGCCAAGGGGTCGGTTCTCGTATTTGGCGAACAGTGCATCCACCCCGTCCCAGTGCTCACCGTCCACCACGCCGGGCGCGATGGCGTTCACATTGATTCCATACTGGATGAGGTCCAGGCCTGCCGACTGGGTCAGGCTGATGACAGCGGCCTTGGTCGCGCAGTAGACGGCCACCAACGATTCGCCGCGCCGTCCTGCCTGGCTGGCCATATTGATGATTTTGCCTCTCTTTTTTCGGGCAATCATCGAGTTTGCAACTGATTGGAGCATAAACAGGGTACCCGCGACATTGATGGAAAAAAGCCGGTTGTAGCTCTCACGTGTGATCTCACTGATCGGGGCAAGGTCAAACAGTGCGGCATTGTTGATCAGAATATCTATACCGCCCGAATGCTCCTCAACGGCTTTTACGGCAGCGTCGATGGAGGATTGGTCGGCCACATCAAGCCGGATCGCATAGGCATCAGCTCCAATCTCCAAGGCCGTCTTTTCAGCCCCCTCAAAATTGACGTCAGCAATTGCCACCGTTGCGCCCTCTTCTACATAGGCTTTAGCAAAGGCTTTGCCGATACCGCGCGCAGCACCCGTAATTATTGCTGATTTTCCGTTGAGACGTTTCATTTAATGGTTACTCCTATTTTTTTATTCGATGTGATTCTGGGTTGAAAAATGGTAAAAAAACGGTAAATTTGCCGCGCCAATTGCTTCAGCGTCGCTGCCGAAAGAGCCTGATAGCAATTTGGGAGGGGTCCGAGCCTCCGGCGCGCTTGACGCCAATTTCTGCTCCAATTTGGTTATCAACAGCCGGATGAATCCCGTCCCCAGATCTGAACCAATTACCACGACCGGACTATTAAGCAAGGCGACCGCTGACCAGAGGACAGGGGTGAGGGCGGCGACACAGTCCGTCATCCACTCGTTCACGGCCTTGTCTTGACGATCAACCAGAAAATTCACATCAGAAAGTGAGTAGATCTCGTGCCCGCAGGCTCGGAGATGACGGATAAGGGTGTTGATCGAAGCCCGATTGAGAAGGATATCCCATTTACCTTTGGGCTGTGGTACTGAAATCAAGGTTGAAGGCGGCACAGGCATTAAGCCGATGTCACCTGCATTGCCCATTGGACCCCGAACCGACTCTCCGTTAATGACAATTCCGCCACCGATGGCAGGGCCGATAAAAACATAGAGAAAGTCATCCATATCCCGCCCGACACCGTAAAAAAACTCAGCGATAGAGGCGGCGGTGACATCGTTTTCACTGCAGACCGGGATCGAAATTGCATCCTCTATATGTCCGGCCAAATCGAATTCTTTCCAACAGCTAAATTCCTCGTAAGGCAGAGATAATTCGTTAAGCCAACTTTCTAAATTATAGGGGTAAGCGAGGCCGATACCGGACAGACGGTGACGCTGGTTTTCCGACAACATATCCAGCAGCGCGTTGATATCTTTAAGGATGATCTCCAAGGCGATTTCGGGTTTTGGGAGAACTAATTCGTGAGATAGACGCGAGAGGACGGTACCGTTAAAATCAATGAGAATAACCTGGATCCAGTTGCGATCCACTCGGACACCGATGCTAAAGGAGCCCGTGGCCTCAAGCCGGTAAAGGGTTGCCGGTTGGCCGCGCCGACCGTTAAGTCGCTTACTGGAAATCGTTAACAACTGCTTGCGATGGAGAGCGGAAACGATAGTACCGACAGCTGTATTGGTCAAATTGGTCTGTCGGGCAAGATCGGCTTTGGACGCTTCCCCCATGCGGCGGATTACCTGAAGCACACGCCTTTCGTTGTAGCGTGGAAGAAAGCTGGGTGCAGATAGCTGTCTAATAAGAATTGGGTGCATTGGTAGTGTGAAAGTCCGGGTTTTTATTAAATTATCTTTAATGAATTGAGTACTTTCGTTGGAGTCCAGCTCCAAGATGGCCTCCAACTGTGTGCAGATGGACGTCACCTTGAAGGTGGTGCCCATCTGGGTCCACAACTGATTTAGGCTTGCTATACGAAGAATGGCTATCGCCGAGGAATTACTTGTTCCGTTTTCACATCAAACAATTGCATCTTTCGCATATTAAAGTACACTTGCGCTGTCTGATTGAGGCGCGATTTCGATTGGGGATCGACGCGCGCGGTGAATCGTTGCTGCCCAGACTCCATTTCCAAAATGATCTCTGCGCCTAACGGTTCAATCAACCTCACCACCGCGTTGAGTTTCTCCCATTGGCCCCGGGAGTCTTCCGGTAAGTCATCGGCAATATTCTCCGGACGCATCCCGAATGTCACATCTTTGTCCTTGTAGCTGCCGTAGGCGTCATGATACTCCTTCGGCACCTTTACTTGAAAACTTCCGGTGTCAACGGCCAAGCCGCCATCAGCCTGCACGAGTTTCGCGCGGAAAAAGTTCATCGCCGGACTGCCGATAAAACCGGCCACAAATTCGTTGTCCGGAGAATCATATACCTCTAACGGCGTCCCGACTTGCATAATATAGCCATCTTTCATGATGACTATCCGATCGCCCATCGTCATGGCTTCCACCTGATCGTGGGTTACATAAATCATGGTGGTTTCCAACTGATGTTGCAGTTTTGTGACTTCGGCCCGCATCGTCACGCGCAGTTTGGCATCCAAGTTGCTGAGCGGCTCATCAAAGAGAAACACTTCCGGCTCCCGCACAATGGCCCGGCCGACCGCCACACGCTGGCGTTGTCCACCGGACAGTTGTTTCGGTTTACGTTCCAGGAGTGGCACAATCCCGAGAATATCAGCCGCTCTGCGCACGCGCTTGTCAATTTCCTCTTTGGTGAATTTGCGCAGTTTCAGCGCGAAGGCCATATTCTTATAGACGTCCATGTGGGGATAGAGCGCGTAGTTTTGGAAGACCATCGCAATATTCCGATCTTTCGCCGCCACATCATTGACCACCCGGTCGCCGATCAGGATCTGCCCGTCACTGATTTCCTCTAATCCGGCGACCATCCGCAACGTGGTAGATTTGGCACAGCCGGACGGACCGACCAACACCACAAATTCTTTATCGTGGATTTCCAGGTTGATCGAATTGACCGCCTGGAACCCATTGGGATAGCGTTTGACTAAATCTTTTAAGGTTACTCCTGACATATTAAAATCCTCCTTACCCTTTTACCCCACCTGCTGTCAGCCCTTTCACCAGCGATTTCTGACTAATCCATCCGAATATCACCGCCGGTAGGATCACCACCGTGGATGCAGCCGACAGTTGGGCGACAAACATCCCTTGCTGTTCTCGAAATCGAGCCATATAGACGGGCAGGGTCGCCGCCTCGTTGCCGGTCAGGTTGAAGGCCAGGAAAAACTCATTCCAAATAAAGACGGCCACCAACAATCCGGCCGCAATAATCCCGGTTTTCACCAACGGAGCCGCAATGAGCGTAAGCTGCTGAAAGCGTGAACATCCATCTATTTCGGCCGCTTCGAGAATTTCTACCGGGACATCAGAAAAGAACGAGTGCAGCATCCACACCACAATCGGCACGTGAAATCCCACATAGATAATCATCAATCCGAACCGGTTATCGATGAGATTGACTGTTTGAAACCAGGTATACAATGGAATAATCACGGCCACCGGAGGCAGCAAAATCGTGGTCAGGAACCAGAGATAGATCTTGTTATTCGTTGTCCGGTATTTAAATTTTCCGAAGGTGAGCGCAAAGGCCGCGGGAATTCCTAAGAGCAGACTGATGATTGTTCCAACGAACACCTGAAACAGCGAATTTTTTAAATAGCCGTACATGGTCTCGTCACCTAACACCTTTTGGAACGTGTCCAGCGTTGGTTTGAAGAACAGCGACGGACTGACAGCATCATATTCTGTTTTAAAGGCCGATAAGTGCATATACAGAACCGGCGAGAAATAGAGTATGGCCACCGTAAAGACGAAGATCGTCAGTACCGTCATTCTTACCGCTTTTTTCGTTCGTATTGATCGTTGAATTTCTTGAATCGTCCGAGGGTCACTCATTGCAACCTCCTATTACTCATAGATGGCGCTTCGTTTTTGAATAGTTTGATACAGGATATTGATGCCAATCAACGTCAGGATGACTGTGATGACGGCTAAGGCGCCGGCCCGGCCCACATTCGAAGCATTGAACACTTGCATGTAGACCGCGTAGGGCAGGGTATACGAGCTTGTTCCGGGACCGCCGGCGGTGGTCACCAGGATAAGCCCAAACTCTTTCACAAGAAAAATGAGCCCTAACATCATCGCGACGGTGATATGTTTTCGAATCATCGGCAGTTTCACCGAAAAGGTGGCGTTCCACCAATTCGTGCCGTCCACCTCCATGCTATCCACAATCTCCTCAGGAATACTCTGCAATCCTGCCAACATCATGAGGACAAAGAACGGCATCCAGCGCCATGAAAACAGGATCACGATGACAGCGATGGGGTGATAGCTGATTAAGTCAACAGGGGTAAATCCTAAAAATTTGGCGATCACGCCATACCATCCGAATGTCGTGTTCAAGATCGTGGTTTTCCAGATTACCCCGCTGGCCGTCGACATCACAAAAAATGGTCCTAAAATCAGAGTTCTGGCGACATTCACGCCCGGAATGGCATGATCCAGCAGCAACGCGAGCAAAAAGCCGACGATCGTACATAACGCCAGGGCACAGAACGTGATGAGAACTGTCTGCCAGACAATATAATAAAACTCAGGAATTTGGGGCCAATCTTGGATCCTCAGAAAATACCAATAGTTTTTAAATCCGTAGAATTTCACCGGCAGGTCGGGGCGCGCCAGGTTCCATCTGAGGGTCGAATAGACCAGGGTTAAGAGAAACGGCACCTGGGTGATAACAGCTACCGTTGTCATCCCCGGAATTAAGAATAGCCAATCTTTATGTTTCATAACATTTTCCTCTTTGGCGTGGCGTTGTCCATGCTGTATTCATAGACAAGAAACACTGAGAAGAAGCAATATGCTGGACATGTGAGATTGTTTAGATTGCCTCGGTGGTTAAGGCGACCTGCCGGAGACCGATGGAACGGTCTCGGACAGGTCTGTTTCATCACACGACAAGGGCATGACTATTTGTATCCGCCGTCTTCCGCGACCTGGTCAAACAATTTCTGGGTCTTGCTGATCGCTTCATCCAGGGTCATTTTATCGACCACATAATCCGCCAAATATTCCGTCATTCTCGTTCCGGCATCGGCAAACTCAGGAATCGCAATATACTGGAGGCCAACATACGGAACCGGTTCCATCGTTGGTTTGGTGAAATCGGTGGATTCGAGGGTTTTCAAGGTCATCTCGGCATACGGTGCTTTGGCATACACCGGGAGCTTGTAGGTTGACGCCCGTGAGGCCGGAGGTGTACTGGCCCCGGTGGGATCGAGTTCGACCGTCATTTTGATATAATCTTTTGAGGTCGCCCACAGCATGAAATTGAATACAGCCTGCTTCTTCTCCGGTGACGTCTTGGGGTTAATTCCCATCGCCCAGTTCCACAGCCAGGAGGTATTCGCTTTCATTTTTTGATGAGGCGGCATGACGTAGCCGACTTTGCCTTTAACGGCTGAGCCTTGGGCTTCCAGCGGCGGCGCGATAGACGTCGCATCATAATAAATCCCGGCTTTGCCTGACTGCATCAGCGCGATACACTCGTTGTACGTATAGGAGAGAATATCCGCCTGTCCGGCGTCGCGCAGGATCTTTTTATACATCTGCCAGGCCCCGCGCTGTTCCGGCGTATCGATGGTCGCGTTCCAGTCCATATCGTAGAACCGGCCGCCAAAGGCGTTGACAATCGTGACAAACGGCGCACCGCTCATTCCCCAGCCCGGCGCACCGCGCATGGTCATGCCGACGATGCCTTTGTCCGGATCGTGAATTTTTTTCGCCAGTTCGTAGATTTCGTCCCAGGTCGGTTCAGCCGGCATGGTCAAACCCTTTTTGGCGAAGAGTTCCTTGTTATACATGATGAACGAGGCTTCTCCGTAAAAGGGTATCGCATACATATCACCCTTATAGGACAGCGATCCGACCATGCCCTTGATCAAATCATCCCGATCATACCACTTTTGTTTTTCGGGCGACAGCGCTTTAAAATAAGGCTCCAGGTTCTCCAACCAGCCGAAGCGCGCCCAGTTGGCCGCCTCATAGGGGCCGATATAGAACATATCATAGGTCGTCCCTCCGGTCGACGCTTCGGTGGTCTGTTTTTGGCGTAAATCATTTTCGGGCAGGACGGAAATATTCACCGTGACACCGGGAGCAGAATACTTTTCTCGGGTAATCTTTTCCATTGCCTGAGAAATTGGATTGTTCGCAAAGGCAATATTGATGGTGACATCTTTTGCGAAGACCTGCGTTCCACCCATCAAGGATAGCAGTACCCCTACCACTACGACTAAAGCGATTACTGTTCTTTTCATTGTCCTTGTCCTCCTTTAACCATTGAATAGATGCATAGCGGTTTTTCAAGAAACCGGATACAACATCCCAATCCTGTTCATGCCAGATGTACACTCTTCTAACCCCATTTTGATATAATCTTCTGTTAGCATCACCTCCTTCATATCTTCATCGTATCCTTTACTCAACGCCTGGGAACACGTTCATCCCTTGACAGGGGGCCGAACCCTGTCAGGATTCGCCAGAGAGAATTCATTATATACTATCTTCCGTACCATTTTGTTCGGGTTTGCAAATACCACCGTCGGATCCTGAATCCTGGTATATGCGGTTATATTGGAAAGTTTCTCCCGAAGCTGTTTCTATGTATGCCGGGGGGGGTATCTATTAAACGATCTTTAATTAAAAAAATATTATAAAAATAGACTTGATTTCAGCAATAAAATTAATTAAAGTTAGTTTAAGTATTCTAACTATTTCGGCTTTATTTTTTTGTCAAGTATTATTTTTAAAAACCACGCTTGCCTTATTGTACGCGGAATTTTTCAAACTCCGCATACAATTTTAATCATTATACCGGGAGAGAACCCAAAGAGAATGCAGGCGTACGACGACCTTGCGGCGGAACTCCGACAAAGAGCCGCCCAGTTGACTGGCGATACGCAGTTCTGGATTGGACTTGCAGGTGGGCCTGGAAGCGGGAAAAGCACGCTTGCAGAAGCCTTGAAGGCACGGCTGGGCGAACTGCTAACCATTATACCCTTGGATGGTTACCACTACTATCGAAGCGAATTAGATGGCATGGCGGATCCGGCGGAAGCCCACGCTCGGCGGGGTGCACCGTTCACGTTCAACGCCACAAAGTTCGTGGATGATCTAATCAAAGCCCATATCGCGGGTGAGGGGGCCTTCCCCAGTTTTGATCATCGCGCCGGCGATCCTGTTGAAGCGGACATACAATTACCCAGAGGCCCGCAGATCGTTTTGGTCGAGGGGAACTACTTGCTCCTGGACACAGAACCCTGGCGTCAACTGCGCGCGAGAGTTTTCGACGAAACATGGTTTTTGGATGTTCCCGTACCTGAGTGTAATCGACGCGTCGGCGAACGACACGTCAAGACCGGACTAACTAAGGAGCAGGCGCAACTGCGAGTTGCAACCAACGACAGCATAAACGCTGAACTCGTCACGAAAATGTCGCCCGGGAATGCGGATCGAATAATTCAGATTACCTGGACATCCGGTTGCATGGCATGCCCTAATCCGTAAGGATTGACCCGACCTGGAAGGTCGAACTCAATCCATTGAAAAATCTGATTTCAGTTTTTACGAACGCTCGGAGGACATATCATGCATCGACCCATCACGGTTGCCGGCATAGGTGAAATATTATGGGATGTACTGGATGACAATGAGGAACTTGGTGGAGCACCAATCAATTTCGCCTACCACATAAATGCACTAGGTGGACAAGGTATTCCAGTATCAACGGTGGGGGATGATGAACGGGGCCAACGAGCTCTAATCGAACTGGCCAATCGCGGGTTGACCACTGAAACTATTAGTATCACACACTTGTTTGAAACCGGATATGTGCAGGTGACCTTGGATAATAATGGGGTACCCAGTTACAACTTTGCTTCCGATACGGCTTGGGACCACCTTCTACTCAACAAACAATTGCTTAATATGACCAATTCTTTCCAAGGTGTCTGCTTCGGCACCTTGGCCCAACGTTCAGAACAGTCGCGCCAGGCAATCTATTCCTTCATCGACGGCCTTCCGCCACACGCGCTTAGAATATATGATCTCAACTTACGCCAGCATTTCTACAGTCGGGAAGTTATCGAAACTTCCCTTACCAAGGCCAATATGCTTAAACTTAGCGACGAGGAGTTGCAGGTTATTGCCGCCATGTTCTCCCTTGACGGTAGCGATGAGGCCATGCTCAGGGAACTGATCGTCAGGCATTGCCTGGATCTTGCCGTCCTCACCCGCGGGCCCGAAGGTTGCCTACTGCTCTCCCATGATGAAATCGTTAATCTGCCAGGCATCCCCTCTTCTATTGTCGATACCATTGGCGCTGGTGACGCTTTCACTGCAGCAACGGCCCTGGGAAAATTGCTGGGCAGACCGCTCGCCGCCATCGCCGATCACGCCAACCAATTGGCAGCCTATGTCTGCACTTGCCAGGGGGCCATGCCGCCCATTCCAAGTGAGCTGATACTGTTGTAACAAAAAGCGCCATGTTTAATATTTTAGCTCATTATTTCGGAGGGTTTAAGTTACTCAGCTTTATTTCGCTCAAAATGGAATATATTTGATTAAAATGTAAAAAAGCAGTAATAGACATCGCTACTGTTTGGCTTGGAAACATATATTGATAGGGAGAGAAACGATATGAAGCTCGGAATTCACGCATACGCCTGGTGCTCCCAGTGGAGCAATGAGACGATCGACCTGATTGACAGAACCAAAAACCTTGGAATGGACTTTATCGAAATCCCCCTGATGGTTCTGGAAACATTTGACGCGGCAGCGGTAAAAGAACGCCTCCAAAAGGTCGGCCTCGGCGCGGTAACCTCTACGGTGCTTCTTGGCGACACGGATATTACCAGCGACGCTGCCGATATCCGGGCCAAGGGAGTCGATTACCTAAAAGCCTGCATCAAGGCAACGAGTGACATCGGCGCACAGAATTTCTCCGGCGTCGTATATTCACAGTTTGTAAAGCCCTCCAGCCAGCGGCCGACCGAGCAGACCTGGAAGTACTCGGCAGACGGTCTTCGCGAAGCGGCGCGTTTTGCAAAAAAGGTCGGCGTCAATATCGGTATCGAGCCGGTCAACCGGTACGAAACTTACCTGATAAATACCTGCGACCAGGCGCTGAAGCTTAAAGAGATGATCGGCGAAGACAACATAAAGATTCACCTCGACACCTATCACATGAATATCGAGGAAAAGAGCTTCTACGATGCGACCATAAAAGCCGGTAAAGACCTTATCCATTACCATCTTTGCGAGAACGACCGCGGCATTCCCGGGACCGGCCTGGTCAATTGGGACGAGATATTCAAGGCACTCGCGGAAATTGACTACCAGGGCAACGCCGCTCTCGAAAGTTTTGTCGATGCTACCGGTAACATGAACACGTGGGTCTGGCGTCAGCTTGCCCCCGATGGCGATACTCTCCTGCGCGAAGGTGTCGCCTTTATCCGAAAGATGCAAAAAAAGTACGGCATGCCGTAAACGCGCCGGCAATATCTGCAGATGACACGAAGTCCCTTGGTGTCCTTTGATAATTCAAGAGTCTTATGTTTTTAATTTAAGTAATCCCCTTTACGTCTCACTTTTCATGTTCTATGAAAACAATCTATTTTATCCGGCACGCGCAAAGCGAAGCGAACCTCAAGGGCATCCTTGCTTCCCGGCAGGATTTTCCGCTCACCGAAAAGGGGCGCCAGGAAGCTGTCGTGATTGCCGCCGAATTTAAAGACATCGCTCAACTCGACCGCATTTTCTGCTCTCCGCTCATACGTGCGCAGCAAACCGCGCAGCCGATCGCCGAGGCGTTCGGGCTGGATTTCGAAACCGATGAGCGCATCACTGAGCAGGATCTGGGTGTATTTTCCGGCATGACCTATGCCGAACTGGACGACCGCCCGGACTACATGCACGAACGTTCAAAACGCTGGAAATGGATCCCCGAGGGCGGGGGCGAATCCTACGAAATGATCGCCAACCGTCTGGAGCCGATTTTCCAATCATTGCAATCCCTCGAAGGCGACCGTATTCTGTTTGTAACACATGCCGTTACCCTGCGCATGGTCAAGGCAACTCTCGAACAAACGTTGCCAAACTATCCGCACGAAATCGCCAAGAACGGCGAAATCTGGAAAGTGCAATTTACAGGCCTTGGGAATATCCACGAGGTGGAATCAATTTTTCTTGGCGGCATCAAGGCTGCTACCTCCCGCGCATAGGGCAATACGAAATACACAATACGAACGGAAGGCTAAGTAATGGCTGATTATATTTTAAGTGTGGATTTGGGAACAACGAGCTGCAAGACGGTGTTGTTCGATGCGGATTTCAACGTAGTGGAAACCTCCAAGAAGGCCTGCGACATCAGCTACCCGCATCCGGGCTGGGCGGAACAGTCAGCCTGCCAATGGTGGCGGGTGCTGAAAGACAACACCAAGGAAGTCATTGAAAAAAGTTCGATCGACCCGGCCAAGATCATTGCCGTGGGCATCGATTCGTTTTCGACCACTGTGCTGCCCGTCAACAAGGAAGGCGATCCGCTTCGCCCAGGGCTGATTTGGATGGATCGCCGCGCCTCGAAGCAAGCCGAATGGGTTACTCAAAATCTTAAGGACGAAACCTGGGAGATCAATGGAAACATCAGCGATGCCGGCAATATTGCACCCAAGATCATGTGGATCAAAGAGAACGAACCCGACGTCTACGAAAAAACCCACATGTTCCTGCATGCCAATGGATATCTGGGCTATCGGCTGACCGGCAAATATTCCATGGACATTTCCGAAGCCGGACTCTCGCAGATGTGCAACACCAGTACCGGCGAATATTCCGACGTGCTGCTCGATGGCTGCGGGATCGACCGCGTCAAGCTCCCACCGATTTTCAACTGCACGGATGTCATTGGCCAGGTAACCGCCGAAGCTGCGGCCAAGACCGGACTGGTTGAAGGTACGCCGGTGATTGCCGGTGCCATGGACAATGTGGCCGCCGGACTCGGGACGGGCGTTTCCAAGGGCGGAGAAGTATTCATTTCCGCCGGCACGGTCACCACCAACAATGTTTGCCTCGGCGAGCCAAAATACAACAAAAACCTGCACGTCTACCCGCACATCGTGCCGGGCACCTGGATCGCGGCCGGCGGCGTCGACTTTGGCGGAGCCGGTCTCAAGTGGTTCAAGGAAGAGGTGCTCGAGGAAGAAAGTTTTGCGGAAATCGACAAGCTGGGCGACAGCTCGGTGTGCGCCAAGAGTTCTGTGATTTTCATCCCCTACATGGTCGGGCAGCGGTGCCCGATTTGGAACGACAACACCAGCGGCGTTCTGATGGGACTCAAGCCCACCACCAATCGCCAGGATCTTATCCGTGCCTTCATGGAAGGCACCGCCTACGGCTCGCGCCACGTGCTCAGCATTGTCGAGGAAGAAGGCGTCGAAATCAACAACGTGAAGATTACCGGCGGCAGCGCCAACTCCGCAACGTGGGTGCAGATTTTTTCGGACGTACTTGGCAAGCCGATCAATATTCCCGGTGCAGTCGACCTGCCGCCACTCGGCGTTGCGATTGCCGCCGCCTACGGGGTTGGCGCCATCAAAACCTTCGAAGAAGGGATTGAAAAGATTGCTGTGCGCGACAGCTTCACGCCCAATGCAGAGAACCACGAATACTACAGAGAAATGTACAGTGTCTTCCGCAGCCTGTACGAAAACATCAAGGGCGAGTACGACAAACTCACCGAGATCAACACCAAGTTTGGCAAAAAGACGAAAGTAACCGGAGATTAAAACCAATGAGAGCTGCATTACGCAAAGGCATCAAGAAGGTCGAAGTCATCGAGATGGACAAGCCGTCTCCCGCTGCCGATGAAGTACTTGTCGCAGTCAAGTCCTGCGGTATCTGTGGGTCGGACATCGTTCGTGTTCAGGAAGAAAACCCGCGCTGGGACGAAATCGTTCTCGGCCACGAGTTTGCCGGAAAGATCGTCGCGGTTGGTGAAAACGTCGAAGGCTGGAAGGTTGGCGACCGTGCATCCGCCGCGCCGCTCATGCCTTGCATGAAGTGCGACAAGTGCGCCCAGGGCAACTATTCGCTCTGCAAGGGCTACAGCTTTATCGGTTCCCGCGTTCAAGGTGCTTTTGGCGAGTTCCTTCGTGTGCCGGCCAAGAACCTCGTGGCCATCGGAAACCTGTCCTATGATCAGGCTGCGTTCATCGAGCCGATCACCGTCTGCCTGCACCCGATCCTGCGCCTCAACAACCTGCTGGGCAAGGACGTCGTCGTAACCGGTGCAGGAACCATCGGCCTGCTGGCCATCCAGATCTTCAAGGCCATGGGCTGCCGCGAGATCGTTGCTTCCGATATTTCAGCTGGAAAGCTGGAAATGGCCAAGGGCATGGGCGCCACCATCGTCTGCAATCCGATTGAAGAAACCCTCGAAGACGTTTGCGAACGTGAACTCGAAGATGGCGCGCACGTCGTGTTCGAATCGTCCGGCGCAGGCCCGGCCAAAATTTCCGCCATGGCGGTTGCCAGCGGTCGTGGTTCCGTCCTGCTGGTCGGCACCTCGCATGCACCGCTAACGTTCACCGGTCCCCAGTTCGAAGCCATCACCCGCAAGGAACTCAATGTGGTCGGTTCGTGGATGAACTATTCCGCGCCGTTCCCCGGGGCCGAATGGACCACCGCCGCGTGGATGATGGAAGTCGGCCTCGTCAAGGTTGACGGCCTGCAGACCCACACCTTCCCGATCGAACAGATCCAGGACGCCTACGATGTCATCTATGGCAACGAAGATCTCTGGGCCAAAGTGATGATCAACTTTTAGCATTGTCGAATGCCGATTGTTGATTGCCGATTGAATGGAAAAACTGATCAATCGGAAATCATAAATTCCGAAGGAGATATCAATGAGCGCAGTAGATAAATATGTACGGATCCTGGCCGACAACCGTGCCGGAGAGGGGACGGGCATCTATTCCGTCTGTTCGGCCCAGTCCACCGTGCTGGAAGCTTCCATGCTTCAGGCGAAACAAGACGGTTCCGTCCTGCTGATCGAGTCGACCTCCAACCAGGTTGACCAGTTCGGTGGATACACCGGCATGAAGCCGGCCGACTTCGTGGACTACGTCCACGGTATCGCCGCCAAAGTCGGTTACAACAAGGACGATATCCTGCTCGGCGGCGACCACTTGGGTCCGAACGCATGGCAGTCCGAAAACGCCGAGCCCGCAATGGCGAAGGCGCTGGAACTGATCAAAGAATACGTGAAGGCCGGATATCAAAAGATCCACCTCGACGCTTCCATGTTCTGCGGCGACGACGAAGGTGATCGCCATCAGCCGCTGGCCGATGAGATCGTTGCAGCGCGGGCCGCCGCCATGGCGAAAGTTGCTGAAGAAACCCACGCAGCGTTTCGTGCCGGCCAGCCGGCGCCGGTCTACGTCATCGGTACCGAAGTCCCGATTCCGGGCGGTGCCCAGGAAGAGGAAGAAACCGTAACGCCGACCTCGCCGGCCGATGCCGTCAAGACCATCGAAGTCACCAAGGCTGCGTTTGAGGCCGAAGGGCTTTCCGATGCTTGGAACCGCGTCTATGGTGTCGTCGTTCAGCCGGGCGTTGAATTCGGCGACGACCAGGTTTTCCACTACGACCGTGACGCCGCTAAAGGCCTCAGCGAAGAGATTATGAAGCAGGATCGTTTCGTTTACGAAGCGCACTCTACCGACTACCAGTCCGAAACCGGTCTGGTCAAATTGGTGGAAGATCACTTCTGCATCCTCAAGGTGGGGCCGTGGCTGACCTTCGGCTACCGCGAAGCGCTGTTTGCCCTCGCGATGATCGAAGAAGAAATGCTGAAGCCGAAGGGCATCGAAACCTCCAAACTGCGTGAAGTGATTGACGCCGTCATGCTGGCTGAGCCTAAGTATTGGCGGAAATACTATCCGGGCGATGAGGCCACGCAAGCGTATAAACGGAAGTACAGCTTCTCCGACCGTTTGCGCTACTACTGGCCGAACGAGAAGATTCAGGAAGCTGTTGCGAAACTGGTTTCCAATCTCAAGCAAAACCCGATTTCTTTGTCGCTGCTGAGCCAGTACATGCCTAACCAGTACAATGCGGTCAGTGAAGGAACCATCACGAACGATGTTGAAGCAATCATCATCAACCGCACACAGGACGTTATCGGCATCTATGCCCGTGCCTGCAACATGTCCAAATAGGATTCCCAAAACCCTTCGTCTGAATTGGCAGGTGGATAATAAACGTGCTGCCTTGGCCGCGGGTGCTTGCCACGGTGACATCACCGCCATGCGCCCGGGCAATATGTTTGACAATGGCAAGCTCCAGACCCGTGCCGCCCATTGTGCGGCTGCGGGCCTTGTCCACGCCGTAAAACCTCTCGAACAGCCGCGGCAGATGTTTTTTGGCAATGCCCATGCCCTGATCTTCAACACTGATTAAAATTTCCGAGTTGTCGCGCCGAAGCAACTGGACCGAAAGCGGATTTTTAGCACCGAAGAAACAAGAGCGAAGGCGGATCATCCGCGCTGGGCGATGAGGGCTCATCATAGATGATGGAAGATTCATTTGGCGGGCCATCAACTCGCGGAGGCGGTTTGCGCCCGACATCCCATAAGTCCAGGTGTTTGAGAATCTTTTTAATTATTTTGCTATTTGCATTAACTTTGGCCGGTTTCATGGCCGGTTGGATCACGTGCGCAGACCAGCAGGGAAGGGCACACTAATTGCGCTGTCTGCATGATTGTCCTGGTTTGGTCGACAAAGATCAGATGTCGTTAATTGGTTGATTGGTTATGGATTTACCCCATATTTGCAAAATAATTGGACACTCCATGTTTTAACAAACGTAACATCTTCAAATTATAACTATAATTTACTTAATCAACCCTTCAACCAGTAAACTATTCATCGTTGATCGCTGTTATCCTTTTTCTGACTTCTGACTTCTGATCTCTGAGCTCTGTCTTCTGATTTCTGTCATCTTTCTTCTATCTTGTGCGCACCGGTGCCAGTTATTTTCTTGGCCGCCACCATATAATCCGTCAACATCTCCGATAATAACTGTACTTCTTTAACAATTGTTTCAAAATCCAATAATGTAAATCGATAATCTAATTTTAAGACCTTACCGTTGGCAACGACGGTCTTGACTTCACTGCCATCCGATGCCCAGATCAAATTCTCCACAATATTATCCAATCGCGAGGGTATCAGATTCGGACGGGTCAAATCGATCAGCACGATGTCCGCATCTTTGCCTTTTTCCAAAGAACCGGTATTCAACCGTAAAAATTCAGCAGGCTCCACGGTTATCTTCTGCAGCAAAACATCACTGGTCAAAAAGGAAGCATCCTGATGCAATGCTTTTTGATACTGGGCGGCCAATTTGGCGGCTAAAATAATATCCTGATTATCGGCACTGCCGGATCCGTCGGTTGAAATCACAAATGGAATTCCCATTTCCGTCATCTTTTTAAGGGGGGGCATGCCGGATCCCAGAATCGTATTTGCGAGAGGATTGTGCACGACCTTGGCACCGGTTTTTTTTATGATGGCCAGGTCTTGCTCGGTGTTATTTACCTGATGCGCCAGAATTGTTTCGCTATCCAAAAACCCGATACTATTTGCATATTCAATCGGGGTCATCCCATAGGTCTCTTTAAACCAGGCGGTGGTCTTCGGTTCCTCCGAACTGTGAATATGGATTAAAGTGCCATTATCCTTGCTCCATCTTTTGAGTGCTTTTAACAGTTCGGGGCCGTTTGAAAAAAATTGATCGGGACCCGGAATGATCCATGTTCTATCAACACCTCCGAATTTTTTGTGATAATCATTTAGCCTGTCAACCGCCAGACTGTGAGGGATATCAAGAATCCTGTCATCGTAGTGTCTGTCCTGACTTCCAACGGCAACGATCATTTTGGTGTGGGCTTGCCGGTTGGCCTCTACAATATCCGCGACCCTGTATTTATTAAAGTTGCAGTGATGAACCATGGAAGATGTGATGCCGTAATAGATGTCATCGACTCTTGCTTTTAGATAGGTAACCAGGTTCGGTGATTTACCGAATTTATGAACCAGGTCTTCTCTTTTCTCTTCAAGAAATCCGGTGAAAAGATTAACGGCGCCATCCAGCCAGGCGGTTAAGGCGCAATCTTTCGCAATCCCGATGATGGGTGATTCGTGGTCATGACCGTGAGCTTTGACAAAACCCGGTAACAGGCAGGTCTCATTGCAGACAATATCATCAAGCGCATAATCACCCTGTTTTTCGGCTCCCAAAATAAAAAGATCGTTTCCATAATTTTTGATAATCTGCTCGCCTTTTTCTTTGGTGTATTCACCGGCCTCTGTTATTTTCTCATCTTCGGTGAGGACATAGCCGTCGCGAATTCTTTTTGACAACCCCATTTTGCGTGACATTGGAACCATGAATTTGCTTCTTATCAGGATGTGTTTTCTGGAATTCATGATTTAATTTGCTCCTTTTCTTGCGGCAACCTACTACAGCTTCATCCTTGACGCTTGTCGTAACGAAGTTGAGATCCCGTTGTCGGCGGTTCTGAAATCCTCCGGTTGTTGCCGCTTGGGTGTTGTCTGTTGTAAGTTGTCTGTTGTGATCAGAGTAACGACGCTATATTGTGATCCACTATGGTTGAACGAATCGTTCAACTTCGTTACTGAAAAATTATCGTCATTGGTAGAAATGTAAGATCCAGCTTTAAACCCTTATTGGGGACCACACCCCACGGACAACTAACAACTGACCTTTAGCGTTTACGTTCGATCAATATAATACCTTATCCGGTTTAGCCTCCCATTCTTCCAACAATCCAAGACAGCTGACCCGATCGACATTTTCACTCTTCATCTGAACCACCTGGGTCTTACCGCTCAAGATATCGTAGATTAGACTGTCATCAAATCCGATAACCGCCACGTCATCCCGGGTCGTCCCGAAACAGAGTCTTTTCAGTCTTGACCAGTGGATGGCGGCAAAACACATCGGACACGGCTCCGAGGTGGAATAGATCTCACAGTCCGAAAGATCGTAGTTTTCAAGGCGCGCACACGCCCTTCTGATGGCAAGGATCTCGGCATGGGCGGTGGGATCGTTTGTTTTCAACACTTCGTTGTGAGCGTTTGCGATCGGCACGCCGTCTTTTACAATGACGGCACCAAAGGGTCCCCCATGGTTGCGGTTAAATCCTTTTCTGGCCTCTTCAATTGCCGCTTTCATAAATTGGTTCATGAGATTTGAATCCTCTCTTTTTGACAAAAGTTTAAACGTAATATAGCCGCAAAAAGGCGCAAAAAACACATAAATAAAATTTCAGGGCTTGTAATTTCAATGTGTTACAATGAACAAAAATCGAAATTCTGACTTTTTACGAATCCATCAAACTTCCTATTCCTTTTTTTGTGTCTTCGTGTCTTAGTGGCTGAACTTTTACTAGTTTCCTTTAAAATCCAATTCTCCAATCTCCGGATCTTTCTCGATCTTACCAAGCCAGGCTGCGACGAACAAAGCGGTCATCATCAGATATCCCCAAAAAATAGTGGTAAAATGCAGCCCCAAATTCGGTGCATGCACAACCCCAATTAAGGTTAAGAACGCCGCCGTACCGGAAAATGTTGCCGCTTTTTTAAAATCAAGATCAATCAGCATGGCCAGGATCGATCCCCATAAGAGGCCGGAGATAATCGCGCCCTGGGACAAAGCGCTTTGCCCGATCCAGGCAATGCCCTGTTGGGTGCAACTCTCCGCAAATTCCGCCGAACCGACATTCATCTCCGGGTTGGCGATGGATACCGCCGATCTGATTTTTGTGGACAGAATATTGGACATGTGGGGAATGATTGCCACCGCCACTGCCAATGAATGCTTGGCCGGCGAGGCCGAAAAGGCCTGGGCCGTTATTACGATACCGACAAAAACCAGCATGGGCGCCACGGCAGCCTCGGGGATCAGATTGTATAAGAAATGGATAAAGCCGAAAATTGCGCCCAGAAATAAAACAATTCCGACGCCCAATGCGTATCCGCAACGACCTTTTAAGCGCTTATAGGCGGGATGCCCGATATAGACGGTGGTGGGAAAAGCACTGCCGAAAAACGTTCCCACCATGGTTCCCGCGCCATCCATGATCTGACAGGTGCGAACCGGATATTTATCTCCGGCCGCTTCGGCCGATTCGACATTGTTCATTGTTTCGATAAAATTATATATCTCGATCGGCAGTACAGCCGCCAGAACCGCTGGATAAGTAAACATCAGTTTTATGCCGGTAATTAAATCTCCCAGTACCGGAATCGGCGCATGAAACGCGACCCCGGAAAAATCAATTTTGGAAGCACCGGCAAAAAAACCGACAAACGTTCCGACAAGAATGGCAATTAAGCCCGCGGGCAGACGAAACGGCATCTTGATTCCGGCCACCAACCCGGCCAGAACAATCATTAATGAGGCAAACCCGACCAACGGATTTTCAAAAATTTTCGCTAACGGAACCGTCGCTATCCAGACAATGGCGATGCCGGCCAACGTCCCCAGCATGCCGGCCCGCGGCGTTACCCTCTTTAACCAGGGACCGACGATGCTGCCCAACATTTCGATGATGCCCCCGATAAAAGCGGCCGCCATGCCGACCTGCCAGGCAATCGTCGAAGCGTCCGGATTGCCGGACGCTTTAAGGCCCCAATACACCGGCCCGATGATACCAAATAAATACACGAACATTACCGGTGTGCTGATGCCGTACGGCAGGGCGGTCACATCGTTACGCTGTTCTTTGCGGGCCAGTCTCCGTGCCAGATAGACATAAAACGATAACCCCGCCAGCAAAGATACACCCAGCCCGGGCAGGATGCGACCGAAAACGATATGTTCGGGCATATTGAACACGAATAGACATATACCGGATAATATGACGATATTGGCTAAGTTATCGGCAAATAACGCCCAGAAAGCCGTCAAATCCCTGCGATAGAAAAGCGGGTAGTGCAATTCTTTCTCCATTTTGTGCCTCCTTTTTGGTCTTCTTCGGGTTTTATCTGACAATATGTTTTAAGGAACATAAGGTTTCAGCAGTTAAAAAATTTCAAATAGCAAATCACAAATACCAAACAAATCACAATGACCAAAATTTCAAATACCAAACAATTGGCGTTTTATCTTATTTGAGATTTGGATATTGTAATTTGGAATTTGCCTGCCCTGTTAAATAGGAATCATGGACATTCCGGTATATGTAGGGAATGCGAGCTTAATAACCAATAAGTTCATCCTATCAGCAACAATTTAACAGGGTAAATAATTTGGTGCTTGTAATTTCTTATTTCCTGTTTCTATGGATAAGGATTGAATTGAATACTTTCGTACAAGTTCACCACGGAAGGACACCCAATATTAAACCTTACCGAGCGCTTTGAGAATTTTTTCCGCTGTGAACGGCCATTTCCTGATCCATATACCGATTGCATCGTGGATCGCGATGGCAATCACCGGAGCGGCACCGTTTGTGCTGATTTCTCCGACCGACTTGCCGCCGAAGGGCCCGAAAGGATCGTCGGTAAACACCAGCTCGGCCCGGAAATCTTGCGGCAGATCATGGATCATCGGTACTTTATAATCCTTTAGACTGGCATTCAAACACCTGCCGGTCTCATCTAAAATCATCTCTTCGTACAATGAATGACCAATTGCTTTCAAGACACCGCCATGTATCTGTCCCAGGGCCAATTCCGGGTTTATGGGCGTGCCGCAATCCTGCAAGGCGTAATATTTTTTTATCTTGACCTCCCCCGTGCGGGTATTGACGGCCACCTGGCAGAAATGGGCACCATATGGAAACGCCGAATCATCGGTCGTAAAACTGGCCGACGCGACGAGTTGGCCTCCACCGGTGCCTTTCTCTGAAAAAGTTTCTATCTTTCGATAGGTGATTGAACCCTTTTTGCCCTTGACTATGCCGGGATACTCTACGTGCAAATCTTGCTTATCTTCTTTTAACATTTCAGCCGCGACCTCAAGGATCTTTGCTTTCATGAGCTTGGCTGCTTCCAAGGCGGCATTGCCGGAAAAAAAGGTGCCGCTGGAAGCATAAGCGCCGGTATCGAAGGGCGTGGCATCGGTATCACCCGAAATAATGGCGATATTGCTCATATCCGTACACAGACATTCAGCGGCCACTTTTACCGCGACCGTATCCAGGCCGGTACCCAAATCAGCGCCGCCGCTGAGCAAGGTAAATGTTCCGTCACCGAGCATCCTGAGCACGGCGCTGGCTGAATCAAGGCCGGGCAATCCCGAACCCTGCTGCACGATCACCACGCCCCGGCCGATTTTTACATCAGGATCACCACTTTCTTCTTTGCGACCCCAGTGAATCAGCTTCGCGCCTTTTTTTAATGCCGGTCCCAACCCGCAACTGGCAACCCGCTCCGGTTTACCTTCACGTCCTTCCCCCAGACATTTGAGAATTTCGAGCATGACGCCTTGACGAACTCTGTTTTTTTCAATCAACTCCAGCTGATCTATTCCCAGTTTTGCGGCCAATTCCGCCATGGCTGTTTGGAGGGCATAGGAGCCTTGGGGTGCGCCGTAGCCCTGGTAGGCGCCTGTCGGCGGTATATTGCTATAATATGATTTCACCTCGAATCCGACATTGTCGCATAAAAACAACGGCATGGATTTTGAGACCGCATTTACGGGAACGGTTAAACAGTGGTTACCGTACGGCCCGGTATTGGCCTTTACGTCCATGTATATGGCCGTTAAGCGGCCATTTTTGCGGGCGCCTAATTTCACCTTTATCTTTATCGGATGCCGGGTGCTCGAAGCGATAAAATCTTCTTCACGGGTATATCGGAATAATATCGACCGGCCGGTGGTCCAGGTCAGATAGGCCGCAACTTCCTCCAAAAGCACGTCCTGCTTGGAACCGAATCCGCCGCCCACGCGTTCTTTAATGACTCTGATTTTGTTTTCACTTATTTCAAGGGCGCGCGCAACCGTTCTTCGGATACACCAGGGTGTCTGCGTCGACGCATGGATAATCAGCCGGTCTCCATCCATTCGGGTATAAACGACATGGGGTTCCAAGGGCGTACAGTGAACCTGAGTGGTTTCATATTCACTTTCCAGAATGACATCGGCTTCCTCAAATCCTTTATTGATATCACCAATGCCGCCTGTTGCGCTTGCCGCCAAATTTTTCCGTGGGTCCGCGCCGATGGGGAAACGGTAAATTATTTTTTCCTCACGCGGGTCCAGATTTGAATTGTCAAGGTCTGCGGGAGCGCCGTGAACGTATTCTATTGCAGCGTTGCGGACAATCGGTGCGCCCGGCGCCATGGCTTCCTCGATGGTCAGCACCGGTTTTAATACCTCATAGTCAACTTTGATTTTATTAACTGCTTCTTCTGCAATTTCAGGCGATTCGGCCACGACGGCCGCGACTCTATCCCCTACATGCAATACCTTGCGGCCCATTAATTTTCTGTCATAGGGCGAGGGCTCCGGAAATCCCTGGCCGGCCTGGGTATAATAAATTTCCGGGCAGTTCTTATAAGTTAAAATATAGACCACTCCGGGAATTTTCTCAGCTTGGGAAGCGTCGATATCGCTGATATACGCATGGGCATGCGGGCTTCTTAACATTTTCAGATAACACGAACCGGGTTCGACCATATCCTCGACAAACGCCTTCTCGCCGCGTGCCAGTTTGGGGCCGTCTACTTTAAGTTGTGCTTTGCCGACAATGCGCAAATCATCCCTGAAATCAGGCGCCACCCGTTGCCTGTATCCGGGGTCTTTCAAGCGTTCCTTCGCAATTTCTACGGCCGTAAAAATCTGTTCATAACCGGTACAGCGGCAGAGGTTGCCGGACAGGGCATCTTTCACCTGCCCACGGGTCGGATTTTCCTCACGCTTCAGCAACGCCTCGATGGCCAATTCCATCGACGGGGTACAATAACCGCACTGGACTATTCCCGCATCAACCATGGCCGACTGAACCGGTGAAAGGTCCCGGTTGGTTGCCAGTGATTCGACGGTGGTAATTTCTTTGCCGTCAATTTGCGGTGCCACCAACAAACAGGAATTAACCACCTTACCGTTAAGGATAATTGCACACGCACCGCAGACGCCCTGTTCGTCGCAACCGTTTCGCATGGACACTAAACCTTCACGTGCCAGCAGGTGTCTGACATTTTCACCAGGCTCCGTGTATATCGTTTTTGGTACACCATTTAAGGTAACATTTATTTTCATGATTAATTTCGCTCCCCACTTTTAGAATGACGAATGATGAATGACGAATGAAGAATTGTGGAGGTCGCTCTCCGAGGCGTAGGCGCTACAACCCCTACGAGCCCGCTTCTCTCCGAGGCGTAGGATCGTGCCGCTACGAGCCGGAGGCCAGCCCGTAGGCTTCATAGGCTTACAGGCCGGAGGGGAGGCTTTGCTCCGCCATTTGAATACCAATAATTGTTAAATCGACAGAATTCCTTAATTCGGCATTTGTCATTCGTCAATCGTCATTTTTCCCGGTTTCGGCATTATAAATACAATCACTCACCAAGACACCCGCCAGGTATTTTTTAAATTGAACCCCCCCGCGGATATCCTTCAGCGGGGATACGGTTTTTTTTACCGCATCTTCAATTTCCGCGCGTGCAGGCAGCTTGTTTCCTTCCAATTTGGATTCCAACTCCGTCAAACGCACCACATGCCTGCTCACACCACCGGCGGCGACCCTGACGTTTGATACGAATTCATCCTGAATATTAAACGAGACCGCCGCCGTAATAATTGAGATATCATTGGCCGTATGTGAAAATTTCCGCAAGCTATAGGGTTTCTTTAAATTTTCAGATGAAATTGTAATACTTGCGATCAGACGGCTCATTTCCTGGGTAATATAATCATAAACGGACACCGAAGGCTCTGAGCCGGCCAGCTTCAATTCGGCATCCAGGGCAATAAGAATCGGTATTAAATTGGAAGTCGTATGATTGGAGGCGATATTACCGCCGACGGTGGCAATATTTCTAATATTGCGGTTCATAAAATGCCCGGCGGCAATCGTAAGTTGATCCGGAACTTTGGGCGAATCAATTAATTCCTGAATCGTTACACCGGCGCCGATTGAAAGCGCTTCATCCGACTTTGAAATCTTATTAAGCGTCAACTGTTCGATCCCAATAACCATTTCAACCTCACCGGCTCTATCCCGGCAATTCACGTCCGTACCACCGGCCATAAATACCGCCGCATCCCTATACTTATCTTTCAGTGCGACCGCTTCAGCCATTGTCTGTGGTTTAAAAAATTCCTGAATCATCAATGGGCCCCCTTTTTTCGAAACGTTACCTCTTATCTTTAGGTCTTGGCAAAAATGCATTCAGCAGAAGCGCCGAAATCCCGCCGGTGGTCACCGCTGATCCGAAAATCTGCTGGATGGCCTTGGGCGCCTTATTGAGAAACTCCGGAACATAGGCCACGCCGAATCCCAGACCGAAGGCAACCGCCATAATAATCATATCGCGTCTGTCTATCTCACTGGAAGCGATGATCCTGATACCTGCCGCCCCGACCGTCCCGAACATGACAATGGTCGCGCCCCCGAGCACGGGGCTCGGCAATGAACGGAAGAACGCTCCGATAACCGGAAACAGTCCGAGAATTACCAGGAAACCGGCCAGATACATGCCCACATAACGGCTGGCAATGCCGGTCAGCTGGATCACACCGTTGTTCTGACTGAACGTCGTATTGGGGAACGTATTGAGCATCGCGGCGATAGCGGAATTGACACCGTCTCCCAACACGCCGCCCTTGATCCTCTGCATGTATAGATCTCCTGTGATAGGTTGGCCGGATACCATTGATGTGGCCGTAAGATCGCCCGTCGATTCGATGGTTGTGATGAGATAGATAAACGCAACCGGGATGAAGGCCGTCAGATTAAAGCTGAAACCATATTTAAACGGGATGGGGATATTTATCAGGGGCAAGCCTTGCAATGCGCTAAAATTGACTTTGCCCATGAACGCGGCAATTATGTACCCGACGATCAATCCGATCACGATGGAGCCCATTCTCAGAAATTGATTTTTGCTACTGGTCAGGATAACAACGATAACCAGGACAAGAAATGCCAGAAAAAGGTTCTGGGCGCTGCCAAACAGATCCGGTTTGTTGTCAAGCAGCCATTTACCGCCGGCCATATCCATGACTCCCACCTTGACCAGACTAAGGCCGATGAGGGTGACAACCGTTCCGGTAACGACCGGTGTAATTATCTTTCGCAGATGTTGCAGGAAACGGCTGAGGATCATCTCAATAAACGCGCCAAAGAAACATAAGCCAAAGATAGTCGATAAAATCTCTTTCGTCCCGCCGCCCTGATTTTTCACCATAAATCCGGCCGTCAAGATGGCTCCCAGGAAAGCAAAACTGGTTCCCTGGATGCTCAAGATCCCGGAGCCCACCGGTCCGATCCGTTTTACCTGGATGAATGTGGCCACGCCTGAAACAATCAGGGCCATACTGATCAAATAGGGGATCTCGCTGCCCAAGCCCAGAACGCCTCCGATAATCAGGGTTGGTGTAATAATTCCGACAATAATCGCCAAAAGGTGCTGAAGCGCCGCGAACATTCCTTCCTTTACAGGGGGATTGTCATCTAATTGGTAGATGAGATCGAAGACATCCTTTTCCTCTTCACTGTCAACATCCATTGTTTTTTCGTTCATAAGTAACCCCTTTTCGTTTTGGACGATGAGAAACCGTCTTTGTTCCGAATTCTTAATAGTTTCAAGTGTCGGGTGTCAGTGTTCAGGTTCAGTGTTAAGTTCAGGGTTGCCTTTCTGTTGGGTTCACAGAATCAGAGTTCACCACTGCCCGACCAGCGGCAGCCAAAGTTCATGGTTTTCTTTTTCATGCGCTCACAGGTTTCCCGCTATTGGTGGGATTCAACCTTGTCTTTATTCGTTGAACCTCTGAACCCTGAACCCTTGAACCCGTGAACGGTCACTCTGAATCTTCCAGGCACATTTCCACGGCGCGGATGATGGTCTCGTACCCGGTGCAGCGGCAGAGGTTGCCCGCGTGGCCTTTGCGGATCTCCTCGCGGGAGACCTTGCGATCCTTATGCTTCTCCACGAAAGCGGTGGAGGTCATGATCAGGCCCGGGGTGCAGAAACCGCATTGCACGGCGCCCGCATCGACGTAGGCTTGCTGGACCCTGGAGAGTTGACCGTTCCTGGACTCACCCTCAACCGTGCGGATGGTCTTTCCGTCCGCCCACACGGCCAGGGTGATGCAGGAATCCACCGGAATGTTATCCAGCAGGACCGTGCAGGCGCCGCATTCGCCGACGCCGCAGCCTTGCTTGGCGCTGGTGACGCCAAGGTCTCGCAGCGTTTCCAGCAGCGACTGCCCCACATCCACCGAAAGAAAGTACTGCTTGCCGTTAATGGTACAGGTAATGTTTTTTTGCATTAAAATTTTCCTCCTGCTCTTTCAACGGCCTGCCTGACAACCCGCTGGGTCAAGGTGCGGATGACATGCAGGCGGAATTCTTTGGTGGCGCGCCAGGAATTGCGCGGGTTGACGTCTTTTTCCACTGCGTTTCTGATGGCCTTCAGGGTTTCTTCGGAAAGCGGCTGGCCCAGGGCGGCTTTTTCGGCGGTTTCACAGCGAACCGGCGTCGGAGCGGCAACGCTGAAGGCCAGCCTCAGTTCGGCAAATTTGTCGCCGTCCAGACGGGCGGCGGCTGTGCAGCCGATGGTGGCAATGTCCATGGCATCGCGCATGGAGTATTTGTAATAGGCGGTTCCGAAGCCCTTGTAGTTCTCGGGCCTGATGCGGAACACCACGAGCACGTCTCCCTGCTTTAGCGCAACCCGGTTGGGTCCCAGGTGGAAGCCCATCACGGGAACGACGCGCTCGCCGTCAACTCCCCGGATTTCCAGGTCCGCTTCGTGCACCAGCAGGGCGCCGGCGCTGTCGGCGCAGGGGACCCCGGCGCAAATGTTGCCACCCATGGTGGCCGTGTTGCGCAGCTGTGGGCCGCCAACCGTGGCGGCCGCTTCGGCGATCACGGGCACGCGCTTGTTGACGACGTCCGAATCCATGATTTCGCTGAAAGTGGCCAAACAACCGATGCGGACGGTACCGTCGGCCTCTTCGGTGATTTCCTTCAGCGCGGCCAGGCCGTTGATGTCCACCAGGCTTCTAAAGTCCTTACTGCCTTCGTGGAGGCGGATGAGAACGTCCGTACCGCCGGCGATGAGTTTGGCCTCGGGATCAGCCACCAGCAACTTGACGGCATCCTCCACGCTGTGTGCTTTGCTGTAACGGTCAATGGCAAACATGTTCGTTCTCCTCTATATCAGTCCGGCTTTGGCGAAATACCGGTAAAGGATCTTGGGGGTCATCGGGATTTCGTCGATCTTGACGCCGGTGGCATCCCAGATGGCGTTGCGAATGGCCGGGGCGGGCGTAATGTTCGGCGGTTCTCCCAGAGACTTGTTGCCGTATCCGCCGGTGGGCTCGCGGGTCTCGACGAAGGCACAACCCAGGTCAGGGATGTCCATGCAGGTGGGCATCTTGTAGTCGAGTAAGTTGTTGTTATAGATACGCCCGGAATTTTCGTCGATCAGCAGTTCCTCGAACAGGGCCATGCCGATACCCATGGCGAGACCGCCATGGACCTGTCCCTCGGCCATCAACGGATGAATGATCACACCGGAATCGTGGACGTTGAAGATTTCCCTGATGGTGACCTTGCACATGGGAATATCCACTTCGAGGTCCACGAAAGTACAGCCGAAGGACGGCGGGTTGGTGCGGGTCTTGTAAGACACATCGGCGGTCAGCTGTCCCCCCCGGTCTTTGTGGTAGTATGCATCCAGAGCGACTTCACCCAGCGGCAAAACGACCGTTTCCGGCCTGTTGGCGAAGACAATGTTGCCGTCGATCAGGTCCAGGGCCTCAGGAACCTGTCCGGTCATCAGCGCGGCATGTTCCAGGATGCCGGCCCTGAGTTGCCCGGCGGCCTGCTTGACGGCCGGGGCCACGACATAGGTCTGGCGGGATGCGTAAGCGCCGGTGTCAAACGGGGTGACGTCGGTATCCTGGGTGCTGACGACGTGAATGTTGTCGTAGGTCACGCCCAGGGTCTCAGCCGCCATCTGGCAAAAAGCCGTGTCGGAACCCTGGCCGATCTCGGTGGCGCCGATCTGCAGATGCACGGAACCATCCTGGTTCAGGATCAGGCGGGCACCTGAAATTTCCACGCAGGCGGGGTATGTGCCGGAACCGTAGCTGAAGCAGGCCACCCCCAGGCCCCGGCGGACATCGCCGGTCTGGTTCTGATAGGCCTTCTTCTTCTCATCCCAGCGGATGAGCTGACGGCCTTTCTCAAGGCACTCGACGACCGCACAGCTCAGGATTTCCTTCTTGTTCAACGGGTTGACATCGCCCTGGCGGGCCACGTTTTTCAGGCGAAAGTCCACCGGGTCCATGCCGATGGCGCGGGCGGCCTCTTCGACGATGCACTCGATGCCGAAAATAACTTGTGGGGAGCCATAAGCGCGCATGGCCCCGGCGGTCGGAACATTGGCATAATGCGTCGTGGCTTTTACCTTGATGACGCTGCGGGGATACAGGTTGCAGGACTTGGAACATGCGGCGCCCATAATGGCGTGGCCGTGGGAGGCGTAGGCACCGGTATTGGAAACGCAGTCAATATCCAGCCCTTTAAGAACGCCGTCCCTGGTTGCAGCGGCGCGGTTCCTGATCCGGGTGGAGTGCCTGGTGCGGGTGCCGATGAAGCATTCCTCCCGGGGCAGTTCAAGCTTTACGGGAACACCGCCCAACTTCATGGTCAGAAAGGCGACCATGGGTTCGAGAATCACATCCTGCTTGTTGCCGAACCCCCCGCCAATATATGGCTTGACCACGCGCACCCGACCCCACGGTATATCCAGGGCTTCGCCCACGATGCGGCGGCAGATGTGCGGAATCTGGGTGGAGGACACCACCACGATGTGCTCCATGTCATCCATGTAGGCATAGGCGCTGTGGTTCTCCATGTGACAATGCCAGGTAATGGGGGTTTTGTAATCGCTCTCGACGATCGCATCGGCTTCCTCGAAAGCCTTTTTAAGCTCGCCTCCCACCTCGAACTGATGTGACTTGATCAGGTTACCGCCCTCGTGAATCGGGGGGCTGTCCGCGGCCAACGCGGTCGGCGCGCTCACCACGACAGGATATTCCTCATATTCGACTTGGATCAGGCCAACAGCCTTTGCGGCGGTCAACCGGTCCCTGGCGACGACAATAGCGACCTCGTCGCCATGGTAGCGGACGTGGCCGGTCAGCAGACGCCGGTCGGCGATGTCGGCGTGGTTGGGATCGAAGGAATAGGGATGCCCGGCGGTAGCGAACCGCCGATCCGATACGTCTTCGAAAGTGAAAACGGCTTCCACGCCGTGAAGGTTTCGGGCCTTATCGGTGTCGATGCGCAGGACGCGGCCGTGGGCAATGGGGCTTCTGACATATTTGGCATACAGCATGCCCGGCATGCTCAAGTCGTCGGTGTAGCGCGCCCGCCCGGTGACCTTTGCCACGGCATCCTTGCGCCTGGGAGATTTACCTACAGCCATATTTTCGACCTCCTCACTAAGTGCTTGCTTTTTTGATAACAGTTCACCGCAGAGACGCAAAGGACGCTGAGGGTTAATTTTTATTGCTTTCCGTTGATCCGCTAAACCAGCGGACAGGAAGGACGGAAAGCGATAAGAACCATTAGAAAATGGAAGGAAGATCCATCTTCCTTTGCGTTCTCTGCGTCTCTGCGGTGAACTATTTTTTACGTGAACCCTGAACCTCTGAACCCTGAACCCGTGAACGGTTACTATCCCGCAAAGGGCTGTCGTGAACTCACCAGCCGGTAAAGCACGACTGTTTCCACCGCCTGGCTGAGATCCTTGGTGTCGGTTCCGTTTTTGAGTTCCACCCTGCGGGCCTCAAGCGTATCTGCCGAGAGCTCGATCTTCGCTTCCGAATCCTCGTAAACGAAGGTGCCGTCGGATTCTGTCAGGGTGACGGGTTCGCCACCGAACATGGCTTGCATGCGCCCGGGCCCGGCGAGGTGGAAGCCCTCACCATAAGCTGCGAGACTCGCGTGGGTCAGGTGCATCTTGAACTTATCCTTGTAAGGCGCGCCGCTGGTGGGACAGAAGGTGTCGCAGTTGCCGCATTCGTTACAAAAGTCGGCAATGTTGACGATCTGGTAGGACTGGCCGATCGCAACCTTGCCCAGGGTCTCCACCACCGTGCCGCCATCTTTTTTTTCGGCACGCTGCAGCGGGTAGGAGACGGGTTCGGCCCGCAGGGCAAGGTTGGCCCTGTTGGGGCAGACGGAGACGCAGACATTGCAGACCAGGTCACACTGCAGGCAGCGGGAGGCTTCATCGATTGCCTCGGCCTCGGTCAGGGTTTTGACGTACAGCTCGAAATTAAGTCGTTCTTGCGGCCCGAGTTCGGGCATTTCGGGCCCGAAGACGCGGCGGGCCTGCCGGCGGCCGAGATCGATCAGGTTAGGCCGGCGCCGGTCCTCGGGCGCCAGCCGGACCCTGGGCTCGTGACCGGCCTTTTTCATGATGGACGCGGCGGCGCGGCGACCATCGCCGATGGCGTTGACCAGGGAGGAAGCGCCGCGGATGGCGTCACCGCCGGCGAACAGGCCCTCGAGTTGAGTTTCCATGCTGTCGTTGTCCACGGTCAGTTCGCCGCCGGGCAGAAAATCGAGCACCACGCGCTGGCCGATGGCCGTAATTACCGTGTCAACATTCAATTCGAATTCGGAACCATCGATTTTGATCGGTCTGGGACGACCGCTGGCATCTTTTTCACCCAGCTCCATCTTGAAACACACGTTGGACGTCACGCGGCCATCTTCCACTAACATACATTCCGGCTGGGTGAGTTCATTCAGCTTAATCCCTTCATCTATGGCTGCTTGCACTTCCTCGGGATCGGAAGGCATTTCCTCGCGCGTGCGGCGGTAGACGATACTGACTTCCCCATCTTTTCCCAGCAAGCGTTTGGCGGTGCGGGCGACATCCATGGCTGAATTACCGCCACCGACCACCGCCACCTTCTTTCCAAGATCAGGCTTTTGGCCTTGGCGCACCGCGCTCAGAAAGCTCAATTGATCGATGACACCGGCGGCATCTTCGCCGGGAACGCCCAGTTCGATGCTTTCCTGGGCACCGATGGCGATGTAAACATAATCGTGAGATTCGCGCAATTCTCCGAATTCCTGCTTGCCGATGCGAAAGTTGGTATGCAGTCTGACGCCCAAGGCGATGATGGCGTCGATGTCCTTGGACAGGCTGCCATCGTCGAGACGGAAGACCGGGATACCGTCGGCGGCCATGCCGCCGGCAAATTTCTTGGTTTCATAAATGTCCACCTCGAAACCTTCCAGTGCCAGAAAGTAGGCGCAGGACAGACCGGTGGGACCGGCCCCGATGACGGCAACCTTCTTGCCGTTGGCCGGCGCCGGGGTCAGGGCCAGGCCCCCGTCCTGGTTTTGGGCAATAAACCGCTTGATCTCCCGGATCATGAGGGGAGCATCATAGTTCAGGCGGGTGCACTTGTACTGACACAGATGATCGCAGACCATACCCTGGACGTTGGGGAAGGGGTTGGTGGCCAGGATGATATTGTAAGCGTTTTCGAAGTCGCCCCGGGCGGTATATTCAAGATAGCGCGGAATGTCCTGCCGCGTGCTGCAGGCGGTCACACAAGGCGCGCCGGCGCAGTCGAAGCGCGGCAGACTGCGCCCGGTTTTGATGTTTTCAAAAGGAAACGTCTCCTTGGCGTAGCGACCGTTTGCAACGACATCAGCGGCATAGGTCTTCAGGTTGGCAAGCCGTGCCGCGGGTTCGCTCTCAATGCTTGCGCGGGCCAGCATCAGGTTTTCAGAGAATCGGCGCCGGCGTTCTGCATGGCGCCGGCAATCTGCTCCAGGTACTGAGACAGACGGCCGTATCCGCCGGGTTTCAATACGTCGGAACAGACAGTCACGGGTCTGAGGCCGCAGCTCAGGGTGTCGACGATGTTAAAGCAGTCGACCCCCGCGGAAAAGGAAATGTCCAGCACTCCCTTGAACTCCTCCTGGAGTCTGGCAGCCAGGTTGATGCTGATGGGATGCAGTGCGCGGCCGCTCATGTAGATCATGCCTTCGTTTTTGGGCAGGTTCTGCTCGATGTTGGAAGTCTCCAGGGTATTGGTCAGCTTCAGGCTGAACACGACACCATTTTCGCGGGCGGCATCCAGCATGGCGCCGATCAAAGCGACACCGTCGTCGTACTTGAGATCGTGCCCGAAAGCCTCGTCCGGGACCTCGGTGCTGAAACCGAGTCGGTGGTTGAGAATATTGCGCAGACCTTCGGCGCCAAGCAGGGTCGGGTTAAGTTTGATGGTGGTATGATACCCGCGCTCTTCGACAAAGTAACGACCGATTTTTTCGACTTCCTCGGGCGGACAGCCGTGCATGGTGGAGACCGTGATGTTGTTGGACATGGTGCCGGGGATGTTCAGTTCTTTCACACGCGGATAGAACGCGGCAATGCGCTCGATCTTTTCGGCCAGCTCGGCGGAGCAGTCGCTCATGTGGTCGAAAAAATGTTGCACCGTGGGGCTTTTGATGCCCTCAAGGTTATAGCCGGCGCTCATATTGAAGATAAAGCCCGGCTCCTCAGAAACGCCCCACCCCAGCTTGTCCCGCAGGATATAGATCAGAACGAAGGCGTTAAGATACTCGTTGAAGGACTGGTCGAGCTTTAGCTCCTGTGACCATTCACAGTTGTATCCCTCGTCGGTCATGTCGATGCACGGCTTGGTCACTTCCAGCTCGTCGAGCACCTGGATGGTCTTCAGCTCGATATAACGCGCGCCGCACAGCCAGGCTGCGATGATATTCTGGGCCAGCTGGGTGTGCGGCCCGGCGGCCACGCCCAGGGGGGTTTCCAGGATTTGGCCGTAGCGGCGCATGCGAAACGGATCGGACTCACCGGGCTCGAAAAAAAGTTCCCGGGGAATGCCGAAAATTTCGTTTCGCTCTTCAAGATCGGAAAGTATCCACTTGAGCAGTGTGTCTATGTCGGTACAAAAGAATTTATCCTTTTCCATTATTACCCCCTGATCCCGGCAAGCCGGAATTGACGATTGAAGATTGAAAATTGAATATTTAATGAATCGCTATGCTCTGTCTTTTTTAAATCGACAGTATTCCACAAATATTCAATATTCAATCGACAATATTCAATCCTTCGACTTTTGTCCTCTGTTATTCTGCATTCGATAATTAAATATTTTTTGCCATAAAAACCACTGAACGATATCTGCCTTAAGCTTGCGCCAGCTTCTGCCAGAGACGCTGGCCCTGTTCGCGGGCGTAGGCTAGAATCTCAGCCTCGTCGACGCTGGTGATCCTGCGCTCCTCGACGATCACTTTGCCCTGGGCGATGACGCTCAGGACATGGCTGGATTCGAGGCCGTAGATGAAGTGACCGGTAAAGTTTTCGGAGGTTATTGCCGTGGGGGTGTCGTAGTCCAGAATGACCAGGTTGTTTTCGCCGTCACCTTCGGCGCCCATGGCCTGGATGAATCGATGTACGTTGCGAAAGCGCGCATACATCTGATCCGGGGAAACGCCCTCGGTGTGTTGACCCACAAGATAGGCGGCTTTGGCGCTGCGCAGCATGTCGCTGTGCATGCCGTCGGTGCCGAGCATGACATTGCCGGTCAGTTCGGTGTAGCCGGTGGCCCCCACGTTGTTGTTCTGGTTGCTCTCCACGTTCTGCACGACCCACACCGGGGACTCGCGCAAGAGTTTTTTTTCGTTGTCGTCGAGGAACAGGCAGTGGCCCAGGATGGTGCGGGGACTTTCCAGGGCACCGAACGCTTTTAAACGCTGAATGACGCGCTTGCCGTAGGTTTTCAGGCAGTGTTCCTGATCGGCCAGGTCCTCGGCCACGTGCACGTGCAGCCCGGTGCCGTGTTTGCGGGCGAGCTCGGTGGATTTTTCAAGCAGGTCGTCGTCGACGGTGAACGAGGCGTGCAGCCCCACGTGGCCCTTGCGGCCTGAAGAGAGATAGGCGTCGGTTTCGGCAAGGCCCGCTTCGACAGGACCCTGGCCGTCGCGGCAGGAAATTTCGTAGCACAGCAGGTGGCCGAGTCCTAGCTTTTCAAAAGCCCGGGCGATGGTTGCCAGGGAACCTTCGATAGCGTTGGGGGAGGAATGATGATCAACGCAGAAGGTCACGCCGTGTTTGGCCATGTGCAGAGCCGCGGCCAGGGCGCTGGCCTCGATCATATCGCGATCGAGGCGCTTGTCCACCCGCCACCAGATGTATTCCAAGACCTCGAGAAAATTGGCAGGGATCCGTGGCGGAGCAGGCATGCCGCGGGCAAGGGTGGAATAGATGTGATGATGGCCGCAGGCAAAAGACCTGGTCACGAGCCGGCCCCGACAGTCCAGCACCCTGTCCTGGGCCGACAGTTCGCCGTCGGAGGGGATGGAATCACGAAAGACCAAGCCGCCCGTGGGACCCGGCTCGACCGCGAGATGGGTTTTGCGGAGTTCCAGGGTGTCCGCGTCGAGGTAGTTGGCGTTTTTCAAATATAGCGTCATTTAACCCCTCCTTAGGCGCTTATCGGGTTTTTTCTGACAACATGTTGTAATAAAATGAAGGTTTCAGTGTTCAGCCCGCCCTGGTGCGCTATGACGGATTCTTACTGTTCACTGCAAGAGATCCCAATAATGTCTTATTTTCCAGATTCATCCAAAGTTAGGTCTGGGCCAGGGGTTTCAGCAATTATAAAATAACAAATAACAAATAAATCACAATCACCGAAATTCAAAATTCTAAACAATTGGCGTTTGATCTTATTTGAGATTTGAATATTGAATATTGTCGAATGAATGTATTCTGTCTATTTTAAGCCGCCGGTGGCCGGCCACCAACGCTCAATTGTCATTGTTCATTATTTAATTTAAAGGCTTTCATCCTTAATTCGACATTCGTCAATCGACATTCGACATTCGACATTCGATGACATTACCTCACCTTGGCGGGAGGCTTCAAGGGCAGCGCGTACCGCCTGACACCGTCGTACCTGTAAAAAGCGTTGGCAATTGCCGGCGCAGTTGGAATGCATACAATCTCACCGACGCCTTTGGCGCCGAAGGCGCCTTCGGGATCATCTTCCTCGACGGCGATGGGCACGATGTGCGGCACTTTAGCCAGCTTGGGGATGCCGAGAGAAATGTATTTTTCAGAGGTCAGGCGGCCTTCCGCCAGCGGCACTTTTTCGCTCAGAGCATAACCGAGGCCCATGACCACTCCCCCCTCGATCTGCCCTTCGAAAAGCAGCGGGTTAATGACGCGACCCGAGTCGTGGGCCGCATAGATGGTATCGACGCCGCCCTTTTGGTCCAGAATCGCCAGGTGAGTTGCGAAACCGTAAGCGATGTGAGAAACAATCTTGCCGGGCCGGCCCTCGGCATGGGTGTAGTCGCAGACAAAGCTGCCCTCATAAATGCGCCCTGCCAACTCCTCAAGAGAATTACTTTCGAGGTCTTTTTTCAGCTTCAGGGCCGCATCGATGATGGAACGGCCAAGGAGCATGGTGCCGCGACTGGCGGTGGTTACACCGCCGACAGCCGCCGAAGCGGTGGTCACTTTGATGTCGATCAACTCGCAATCGCCCAACCCCACGGCATTGCACAGAATCTGCCGGGCCACCGTGTGGATGCCCTGGCCCATCTCGGTCCAGCCATGATGCAAGATCAGCTTTCCGTCCGGCAGGACCTCAATCTTAACCTCGCTGACTTCGATCATGCCGTTGCCCATGCCGCAGTTTTTAATCGCCAGCGAAAGACCTTTATACTCGGCCTTTTCATAGGCATCCTTGACGGCCAGCAATGTCCGCCTGAGCCCCACGCCCTCTCCGAGTACCTGGCCGGTGGTGGTCATCAGACCGGTGTCCAGTGCATTGTCGTAGCGGAACTGCCAGGCATCGAAGCCGCCCATCTCACACAGTTGTTCGACCATAGTTTCCATGGCGAAGGTGACCTGGTTGACGCCGAAGCCGCGCATGGCGCCACAGGGGATGTTGTTGGTGTAGACGGCCTTGGCCTCGATATCCACGCTGGGCACATGATATGCGCCGGCGGCGTGGGTGGCGGCGCGGCCCAGCACCGGAGGGCCTACGGAGGCATAGGCGCCGGTGTCACCAAGAATGACGGCTTTAAGCGCGGTGATTATACCGCTCGCGTTGCAACCCAGGGCGTAGTCCAAGCGCATGGGGTGGCGTTTGGGATGCATGCGGATGGATTCGGGACGGGACAAGCGGACTTTTACGGGTCTGCTGAGATGATGGCAGTACAAGGCAGCGTGGCCCTGCACGGTTAAATCCTCTTTCCCGCCGAAGGCGCCGCCGCAGTCCACCAGGGTCACCACCACCTTTTCCCGGGGATATCCAAGAAGGGAGGCAATCTCATGGTGGTCGGCATAGATGCCCTGGCTCTGGGTGTAAACCTGTATCCCGTCTTTAAAGGGTACTGCCACGGAGGACTCGGGTTCAAGGAAGCCGTGGTCGACCATCTGAGTTTCAAGAACCCCCCTGGCCACATAGGCGGACCCGGCCAGCACTTTTTCCACCGGCTCGCCCCGGCGGATGGTCTGAGCGAACAGCAAGTTACCGTCCGCATGGATTTTGACAGGACTGGTTTCGGCTTTGGTCATGTCCGTCAGGGGTTCCAGGACTTCGTATTCGACGTGTATCAGTTTGGCAGCCTTGCGGGCCTGGTCTTCGGTTTCGGCCACTACGCCGGCGAGTACGTCGCCGATGTAACGGGTGGTTTCGCCGACCTTGATCATGACCGGCCAGTCCTGAACGATCGGACCCACGTTACGTTCGCCGGGGATGTCCTCGGCGGTGAATATGCGGATAACGCCGGGGGCCTTGCCGGCTTCATCCATGTCGATGGAAAGAACCCTGGCGCGCGGATGGTCACTGAAACGCAGGGCGCCGTGGACCATGCCATCAAAGCGCAGGTCGTCGATAAAGGGTTTGCGGCCGATGGCGCGTTCGAAGGCTCTGTATTTGGGGCTGGAAACACCGATGCCGGCGCCATCTTCAAAGCGAATCTCCCGCCCCTCACGCAGGGCGGCGGCGGCTTCGAGCACGGCGTCCACGATCTTGACGTAACCCGTGCAGCGGCAGAGGTGAAAACCCATGGCTTTGACAACCTCTGGGCGGGTCGGGTCGGGATTTTTTTCCAGCAGGATCTTGGTCCGGGTCAGAAAACCCGGGGTGCAAAAACCACACTGTACGGCGCCTTTGGAAACAAAGGCGCGGCCCAGGGTGCGCAGCAGGCTTTCCGGCAGTCCTTCCAGGGTGACCACTTCCTTACCTGCGACCTTGTGCAGGGGCGTGGCGCAGGCCAGAGCAGCCTTGCCGCCCACCTCCACCAGACAGGCACCGCAGGCGGCCTGGCCTGAGCAACCGTCCTTGGCGGACGTAATGCCTTTCTCTTCGCGAAGGTATGTTAAAAGAGACGTTTTCTCATCGCCCGCAAATTCCGTCTTCTGACCGTTTAAGGCAAACGTAATCATGGTTGGCTCCTAAGGTGATGAAATCATACATAACGCGGCCCTTAACTTTCATCCCGTTTTTATTCCGTTACCTCAGCTTTTTGGGGCCATTTTAGATTTTGGATTTTGGCCTCCGGCCCGGAGGTGCCATAATGACCTACGCCCCGGAGGGATTGCAGATTTATTGTATCGCTTCGCTCTATCATTTTATATTAGATTAATCCGCCGGAGGCGGACCTTAAATCCAAATTCGAAAATCCAAAATCCCAAATTTATAACTGTCACCCCACCCCCACCAGTCGCGGAAAAAATAAAACCAGGTCGCTCCAGTAAGCAATGATAAACAGGGCGATGACCTCAACGACGATAAAAGGCCAGATCGCTTTGGTTAACGCTTCAAGTGAGAGTTTGCTGATATTACAGGCCACGAACAGACACGCCCCAACCGGGGGCGTCATCAACGCCAAATTTAGCGAAAGCACCATGATAATTCCAAAATGGATTGGGTCGATCCCTAAATTATTGACTGCGATCGGATGCAGGATTGGGCCCAGGATAATCAGAGCCGCCGCGATATCCATAAACATGCCGACAATCAGCATGAGGATGAGAATGAAAAGTAAAATGATGTGCGGATTGTTGCTGACACTCAAAAAGCCTGCGGCAACCGCTTCGGGAACGCGTTCCATGGTTAGGATCCATCCGAGAATTGAGGCCGATCCAATAATTAGAAACACGACGCCGGTCGTTTTGCCGGTTTGATACAGAAGATCGGGAATATCCTGTAATTTTAACGTTCGCAGTACAAAAAATCCGATGATGAACGCATACCCCACCGCAACTGCAGCGGCTTCGGTCGGCGTAAAGATTCCAGTCAGGATGCCCCCCAGAATAATGATTGGCATCAATAAGGGAAGTATTGCTTCTTTGGTAGCAAGAAGTATCTGTTTCAGACTGCTGCGGGCATTTTTCGGATAGTTGCGTTTTTTGGCGATGAATCCGGAGAGGATCATGAGGAAGATGGCAATTAAGAGGCCGGGCACAAAACCGGCCGCAAACAAACCGGCAATCGATACGCTCATCAACGACCCGTAAATAACCATCATATTGCTTGGCGGAATTGTGGGGCCGATGATAGAGGACGCTGCCGTGACCGCCGCACTGAAATCCTTGTCATACCCATCCTCTACCATGGCCGGAATCAGCATGGTTCCGATGGCTGCTGTATCGGAGACGGCCGCCCCGGTCATCCCGGAAAAAAAGATACTGGCAACAATATTGGCATGGGCCAGACCGCCACGAAGATGACCGACCAGCGTGTTTGAGAATTTCACCAGACGATGCGTTATTCCGCTTTTATTCATGATGGCGCCCGCAAAAATAAAAAAAGGCATCGCCATCAAAGTGAACATATCGAGTCCGGCATAAAAGCGCTGTGAGACCATTTTAAAAATGAAGACATCCGATCCTGGATTGAGCAGAATCGGAAGCTGTTCCACCCCCCCCATCTTCGCCAGGGACAAAACCGCTGTGATACCCAGTGCAAACCCGATAGGCGTTCCCAATAAAAGCAAACCAAAGAACGTGAGACTAATAAATAATAACATCAGATGTCCACCATCCCTTTGGTATCGAAGTCTTCTTTTTTCCTGAAAATATCACTCATCATCTGCAAGATGGTTTGAATTATTGCCAAAGCACCGGCTACCGGGATGGCTGAAAGCGACCACATCATGTTAATTTTATATTTGGCCAGGACGGGGGAAAGCTGAGTTTGGCCTTCCAGCGCCATATAATACCCAAATTTGGTTAAGATCCACAGAAACCATAACACAGCCAAATTGACTAGAATCGCCACATATTTTTGCGCCGAGGCTGGGATGCGACTGGTGACAAATGTAATTCCCAGGTGCTCCCGGCGCATGATACCGATGCTTATCGCCAGGGAAGCCGCCCAGATCATGAGATAACGGGCGACTTCCTCGGACCAGGAAAGCGGCGACTGCAAGACATAGCGGAACAACACGCCCAGGAGCACGACAACCGTCATGGCACCGGTTGCAGCAATACATGGATAGGCTGCAAGACGCTCAATAATAAAACTCAGCTTGAGGATTAGAGAGCCGATTGATCGAGTTTGCATTTTATTTTGACATTGAAGCTTTTTTGATTTCCTCTACGGCGTTTAAATATTTCTCGACCCACATGGTTCCATCCTGGCCAAGAGATTGCCCAAAAAATTTTTTTGCCGCCGGAATGGCGATTTCTCTAAATTGTTCCAACTCATCAGGAGTCGGAGTATATATTTCCATTGCGGCTGCCAGGGCCGGCAAACCCTTTTCGGTTGCCGTAACCAACCGGTCAATACCGCGGCCTGCGATCACAGCTGCATCGGCAGCGCCCTGCACCGCCGTTTTTTCAACAGGCTTCAGGGCGTTGAACCACCGGTCGTTGATGACCCACACATACAATCCGGCCATGTGGTTTGAAAGGGTCAGGTACTTTTGAACTTCAAAGATTTTTCCTAAGTTGATGACCGTAATCGGATTATGTTGTCCATCGACAACACCCGTTTGAAGGGCCGTGTAAATTTCGGCCCAGGCCACAGGCGTGGCTGCGGCACCCAAGGAATTCATAAATTCCATGTGCAAGGGATTGTTCATCGTTCGCATTTTCAACCCTTGCATGTCGGCGGGTGTTTTGATCGGGCGTTTTGAATTGGTGAACTGAAAAAATCCTTGCGGAATAAATCCCAAGACACGTATTCCGGTCTTGTCTCGAATGTCTTTCGCCAGATCCCGCCCAAAGGGGCCGTCGTAGAGTTCACAGCCGATTTCATAGGAGCTGTAGGCAAATGGCAGACTGGTAATGTCAATCAGGGGATAAAACGGCGCGATACCGCCGACCGAGGCGATGTAGCTCTGTGTGATGCCGGCTTTGACCTGCTCCATCGTTTCACGCTCATTTCCCAGGGTCCCGCTGGGATAAATTTCGACGATGAGCTCCCCGCCCGTTCGGGCTTCCAATTCATTTTTAAATACTGCAGCGACCGCCGCGGTGGCGATATCAAAGGGCTTTTGGGGGTTCAAATGGGCCAATTTAATCACCTTGGCGGCAACGGGCAGCGCAGTTGCCGAGACCAGCAGGCTTGTTACTAAAATAAATACTATAGATACTTTTTTAAACATGGGATTCCCTCCTTTCTTCTTCTTCGAAATTCACTATTCGACCTGCCCGAAATGCCTTGGAACCAATGTGAGGCAAATTTAACCATCTGATCTGTAAATCAATGATGACCCAAACCAACGCACTCTGCATGGCAGGCGGGTATTCGTATTTAATTGGATTTCCTGTGCTAACCCAAACGGGGAAGGCCGGCATCAAGAAGACCATTCAGATTGTCCGCCGGCGTCTTCACTTTGCTCAGCAAGATCATGGCCGCAATAATATAAGGCTTATAGCTGGCCTCCAGGTACATGGGCACCCGGTAGCGGTCGAAGACGCTGGCCTCGACCTCGCCCGCGGCACAGCTCACGCCGGTGATATCGGCGGGCAGGCAGTGCATGTACAGAGCGCCGGCCTCGTGGGTCACTGCCATCAATTTTTCAGTACATTGCCAATCCTTGTGTTTCGCGTTTTGAGCAAGCAATTCCTTTTCCAAAGCGCTGATGCCGTCATGGTCTCCTTTGCCGTACAGGTCGGTGCGCTTCTCCATGGCGGCGAAGGGGGCCCAGCTCTTGGGATAAACGATATGGGCGCCCTCGAAGGCTTCGGCCATGGAGTTGGTCTTGATAAAACTGCCACCGCTCCGGGCCGCGTTGCGCCGGGCCACCTCTTCCACCGCGGGCATGACCTCATACCCGGCGGGATGGGCCAGCACCACCTCCATGCCGAAGCGGGTCATCAACCCGATAATCCCCTGGGGCACGGAAAGCGGCTTGCCGTAAGAAGGACTATAGGCCCAGGTCATGGCGATCTTCTTACCGTTGAGGTTCTCGACTCCGCCAAAGGTGTTGATCAGGTGCAACATGTCGGACATGGACTGGGTGGGGTGGTCGATGTCGCACTGCAAGTTGACCAGGGTGGGGCGCTGCTCGAGCACACCCTCCAAAAAGCCTTGTTTTACGGCCTGGGACACTTCGCGCATATAAGCATTGCCCTTGCCGATATACATGTCGTCGCGGATGCCGATGACATCGGCCATAAAGGAAACCATATTGGCGGTCTCGCGCACGGTTTCGCCATGGGCGACCTGGGACTTGCCCTCATCCAGATCCTGAACTTCCAACCCCAACAGATTGCAGGCACTGGCAAAGCTGAAGCGCGTGCGCGTGGATTGGTCGCGGAACAGGGAAATGCCCAGACCGCTGTCGAAGATGCGGCTGGAGATATTTTTCTGACGCAGACCCCGCAGGATCTGGGCCACCAGAAATGTGGCGCGCACGTCGTCGTCACTCTTTTCCCACGTCAGCAGAAAGTCGTTGAGATACATATCGTGGTAGTCGAGCTGTGCGAGTTGATTGATGAGCGCTTTGATTTTGACGGTATCCATAGCGATACGCTCCTTATAATTTAGTCATTGAAAACCTGGTTTTTTGGGCCAGGTCAGAGATTTGTGACTCTGCCTCAGGATCTACGACCCTGAATAGAATCCGAAGCACGAAATCCGAAATTCGAAACAAATTCCAATGACCTAAATTCCAATGACCCAAACGAGAAAATGCCAGCTTTTAGCATCATTCCTGTTTCTGTCATTGGCCATTTGAGATTCGGATTTGTTTCGGATTTTGATATTCGAATTTCGAATTTACGAAAGTCTGTTAGTAAATTATCTCCTCCAGGGTTATTCCAACGCCTGTTACTCTGGGCCCGGATTCTCTACTTTGTCTTCGGACCTCTGTATTCTGATATCAAGTGACGGGTTACGGGTTTCGAGTCATTGGCTACTGGTCATAAAAGCTGCTCCTCACTTCATTCCGCCTTCCCCATTCCGAATTCCGAAATCAAATCCCTCTGTCTTCTTCTACGGCACAATGTGGGTGCCGCGGCCCATAGTCACAGCCTCTTTGATGAATTCGGGGGCGGTGATGATCACTTCTTGTCCCCCGTTTTTTAAGAAACCCAGGGCGGATTGAATTTTGGGCAGCATGCTGCCGGGGGCAAAGTGTCCCTCCGCAATGTATCGCTGCGCCTCGGCAACGGTCATTTTGCCAATGGTCATTTGATCGGGTTTGCCGAAATTCAAGGCGACCTGCTCCACCGCTGTTGAGATGATGAGCAGGCCGGCACCCAACTGGGCGGCCAGCAGGCTCGAAGCCAGATCTTTGTCGATCACGGCATCCACACCCGCCAAGCCCTCGTCGGTTCGCACCACTGGAATCCCGCCGCCGCCTACGGTTACGACGTGGTAGCCGCTTTTGAGCAGCGACTCGATCACCGGCCTTTCGACCACCTCACGGGGTTCCGGTGACGGCACTACCCGGCGAAAGCCGCGGCCCGCATCTTCGACCAGGGTCCAGTCCGGATAATCCCGGCGGATTTCTGCCAGCTGCTTTGCGTCGAAGAATTCACCCACTGGTTTGGCCGGTTCTTTAAAGCCGGGATCGTCCCGGTCCACCACGACCTGGGTGATCACCGTGACGCACTGCCCCTGGGTATTCCGGCTGGCCAATTCGTTGTTCAAGGACTGCTGAATCTGATAGCCGATGGAGCCCTGGGTGTCGGCCACGACGTTGACCAGCGGAACCAGGTGCAGCCCGGTCACCTGGCGGGCCACTTCGGAGCGGCGCATGATAAACCCCACTTGAGGGCCGTTGCCATGGGAAATCAACACCTGATAGCCCCGGACGATCAGGTCGGCGATGGGCCGGACCGTCTCATTTATGGCTTGATGCTGGTCTTCGACCTTTTGCAGCGCCTTGCTCTTGATCAGCGAGTTGCCGCCGATGGCGATAAAAACAAGTTTTTCGTTCATGGTCTACCTCCCGAATCCGGGCAAGGTGGAATTGAAGATTGAATATTTAAGGAATTCTTTCTATTTTAAAAAGACGGAGCGAAGCGACATCCATAAATCTTCAATCTTCAATCATTTCCAAGTATTTGAGCGGCAAAGCGGCGTAGAAGGCCGCGCAACGGACCAGATCGGCTTTCCATGTTTTTTCGTTGGGCGCATGGGCCTCGGCTTCCTTGCCCGGCCCAAAGCCTACGCAGGGGATGCCGAACATTCCCATGATGGCAACGCCGTTGGTGGAAAAGGTCCATTTGTCCACCCGGGGCTCCTCGTCGAACAAGTTCTTGTAGGTCGCCACCGCCGATTGGGTTGCCATGTGGTCCTCCGGAATCACCCAGGCGGGGAAATAACAGTCGGTCGGATAAACCAGACCCGTGTAAGAGGGCCTATCATAAGGGTACATGGATACTTGGGCATTGGCGGCTTTGGCCGCCGGGAGGTCTCGGATTTGCTGCAGCGCGAGTTCTTTGTCTTCACCAGTGGTCAGGCGGCGGTCGATGGAGACGGTGCAGCCATCGGCCACCGCACAGCGGGATGGTGACGTATAAAATATTTCTGAAACGGTTAAAGATCCTTTGCCCAGGAAATCGTCGGTTTTCAGGCGGCCGTGCAGGGCCTCCAATTCACCTAGGATGTGCCCCATCTTGAAGATGGCATTGTCGCCGCGTTCGGGGGCCGAACCGTGGGAACTGACGCCTTTGACCTCTACTTTGATCTCCATGCGGCCGCGCTGGCCCCTGTATATGCCGCCGTCGGTAGGCTCGGTGGAGATTACGAATTCCGGCTTCACTCCCGATTCTTTGATAATGTACTGCCAGCACAGACCGTCGCAATCTTCCTCCTGAACGGTGCCGACCACCACCAGGGTGTAGTCGCCTTCCAGTTCCAGATCCTTGATAATCTTGCCAGCGTAGACCATGGAAGCCATCCCGCCCTCCTGGTCTGAAGCGCCGCGACCGCCGATCACCTCGTCGTCCTCGTAGCCTTCGTAGGGGTCAAATTCCCAGTTGTCCTTGTTGCCCACACCCACGGTGTCTATGTGAGCGTCCATGGCAATCATATGCTTGCCGTTGCCGATGGTGCCCAGGACATTGCCCATGGGATCGATTTCCACTTTATCGAATCCCACCTTCTCCATTTCTGTTTTGATCCGTTCGACAACCGCTTTTTCCTGGCAGCTTTCGCTGGGCAGACGGATCATGTCGCGTAAAAATTGGGTCATATCGGGCTGGTAACTCTCGGCCAACTCTTTAATCCTGGCAAAGTTTAGTGGTGACATGGGTGCAAATCCTCCCCTCCCGGATAAACCGGAAAATGTTTTGCCATAAAATGAACAAAAATAATTGTTACAGATTTCATCAATCAGCTTGGAAAAATGGCTGTGATACATTAACTGTCATGGGACTGCATGGAAATTGGGGGCCAATATACATAAATAATGCCCAAGCAAAAGAGCTATTTTCATAGTAAATTACGAGGTCTGTACTGAGGGCCTAAGCTTGGAGTCTTCAAACCTTCTTTTAATGTTTTAACTTAAGGCTTGGTGTTATCCATGTGGGAGCGGCTTTCCAGCCGCGATTAAACGATTACGATTTTAGAGCAACTTCTTTTCGTGGCTGGAAAGCCACTCCCACGAGAAATTGATGTTAAGTCAATTAGATTGAATCCTCTTTAAAAAAAAGTGGTGATATATCTATTTATTCCAATTATTTACATGGCGAACTCTCATCTGGATTCTTCAATTTTATTAAGCACTAGACGGAAATTTGCCGTGCCAGATGATCTCCTGGTAGTTGACCGGATCGGTGGCACCTTCGGTGTTGAAGCAAAGCAGGGTGGAATCGGGACCCATCTCAAGGTCGTCTTTCAGGGCCTCAAAATCGGTATGGTTTGCCAGAAGATCCATCAAACCGATGCCCACGGCGCCGGATTCTCCCGCTTCCACCCGAGCGTCCCCCCCCACCGGATTGGCCAGGATCCGCATGCCGTTGGCGGCCACGCAGTTGTCGCAGCTCACATACGCGCTGGGAATATCGCGCAGTATTTCCCAGGAAAGCGGGTTGGGCTCCCCGCAGGCCAAGCCGACCATGATCGTGTCCAGGTCCCCCGTGACTGCGTGAGGCCGCCCGTCGCCGGCGGCGGCCGAAGCGAAGATACAAGCCGCATTGTTTGGCTCCATGATGATGAACCTGGGACGCGGTTCCTGAAATACCTGGGCCAGGTAGCCCACCACGGCCCCGGCCAGGGCGCCCACGCCGGCCTGCACAAATATATGGGTCGGATAGGCGTCTTCTGCCCGCAACTGATCGACCGTCTCCGAACACATGGTCAGATACCCTTGCATAATCCATAGGGGCACCTCGGTATATCCCTCCCAAGCCGTATCCTGAACCACGTACCAGCCGTTTTCGGCGGCCATGCGGCAGGCCAGGCGGACGGCGTCGTCATAGTTTAGATCGGTAACCTCCACCTTGGCACCATGGGAGCGGATGGCGGTTACCCGGCTGGGTACGGACCCCTTGGGCATGTAGACCACCGCCTTTTGACCCAGTCGCTCGGCCGCCCAGGCGACGCCCCGGCCGTGGTTACCGTCGGTGGCCGTGGTCAGGGTGATCTGCCCGATGCGTTGCCGTACATTATCGCTCACCAGCTGGGCATAGGGCACCTCGCTCAGGGGCCGGCCCAGCTTTTGGCATACCAGCCGGGCCACCGCATAGCTGCCTCCCAACACTTTGAAGGCTTTTAACCCGAAGCGGGGCGCTTCGTCCTTGACGAAGATATCGGTAAAGCCCCAGGCCCGGACCAAACGCTCCAACCGGACCAGTGGTGTGGGTTTGTAGCCCGGCAGTTGACGATGGAAGGCCCTTACCCCCAGAGCCGTAGCCGGTGAAAGCGTCGCGGGAAGGTCGCGGCCGGGGGGAACCTGGATCAGATACTTGCCCTTTTGGTTGGCAATTTCTTTGATTTCCATGGGGACCTTCATTTTTTGCGATATTCAAACTTTAGACAAGCGATTGAGCTTTGGTTTATCCGGGCAAAATCAGTTTTAGAATAGTAGAGTGGATCTCAATAGATGTAAATCAAGAACGTGAAAAAAAATTTGAAGGAATTAACTTTTTCCAAATCCCTAAATAAAAATTTCATGCCTGTCAACAGGTTTTTATTGATATTCATAAAAAATTTTAATAATTATAGGATGTTTACGTTTCGAATCGGTTATTTTGGCATTAACAGCTTAAATCCATGTTTACCTCATCCATTCTCAGTTTCTACCTCATCAGATCCGGCGGGACTTGTATCGCCTTGTCTTTTATTTTGATTTTCATATCGCTAGAAACTTTGGCGTGTCCTCTTGAACTGCCAGCTGCCACAATTTCCATAAAAGGCCATACCCTGGCAGTGGAGTTGGCGACCACACCCAAAGCGCGCATCTGTGGATTGTCCCATCGGGTTAAATTGCCTGAAAATCATGGCATGTTATTTATCTATCCGACCCTTGGGCCAAGGACGTTTTGGATGAAGGACACCCATGTTCCCCTGTCTATCGCTTTTCTCGATGATTCCGGACTGATATCAAGCATCCACCATATGACGCCGATGCAAACCGATGAGCGTTATCGCTCGTTACAGCCGGTTAGGTATGCACTTGAAGTCAATCAGGGCTGGTTTGCTGAACATGGGATTGGCGTTGGGGACATTGTTGAGATGAAATTACCGGTGGTGATTGAAATACGCTAATTCAACATCTCGGAATTTCTACCACCTGATGAGAATATAGAGTTTTTTGGGGTTTCAGAATTTACCCCGGAAGGAAATGGAATGGTGGAACGATGGAATATTGGTTTTCAAAAGGAAACGCTACGCTCTATCTGCTTTTATAAAATTGGCAGGATACCGAAATGTTAGTTCATTTTAGTTCATTTCAAACTTTAGCTAATTTATTTAGTTTGCGTTGGGACATCCAAAGGAATCGTTTCCCTGGTACCGAGCAAATGTTTCAGATCTTCAACGATCAAGTAAAGACAGGGTACCAACATTAGGGTGATCAGGGTCGCAAACACAATCCCGAATCCCAGGGAAACGGCCATTGGAATCAGAAACCGGGCTTGTCTGGACGTTTCGAAAATCATGGGGGCCAA